>JASEFS010000009.1 GCA_030018495.1 Deltaproteobacteria bacterium | reverse complement strand
TATTTTCATAATCAACGAAAATTGCAATTTTTTCTCTTATGTTCATAAAAATCCCCCCCGCGAAAAAAAAAGCCGCGGATAAGCCGCGGCTTTTTTAACAGTTTAGCAATATCCCAATAACATTATCCCAATAAATATAGAATTCTATTACATATAACCAAATAAACTAGCCTACGAGCACGAACCTGACATTTTAAATGGGGTTTTCCCAAACGCAGGCCTCCTCGTTAGGTTTTGTGAATATTAAGATACTCACTATAAATCCTTTGTCAAGCAAAAATTTGCATTTTTGCAAAAAATTTTTGCCATTTGAGCATCTTGTTCGGAATAACTCCCACGAAACTTTAAAATTAACAAAATGCAAAAACCTTGCCATAAAAGAAGTTTTTTTTAGGCTCCTTCCCGCATCTTACGTCCCGCAGCTTGCCGGCGGAGGCGGCGGGGAGCCGCTTTTTTGTTCCTCTTCCCCCTTCATCAATTCACGGGCCAACTCCATGAGGCGGGTCAGAGTCTGATCCACCTTGAAATTCACGGTGCCTTCTTCCCAGGTGCCATCCGGCTGCCGTTTGCCTGCCGGCATGCCGGTCAGCAATTCGATGGCTTCGTCCACGTGGCCCACGGCCCAGACGTGAAATTTGCCCTCTTTAACAGCATCAACCACTTCTTTCTTAAGCATCAGGTCCTTGACATTGGCCTTGGGCACGATGACCCCCTGGGTGCCGTCCAGGCCCTTGGCTTTGCACACTTTATAAAAACCCTCGATCTTCCAATTGACGCCGCCGATGGGCTGCACTTCACCCCGCTGGGACACCGAGCCGGTGATGGCGATATTCTGCTTGAGAGGCACATCGGCCAGGACCGAGGTAAGGGCAATGAGTTCCGCGGCCGAGGCGGAATCACCCTCCACCAAGCCGTAGCTCTGCTCGAAGGTCAAACTGGCGGAAAGCGTCAGCGGCTTGTCCTGGGCGAACCGGCTCTTGAGATAGCTGGCCAGAATCAAAACGCCTTTATTGTGGATGTTGCCGGCCATTTGAGCTTCCCGGTCGATGGCCACCACACCCTCTTTCCCCATGGCGTAGCTGGCGGTAATCCGACTGGGGCGGCCGAAAGCGTGGTCGCCCAGGGCATAAACGGACAGGCCGTTGATTTGGCCCACCACCGACCCCGTGGTCTCCAGAAATAAGATGCCCTCATCAAACAATTCCTGCATCTTTTCTTCGGGCAAGTCGCAGCGGTAAATCTTTTCCTGAATGGCTTTTTCTATGTCAGTGCCGAAGATTACTTCGTGGGTGTTGTTCTTGGCCCAGTAATTGGCCTCCTTGACTATGTCCAGCACTTCCTTGAGCTGCAGCGTCAGTTTTTGCTGGTGACCGGTGAGTTCCTGGGCGTATTCGATGAGGCGGGCCATGCCGGTTTTGTGGACCGGCATGAGCTTTTCATCATGGCAGTAGCTCCCCACCAGGGCGGCAAACTCCTGGAGGTGTTCCGGCGTCTTTTTCATTTCGTAATCAAATTGGGCTTTGATCTTGAAAAGCTTCTGGAAGTCCTCGTCATAAATGTAAAGCAGCTGGTAAATATGGGGATCGCCGATAAGGATGACTTTTATGTTGAGCGGGATGGGCTGGGGCTGAAGGGTGCGGGTGGCGATAAACCCCATCTGCTCGGCCAGGTCTTCAATTTTGATTTCCTGTTCTTTCAGGCAGCGCTTCAGGGCTTCATAAGAAAAAAACCAGCGCAACAGGTCCAGGATGTGGATGATAAGATAGCCGCCGTTGGCCTTATGAATGGAGCCCGGGCGGATGAGGGTGAAGTCCGTGATCAGGGCGCCGAATTGGGCCCGCCGCTCCACGCCCCCGAAGAGATTGGTGTAGTTAGGGTTATTCTCCAGGATGACCGGTGCGCCCCTGGTTTCGGTGTTGTCCACCAGGACATTCACCTGGTATTGGGTAAAACTGGGCTCGGGCACCGGAAAAGGAAACGGCCCCGGCGCGCCGGGCCGTTTCTTGAAGTCTTCCAAATTTTTGAGGATGTCGGTCTCTACTTCCCGGAGATATTCCACCACATGGGGAAGGTCATGGTATTTTTCCACCAGCTCTTCAATATAGTGGCCCACTATGGATAAGGCCACGTCCTGGTCGAGCTTCTTTTCGGCTTCGGCAAACTCTTTCTCCATCCGGCGGATCTTGCGGATGGCTTCATTCATTTCCTCATGCAGGACCGTGGATCGTCTCTTTAAGGAGTCCCGCTCTTCCTCGGTCAGCGCCTTGAGTTCCTCTTCACTCATGGGCTTGCCATCTTTGCCCGGGAAGATCATCAAGCCGGTTTGAGAAATATTCAGGATGAAGCCTTCTTCAGAGGCCTTGGCGTCCAGTTCCTGGAGAATGGCGTTGCGTTCCTGGGTGAACCGCCGCACGAGTTCTTCGCGCTGCTTGTTGTAATCTTCGCTTTCAAATACCTCGGGAATTCGGCTTCTTAAATTGGCTACCAATTCCTGCATATCGGCTTGGAATTTGCGCCCCCGGCCCGCAGGCAGGGTCAAAGCCTTGGGTCTTTCCGGCTCGTTGAAATTATGCACATAAATGTAATCCGGGGGGCTGGGTTCCTTGGCGGCAAGCTCCGCGACATAATCTTTGATGGTTTCGGTTTTGCGGGACAGGCGCGGGCCGGCCACAAAAATATTGTATTCCGGATCCTTGATGCCCAAACCGAACTCCATGGCCTGCCGGGCCCGGGCCTGGGCCACCACCTTGGCCTTCATGGGGGCCAAATCCAGGGTGGTTTCGAATCCAAGTTCATCGGGGTTGAATGAGGCTCTAAGATTTTCTGGCTTCAATTCCCATAGGTTCTGAGACATGTGGCCTCCTTGATGATCTCCTGGGCGCCTGGTTAAGGAGCCGTCTTATAAAGGCCCCGGATGCCACGGGCAAATCCGGGGGTTTTGATACGTCGGGCCTTCAAGCTGCACGGTGGTGTGCTCAATGCCGAAGCGGTGATACAGCAATTTTTCCAGCTCAAGGGTGATACAATCCCGGTTGAGTTCGTCATCCACGGCTACATGGACGCTGAGCGCGTGCAATCCCGAAGCTATGGTCCAGATGTGCAAATCATGAATGTGCCTGACCCCCGGGTGCTCGTACAAGGCTTTTTCAACCTCTTCCAGGTCAATGTCCTTAGGAGTTGACTCCAATAAAATATCAGTGGCTTCAAAAACAAGCTGCCAGCTGCCGATTATAATGAGCACCGCGATGGCGGCGCCGGCCACTGGATCCAACCAGTACCAGCCTTTGAAGAAAATAGCAACACCTGCGCCGATAACCGCGATAGAACCCAGGGAATCGGCCACCAGGTGCAGAAACGCGGACCTGAGATTTAACCCGTGCGCCCGGGCGGGGTAGAGAACAACCACCCCGAACAGATTGACCAGGAGGCCCAGGAGAGCAATGATAATAATGGGCACGATCCTGATCTCCGGGGGTTGCAGGAAGCGCTGGTAGCCCTCATAAAAAATATAAACAGCCATAGCCCATAAGGCCAGGCCGTTAACCAAAGCAGCCAAAATTTCCAGCCGGTGATAGCCGAAAGTCTTCTTGGCGGTAGGCGGTTTGAGGGTAAAGTAAAGGGCCAGGAGGCTCAGACCCAGCGCGCCTACGTCGCTCAGCATATGCCCGGCGTCCGCCAGCAAGGCGAGGCTGTTGGTGAGAATGCCTCCTACTAATTCTACAATAAAAAAAATTCCCTGGGTGGCAAAAGCTAAGGTGAGGCGCCAGCGGCTGCTTTCAAAGCGGTGGGAATGAGGGTGAGCGTGATGGGGGCCGGTCATATCGCGTCCATTTCTATCTCCAGAATCTGATATGACCTTTTCCCTGCCGGAGTTTCCACCTCCACTCGTTCCCCCAAAGTTCGGCCCATGAGGGCCTGGCCCAGGGGGGAGGCGGTAGACAGGCGGCCGTTGCCGGCGTCCGCCTCAAATGGACCTACTAACTTGAAATGCTGCTCCTTGCCGGTATGGAGGTTGAGGATGCGCACGCGGGCGTTGAAGCGCACCTGGTCGGGGGGCAGGTTGCTGCCCACCAGGACCTCAGCATTGGCCAGGAGGTCCTGCAATTGCTTTATACGCTGATCCACCCATTCGCGGCGGGCCAGGGTGCTCTTAAAATCGGGACCGGCCTCAAATCCCCAATCCGGGGCATCCTGCAGGATTTCATGCAGGACCCGAGGCCGTTCAACCCGGCTGAGCAACTCCAGTTCCTTCAGGAGCTTCTCATAACCGGCCCGGGTGAGTAAAATTTTTTCCATGATAAATCGAAGTTTCTCTTTTCACTTCCCTTAAAAAGCTGGGGTTTGGTTCTAATTAGTATTATTCTTAACCAAAAAGGTTCTCCTGGTCAATATAACCGCGGCTAAGACGAAGGGTATTTTAAATGGCGCCGCAGGGCCAACCCCGCCATAGCTCAGTAGTTCGACGGCTCACGCTCCACAGGGTGTCCAGGCATGTTTTACCGGCTTTCTGACAACTTAGCGCTGCGCGCCCATTGGCGCCCGTATCGGGCCAAGCCGACCGAGCGGGTGCTCGTGGTGAAAAGCGGCAAGGCTTTTCCCCCCAGTCACCCCACCACCCGCCTGTGCCTGGACCTGCTGCGGGAAGTGCTGGCCAGGCAGCGCGTCGCGTTCATGGCCGATATCGGCTGCGGCACCGGCATTTTGAGCCTGGCCGCGGCGGCATTGGGGGTTCCCCGGGTGATAGGGGTGGATATTTTAATGACCGCGGCCCGGGCTTCCCGGAACAACGCCGACGCCAACCGCCTGGGGCAAGCCGTCCGGGTGGTGCGAGGCTCCACCGAGTGCCTGAAGGGGCCTTTCGATTTGGTGGCGGCCAATCTTCCCTGGGAGGTGCAGCTTGACAAAATAGCTGAACTCGACCGCCTGGCCGCGGGCGGCCGCCTCATCATTTCCGGATTCCGCGACAACCAGGAAGATGAGCTTCGGGAATCCTATCAGCGGCTGGGCTGGCGCCTGGTCCGGCGCCTGGTGAAAGACTTCTGGCACCCCGAACTGCCGCCGGATATCAGCTTCACCTGGGTGGCCTGGCTCCTGGAAAGAAAAAGTCATGCCTGACAGGTTAATCTACGGCCTGCAAGTTGCAACAGAAAATAATCTCACATTCAATCAACTTACAGGATGGAAAAAATGAATCTGTTCCTGCTCCAAATTGTTATAGGGCGATCCTGAGCCAGAAACGTCGCCCCTTCCCCTGGATGGGGAGAGTTTTTTGCTAATTACTGGTATATTGTTCTGGCCGGCGCGGTGCTGGTGTTTTTCGCCTGGCGTCTGCTTGATTCCGATTATTGAGGCTCCGGACGGCCGGCAGCCGCCGGAGTGATTTGTCTCCGCATATTTCGCCGTACGACAAGGGGGAACGTCATGCAATTTCGGGAAGGCCGCATCGGCCGGATTTTTGTGCTCCAACTGGAGGAAGGCGAGCGCCTGCCCGAGGCCGTTGAAACCTTTGCCCGGGAGCAGGGCCTCATGGAGGGGATGGTCATCTATGTGGGCGGCGCTCAGGACGGCAGCCGTCTGGTAGTGGGCCCGGAAGCAGGCCGCGGCGACGCCATCATTCCCTTGGTCCATACCCTTTCCGGCATCCAGGAGGTCCTGGGGGTGGGAACCCTGTTTCCCAACGAAGCGGGAGACCCCGTCCTGCACCTGCACGCCGCCGCGGGCCGGGAGGGGGGCGCCACCGTGGGCTGCAGCCGGGCCGGGGTGGATGTCTGGCTGGTGGGCGAGGTGATAATCCTGGAGGTGGTGGGCGCGGCCGCATTGCGCCGCCGGGACCCCAAATCGGGATTCACCTTATTGAATTTGGGATGAAAGCCACAGCCGCGGTTTGAAAAAAAAAGCCAAAAAAAACCCTCCCGTAAGGCCTGGAGGGTTCTTGAGTCACAGGGATCCTTTTCTTAAGCCTTGGAAATGCTGAGCACGGGCACGTCGGCGTCTCTTGAGACCTTCAGGAAGACGCTGCCGAAGATTTTGGCCTCCAGGCCCCGGCGGCCATGGGTGCCCATGATAATCAGGTCGACGCCCTCCTGCTTGGCGACCTCCAGGATTTTTTCCGCGGGCTTGCCCACCGCCACCCGGGTCTCCAGCTTTTTGAAATCGCGGAAGAATTCCTGCCTGGCCGCGGCCATTTTTTGCTCCGCCGCCTTTATCGACTCCTGTTGCAGCTGATCGAGGCTGACATGCGGAATAAAGGAGATGGTCTTTAGGTCTTGGGTGACAAACAGCACATAAAGCGTGGCGTCGAATTTATTCACGAACGTGGAAACCCAGGGAATCAAGGTCTCGAAATTTTCGGATAAATCAATAGGAAAGAGAATTTTTTGCACCTGCTTCATCTACCTAGCCTCCTTCGGCCCGTGTGGATGGCATTTGTGAAATTTATCATTTACATCTACCAACGCACCCGTGTAATGTCAAGCTAAAAAGCCGAACGACAAGGCCGGGGCTGGGGAAATAACCAGACAGGGAAGCCGGGGCAATCTGGCATAAAAAAGTCCTTGCTAAATTTTTTTTTGATTATTATATTTCCCCCGCAAAACCCTGGATTTTCCGAAACGACATGTTAAATTAACAAGAGTATGGAGGGTATGGACATCGGCGAGATTCGTTTCAGTCGGGACCATATCTGGGTCCGGGCGGATGATGATATTAGGGTCACCTTGGGAATAAGCGATTTTCTCCAGGAAAAACTGGGGGAAATTTATTCATTGCGCCTCCCGGAAGAAGGGGAGGAGATCATCAAGGAAGAGGCGTTCAGCACGGTGGAAGCCAAACACGGCCGCCGGGAATTGGTGGCGCCTGTTTCCGGGGAAGTAGTCGAAGTTAACTACGAGGCCCTGGAAGTGCCCGAAATCATCAATGAGGACCCTTTAGCTGAAGGTTGGCTGTTAAAAATTGAGATGCCTTCCGGCCAGGAATTTGACGACCTCCTGACAGAAGAGGAGTATGAGGAATTCCTGAGCGAAGAGGAAGAGTTGGAAGAAGATTAATCTTTCCTGAGCATCCGCAGAGAGAGCCGTTTTCATTCCTGCAGCCCAAGGCGGTTGATCCGGCTCCGAGTCTGATTGGCCGCCTACTCTTTTTTTCATGGATTAAAGCAGCGTGTCACAAGCATTTTCTGATTTAGCACCTCGGCTCTGGGGCTTTTTTACCTCAATCCGGCTCACCGTTGTCCTGCTCCTGGCTCTGGCCTTGGTAGCGGTGGTGGGCACCATTGTGCCTCAGGGTGAGCCGGCGGCGAATTACTTGGCCCGCTTCGGCCCCGACAGCGGCGCGCTGCTGGTGCGCCTTGGTTTTACCAACCTTTACGGCAGTCCCTGGTTTCTCCTGCCGGTGGGACTGCTGACTTTGAACCTCCTGGCCTGCCTTACCAGGGGACTGCCCCAGGCCATCAGGCGGGTGGCCCAGCCCCTGTCCTGGGAAACCGCCCGAAACCTGCCGGAGCGGGGCCGTTTTTATCTGCCTGCGGACCAAGACCCGCAAAATCTGGTGTGCCAAGTCCTGCGCCGGGAGGTAGGCCGACCCCGGAGCGTCTCGCCCGAATCCGGCAAGATCGTGTTTTTCCTTGAACGCGGCCGCTTCCGGCCTTTGGGGCCTTACTTGATTCACCTCTCCCTGCTTCTCATTCTGGCAGGCGGGCTGGTGGGCAAATTTTGGGGCCAGGAAGGCCGCCTGCTGCTGCATGAGGGCGAAACCGCGGGAAGCTTCGTACTGCAGGGCGACCGCACCAAACCCCTGGATTTTCAGGTGCGCTTGGACGACTTCCGGGTTGATTATTACCAGCAGGGCATTCCTGCGGAATTTCGCTCTGATCTCACTTTCTTCCGCAACGGCCGGGAGGTCGCCAAAGCCGTCTGCCGGGTGAACGAGCCCGTGACCTTCGGCGGTCTGACCTTCTACCAATCCAGCTACGGCGCCCGGCCCAACGGCCCGGTGAAGCTCAAGGTATGCCAGGGCGAGGACTGCCACCAGGTGGAGGCCCCCATGCGCCAGGCCCTGACATTGCCGGGAGGCCAGGCCCAAATGATGGCGGTGCGCCTGGACGGCAATCTTATGGGCACCGGGCCCGCGGTCATGGTGGCTTATAAAAGCGGTCCCGGCCATCCCCTGGTTTTCTGGGTTTCCAAGGACCATCCGGAATTGGCCGAAAACCCGGATACGCCCTTTTATCAGCCAGGCCCTCAGCGTCTGACGCTGGAATCCCTGCCGTTCCAATATTTCTCGGTTTTCCAGGTCCGGCGGGACCCCGGCGTCTGGTGGGTTTACAGCGGCTTTTTGCTCTGCCTGCCGGGGTTTATTTTGGCTTTTCTCCTGCCTGCCCAGCGGTGGGCGGTGACCCTGAGCCAAAAGCCGGACGGCAGGTGGGAAGGCCGCCTCCTGGGTGCCAGCCCCCGGGCCCGGGAAGATTTCGCCATAAAAACCGACCGGGTGCTTATGCGGTTAAAGCAGAAATTGTAATCAAAGCAGAGATAATGCCTTCGGAGCCTTTTTTCAGCACCCGCATTCTAAAACCCAAGAGCAGGAAGCTTAAAGCATGATCAGCTCAATCATCGGCTTGGTAACGCTGGCCTATCTTTTTGCCGGCATCTTCTTTGTGGGGGCGGCTTTGTGGAACAGCGCCCGGCTCAAGTCCTGGGCCAGGCTCCTGCTTTTCGGGGGATTGGCGGCCCATCTTGGCGCTTTCCTGGCCAGATGGGTCGAATCATACGGGGTGGCCGCGCAGCACGCCGCACCGCAGTCTTTTGGGGATGCCGTGCGGCTGGCGGTGCTGCAGGTGCCCATGTCCAACTTCTACGAATCCCTGGTGTTTTTCTCGCTCTGCCTGCCGCTTTTGGGATTGCTGACTTTTCGCCGTCATCTGCACGGCTTCCTGGGGTCGTTGGTGGCCCTCTTCGCGGCGCTGCTCCTGGCCTACGCCTCCTTAGGGGTGGACAGCAGCATCAAGCCCCTGATGCCGGCCCTTAAAAGCAATTGGCTTCTCATCCACGTCCTGACCGCTTTTTTGGGCTACGCCGCCTTCGCCCTGGCTTTCGGGGCCGCGCTCATCTACCTCTGGCAGTCGCGCCCCGGCCCGGCGGCGTCCAAGGGCGCAGCCGCCGCGGCTTTCCGGGAGATGGACCGCCTCATCTATCAGGCCGTGGTCCTGGGGTTCATCTTCCTGACTTTGGGCATTCTGACAGGCGCGGTGTGGGCCGACCAGGCCTGGGGCCGCTACTGGAGCTGGGACCCCAAGGAGACCTGGTCCCTCATCACCTGGTTTGTCTATGCCGGCCTGCTGCACGCCCGCCTGGTCAAGGGCTGGGCCGGCCGGCGCATCGCCTGGATCGCGGTCCTGGGGTTCATGGCGGTGCTTTTCACCTATTTCGGGGTGAGCTTTCTGCTGTCCGGCCTGCACTCCTATCTGACCTAGTGCCGCGTCCTACAGTTATATTTCAATAATTTGAGGTGGGGCGGGCCTCCGTGCCCGCCTTTCAGGTTCTCCGCACAGGCAGGATGCCTGTGCTCCCGCTTTAAAAACAGTTTTTGGTTTTTGGTTTTTGGTTTTCAGCAAAAAAGAACGGCAAGATTTGGCCTTTTCCCCTTTTCCCCTTTTCCCCTTTTCCCCTTTTCCCCCAAAAACCTCACTCCAAGTAATCCTTCAAAGCATCCTTGAGCGTCTTCCTGGCCCGTTTCAACAAGCCGTCCACCGCCTGCGGGGAGAGGTCCATTTCCTCGCCGATCTCCTGGTAGGAGAGGCCGCCGAAGCGTTTTAAAATGAGAGCCCGGCGCTGGTTTTCGGGCAATGCTTCGAGCAGCGCTTCCAGGCGCCGGGTCAGGTCCTGCTCCTCCAGATTCTCAAGCGGGGTGGGGCCGCGGTCAGCCACCATCGGGGCCTCATCCTGGTCCAGGGAGTCGGCGGGGTGCCTCTGCCTCAAGCGGTTTAAACAATGATTGGCAGTGATGCGGTTCAGCCAGGCGGCCACGCTGGCCTGGGGCTCAAAGCGATGGGCGTGCTCATAGACCTTGACGAAGACCTCCTGAAGCGCGTCTTCCGCTTCCATGGGGTCCTTGAGCAGGCGATAGGCCAGGTGGAAGAGGCGCTGCTGGTGCCGCCGGATGAGTTCGGACAAGGCGTCATGCTGGCCGCCGGCCACCCGGCGGATGAGGGCGTAGTCAAGGTCGGCGGGAGGAGTGGTCATTTTTTTTAGAAAATTGTCGGCGGGAAAATGTTAGGGGAGGGGGCTAAGGGCCTTTCACAGGCTGGAAAGCCTGTGCCACCAAGCCCTTACCCCCTCCCCCGAACCCCCACCTCCAATCAAGGATTGGCAGGGGGTGTGGGGAAGGGCAGGGGCCCGTGCTCCCCGGCCCTCCCTACAAACGTTAAAACAATGTCATGAGGACCAAGTCGCCCCGCTTGCAGGCCTTAAGAAGCTCCAGATGCCTGAGGGTGGCGAACTCGTGGCGCACCTCTTCTTCCGTCATGTCCAGGCGGCGGGCGGCCTCGGGGAAAGGAATTTCCTTGTACTCCTTAACCAGGTTATACAGCTGCTCCTGACGGGACGTCAGGGTGACGCCGGTGCGGACTTTGTCGCTTTTCGCCAGATGGACGGCCCAGGGATCGCAGGTTTTGACCTGGCTGACCGCGTCCAGATAACAATCTTCGCATAACTTTTTGCCGCCATGCTCCTTGATGTCTTCCGGCTCAGTGGCGGCGCCGCAGCGATCGCAGTTCATAAGATGTTCTCCACCAAAACAAGCCTTTCGACACGCCAAGGCCCGGGTTCGAGTTCTCCCCTTGCCTCAGGATAAGTTTTCAGCCTGCCCCCAGTTCGTAATCGCCTTCCATTTTCAGGATGAATTCCCGGGGTTTGTCGGTGGGCTCCACGGTGAAGGTGCCCTGGCCGGTGAGGCCCGTCAGCTTGCCGGTGCCCCGGTACACCTTCCAGGTGCCGCTGGTGATCTTGGTCATGCCGTCCCGCTGGCCCTCGAAGCGGCTGTAAACCTGGCCGTGCTGGAAGGTGCTGAGGGCGTAGCCCTCCATCTTGCCGGCCCCCTTGATGCGATCATGAAAGCCCACACTGCGCCGGGAAATGAATTCGCCGGCCACGCCTACCGTCAATTCGACGGGCTCGCCTTCCAATTCGGTGAGCATGAGGCTGTGATCGGGCTGGTCGCCCACATACATGCTTTCCCGCCGGGTCACAAAAATCCTGTACGTCGCCTTGCGCTTCGCCATGGTTGTTGTCCTCCTTGGATATTAGATGCTGGTGGGACAAATCAAGGGGTCAGGGGCCAGGAACCAGGGGTCAGGCGATAACGATGCCGGGCAGGAGTCGCTTACCTCCAATTCCTGAACCCCGTCCCCTTCCAAATGTTAAATATCCAATTCGTTCAATTCAAGGACGTTGTTTTGGATGAATTCCCGACGGGGCTCTACCTTGTCGCCCATAAGGATGGTGAAGATTTCATCGGCCTGGGACGCGTCGATGACGTTGACCTGGAGCAGGGTCCGGGTCTCCGGGTCCATGGTGGTCTCCCAGAGCTGCTCCGGATTCATTTCGCCCAGACCTTTGAAGCGCTGCACGGATAAGCCTTTCTGGCCCTCTTCCAGGATAACGGTCACCAATTCTTCCAGCAAAGCGAATTCCCGGGTGCGGGTTTTTTCCTCCAGGAGGTAGGGCGGGTTTTTAAAATCGCCCATATCCCGGTTCAGTTTCACCAGGGATTGGAAGTCGCTGCCTCCCAACAATTCCCAATCCAGGCGGGCGGCGCTGGCGGCGCGCTTGGCCGGCGAAACGATGAGGACCCAGGCATGGTGTTCTTCATCGAACTCCAGAAAGGCCTTCCATCTTTCCGTGTCATTCAGGTCCTGAGCCAGAGCTTCCAGCTTGTCGCGGTCCCGCAAGGCCCATTTATCGTTGAGGCCGTGATCCAGCACCATTTTCATGATCTCCTGGGGAAAGCCGCGCTTTTCGAAGCGGTTCAGGTATTCCTGGAACGCGATGACGCGTTCCACAGCCAGGACCAGGGCCTCGCCTTCCAAAGACAGGTTCTCGTTTATCCGCAGGCGCTTTTTGTCGACGCCACGCTTGATCAGGTATTGCTTGAACTCGGCGTCGTCCTTGAGATAGATCTTTTCGCTGCCCCGGGTGATGCGGTACAGGGGCGGCTGTGCGATGTACAGATGGCCCGACTCGATCAGGGACTTCATTTGCCGATAGAAAAAGGTGAGCAGCAGGGTGCGGATGTGGGCCCCGTCCACGTCCGCGTCCGTCATGATGATGACCCGGTGGTAACGCAGGTCTTCGGGACTCATTTCATCCTTGGACAGATCAGACCCCAGAGAGGAAATCAGGGTGCGGATTTCCGAGTTTTCCAGGATTTTTTCGAAGCGGGCCTTTTCCACGTTGATGATTTTGCCCTTCAGGGGGAGGATGGCCTGGAAGCGGCGGTCCCGGGCCTGCTTGGCGGAGCCGCCGGCGGAATCGCCCTCCACCAGGTACAGCTCCCGCTTGGCGGGATTGCGCTCCTGGCAGTCCGCGAGCTTGCCGGGCAGGGTCATGTCCCCCAGGGCGCCTTTCTTGCGAACCAGGTCCCGGGCCCGCCGGGCCGCCTCCCGGGCCCGGGCGGCGTCCAGCAGCTTGCTCAGGATGTGCTTGGCCAACTGGGGATGCTCGCCGAAATAAGTGAGGAGATGCTCATAGAGGAGGTTTTCGACGATGCCCTTGACTTCGCTGTTGCCCAGCTTGGTCTTGGTCTGCCCTTCAAATTGGGGATGAGGCAGCTTGATGCTCACCACCGCGGTGAGACCCTCCCGGACGTCTTCGCCCTGGAGGTTGCCCTTGAATTTTTTCCCCAGGTCGCTTTGCGACAGATACTGATTGATAGCCCGGGTGAGGCCGGCTTTGAAGCCGCTTAAATGGCTGCCGCCTTCCTTGGTGTTGATGTTGTTGGCAAAACTGAATATCTGCTCGTTGTACGTGTCGTTATACTGGCAGGCAATCTCGATCTGAGTGCCGTTTTTGGCGCCGGTGATATATATAGGGTCCGGGTGAATGGGCGTCTTGGTTCGGTTTAGATATTTGACGTAGGAAATGATGCCGCCTTCATAATGATATTCGTTCTTTTCGCCGGTGCTTTCGTCCTCCAGCGCGACGCGCACGCCGGCATTAAGAAAAGACAGCTCCCGCAGGCGTTGGGCCAGGAAGTCGTAATTAAACACCGTGTGCGGGAAGATGAGAGGGTCGGGATGAAAGGTCACCTTGGTGCCCCGGCGGCGGGTTTCGCCGGTGACCACCAGAGGCGTCTTGGTGCGGCCCCGCTCATAGGTCTGGTGATAGACCTTGCCGTCCCGGCGGATTTCCACTTCCAGGAAGTCGGAGAGGGCGTTCACCACGGACACGCCCACGCCGTGCAGGCCGCCGGACACCTTGTAGGCGCCGCTGTTGAACTTGCCGCCGGCGTGCAGGCGGGTCATGACCACTTCCACCGCGGGCAGGTTTTCGGTGGGATGCATATCCACGGGGATGCCCCGGCCGTTGTCTTCCACCGTGACGCTCTGGTCGGCGTTGAGCCTCACCCTGATCTCGGTGCAATACCCGGCCATGGCTTCGTCGATGGCGTTGTCCACCACTTCATAGACCAGGTGGTGCAGGCCTTCGATGCCGGTGTTGCCGATGTACATGGAGGGCCGCTCCCGCACCCCTTCCAGGTCTTTGAGGACCTGGATCTGCTCGGCACGGTACTCTCCCTCTAGTTCTGGGTTGATTTCAACTCCTGCGCTCAGCTCGTAGGGGGAGATGTCGGAGTCGGTCAAATTGATTCTCCTTCTGTAGCGTGATTTATCACGTCCTTGCTGCTTTTTCTTCAGGGCGCAATGAATTGCGCCCCTACTTTTAATTAATTGTGATTAAGTAATTAAATAATTGCAATGTTGTTCCAATAATTATGGAAAGCCAGGAATATTTCCACACCTGGTAGCCATTTAAAAAAATAAATCTTTCTTCATAAAGTTCTAAGTCATTTATTCTTGAAGAAAATGGGAATTTAGTTGCAAAAACCGTCATAACCACTGAGCCCGAAATAATCATTAAATAAGACACAATAACCATTACCGGCCATACCTAGCCCATCTACCGTTGATTACCCCTACAAGCTATATTCCTGCCCAAGTTGATAAAACGAACCTTAGTTTCACAAGCTCATGGGCATAATGATGCCGAAGTAATCCGGGTCGTCTTTGTCCATGATGCGGCAGGGCCGGTCCTTGTCATTCAATTCCAGGACCACTTCCTCGCCGGTCATGGCCGCCAGGGGCTCCAGGAAGTAGCGGGCATTGAAGCCGATCTGGATAGGAAGCTGGGAGGCGTCCCCCTCTTCCAGCACCAGGGGCAGGAGCTCCCGGCCTTCGCCCACTTCGGGATTCTGGAAATTTATCTCTAAGGTGTCGGGAGTCAAATTAAAGATGATGCCCCGGAAGCGCTCGGTGGACAGGAGTGAAATGCGCTTGATGGTGTCGAACATGGCCTGGCGGTTTATGCTGAAGCGGAACTCGAAGCCTTCGGGAATGATGCGCCGGTAATCAGGAAACTTCTTTTCCAGCAGGCGGATAAACAAAAACTTGTTGTCGGCCTTGAGGGCCAGGCTTTTCTTGCTCAGACCCAGGCTCACCTTTTCCTCTTCCGCCAGGAGCCGGGATATTTCCGCCACACCTTTGCGCGGGATAAGGATGCCGTCTTCGATGGCGAACTGTTCGCTGGCCGGCAGCGGCCGCTGGATGACGGTGAGGCGGTGGCCGTCGGTGGACACCAGGCGGAGCTGCAAACCGTCCGGCGACTCAATTTTTTCCCAAAAAATGCCGGAGAGGTGATACTGGAGATCATCCATGGACACCGAGAAAATGGTCTTTTCGATCATTTCCTTGAGCTGCTTCGATTCCACCTCCGCCATGTTCTGGTCCGTTATTTCAGGGACAGGCGGAAACTGGTCCGCAGGCAGCCCCAGGAGCTGATAACGGGATTCGCCCACCTGAATCTGAAGGTTGGATTTTTCCGTGCCGGTAAGTTCCAGGATGTCTCCGGGAAGCTCTTTGACAAGGTTATGGAAGTAATGCGCCGGCAGAGTGAGGGCGCCGGGCTCCAGGACCTCGGCGGGATACACCCCCCGAAAGCTTACCTCCAGATCCGTGGCCGCCACCATGATCTGAGAGTCTTTCGCATCCATAAGGAAATGGCTCAGAATGGGCATCGTGCCCCGCCGGTCCACCACACCCAGGGTCCGGCCCACACCCTTCAGCAAATTCTCGCGTTCGATTCTCAGCTTCATTGCGCCATCCTTTTATATGAATAAAAGTATTTTAAGTAGTTGCAGTATTAAGCTGTAAAGGTCTGGTTGATAACCTGGTTAACCAGTTGCTTTAATTAATATTTTTATTTTCAATGCCGGAGCGCGTCTTCGACTGAAATCCGAGGTTATCAAAGTCAAGCCGGAATTCTCCCGGAAGATTGTTGAAAGATTGATGCTTTTAACTACTCCCCCAAGAATCCGGTCGAGAACTAATCGGGTCTTTGTTCAATACGGGCGCTTTGACGTGCGTCAGTCATTGGCACACCGCGCCTTTGCTGCCGGAGCTTACCATGCGGCTGTAGCGGGCGGCGTAGCCGTGCTTGATCTTGGGCTCCGGCGGCTGCCAAGCGGCCCGGCGTTTAGCCAGTTCTTCTTCATCAACCAGGAGCGTCAAGGTTTTTCCCGGAATGTCGATTTTGATGCGGTCGCCTTCCTTGACCAAGGCGATGAGGCCGCCCTCCGCGGCTTCCGGGGAGATGTGGCCGATGGCCGCGCCCCTGGTGCCGCCGCTGAAGCGCCCGTCGGTGAGCAAGGCCACCTCTTTGTCCAGGCCCATGCCCGCGATGGCGGAGGTGGGGGTGAGCATTTCCCGCATGCCCGGGCCGCCCTTGGGGCCTTCGTAGCGGATGACGATGATGTCGCCGCTGCTGATCTTGCCGCCCAGAATGGCCTCGGTGGCCGCCTCCTCAGCGTCAAAAACCCGGGCTTTGCCTTCGTTCACCAGCATTTCCGGGGCCACGGCCGACTGCTTGACCACCGCGCCCTCCGGGGCCAGGTTGCCCCTGAGGATGGCGATGCCGCCTTCCTTGTGATAGGCCCGGGAAATGGGGCGGATCACCTCTTCGTCCAGCACTTTCACGTCAGCCAGGTTGTCTGAGACTTTGGCGCAAGTGGCGCTTAGTGGCTCGCCGGACACCAGGCCGGCGTCCAGGAGCACCCGCATGACCGCGGGAACTCCGCCGGCCCGGTCCAGATCCTCAAGGTGATGGGCACCCGCGGGGGAAAGGGAGGCCAGATGCGGAGTTCTGGCGCTGATGTCGTTGACCAGGTCCAGGGACAGGTCGATTTCCGCTTCGTTGGCGATGGCCGGCACATGCAGCACCGTATTGGTGGAGCAGCCCAGGGCCATATCCACGGCCATGGCGTTTTTGAAAGCCTCCAGGGTGGCGATCTGCCGGGGGGTGATCTGCTTCTGCACCATCTCCATGAGCTTCATGCCGGCCTGCTTGGCCAGACGGAAGCGGGCCGCGGCCACCGCGGGAATGGTGCCGTTGCCGGGCAGGGCCAGCCCCAGGGCCTCGGACAGGCAGTTCATGGAATTGGCGGTAAACATGCCGGCGCAGGAGCCGCAACCGGGACAGGCGCACTCCGCCAGTTGCCGCAATTCCTCTTCAGCCATGCGGCCGGCCTTGACCGCGCCCACGCCTTCAAAGACGGTGATCAAGTCAACCTCGCGGCCCTGGAAGCGGCCTGCCAGCATGGGGCCGCCGCTGATAAGCACCGCGGGGATGTCCAGGCGCAGAGCCGCCATGAGCATGCCCGGCACGATCTTGTCGCAGTTGGCCACCAGCACCAGGCCGTCGAAGGGGTGCGCCATGGCCATGATTTCCACGGAGTCGGCGATGAGCTCCCGGGAGGGCAGGGAGTATTTCATCCCCTGGTGGTGCATGGCCAAGCCGTCGCAGACGCCGATGACCCCGAACTGCATGGGGGTGCCTCCGGCCAGTCTCACGCCCGCCGCGGCCGCCTGGGTGATTTTGTCCAGATGAATATGGCCTGGAATGATCTCGTTGTACGAATTGGCGATGCCGATGAGAGGGCGCTCAATTTCCTCATCCGTCAGGCCCATGGCCTTGAGCAGGGACCGGTGCGGGTATTTTTCCAGGCCTAATTTCATCAACTTGCTGCGCACTTTTGGACTCCTTTGTCACGTTCTTGTCTTGGGCCGGCTCCGCGGCTTCAGCCTTGAGATATTCAACCTTGATGCTCTCATGAGAGATTTCATGATGAGCAGTGATGACAATTTTCAGATTAAATTCCTTTTCCAGGTCCAGGATATCCTGCCGCTTGAAATTGAAGAGAAAATTGGCCACATCTTCGCTGGCCGCGACTCGCACCTCCCGCAGGCTGTTCTGAGAGGCGTGCAGGCTGATCTGGCGCAGCAGCCCCAGACCCAGCGAAGGCACCGACTTGGTGCGTCCGCGGCCCAGACAGGCGGGACAAGTGATAAAGGTGGTGACTTCGGCCCCGGGGCGCAGACGCTGACGGGACAGCTCCAAGAGGCCGAAGCGGGAGAGATGTCCCACGGTGACTCTGGCTTTGTCCTTTTTCAAAGCCTGTTTCAGAGCCCGCTCCACCTCTTTGATGTGCTTTTTGTCCTTCATATCGATGAAGTCTATAACCACCAGGCCGCCCAAATCCCTGAGCCGAAGCTGCCGGGCGATTTCATCCGCGGCCTCCAGGTTGGTTTTAAAGGCCGTTTCCTCCAGTTCGCGCTGGCTGGTATAGCGCCCGGAGTTGACGTCAATGGATACCAAAGCTTCGGTGGGATTGATGACAATGGTGCCGCCGGATTTGAGCGGCACTCTCTCGCTGAAAAGCCGTTCAATCTGGTCTTCAATCTGGTACCGGATAAACAAAGGCCGTTTATCCTTGTAGAGTTTCAGCGCCCTGACCTGATGCGGAGCCACCAGGCGCAGGAAATTCCGCAGTTCCTGGTAGACCTCGGGATCGTCAACCAGAATGGTTTTGACATCCTTGGAAAAGTAGTCCCGGACGGTGCGGGTGATGAGGTCCAGGTCTTTGTAAAGCAGGCAGGGGGCCGGCCGGGACGCGGCCGCCTGGATATCTTCCCAAATTTTAAGCAGAATTTGCAGATCCTTGGACAGGTTGCGCTTATTGCCCTCGGCGCCCACGGTGCGCACGATAAGGCCCATTTCCGGGGGCACGCCCAACTTTTGGGCTAATTCCTTAAGTCGCCCCCGTTCCTCTTCGCTTTCGATTTTGCGGGAGATGCCCAAATGGCATTGCTTGGTCAGAAGCACCAGATAGCGCCCAGGCAAGGAGATGTAGGTGCTGAGGTAAGCTCCCTTGGAGGCGCTTTCCTCCTTGATGACCTGGACGATGACTTCCTGGCCTTTGCGCAAAGCCTGCTGGATGCGAATTTTGCCCTTATCCGGGGCTTTCTTCTGGAAATAATCGGGGTGCACTTCAGAGAGCGGCAAAAAACCGTGACGGACGCTGCCGAAATTGACAAACGCCGCCTGCAGGCTGGGTTCGATGTTGACTATGACCCCTTTGTAGATATTGCCCTTGGAAGATTCCCGGCTGGAGGTTTCCAGAGCGAACTCCTCGAGAACGCCTTCCTCCAGGATGGCCACCCGGAATTCCTCCGGGTCGGCGGCATTGATGAGCATTTTCCGGGCTGGACTCATGGGCGCACCACGCGGTCGGCTGGCAGGTCCGGTGCCGCTGCGGTCAGCAACGCGCCTGTCGGGCCGTTAAGGTAAATCTTCATAAGGGAAGATTGAGACAAAGATTCCTGGGGGCAAAGCAAGCCAGAAGAGGTAACTAAATTTAAGGACCTGGGGTCCCTGACCGGCATACGCCCTCGAAAGAAAATTTATTATAATTTTAATATCTTAACTTAAAAATGTTTATCACTTTTTCAGTTTTCTGTCAAGTTTTTACATTGTTCTCCCCAAAGAATTTGTGGTTTATAATCTTAGCAAATACAATATGTTGAGGAAAGCATCGCGGAAGTGCAAAATATAATGTCCAATTTAGAGGGCCGGGCGCAGATAAGTGGGACTCAGGTCCTGGGGAGAAACCGTGATGCCGGCCTGCAGGCGGTCCCGAGCCAGACGGGCCAGGGTGGAGGCCTGGGGATGTCTCATTTCCAGGGGGGCCAGTTGAATTTCCGGGTCAAGGCTGGTCCGCAAAAACTCCTCATACGCGCTAAGCCCCGGTCCGGTCAGGATAAGAGGCGGCGACAGCCGCGCCGGCAGGGCGTCCAGCGGCAGGCGCCGGGGATCGTCAAGCTCCTGGGCCCGGGCCTCGGAGAAATCATAGAGCCCTAAATATACCTCCCGGCGCTTGGCGTCGATCAGCACCCCGACCGGCCTGTCAGGTTCCGGGATTTGCGCGGCCACAACCTCCAAAGTGGACACCGCCACCAAGGGAACACCCAGGGACCAGGCCAGTCCTTTGGCGGTGGCCAAGCCGATGCGCAGGGCGGTGAAATTGCCTGGCCCCTGGCTGACCGCTAAGGCATCGACTTCCGAAAGCCGGCGGCCGGCCGCGGCCAGGAGCGCCTCCAGCCCGGGGAGAAGATGCTGGAGATAGCTGCCGGGCGCGGTGAAGGCATATTCACCCACCACCCGGCCTGCATCCGCCAGGGCCAGGCTGCCCCGGTCCGTTGCCGTTTCCACCGCCAGAATAAGCATCAGGGGCGGCGGGTTTATTGCTGCGGCGAGATCAGGCGCATGATGTCCTGATAAAACACCAGCACCATGAGGGCCAGAATAAGCATCAGGCCCATGGCCTGCGCCATTTCCCGGTGCTTCACCGCCATGGGCTTGCCCCGGACGGCCTCCCACAGGATGAAAAACAAGTGGCCGCCGTCCAGTATGGGAATCGGCAATAGATTCAACAGGGCCAGGTTAACGCTTAAGATGGCCATGAAGTGCAGCAGGTACGAGAAGCCTTGCTCGGCCTGCTGCCCGGCCACCTGGGCGATAAGGATGGGCCCCCCCAGAGTGTTTACCGGGATTTCCTGAGTGATGAGCTTATAGATGCTCACTACGGTCAAGGCCAGGATGCGATAAGTGTAGGACACCCCTTCGCCAAAGGCCCTAAAAACTCCGACCCTTTCGACCTCCAACTCGTTGGCGGAGCCCACGCCGATGAGCACTGCGGAAACCTTTTGCCCAAAGATGTTGGTGGTTTCCATGGTCTCCGGGGTGATCTTCACTTGAAAGGTCTGGTCCCCGCGCTTTACCTGCAGCACCAGCGGGCGCTCGCCGTTTTCTCGGATCAGGGATGAAAGTTCGTCCCAACGCCGCACTTTGTTGTCATTCAGCGCCAGTACCTTGTCCCCCGGCTGCAGACCGGCCTGGGCCGCGGGTGAGTCGGGTTTCACGCTGCCGATGGTGGTGGTGAGATAAGGAATGCCCGAAAAGCCGAAGAGCAGGAAAAGCGCCAGCACGCAAAACAGGAGATTGAAGCCCGGGCCGGCCAGCACAATGAGGGTGCGATGCCACAGAGGGTGGTGCGAAAAAGACCGGGGTTGAAGCTCCGGCGGCACTTCCTCATCCGGATTTTCCCCCAGGAGCTTGACATAGCCGCCCAAAGGGATGACGGAAAGGCGGTATTCGGTTTCCCCGATTTTTTTGCTCAACAGCTTGGGGGGAAAACCCAGGGAAAAAGCCTCGACCCGCACCTTGAGCAGTTTGGCCAAAAGAAAGTGGCCGAACTCATGGACGAAGACCAAAATGCCGAGCACCACGATGGTGGCGATTATGGTGGTCATGCTGGATAGCTTCTCCTGATTTCTAACATTTTAAGAATCATCAACCTGGAATATTTCTCTCTCTCAGCAGCATGGAGGAGAATTCTCTGGCCCACTCATTAACCGCCAACACCTGTTCCAGGCTGGCGATGGGTTCCGCCGCATGAGCTTTCATGGTCTGTTCCACCAACATGGGGATGCCGAGGAAAGGCAGGCGATTGTCCAGAAATGCGGCCACCGCCATTTCATTGGCGGCATTCAGGACCGCGGGCATGGTGCCGCCGATTTGGGCTGCCTCATAACCCAGCCGCAACGCGGGAAACCGCTGAAAATCAGGGCGCTCAAAGGTGAGCTGGGCCACCGCGGCGAGGTCCAGGGGATTGGAGTTCAGCGACAGACGACGGGGATAGGTCAGAGCATAGGCGATAGGCAGGCGCATGTCCGGCACGCCCAACTGGGCCAGCCAGGAGCCGTCCACGAATTCCACCAGGGAATGAATAATGCTCTGGGGGTGGATGCACACCTCGATTTGGCTGACGGGCAGGCCGAACAAGACGCTGGCTTCGATGACCTCCAGGGCCTTGTTCATCATGGTGGCTGAATCAATGGTGATCTTGGCCCCCATGTTCCAGTTGGGGTGTTTCAGGGCCTGGGCGGGCGTTACGGTCTCAAGCTCGGCCAGGTCACAGGAGCGGAAGGGGCCTCCCGACGCGGTGAGCCAGAGCTTTTTGACGTCTTCCCGCCGCTGCCCCTGCAGGGTCTGAAAAATGGCACTGTGCTCGCTGTCCACGGGAATCAGGGCCACGCCTCTGGCCTTGACCCGTTCCATGACCAGAGGGCCGGCCGCCACCAGGGTTTCTTTGTTGGCCAAGGCCACGTTCTTTCCGGCTTCGATGGCCGCAAGGGTCGGCTCAAGCCCCACCGCGCCCACCATGGCCGAGAGCACCAGGTCCGCGTCCGGGGTCGCGGCCACGGCCTTGGCTCCGGCCGGCCCCCAGAGGATTTCCGGGGTGCCGGGACCGTTGAGCGCGGCGCCGAGCTGCCGGGCCGAGGCTTCATCCTGAACCGAGACCAGCGCGGGCCGAAAAAGCCTGACTTGCTTCGCGAGCAGGGCGGTATTCCTGCCGGCGGCCAAGCCGATTATGCGGAACTCTTCAGGGTGATCGGCCGCCACCGCCAAGGCGCTTTGCCCGATAGAGCCGGTGGAGCCCAGAATGGCCAGTTGTTTCATATCATTGGCGCAATCTATAAATTAGCTCATTTTACCCGATTCGGGGCTAAATGCAAAAAATATGCGCAAAAAAGCAGCGGCCGGGGGTCAGGGGATTGGGGGGGCACAAATATTTGATGCCGTTTTTCAGTGAGGTTTAAAAGGAACAATTGTAGCAACGATAGAGGCGCACTTGCCTGCCTGGGCCGTCTTCCCGGTTTCTTTTTCCACAGGTTTTCGATACAATTTCAACACTATGACGCAACGGCAAGCGGCGCTGAACGGTAAAATCACCCGGGCCATGCAGCAGGCGGCCAGGTCGGAGGGCCTCGAGGCGGAAGCCATCCGCCGGGGCTTGGAGAAAGGCACGCTCGTGGTGCCCTGCAACCGCAGGCATCAGGGCCTGAAAGCCATCGCCATCGGCACCGGCGTCAGGGTGAAGATCAACGCCAACATCGGCACCTCCCCCCACGACATCAGCCTGGAAAAAGAGCTGGCCAAGCAGGCTGCGGCCCTGGAGTACGGCGCGGACGCCATCATGGACCTGTCCACCGGCGGCCCCCTGGACCTCATCCGCACCAATCTCCTGGCCGACTGCCCCGCGCCCTTCGGCACCGTCCCTGTTTATCAAATTATGGTGGAAGCCAAGTCCATCGAGGAGGTCAAGGCCGATTGGTTCCTCGACATGGTGGAGCACCAGGCGGAGCAGGGGGTGGACTTTGTCACGGTGCACTGCGGCGTCACCCGGGCCGCCATGCCCCTGCTGAAAAAGCGGGTCACCGGGGTGGTCTCCCGGGGCGGCTCCTTCACCATCGCCTGGATGCGCCGCCACGGCAAAGAGAACCCCTTGTTTGAACACTTCGACCGATTGCTGGACATCGCCAAAAAATACGACGTCACCCTGTCCTTGGGGGACGGCCTGCGCCCCGGCTGCCTGGCCGACGCCACCGACCGGGCCCAGCTTCACGAACTGAAGCTTTTGGGCGAACTCACCAAGCGGGCCTGGGCCGTGGGCGTCCAGGTCATGGTGGAAGGCCCCGGGCACCTGCCCCTGGCCGCGATCCGGAAAAACGTCCGCCTCCAGCAGAAGTACTGCGCCGGCGCGCCCTTCTATGTGCTGGGGCCGCTGGTCACCGACGTGGCCGCGGGCTACGACCACATCGCCGGGGCCATCGGCGGGGCCCTGGCCGCCAGCCTCGGGGCCTCGTTTCTGTGCTACGTCACGCCGGCCGAGCATTTGAAGCTGCCCGAGGTGGAGGACGTCATCGACGGGGTGGTGGCCAGCCGCATCGCGGCGCACGCCGCGGACATCGCGCTGGGCATCCCCGGCGCTGCGGACTGGGATTTGAAAATGTCCCAGGCCCGCCGGGCCCTGGACTGGCGCACCCAGATCGAGCTCTCCATGAACCCCGCCAAGGCCCGGCTCTACCGGGAACTCTCCCAGGCCAAGGAAGACCAGTGCACCATGTGCGGCAAATTCTGCGCCATGAAGGTTTTTGATGAGAAGTTTGAGTGAGGCTGAAGGATCAAACCGCCCTGAAAATTGTTGACCGATCGCACAGGCTGGAAAGCCTGTGCCACCAGATTTTCAAAGTTCATGCATGGCTCTCCTAAATTACACACTGGGGAACGACGATAATGATGCCGGGGCAAAATAAATATTTTAAGCAGAAGGTAAAAAGATGCGACAGGTAATTATTTATCCTGGGGAAGACAATTATTGGGTAGTCGAAGTTCCCAGCCTACCCGGCTGCATCAGTCAGGGCAAGACCAGGGAAGAGGCGATTGCCAATATCAAAGAGGCTATTCAAGGATATATCAAAGCCTTGGAAGATGATGGCCTGCCCGTCCCCGAAGAGCGTTTTGAAGCGATGATGGTGGCTGTTTGAGCACTTTGCCCAGGATTTCGGGGCGGGATTGTGTAAAGGCGTTGATCAGGGCCGGCTTTTCCATCAAGAGACAAGAAGGCAGCCATATAATCTTACGCCGCCAACAGCCATTTTGCCAGGTTATAGTTCCTGATCATAAAGAATTGGATAGAGGTACATTGCGGGCCATTATCAGGCAGTCGGGATTAACTGTAGAAGAGTTCAATCAATTATTGCAGTAAGACTTCCCCACACCCTTTTTGCCGGTTACCAATTTGTGCCTGAGAATGCCATGTGTTTGGAATATTTAAATCAATTACTGCCATTAGGCCTGGCTTGGTTGGCCTTGGGTATTTTAGTTGCGATTATCGCGGTCCTGGCGGTTATCTATTTTTGGGCATCTCCGGGCGGAAGCCCGGCCAAAAGCGAGTCCCGCGGCTTCACCTGCCCCTGTTACGCTCCGCCCCCGATTCATTCGGAAAAAGGCCAGAAAATTTAGAACCGCCGGGGCCGGCGGTTCTGCGCCGGTAAGAGCGTCGGCCTACATTTAACTTGCCCCCATTGCCGCGGCTTGCCGGATATATTCGGCCAGGTCCGGCGATACCGAAGTGAAGCGGACCTGTGCCTGGCCGGGCCCGTCGTCGGCGAGTTGGATAGAAAGCACCTTGCCGTAAATTTTGCCGGGCAGCTCTTGCCGCTGCTCATTCAACAGCTTGAGGCGCACATCCTCCCATTCATGCAGTTCGCCGGAAAACTGCAGCGTCGCCGCGGTATCGCAGAGACGGGTGATTAAAACCTCCGGCAGCTTATCGATCACTGCCTTGTCCCGCATGCGGTAGAGGTTAACCGGCAGCGGCGCGGTCAGATCCGTAAGGAGTTCCTGTTTTTTTTCCACTCGCAGGTTGTATGGCGGGCCGATGGCCGTCACCTCGAATAAGGTGGCCCGGCCGGGGAAGCCCTTCATTTGCACTTCCAACACTTCGCCTACCTCGATGAGGTTTTTAATCTGGCTGAAGGTCCCGGTGCTGATAAGCACCTGGCCCCCCAGGGCGAAGGACTCCATGCGGGACACGAAGTTGACGGGCGAGCCCACCACGGAATACTTGGTGCGGGTTTCGGAGCCGATGTTGCCCACCACCACCTGGCCGGTGCCCACTGCGATGCCCATTTCCAGGTGCGGCAAGCCGTCCCGGGCGTTGGCCGCGTTCACATCCTCCAGGGCCTTCTGCATGGCCAGGGCGCAAGCCACGGCTTGGGCCGGGTGTTCGTCCAGGGGTTCCGGGGCTCCGAAAAAGGCCAGAATCCCGTCCCCCATAATTTCATCAATTATCGCCTTATAGTCGGTGAGCACCTGGATCATGCGGGCCAAATAGCGGTTGAGAAAGGTGATGACCTCATCAGGAGTCATTTCGGAGGTGAGCGCGGTAAAACCCCTGAGGTCGCTCATGAGGATGGAGACCTCCCGGGTTTCGCCTCCCAGGGCCAGGCCGCCCTCGGACTCCAGGAGGCGCTTGACCACTTCATGGGTGACGTAGCGGCCGAAGGTGTCCCGGATGAAGTCGCGCTTGGCGATATAGTCGGTGAGCTGCTCGCCCAGCTCGTTGAAGGAGTGGGCCAGTTGCGCCACTTCCTTGGCGCCCTTTTCCGGAACCTCCACCTCGAAATTGCCTTCGCCGATCTCCCGCACCCCGTCCCGCAACCGGACCAGGGGCCGGGAGATGGCGGTGGCGAAAAACAGCCCGAACAAAAGGCCGATGAGACTGAAGCCGCCGGCGCCGATGAGGCCCACCATTTTTACCCGCCAATCGAGCTCGTCATAATACTGTTTTATGCCGTGTCTCGCCAGCCCCGCGACCTCCTGTCCGGATTGGTTGATTTTGGTGTGCACCGGGAGAAAGAACTCGTCGATGTTGACCACGGAAGCGACGATGAAGGGGGTGCCCCGCACTTGGGCCAGGGCCATGAACTTTTGCCGCGCCCGGCCGTTCTTATCCAGGAAGGAATAGTAGCCTTTCACCAGAGGCTCGGTGAAGGAACGCTCCACCAGCCGCCACATGTCTGGAAACTCGCCGGCCCAGAGCCGGAAGTTTTTCCCTTCCACCTCCCGGTTCGGATGCAGGACCGCGATGCCCTTATTGTCCAGGAGATCCACATAACCCGCCACCCCTTCCGGGGTGCGGATCGGCTGGGTGGCGAGGTCGCGCAGGGCTTGGTTGCGCCGCATATTGGCGTAATTGTAAGATTTTTTGCCTTTAAGAATATAAGAGAGCTCCTTGGCCACGGCTTGAGCGATGTCTTCTACGGCGAATTCACCGTGAATCTTCAGGATGTCCTCGGACAGCCGCAGGTTGGCCTGGGTCACCTGCCGGACCCCATTCTCAGAGAAGGCCGCGCTTTGGGCCCTGACTTTTTTCCCCACCCAATGCGCGCCGGCCAGCATGCCGGCGGTGATTAGCAGGACCAGGGCCAGATAGGATAGGATAAGATAGCTGCGGATGCTCATGGATAGCCTCAAAAAAGAAATTAAAAACTTGGCCGGATTATAAAACTTTTCGGCAGGTTCGGGGAATAAATGACTCCAAGAATGGCGTGAAGGCGGTTTGGTTTAAACCATAACGCCGAAAATAAAGGCCGGAGCAGCGTCGGCTCCGGCCTCAATGCGGCCCCAGCTTTGATTGATGTTATTCCGGTGGAACTTTTTCCCAATTGAGTGCGAAGGTATTGTCGTAAAGGGTGTACAAATAGCCCATCATTTTGCCGACCCCGGGCGGCATGTCATCCCGTATGCGCCAATAGGCCAGGTAAATGGCCGGCACCATGCGGGGTTCTCCGGTTTTGGGGTCCGGGTCGATGTTCTGCCAGACTTCCCGTTTTTCCATAACGCGCCACAGGGTGCCGTATTTCTTGCTGCGCACCGTCTGCCCGACTTCGGGCAACCCCTTTTCCTCTATAATCTTTTCGTAATCTTGCATGGCCGCCCTCCTACCTGAACCTTTTTGAATTATTGCTATTCTTCAAATTAAGAATGACGAGGGCGGGATTCAAGGTTGAAGCGTCCTTCAGAGAAGCCTTATTTGCATGGGGCTCATTCTTCCAGGATCTCCCAGTGGTGGTAAAAAGAATAGTCCTCAGGGGTGTAGCAATGGCTCATGGTCTTGCCTTTGCCGGCAGGCAGGTCCGGGCGGGGCTTCCAATACCGCAGGTAAAGAGCCGGTGCCGGGCCACCTCCTTTATCTCCGGGGGGCAACTGCACCCATACCTCTTTTTCTTCAATAACTTTCCAAACCGTGCCGGTGCCTTTGTGGCGGACTCTATCGCCCACCCGGGGCAGCTTCAACTGCTCCCGGAGCACCTTGAAGCGGTACACGGACATTTCGTCCCGCTTAAGAACCCTTTCGCCGAACAGAGCGATGCCGATGGCGCCGATGGGCGCGGTGGCCAGGATGGAGAGCACCGCCACCGCCAGGATGACTTCGCCGCCGGGCACCCCGGCCTCCAAAGGGATGGCGCCGATGGCCGCCTGCACCGTGGCCTTGGGGATATAGGAGACCACGCAGAAGAGCTTTTCCCGCCAGTCCAGGCCGGCCCCCAACACCGACAGATAGGTGCCCGCCGAGCGAAAGACCAAGGCTCCGAAAATCACCGCCAGTCCGGCCAGGCCTGAGTCCCAGGCCACAGACAGGTTCACCTGGGCCCCCACCAGTACGAAGAGAAGCAGCTCGGCAAAGACCCAGACGCGTTTCAGTTTCTGGGAAATTTGGTGGGCCAGGCTTTCCTGCCTCTCCAAAATAATGAACCCCAGGGCCATGACGCCCAACAGACTGGCCATGGGGATGAATTGATGGGTCAGGTCCTCCACCCAGGTCAGGACAATGGCCACGCCGAGGACGATGATGGTGCGCCGGGGACTGACAAAATCGAATTTGCTGAAGAGTTTATAGAGCAGGTAGCCGGGGATAAGGCCCAGGATGATGCCCAGCACGATGGCAATGGGGATGCTGGCCGCCTGCCAGGCGAAATTGACCTGCTGCCCTTTTTCCATGGCCAGCAAAATGGTGAAAATGACGATGACAAAGACGTCGTCGATGGCCGAAGCGGCCAGCACCAGGGTGGGGATGCCTTTTTTGGCCCCCTTGCCCCGCTCCATGAAGTCGATCATCAGGGGGACCACCACTGCAGGCGACACCGCGCCTAAAATGGTGCCCAGAATGGCCGCCTCCAGGGGGGTTAGATTGAGTAAAAAGGGGGCCAGCAGCACCACGCCGGCAATCTCAAACAAGGCGGGGACGGAAGACATGAGGACCGCGGGGCGGGCCGTGCGGTGGAGAACGTCTTTGCGCAGTTCAAAGCCCGCCCTAAGCAGTATGACGATCAGGGCGATCTTGCGGAAATCGGCGGACACGGCCATCATTTCCGGCCGGAGCAGCCCCAGCACATGGGGGCCCACCAACATGCCCACCAGGAGCATGCCCACCAGCCCCGGCAGCTTCAACCGCCGAAACAGGTAATCCGCTCCCAGACCCAGGATGATAATGAAGGCCAGGCTTATGGCCATGCGCCCCTCCCTTTAAGGTGCTGAAATCCATAGAAAAAAGCTCCTGATTGTGAACCGCAATCAGGAGCTATCAGCGTCAGCCGCAGTTCGGACGAGAAACAAAGTAACCGCCCCGGCGAGCTCCATCGCCCATCCTTGGGGCTTTATAAAGGGAGAGGCTGCGGCTGTCAAGCCCAAAAACCTCTTCCAAAGGCGGATTGCAGCCGGGGCAAATAGCTTGACAAGAATGGGCAAGAATTTATACTTAAAAAGTTGTTGGGGGATCGTCCAACGGCAGGACAGCAGACTCTGGATCTGCTTATCTAGGTTCGAATCCTAGTCCCCCAGCCAAGGCGCGTCAGACATACTCCCCGGTAGCTCAGCAGGTAGAGCGGGTGGCTGTTAACCACTTGGTCGGCGGTTCGAGTCCGTCCCGGGGAGCCACGAAAAAAATAACCCCTTGATTTTTCAAGGGGTTTTGTTTTAAGAAATATTTTCCAGATTGTTAGGCAGGCGGATTATCCTTCATGGAAACAATAAATCTCTGCTCCACTTCATTTAAATTGTCGGTACACCCCCCGCGCCATGTCACATAGAAATACCTTGGGGGGAGATCAACTTGTTCACCAGTAACCCTGACCTCAAAACAGTATTCTCCAGGACTTAACTCATCATCTTGAGCATTAAGCTTCATTATTTGTAATATTTTAAAAACTTGGGGGTATCTTGTTGAAATATTTCCCAGGTTGAAATAATAAGGTCGATGAGGAACCAAGTTCCGTTCTTCTCTGATTTTCTGCGATGGTCCTAAATCAACGATATCCTCTCCAGCGGCCCATCTCAAAGGTACTGCAATCCAGTTTAATTCTTTTATCCACTTACTGTTATTGAATTTCCACATACCGGTCAAGACTGGTTGACAATTTATTGCCATGCGTTCGCCGCTATTTATCAATAATATGTTAATGTAATAACCTATTCCGATTTGTTTCCCTTTCTCTTTTTCTGGTGCATATCTGTAGAATTTAGGATTAAATCCTGGCTCTCTAATTTCTATTTTTGGGCGATCAAGCCTTGGTTTTATTATTTCTAAATAAATTATTGCCCAAACAGCGGCAATAGCGGCCCCGACAGTTCCTGTTGCAATAAGTGGATTTTCCCAGTTTTTATAAGAATATGATATTAATAAAACAGATATCATAAATACAAACGGAACCGAAACCGCTAGGCAAAATTTCTTAGTCATTTAAATCCGGACCTTTTAAAGGCAAAATCCGCACCCTGGATCGGATTGGGTCGATAGTAATTATAGCTCCTTTTTCCAGTTCGCTGCGGAACCGTTTTAGAGAATCCATAACCAAGTCCCCACCGGCTTCCGGAAGGATGTTTTGAGTACGAACCTGTATTACGCTCGGTCCAGCCCCTTGCGTAGCCGCCAGCAAAGCAGAAAAATCGAGGTCGTGGGTAAAGACGATATAGT
Source organism: Deltaproteobacteria bacterium (assembly GCA_030018495.1). GTDB lineage: Bacteria > Desulfobacterota > Desulfobaccia > Desulfobaccales > 0-14-0-80-60-11 > DTHB01. The sequence goes on along the minus strand of JASEFS010000009.1, from coordinate 86,333 downwards.
CATTTTCTTTGGCCCAAGTCATGATCTCCCGGTCGCTGGCGGTGGGAGCGCCCACCTGCGACCAGTGAACCGCCTCATTGCCCGCCTTGGCAAATATATCCACCCAACGAGGTGGCAAGTTCATGTCGATCAAAATTTTCATGGGAGGGCCAGGGGCACTTCCCTTTCTTCGGAACGCCAGGCGGCGTATGCCAAAGCCTCCAATACATCTTCTCGCTCCAGGTATGGGTACTCGGCCAGCACTTCATCAACTGTCTTGCCGGCAGCGATCAATCCCACAATAGCCCCCACCGTCACCCGCATGCCCCGAATACAGGGCTTCCCCCCCATGACCTCGGGATTAAAGGTGATGCGCGTTAACGTATGCATTTCCATCTCCTTTAAAACTGGTTAGTATTCATTATACATCAATGGCACCTTCTTTGGGGAACATACCGAAAAGTATAAGAGTTTCCTCGGAAGGCATCAGCAACTCAGTTCGAAATGAGTCCAAAAAGGGGAGCCAGAAAAAAATAACCCCCTGATATTTCAGGGGGTTTTGTTTTGATGGACATTCTTAAGAGTACAGAGCAACTTATGCTGTAAGAGGCAATCCCTTCTTAATCAGGTCAAGGTTTCCTACTCGGCATCGCCTCCACCCTGGCTGATTTGGCTGAGGAGTCGCAATCCCTTCTTAATCAGGTCAAGGTTTCCTACAGAGATATCATGACAAAGAAAGAGCTTGAGCAGAAGGGTCGCAATCCCTTCTTAATCAGGTCAAGGTTTCCTACGCGGTCCCGGCGCGGTACAGGCCTGAATGCGATGGTGAATAGTCGCAATCCCTTCTTAATCAGGTCAAGGTTTCCTACAGATTCGCGAGCTAACGGAAGCTCTCGAGAAGGCAACCGGTAGTCGCAATCCCTTCTTAATCAGGTCAAGGTTTCCTACTTTTTGAGGAATACAGTAAACCTTTCAAGCGTGAGTATGGTCGCAATCCCTTCTTAATCAGGTCAAGGTTTCCTACTTTGCGTCGAGCCTATGAGCTCGGCGCGATTAGTCTCGGTCGCAATCCCTTCTTAATCAGGTCAAGGTTTCCTACTCTTAGGCGGGGGTCGAGAGCGCCTACAGGGGAGCAGTCGCAATCCCTTCTTAATCAGGTCAAGGTTTCCTACATTATGGGGTGAAGCGGTTTGAGGCCGCTAACCCAATGGTCGCAATCCCTTCTTAATCAGGTCAAGGTTTCCTACCCAGAAGCGAACAGTTGGCCGACAAGCTCAAGGGTAAGGTCGCAATCCCTTCTTAATCAGGTCAAGGTTTCCTACGAGGCAAACCCCTAAGCCGAGCCTTAAGGGGGTAGAGTTAGGTCGCAATCCCTTCTTAATCAGGTCAAGGTTTCCTACCCCTCCCTTTTTTCGCCCAGCAACCATGCGGGCGCCAGGGGCCAAAAACGAGGATGACAGGGGGGGTACCCCCCCCTTAGGGCTGACCCATTTTTGAAAATACGCTGCTTTGCCATAAAAATCAAGCAGTTACCGTTGCGAGTATCATTTTTACCACACTGAGTAATTTCAGCTACTTAGGCCTCAGTCAAAATTTTGACGGTGATGCTCGCACTTGTGTCCTTGTGCCCTAAGCAGTCGGCTGTCCTGAAAACCATAGGGAGCCGCGAAAGTTGCCGCCAACCGGGCGACATTTAGAAGATGGTTCCGGAGTTTATGCCAACTTCCGGTTTTTCCCGGGGTGTGGGCATAGAAAAAAGCATTCTCCATCTATTGTCCCACTAAAATTCTTCTGTTCGGTGGGCTGACTTATAAATCTGGCTTCACTTAACTCTCATTGCATCTTACAATCTCCTCCAATACTTTATCAACGACTACCAGATGCCAAAGCATGATTCCCTGACCTCGACCTCGGGAGAACCCTGGTGTAGCCAGGGGATGCTTATCCAAGGCGCGCCGCCGGCTGATTACGTCCAGCATCTAGGCCGGGATCTGATCGCCTTCCGGAATGCTCTCTGGCAACAGTGCTTCCGGCCTGTGGATGTCTTGGAACTGACGGAGCGACTTCTCAAATCAGGAGAGGCGCGATGATCTTCCCAAAGGATGTCGTCGACTTAGCCCTTGTCGCTGCAGGACGCTGCTGTTGCATCTGCCACAAGTTATGCAGTGGCCGAGTCTATTCACGCCAGTAAGGAGATTTCCCGAAATGGACATACCACGGATATTCAACATCACCGAAAGCGCCCACCGCATCCACAACCCGATCACACCCGAGAAGCTCGCCACTCTCGGCGCGGCGCTGCGTCTGGAACCGGGGGCCCGAGTGCTCGACCTCGGCAGCGGTTCGGGGGAGATGCTGTGCACTTGGGCGCGTGACCACGGCGTCATCGGCACCGGCATCGACATGAGCCGGTTGTTCACCGAGCAAGCGAAACTCCGCGCTGAAGAACTCGGCGTCACCGATCAAGTCAAGTTCATCCATGGCGATGCCGCCGGCTATGTGGCTGACGAGAAGGTCGATGTGGCAGCCTGTGTCGGTGCCACCTGGATCGGCGGGGGAGTCGTCGGCACTATAGAGCTTCTGGCTCGGAGCCTGCGCACCGGAGGGATCATCCTCATCGGCGAGCCCTACTGGCGGCAGTTACCGCCGACGGAAGATGTTGCCAAAGGGTGTCTTGCCAACTCAATCTCCGACTTTCTCAGGCTTCCGGAACTTCTCGCGTCTTTCGGCCACCTCGGCTACGACGTCGTAGAGATGGTTCTGGCTGACCAAGACGGCTGGGACAGATACGAGGCGGCCAAATGGCTCACCATGCGCCGATGGCTTGAAGCCAATCCCGACGATGAGTTGGCGAAAGATGTTCGAGCCAAACTGACCTCGGAACCCGAGCGCTACGCTGCTTACACGCGAGAATACCTGGGCTGGGGTGTTTTCGCGCTGATGGGGCGGTGATGAGTCGGGAGCTGATGAAAAGGCCCCTGCCTTTGCTCCCGGTTTTTTTCCGGCTTTTCAATTTTCAAGGGCGGCCGGCAAGAGCTTCCGTCCGCCCGAGGAGCTTTGCCTGAGGCAGGCGATGACGACTTCTCGACTCACCTTAATTCCAGCCCTGACTTTTCATCATAATGTCATCCAGCCAGTCGAGAATCCGGGCGTTCGATATGAGCAAGGCTCCCATCTGACAGTGTTCTTCCGCCCCTTCTTCCCTGGTAAACATGATGAAATGCTTCGGCGAGTTGAGGGCCTCATAAAGTTTCGGCGCCTGCCCCGGCATGTCCTTGTCTGCTTCGGAATCAACCACGAGCATAGGGCAGGTGATGCGCCCGGCAACTTCTTTCATGGTGTAAGGCCTGGTCATTTTCAGCCATTCACTGGGAGATTCGGCGTGAAAGGTAAACATGCCATTGCCTATGGCCCACCGGAGGGAGGGATTTGTTTTCATTTTCCCGTATAACACTTTGTCGATCTCGTCAGCCCCCTCTTTGGTATCGAGGTACTTTTCGTCTTCCGGCGTCAAGTGTGCGGTCAGGTGGAAGTCGTATACCCCGCCGTTGGCAATGCAGGCCTTAATTCTCTTTTCAAAGGCCGCGGCCCGGGGTGCAAGGTAGCCGCCGAAACTGAGGCCCATAAGGGCAATTCTGTCGGTGTCGACTTCCTTTCGGGTAACGGCATAATCGACTACCGGCGTTACCACCGTTTCCCAGTCGGGGCGGAAGGGCAGCCTTTGCACCCTGATCACCCGGCCCTGCCCCGGCCCTTCAAAGAGGAGCACATTGTAGCCCCGCTTAACGGCAAAGCAGGCGGTTTCAAAGTATAGCTCTTCCGCCGTGCCGTCAAAGCCTGAGTGAACAATCAATAGGGGTCTCCTTGTCCCGGACCCGTCGACCAGGCACAGGTAGCCGGGCAAGGTGGTTCCTTCAAAGGGAATTTCCACCGGTATTATGGGGTGATCGGCCAGTTTTGCCGCTTTCAGGAAGCAGTCCCGGCTTTTCCTCCAGGTCGACAAAATGCGCGGATCTTTCGGGTTGGCATGAAGGAAAAATTCGGCGGTGCGGTAATAATTTGAAGCCTTGAAGAACTCTTGTCTGGCGCTGATTTTTCGTCGCTGGGCCAGGAAATCGTTTCCCGCTTTCTCGCGCTGTGCCGCAGTCTTAAACCATTCCCGGTGCCAACTCTCGTCGTCGCCTTCCCTGATGGCATAGGCTGTTTTGAGGACTTCGCCGATATCGGCGCCGCCGCTCACGGCATAGCCCAGGGTCCGGAGCGTCTGGAAGGAATACTGCATGTCCTTGAAGATCAATGCCATTGCCAAGGAATTGCCAGCGGGAAACAGCACGGATAAACAAATGAAAATAGTGAGAATCCCCAAAAGTCTCATCAACCGCAAATCTCCTTTCCTGGAATATCCTCTGGGCAAGGTCGGCTATAACAATTTTACTGAAGTTCTGCCTGGTGGCGGAATCACAGCGAAAAAGATTATGGGACATTCCAGGCGATTTTTTCGAGGAGGAAATGAGTGCAAGACCCACCGCCGCGTTTTGGCCCTATGATGGGCATCGGCTGTTTGGATCAATGGGAAGGGTTTGAATCTTTGGCTGGCAAAGGAGAGGATTAAATTTGAAAAGAACACCAAGAGCTTCTTTAAAAACAGGGGCCTGCAGGCCCCTGCCTGCTCACATTATCGAAGTCGCCTGCGCAAATCGATGCACGAGAGATGGCATCCCGCCCCCCGGCAATTTTCAGTGCAGATAACAGTTGGCCCCGTTATATGGAGAGGGAGATATTTTGTCTTGCCAGATTGCCTCCCTGGTGCGCCGGGTGGTTTTTCCGCTAAGCCACAGGAATCCCAATATGCTCACTACGCTCAGGATTATGAATGCTCCTGCTTTATTCATGATTCTGTTCTCCTTCTTCATCTTGGAAAATTTATGTATCCTACTTCGAAACGATATAAAAGTAAATCCCTTATGGGAACAACTCCGACTTGGCAAATATTTCCATCGGTTATAAAGTGCGCCAGGGTGGTGCGGGCCTCCCCGCCTGACCGGCTGATTTCCAAAAATCAGGGATTTTGATGGTAAGGCGATTACCGGGAGAAGCGGTTAAAAGCAGGAGCAGGTTTGCGAAGGCGGGTTGAGCCTGCCTTTATAGGCTTATGCCGGAGTCGAAATATTATTCAAATGGGCAGTGATTGCTTGACCTTGAAAAATTCTTCCCAAGGGTCATGACGCAGGCGCGCCAGCCGGGCCGACAGGTTTTCCACGGTGAACTGGGCAGGGCCCGCCACATCGGCCAATTCTTCCCAGGTGAGGGGCGTTGACACCGGGGCGCCGGGGCGGGCCCGGGTCGAATACGGCGCCACACAGGTGCTGCCGCGCCCGGTGCGGAGATAGTCCACAAAAATCTTGCCATGGCGTTTGGCCAGACTCATGGTGGCAATGTATTTTTTGGGATTTTGCTGCACCATGGCTTCGGCCACGGCGCGGGCAAAATCTTTGGTTTCCTTCCAGCCGGTCCGCTGCTGGATGGGCACGAAAATATGCAGGCCTTTGCCTCCTGAAGTCTTAACGAAGCTTTGGAGGCCAAGTCTGCTTAAACGGTCCCGCAGGATTTGGGCGGCTTCAATGACCGCAGGCCACTCGACCTTGGGGCCGGGGTCAAGGTCAAATATAACCCGGTCAGGCTTCTCAATATCCGCTTCGGGGCTGGCCCAAGGATGTATCTCCAACACCCCCAGTTGCACCAGAGAAAAAAGCCCTTTTATGTCCTTTATGGCGATGTACAGCTGGATTTGGCCGTCCTCTTCGATAGGAACGCCGTGAACCTCCTTCGGAAAGGTCTCATTTAAATGCTTTTGATAAAAACATTCCTCCTCATGGCCGAGGGGGCAGCGCAGCACCATGAGCGGCCGTTTGACGATATGCGGCAGGATTCTGTCTGCCACCATTTCATAATAGTCAGCCAGGGCCTCCTTGGTCAATCCCTGGGCAGGATACAGGATTCGGTCCGGGTTCGAAAGTTTGACCCCTGCCAGGCGCCGGTCCTCCTTTTTTTGGGGTTCCGGCCCCGGTTTTTCACCGGCGACTCTTGCTGTGGGCTCAGGCTCTTCGCGGCGGACTTCCCTCGGGTTCTTGTCCCAACGCAAGCCCTGAAAGGACGGATGGCGCAAAATACCCTCATCGGTCCAGTCCGAAAACGCCACTTCGGCGACCAATTCCGGCTTTATCCAATGGACGCCGCGGGCCTCCCGCCCGGCGGGAGGCACATCAAAAGGAGTCTTCACCTGATGGCGCGCCTTCAGTTCCTTTAGAATCTGCTGCAACAGCTTCTGCGTAAATCCCGTCCCCACCCGACCGCAGTAAACGAGGCGTCCCTGATCGTCATAATAGCCAAGTACCAAAGCCCCGAATCCGGGACGTGAGCCCGAAGGATCGGTATAGCCCCCGACGACGAATTCCTGGCGCAGGAGGCATTTGATTTTCAGCCAGCTCGAGGTCCGCCGCGGCTCATAGGGGCTGTCGGCGCGCTTGGACACCACGCCTTCCAGCCCGTGTTCGCAGGCGGATTCGTAGAAGGCCTGCCCCTTTCCCTGCAAATGGTCGCCGAATCTGATCGATGGCGCCCGGTCCCCGCTCGCTGCCAAAATCTGCCGCAGCAGTTCTTTGCGCGTGAGCAAGGGCACACGGGTAAGGTCATAGCCGTCGCAATAGGTCAAGTCAAAAACGAAATAAATGAGCTGTGCGGCACCGCCTTCGAGGTAATTCTGAAGAGCTTGAAAGTGGGAAATGCCTTTCTCATCCAGCACGACCACCTCGCCATCGAGAATGGCCTGTTTTACCGGCAACGCGGCGAGGGCGGCGCGGATGGATTCAAACTTTGCCGTCCAGTCCTTGCCGTGGCGCGTAAACAAACGTATGTTGCGGTCCTTGATTACCGCCACCAAGCGGTAGCCGTCAAATTTTATTTCATGGAGCCAGTTGTCGCCTTGGGGAGGGGTTTTTACCAGTTTCGCCAGTTGGGGATACTGCATTTCCGGCTGGGGTGCCAAGCGCGCCTTCGGCACTGCGGCCAAATCCAGGCTCAGGGGTTTGGGGTGTCCGGCGCCGGTTTTTTTTGCCTTGTTGTCCTGTCCGGCAGGGTTTTCCTCATCTTCGTTCGACCAGACCCTGAGATTTTCGGACGCGGCGATTTCCTCCAAATTCTGGCCGGAGGCCACGCTGAGGGGCTCCGCGTCGGTAATATCAATCTCTGCCAGCGGCCTGCTCTCTTCGTCCCGCTCTTTTATGAGAAGCCAGTTTTTATCGCCATTTTCCTCTTCCTGAGCCTTCAGCCGCACCAGCGTCCATCCGCCCCTTAACTTTTCCCCGTGCAGGCGAAATTTGAGATGACCATCGGCATAGCCCTGGTGAGGATTGCCGATGGGTTCCCATTGGCCGCGGTCCCAGAGCATAACAGTGCCGCCGCCGTACTCGCCTTCAGGGATGATTCCTTCAAAGGAGCCGTAATCCAGGGGATGGTCTTCGACATGCACGGCCAGGCGCTTCTCGGCGGGGTCAAGGCAGGGGCCTTTGGGCACAGCCCAGCTTTTCAGAACCCCGTCCAGTTCGAGGCGCAGATCGTAATGCAAGCGACTGGCCGCATGTTTTTGAATGCAGTAGGTCCGCCCGGAGATGCTGGAGCCGGCCTCGCCGGGCGGCTCCGGGGTCTTGTGAAAGTTCCGCTTCTGTCTGTATTTTTCCAGACTCATGCCTTGTTCGGACTTCAATCTGAAGTTTTAACGCACGCGGGCGTCATTTCATTTACCGGCGCCGCCCGCCTTTTTCCGGCTTGCTCTGGCTTTGCCGCCTTTGGCCGGGACCTCCTGTGACTTTCTCGCTTTTTCTTTTTCCTGGACGCTTTTTTTGAGCAATTCCATGAAATCCACTACTTCGGCCACAGGCTTTACCGGGGCCCGTTCAGGCGGCTGCACCTGCTCGCCTTCCCTGGCTTTGCGCTCTATCCAGGCAAGCAGCTTGTCGCGATATTCATCGTGATATTTTTCCGGCTCCCATTTGGCGGTCATGGTATTGACGAGATTGACGGCCATCTCAAGTTCGCGGTCGGAAATCTTATATTCGGAAAAATCTTTGCTTGGCAGGTCAAACTCGTTGAAATCCCGCAATTCATGGGCGTACCGCAGCAAATTGAGAACCAAGCCATTGCCCTGGGGGATAAGGGCCGCCAGGTATTGGCGGGTTCTGATGACCACTTTGGCTATCCCCACCTTGCCGGTGCGCCGCAGCGTTTCGCGCAATAAAACATAGCCTTTTTCGGCTTTTTTGCCGGGAACCAGATAATACGGCTTATCAAAATAGATGTAATCAATGGCGGCGAGGTCGACGAAATCCTGAATATCAATCGTTTGGGTGGCTTCCACATCCACATTTTCAAAGTCCTGGTCGCTCAGTACCACATGTTCCCCGCTATCCAGTTCGTAACCCTTGACAATCCGTTCCATCGGCACCTCTTCGCCCGTGACCTCGTTTACCCGCTTATACTTGAGGCGCGCCAGGTTCTGAGAGTCCAAAAGGTGGAATTGGAGTTCCGCAGGAGCCTCGGCAGGGTACAAGGCTACGGGCACATTCACCAGGCCGAAGGAGATCTGACCTTTCCAAATTGCATGCGGCATGAGAAACCTCCCTGACCGAACCATTTGCCTCAGGGTTAACGCCCCTGGCTCGAACCGGTCCGATCAATCGTCCCTCGTGAGGCCAAAAACATCTGCAAGGGACATTTTTGCTATTAAATTAAGGTAGATTTCCTGAAAGTCAAACCAACGGGGCGGTCGGGCTTCAGCCGACCACTTTTTGGGATCAATAAATTTCAATGTTCCACGAGGTGCGCCCCATCAGCAAGCGGCCCGGGATTTTGTCAATTTCTGTCTGTATTTTTCCAGACTCATGCCTTGTTCGGACTTCAATCTGAAGTTTTAACGCACGCGGGCGTCATTTCATTTACCGGCGCCGCCCGCCTTTTTCCGGCTTGCTCTGGCTTTGCCGCCTTTGGCCGGGACCTCCTGTGACTTTCTCGCTTTTTCTTTTTCCTGGACGCTTTTTTTGAGCAATTCCATGAAATCCACTACTTCGGCCACAGGCTTTACCGGGGCCCGTTCAGGCGGCTGCACCTGCTCGCCTTCCCTGGCTTTGCGCTCTATCCAGGCAAGCAGCTTGTCGCGATATTCATCGTGATATTTTTCCGGCTCCCATTTGGCGGTCATGGTATTGACGAGATTGACGGCCATCTCAAGTTCGCGGTCGGAAATCTTATATTCGGAAAAATCTTTGCTTGGCAGGTCAAACTCGTTGAAATCCCGCAATTCATGGGCGTACCGCAGCAAATTGAGAACCAAGCCATTGCCCTGGGGGATAAGGGCCGCCAGGTATTGGCGGGTTCTGATGACCACTTTGGCTATCCCCACCTTGCCGGTGCGCCGCAGCGTTTCGCGCAATAAAACATAGCCTTTTTCGGCTTTTTTGCCGGGAACCAGATAATACGGCTTATCAAAATAGATGTAATCAATGGCGGCGAGGTCGACGAAATCCTGAATATCAATCGTTTGGGTGGCTTCCACATCCACATTTTCAAAGTCCTGGTCGCTCAGTACCACATGTTCCCCGCTATCCAGTTCGTAACCCTTGACAATCCGTTCCATCGGCACCTCTTCGCCCGTGACCTCGTTTACCCGCTTATACTTGAGGCGCGCCAGGTTCTGAGAGTCCAAAAGGTGGAATTGGAGTTCCGCAGGAGCCTCGGCAGGGTACAAGGCTACGGGCACATTCACCAGGCCGAAGGAGATCTGACCTTTCCAAATTGCATGCGGCATGAGAAACCTCCCTGACCGAACCATTTGCCTCAGGGTTAACGCCCCTGGCTCGAACCGGTCCGATCAATCGTCCCTCGTGAGGCCAAAAACATCTGCAAGGGACATTTTTGCTATTAAATTAAGGTAGATTTCCTGAAAGTCAAACCAACGGGGCGGTCGGGCTTCAGCCGACCACTTTTTGGGATCAATAAATTTCAATGTTCCACGAGGTGCGCCCCATCAGCAAGCGGCCCGGGATTTTGTCAATTTTCTTGCCACGGCCAAAGTGAAAGCCATTTACCGGCAGTACGGGTTCATGCCTTTGGAATAAAAAAGGAGGGCATACGCTTTTTGAAAGAGAGTTTATAGTTGGCCATTTTTCTTTTATACGCGAAATTATGTATAAAAGATGATCGGCCATTATAGATTAATCCAAATCCACCGGTCGGGGATAAAAAGAAAAAGCCATGAAAAAAGCAGTCTTGGTAATTATCTTATCTGCTATAGGAGCCCTGGCCGGCGGCATGCCAGCTGCTGCGGCCATATCCCGTAATCCATCAGGGAGTGCGACAATGCCAGAGACAAAGAACCGGCTTAAAACGGCCACTTTGGCAGGAGGATGCTTTTGGTGCCTGGAAGCGGATTTTGAAAAGCTACCGGGGGTGGTTAAGGTGGTTTCCGGGTATACCGGGGGCTCGGGGGCCGATCCCACTTACGACGATTACGCCACGAAGGGCCATGTAGAGGCCGTCCAGGTTCTATATGACCCTCAGCAGGTCAATTATCAAAAATTGCTGGATTATTTCTGGCGTCATATCGACCCCACTGATGCGGGGGGGCAATTCGTCGACCGGGGGGCGCAGTATCGCAGCGCCATCTTTTATCACGATGATGAACAGCGGCGTCTGGCCGAAGAATCGAAACAGGAACTGGCGAAATCCGGGCGCTTCCACAAGCCGATCAGGACGGAGATCCTGCCCTTCACCCGGTTCTATCAGGCCGAAGACTATCACCAGGACTATTACAAGCATCACTCCCTGCGCTACAAGTATTACCGCTGGAATTCGGGCCGGGATCAGTTTCTGCAAAAGGTTTGGGGGGAAGAAAAGAAATCAGGCTCAGCCAAGACAGGCAATCCAAAGCATGCCAAACCGAGCGATGCGGAGCTGCGTCAAAGGCTGACGCCCTTGCAGTATAAGGTCACCCAGCAGGAGGGCACAGAGCCCGCTTTTCAAAATGAATACTGGGATAACAAGCGGGAAGGCATTTACGTAGACATCGTTTCGGGCGAACCGCTTTTCAGCTCCAAGGATAAATATGACTCCGGGACCGGCTGGCCGAGCTTCACCAAACCGCTGGAGCCGGAAAACATCGTGGAAAAAGAAGATCGCAGACTTTTCACGGTGCGCACCGAGGTCCGCAGCAAATATGGAGACTCCCACCTGGGGCACGTCTTTCCTGATGGTCCCCCGCCCACCGGGCGACGCTACTGCTTGAACTCGGCGGCCTTACGCTTCATTCCCAAAGAAGATCTGGAAAAAGAAGGCTACGGCGAATACCTTCGCCTTTTCCCGGACGAAAGCAAGTGAATTTCAGCCCGGGGTTTTAGGCAAGCGATTTGCCGCCGACCTGTTCGGCCTCCTTTGCCGGTTGCCGCTGAAGAATGAACATCATCAGCAAATTTGCCCCCAACAAGCCGACCGCTTCTTCTAACGACGGGCCGACTGAATTTTCGCCTTCCGAGGGCGGAAAAAAATATTACAGTTAATCTGAATCATTTAAAGCAAATAGCCTATTTTGAATCGCATTTTTTAAAAAAAGAGAGAAAAATGAAGAAAAATGGAGAAAATCAGTGATTCTTGGATTTTTGACCCAAGCCCGGAATTGTTTTTCAATTAGCTGGAAGCCGGCCTGATTCAGATTTTTTAACATTTGCTCAAATTCAAAATCTTCCGTATATAAAGGCCTTGAAAAGCCGGAGTCCCGCTACAGTTAATTTTTCTTTCCCGGCAAACCGGTTTGACGAACTTTGGTTAATTAGGATAGATTCAACCCCGGTGTAAGCAGAGGGAGATTTTAAACTTTATTATTACTATACAAAATTAAGAAGATGATTAGCACTGTAGATCACAATTATGCCGTAATTGAGCGAGAGGAACTTAAAAGAGATTTAAAGTTTTCAGAGGAAAAGCTGCAATTTTTAACCAGCCAGTTGCTCTCATCCCAGGAAGGGGAAAAAAAACGGATCTTTAAAGAATTACATGAGGATCTGGGACAAAATCTGGCTTATCTGAAAATAACAATTTCAAATCTTAGTCAAAAACTTGGAAGAAAAAATATATTTGAATTAAAAAATATATGTAATAATGCCATAATTACATTAAATAAGACCATAGAAAATTTAAGGCGTTTGTGTTATGATTTAAGGCCGCATTTTTTAGATGATTTAGGGTTGACAAATTCATTAAGAGAACTATTTGATAAACTAATCAAAAATAATAATATAAAGTGCAAATTAGAGGCAGAAAATATTGATCGTTTTTTTAACCCTGAATATTCTTTAATCATCTTTCGTATTTTCGAAGAAGCAATCAGAAATGTAATTAATCATTCCAAGGCGAGCGAAGTTGCTTTAAAGATCAGGCGTAACGAGGAAAACGTCTACATCGAGTTATGGGACAACGGCAAGGGCTTTGATTTAGAGGAAACCCTCTTCAAAAAAGATTTACAAGATGGAGGCATGGGAATTTATTCTATGATGGAGAGGGCGCGCCTGATCGGCGGCTCCTTTCATATAAGCAGTCGGAAAGGCCAAGGCACAGCTATTCATTTGACCTTGCCCGTGAAGCTTGGCGAGGAGGCTCACAGCAAGCTGTCCGGCGCCGGGGCATTCGAATAATATACCAAAGATAAGCAAATGCAGTACCCGCTCTTCCCGCGTCAAAACCTATCCCCTGGTTTTCCCCTTTGAAGTCTTTCATGTTTTGCAATTAATTGAGATAGTCCGCAATAGTGTGGTAGAGTAGGAGACAAGAAAGGATATTCCTTTGTCAAGGCGGCAGGGAATCCTCCAGAATCCGTTTGCGGCCCGGATGACCTTCATCCGGCGGGCGACGATCGGGCCGGGGCTTTTCGGTGGGCCGACCCCGCGGTGCAATGAAAATGTCAGACCTTGAAGATGCTTAATCACAAAATCCGCAGCCTTTGGAGTCATATCAGCGCCGAGGTAACGGCCGGGACGGCGAGCTTGGGGGCTTTTTGGGACCGGCAGCACCTGACGCTGGTGCGCATCCAAAGAAACCTGACTTCGATAGAAGTCGTCCATGTCTCCCACTTCACCCTGGCTGAAGAAGGCTTAAAACCCCTGATTCCAGAGATTAAAGAGCTCCTGCTGATTTGGGGCCTGGAAAACGCGCCTGTCGGTTTGTCGGTAAGCCCTCACATGGGCTTTATGCGGCAGGTAAACCTGCCCCGGGCCGCCAAGGAAAATCTGGACAGGGTGATGAGCTACGAACTGGACCGGTTTCTGCCTTTAAGCGCCGAGCAGGTGTCTTTTGACTTTCAGATAGTGAAAGAGACGGACACCGACCTTACCATCACCCTGATGGCCTACCCCCAGAACCTGACGGAGAGCTGGCTGGAGCTTTGCGCCGAGACCGGCCTCAAACCCGTCTCCATCGAGCTGGCCCCCACCTCGGTGGCCAATGCCTTCGCGTTGTTGAAAAAGCAAAGACCGGCGTACTGGCTGCTGCTGCAGACGGGCGAACAGGATTTCGACATAATCAATATTGAGAACAATGCCGTCAGCTACTGGCATTCCGAACGGGTGCCGCCGGGAAAAAAATTTTTGCCGGCTTTACGGCAGGAACTCAAGCAATTGTTTCAATCGGGGATTAATCCGGCGGCTCTTTTTATTTACGGTCCGCGTGCCGCGGAAATCAAAATCGGCTTAACGGAGTATCTCTCCTTTCCTGTTTCGCGCGATTCCGAGTTGGAGATAAAAGGTTTGCAGTTGGCGTCCGAGAATGCCCCCCGCATTTTACCGGCCATAGGCGCGGCCTGCCGCGGGGTCGGCAAGGTGCCCATAAAAACAAACCTGTTGCCGGAATCGGAACGCACCGAAGTTAAATTAACCGGCCTGTTTTTGACCAGGATTCTGCTCTTGCTGCTGGGCGGTCTGACCCTGATATGGGCCGGCAGCGCTTTTATTTATCCAAGGATCTCGCTGATGAAAGTGGAGGGCCGATTAGCAGAGCTTCAGCCGGCGGTGCAGCAGGTCGAGGAACGGCTGACGGCAGCCCAGAATTTGGGAAAGCAATTGCAGGACATCCAAAACCGGATAGAGCAATCTCCCAGCAAGCTGGTGATTTTAAAGGAACTGACCCGGATTATTCCGGAACATACGCATCTTTATTCACTGCGGGCCAGGAAGAGCCAGATTGAACTGGGAGGCAAATCATCGTCCGCGGCAGACCTTATCGCGGTTATGGAGAAATCGAGTTATTTCACCAACACGGGATTTGTATCACCCATTGTCACCGACAGCTCCGGCAGCGAGATTTTTAAAATCAAAACGGAAATCAAAAGCGGGTGGCAAAACGCCGGCAAAGCCGCGCCGACGCCGTCTCCCCGGCCGGTGGGCCGGGGCAAAAGCCCGAAGAAACGATAGAACCATCTCCAGTCCTCCGCCTCGCTCTTCTCCCTCGGATGGGGGGAGAGCAGGGCTGAGGAGGCTTCGAGCCAAAAAGGCTTGCTCCACGTATTCCGCAGTTTTCCCACATGGGAAGAGGGCGTTTATTAGCCTTCGGCTCTCTCAAAACCATGAACCATGAAAGGTGGCGGTGTAGATGTCTTCACCTGTGCCATCTTAATGCCCAGGCGGGATGAGCTGCGCTTTCCCGCCCTACGCGTTGGATTTGAGGTAACCCTTGAGGCCACCTGATTAACTTTTCAAAGTAAAATGAGTGAAACCTGGAAGCTGTGCCGGTTGCCTTAGCAAGTTCTGAAAGCAAGTTTCCAATAATAACGAAAAGAGAGGCTAAGATGGAAAAACTGGCGTTCCTAACCGGTTTGAAGGGTTTCTTTTAATAATCCTGAAGAGGTCTTTGAGGCGGAATTCTCTTTTTCCGAGGGCAAGGCCGTGGAGGATCGGGGCAGGCACACCATGCGGTTGGCAATCTCATCCAAACTTTTGAGAAATGGATTCTTTTTCTGATAGAGAAGAGGGAGAGCCATCCGGTTGACGGCCTTCTCCACCAAAGGGTCGAAAGGCAGGCTGCCCAGAATCGGGGGGGTTATATTCAAAAAATCGGCGCACACTTTTTGAATTATCTCCGCTGAGCGCGCATCCTGCTCGGTCTTCACCATATTGGTCACCAGAAACACCTTAAACTCCTGAAGCAGGTTGAGCAGACGGAGGCTCTTCTCGGGAGAGACGCTCCTGACCTGGTCCACCAGATCGTCCATGGTAAGTACTTCCTCGTCGCCGGCGCCCTCCTGGCGGAGCAGCTCCGAGACGTCTTTATCCTTGGCGAATTCCTGGGAAATCTGACGGAACAAGGCACATTTGATGAAGCCGTAAACGTTTTGCAGCGAGGTGGTGTAGCCGGTGAAAACCGCGATTTTCCCTGGTGAATGATTGAAGAGGTCCAGGATATTTATTGAGGTGCCGGCCGCCAGGTCAATGAGCAGGAAATCAGCCGGCAGCTCCTCAAGTTCGCGGAGCAGCCGGATTTTCTGGTGGTAGGTGGGGTTGGCCACTCCCAGAATGTCATCAGCTCCGCAAATCAGACTGATGCCGTCGATGGGGGACGGCATTACCACGTCGTCCAGGCGGGCCACTTTGCGCAGCAGAAAATCTTCCAGGGTGACGGCGGGAAACCGCAGACCCATCAGGGTGTGCAGGTTGGCGCCGCCGAAGTCGCCGTCCAGGAGGATGACCCGATTGCCCAGGCGGGCCAGACTGATACCCAGGCCGATGGTTACCATGCTTTTGCCGACGCCGCCCTTGCCGCCGCCGATGCTCCAAATATTTACGTGGGACTGATGTGCCATAACAGGTCCTCAATCCTGGGGCCTAATTATTATACCCTAAATCAACGGGGGCGGAAACTCCCGGCGCTCTGGGCCCGCGGTTTGCTTCAGAGGCTGTCCCTGCTTACCTTACAAACAGCCTCCCAATAAATCGGCGGCAGGTTCGTATGCCTAGATTACTGGGAATTTTGCCGAACTTGAGGTAAGTTAGAATTATGGGCCGCTCCCGTCCGGTTTTCTTCAGCCTGGCAGTGATTCTCCTGGTGGGGAGTTTCGCCCAATGGCGGCTGCTGCAAACGGAATTCATCTGGCGGTGGGCCGCCGAAAAGCTGTTGAGTATGGCCCAAAGCCAGATCAACGGCACCATCACGGTTGAAAAGATTGAGGGCGGGCCGCTCAGCGGGCTCATTTTTCACGGAGTCTCAATAGCCAGCCCCGAAGAGGAAGTGCTCAGGCTGAAACGTCTGGAAATCAGCCTCTCGCCCTGGTCGCTGTTGAAGTTGCAACTGACCATCGGCAAACTGGTCATGGTTGAACCGAATCTTTACCTGGCGCAGGACAAAGCCGGCCACTGGAATGCGAGCCGGCTTATTCCGGAGCGCGAAGAGCCGCCGTCAAAAACCTTCATGCCTTTCCGAGCCATAATTTTTCAGGAGATTGTGCTCCTGGATGGGGAAGTTTTGGTAACGCAAGAGGGCCAAAAAAGGCGGTATCACAACCTTGACCTTGATATGGGCCTGCGTCTCGATCACCCGACGGACCCGGAACAAACGCTGACCATCTCCGACGCGGACGGGGCTGTGACCACGCCTCAGGGCCGTTTTGCCGTGGAGACGGACCTGACGTATAAAAGCACCTTGCTGGATCTGAAGACCTTTACTCTTAAAGGAGAGCAGGATCGTTATCTCTATTTGACAGGGAAAGCGGAATCGGCGGAAAAGCTTGGCGACATTAACTTCCGAGGCGAATTGGGGCCTCTTAGAGGCGGGTTCATCAATCAATTTTGGAGCAAGTGGCCGGCAAGCGGAGATGTGAGCGGCACTTTTGAAGTAACGGGCACTTCGGCACAAGTGCACCTGAGCGCCAGGGGCAAAATACACGAAGCGCCCTTTACTCTTACCGGCTTACTGGCGCAGAAAGCCGGGAAATGGCACTATGACGCGTCCCTGGACCTTAAAGACCTGCCGCCGGAAATTCTCGGCCTGGTCGAGCCGTCGTTGGCGGAAAAGAAAGAGGCCATATCCCCCGTGTCGGTGCATATTAAGGCCCAAGGCATCGGATTCGGATGGCCGCCGGAGCAATTCGCCTATACGGTGGAGACCGAACCCCTTACCTATGGCAATGCGCAAGTGGAGCGATTAAGAGTAGTTGCGGCAGGCGATGGCCAGAAGCAGGACGTGCAGGCAACCCTGCAGGGAAATTTCGGGGAAATATCTCTTGCCGGCAAAGGTTCTTTTTTCACCGCCCCCAGCGGCGATATCATACTGCAGACCAAAGCTTTCCGGCCGGACATACTGGAATTGGGCGCTCCCGAAGAAACCCGATTGGACTTTCACTTTGCCGGTTCCTTCCAAATGCCTGATTACGGGTCAGTGGACCGCCTCAAAGTTACGGGGGAGGTGGAAGCTTCGGGACAGGTGGGCGGGCAACCCTTGAGAGAACTCAAAGGACGCCTGGCCTGGGACAGGCCGGATTTGAGCATACCTTTTATGCGGGTGCATTTAGGCAATCTTCAGGCTGAACTCAAAGGCGCCCTGGAAGGCGAGCGCCTGAATTTTACCTTTACCGGCGGATCGACGCCGAGAGGAAGCTGGCCGATCCCGGCGGCGGTGGAGGGGCAACTGAACTGGCAGGGGACCCTGACAGGAACAGTGGGCACTCCGGTGTTTTCTCTTAACGCCAGCGGCCGGAGGCTTGTCTATGAAACTTACGGAGTTCAGAGTTTTAGGCTTACGGCCAGAGGAACCGGCTTGCCGCCGCGCCCGGGCTTCCTAGATTTTCAAGCAACCAGGGTCAGAACGCCTGCCGGGGTGTTTGCCCGGGCCACCTTCCGGGGCACAACCGAGGGCGAGCTGTGGAGATTCAGATTGGATGCGTCTTCCCCCAAAGGCCCCCAAATCGAGTTGGCCGGCAGCGCGGCTATCACCGATCGTCCCTTTGAGGTCGTTTTAGATACCTCCCGCTTTTCGTTTCAAAAAATTTCCGGGTACAACCAGGGACCGGTGCGATTGCGGTTCCTGCCCGGCTTTGAGTTGGAGCCCGCCACTTTGGTAATCAATAAAGGGACCGTCAGGGCGCAAGCCCGGCTTAGGGACGACGAAGCCGCTGGCAATTTGGAGCTGAGCAATATTCCATTGGAAATCGCGGGCCAGGAAGACCTGCAAGGGAGACTGCATGGCGAGGTCGCTCTGACAGGAACTCTAAACAGCCCCGTCATCGACGGGACGCTCCGTTTGGAGCCGGCCCAGTGGCGCTATCTGACCTTTACCATGGTAAAAACCGGGCTGAATTACCGGGAAGCCGCCTTGGACATCAGCGGCAGTCTCAACGAAGAAAAATTCGGGGCCCGGGCGCAGTGGGACGGCCGCCTGCCTTTAGTGCTGTCTTTCAGCCCTTTTCGTATGGCGATCCTGGATGAAGAGATGAGCCTTCGGGTGCGGGGCGAAGAAATTAATCTGGGTATTTTGGCCGCTTTGTCAACTGAAGTGGAGGAAGCCGAAGCGCCGGTAGATTTCACCGCAAACGCCCAAGGCACCTGGAACAGGCCGCAGGTCACTGGACAGGTGAGGTGGGGCGGGGGACATCTCCGCCTGCGACAGACCGGGGCCAGGTACCGCCTGGAACCGGGAGAGATCAACCTCCAGGGAAACCGGGTTACCCTGCCCCAAATCACTCTGGTGAGCGAAGGCACCGCCACCCTGAGGGGGGAAGCGCGGCTGGCGGGATTTGTGCCGGAGCAGGTACAGGCCCAGGCCCAATTTGCCAATTTCAAGGTGTTGGACCGGCTGCGCTCCGAGGCGTTTCTCAACGGCAACATCAACGCGGACGGCCCCTGGGAGGCTTTAGTGGTGAGGGGTCGGCTGACCATCCCCGAAGCTACTTTAACTCCCCAGATTCTTCAGGTGGGGGAGGGCGCAGGAAGGAACCCGGATATTATCCTGGTGCGCCATCGCAAAAAGACGGTAGAGGAGAAGAAAGCCGCTGAAGCTGAAGAACAAGCCGACTTCATGAAGGGGATGAGCATCGCGGTGAGCGTTGACGCGCCTGGTAACGTATGGGTGAAAGACAAGCGCGCCGAGATGGAATTGGCGGTGGATTTGCGCATTAACAAGCGTCCCCGCGGACCTGTGGTGCCGAGCGGACAAGTTCGGGTCTTACAAGGCGACTTGAATATTCAGGGCCGGGAATTCGAAGTAGTGCGCGGTTTTGTGGACCTGCCGGAGACCCCCGGCCAGGAACCTTATATTCAGGGCCGGGCGGTCCATGAAACCTGGGATGTGACCATCATTGTGGACGTTTCAGGCACCCCCAATAATCCCCAGATAGATTTGTCCAGCGAACCTTCTTTACCGAAATCCGAAATACTGTCCTACCTGGTTTTTGGCCGGCCAAGCAGCGCCCTCAGCCAGGAAGAGTTCAGTGCCAGCAAACTGGCGGGCGGGACTCTGGGAGGGATAACGGCCCAAAAAATCCAGGACATTTTGGGCCCCGATTTTCCCATATTGGGGGATGTCACGGTCAAGGCCGGCCAGGAAGGCATAGGAATCGTGAAGCCCCTCGGCAAAGGCGTCGCCCTGACATTAGGCCGCGAGTCTCCTACTACCCCCGGGGAGAAGAGGGGCTATCAAGCGCAATTGCAGTATCGGGTCAATCGCAATATCACCGTTGAGGGCCAGGCGGGCGGCAATCCGGGAGGAGACGTCTTCTTTAATTATGATTTTTAATCACTCCCCTTTCGGCGAAATAAGCTCCAGCCCCTCTTACTTAGCATGCCCCATGAAGCTCCCCACTCCGATCTCCCTTCGTAGATTCGGCAGCAAACCCCTTCCCTGATGAGCATCATCGGCCATTTAGACATGGATGCCTTTTTTGCCGCGGTGGAAGAGCGCGATAATCCCCGATTCCGGGGCCTGCCTTTAGTGGTGGGGGCGGACCCGGAAAACGGCAAGGGGCGGGGCGTGGTTTCCACGGCCAATTATGCGGCCCGGCGTTATGGCATTCATTCGGCCATGCCTATAACCAAGGCCTGGAGACTTTCCGAAGCGGCCAGGCGAAGAGGCGAGCCTGAAGTGGTTTTTGTTCAGCCCCATTTCTCCCGGTATGCGGAAATATCCGAGAGAATCATGAGCATTGTGCACCGGCGCGCGCCGCTGGTGGAGGAAGCAGGGATTGATGAGGCTTATCTGGACCTGACTTTCGCCGGCACCTTTGAGAAAGCCAGGGAAATTTGCTCTAAAATCAAACAGGAAATAAAGGCGCAAGAGAATCTTACCGCGTCCCTGGGCATCGGCCCCAACAAGTTGATTGCCAAAATTGCCTCGGACTTTCAGAAACCGGACGGTTTGACGGTGGTGACCGCAGAGGCGGCCGAAGAGTTTTTGGCGCCTTTGCCGGTGCGCCAGATTCCGGGGGTCGGTCCCAAAACCCAGAAGAAGCTGGCCGCCAAAGGAATATTCCTGGTCCGGGACCTGAAACGGTTTTCGGCCGAGGAACTGCAAGCCTGGTTCGGCAAGTGGGGGTTGGACTTATTTGAAAAAGTGCGGGGCCGGGGCTCGACAACCCTGACGCTTTCCTGGGAACCTAAATCCATCGGGGAACAGGAGACTTTCGCCAGGGACACCTTGGCCCTCGACTTCGTGTTCAAACGGCTTTGGGATATGTGCCGCCGCGTGTGGCAGCGGCTTTGTGAAGAGGGCTTCAGAGGTTACCGAACCGTGGCGATAACGGTGCGGTTTGCCGACTTCCAGACGCAAACCCGCTCATATACCCTGGCGCATCCGGCCAATTCTCTGAAGACCCTGCAATTTGAAGCCATGAAGCTGTTCATGCCCTTTGTGGACTACCGGGAAAACCCCCGCCATAAGCTGATCCGCCTCATCGGGGTGCGGGTGGAGAAGCTGATCAAGTAAAAATGAAGATTTTAACGCCGGCCTCTTGATATTCGAAGTTTACCGGGTTTCACGAACTTTCCGGGCAGTTCTTGCCGCCTTCTTCCCGCAGCTTTTCTTTTAGATAGTTTTCAATTGTAATTTCAATAAGTTGGCCTGGAATCAACCTGGCATCCATTTTGAATTGGTACGTGGTGATTTCACCGGGTGGGGGTTGAGGGCACGTGGGGCATGGACAAGGTAGAGCAATTTGGGCAGCGAATCTGACAGCTTGGCGCGGCCGGGACAAAGCCAGGGATTTGCTGCCGGCGATTCCGGAAGACCCTCCTGCCTGGGGCCGGACGGTATCCGTCTCCGAGTCTGATGCGGCCTTAAAGGTGCTGGGCGAGACAGGGAAATTAATCAGCCTGCACAGCCCGACAGCACCGTGGAAAGAGGCAGAGCGCCTGGCAGACCGGGTCGACTTGGGGGAGTCCGGGACCGTGCTGGTTTTGGGGCTGGGGTTGGGGTACCACGTCCTCAAGCTGCTTCCCCGGCTCAACCCGGAGCATCGGGTAATAATCGTGGAAAAGGAGCCGGAGGTATTCCTGGCGGCCCTTAGAATCCAGGATTTGACGGCGGTTCTGGCAGAATCTCGGACTACGCTGGCGGTTGATCCTGATTTTCGGAAAGTCAGCCGTCATCTGCTGAAACACTTTTTCCCGGGCGACGGCCAGCGCCTGATCTTTTTTGGGCATCCGCCGTCCCTGCGGGCCCACAACACCTTCTATCAGGAGGTAATCAGGCGCCTCAAGCCCTCGGCGCCAGGCACGCAGGCGCGGCGGGGAGTGCGGCAGGAAAGATTTCGGGTCCTCATCATCAATCCCGATTACTTTCTCATCCCTGAGGCCGGGCGCGCCTTCCGGGATTTGGGGCATGAAGTCAAAGCCGTACTGTTCGACAAACGGCGGGATAACGGCGAGGAGGTGGTGCGGCGGATTTTGGCGGAGGTGAAAGCCTGCCGTCCTGACCTGGTGTTCACGGTCAACCACCTGGGCCTGGACCGGGAGGGGCTGCTGATGGAGTTTTTCCATCGATTGAAAGTGCCTTTCGTATCCTGGTATGTGGACAGCCCGGCCATCATTTTGAACTTGTACGCCGGTCAACCGAGTGAGATGGCCTATATCTTCGTCTGGGATCCCACCTACACCCCGGAGGTTAAAGCTTTGGGTTTTCAAAAGGTTTTTCCTCTGCCTCTAGCCACTGACCCCCATATTTTCAAACCTCGCCCGGCTTCGGTGCTGGCTCCCTGGGAAAACCAGGTGGCCTTTGTGGGCAATTCGCTGGTCAAGGCGGTGGCGGAAAAGCTGGCGCGGCTGCCGGCGTCTCCGGAATTTGAACGGCTTTTTCAGAGACTGACCCAAGCCTATCTCGACAAGCCCTTCCGCCCTTTCAAGGATGTGGCGGAGAAGG
Source organism: Deltaproteobacteria bacterium (assembly GCA_030018495.1). Lineage (GTDB taxonomy): Bacteria > Desulfobacterota > Desulfobaccia > Desulfobaccales > 0-14-0-80-60-11 > DTHB01. The sequence goes on along the minus strand of JASEFS010000009.1, from coordinate 63,923 downwards.
AGGACTTGGCCGGGCACCCGCTTATCGCGGGGCTCAGTCATACCGAGCGCACCGACCTGGGAGCCGCTATCATCTGGGAGGCCACCCGGGTTCACCGCCTGGGGTGCGTCGAACAATTGGCCCCCTTTAAGCCGGTGATTTACGGCGATCCCGGCTGGCGACAATTGACCGGGGGGCCTTTTAGGCTGCGGCCGGAAGTCAATTATTTTGACGAGCTGCCGCTGGTCTATGGAGCCACGGCCGTAAATTTCAATGTCACCAGTTTGCAGATGAAGGCTGCGGTCAATCAGCGGGTTTTTGACGCACCGGCTGCGGGGGGGTTTTTGTTAACGGATTTTAAACCGCAACTGGACGAATTGTTTCAGGTGGGTCGAGAAATCATTTGCTACCGCCATCCGGGGGAAATTCCGGAATTAACCCGCTATTATTTAAAGGCAGACAGAGACAGAAATGAGATCGTCTCCCGGGGGCGGCGGCGAATACTAGCCGAACACACTTACAAGCACCGGCTGAGAACCATGGTGGACATCATCCGGAGGACGGTTTGACCCCCCGGCATGTACTGGTTATCCAACTGGCCCGCCTGGGGGACCTGGTCCAAACCTGGCCGCTGCTAAGACAGTTGCGCCGGGCGTATCCAGGGGCGCAACTCAGTCTTTTGTCAGATGAGAAGTTGCATGATCTGGCAGGTTTTGGACCTGAAATCGACGGACTTTCAGGGCTTGACCTGGAAAAGGCGGCGCAACTGGCGCCCGGCCGAGCCGGCGAGGCCTATAATATTCTCAGCCGGGCTGTCGAGAATTTAAAAAGCAGGAAGTTCGACATTGTTTATAATCTCAATTTTTCGCGTCTTTCCCTTCTCATAGCTTATCTCCTGGGGGTTCCGGTCGTCGGCTGCCGGCCCGCAGCCGGCGGCCGGGAGGTCTGGCGGGAACCCTGGCTGGCTTACGTATATGGACTGGTCCACGCCCGGGTGTTCAACCGGATTCACTTAAGCGACATGTTCCGCCATCTGGCTCCGCCGGCGACGGTGCCGGAAACAACCCCGCCGCCTGCCGCATCACGAGAGCCGCTTATCGCCATGCAAACGGCCACCAGGCATCCGAAGCGCACCTGGCCATTAACTTTTTATGCGGAACTGGCCGGCCGGCTGATCGAAACTTTGGGGGCAAGAATCTGGCTGACAGGAACTGCGGAGGAGCGCGGTTTGGGGGAGAGCCTGATCCGGTCTCTGCCGCCTTCGTGGCGGGAGCGGGTGACCAATCTGCAAGGGATCACCACGCTTTCGGAGTTGACGGAGCGGCTAAAGCAGGCGGACCTGTTGATCAGCGGTGATACCGGAACCCTGCATCTGGCCGCGGCCATGGGCACCAAGGTGGTGGGAATTTTTTTGGGGCCGGCCAGCTGCTTTGAAACCGGGCCATACGGGCCCGAACAGTGGGTCGTCCAAGCCGAGCCTCCGTGCCACCCCTGCGCGGAAGCCGGGCCCGGCTGTCCGGAACCGGTCTGCCGCACCATGATCCCCCCGAAATTGGCGGCCGAGGTGGCGAGCGCGGCTTGCGGCCAGGGAGAATTCCCGGATGAAAAATATCCGGGGGTAAGAGTTTATCGCACTGCCATGGAATCCTTCGGGGTCCGCTATGAAGTACGAGCCGGAAGGCACCTGGTCTGGGCCGACCTGGTGGGACAGGCCTACCGCGTGGCAGGCGCCCAGGTACTGGGAGGCGGGTTGCAGCCTCTGCCTTTGCAAGCGGCTTCTCTCTCACTTGCGGACAGAAGGAACTTGCAGCGTCTGGCAGGGGCGTTGCGCAACGGGGCGGTTGCCGTTGCTCCGGCAGTGCGGCAGGCCCTGGTGCCGCTTTGGGCCTTTGAAAAGACCCTGGCAAGTCAAACGGCCTGGAAAGAGATGGAGCCGCCGGTTCAGGTAGTGATGCAAAAAGTGAAGAAGGTGCTGAGGGAAGAACTGGAAAAATTCGTTTAACAAAGGGAATCAGGCAGAGGCGATAATGACGGTGTGGGAGGAAAATTTAGGAGCCCTTGAAAAAAGCAATCCGGCGTTGGCCAGAAAAATTTTCCAGGCCCAGGTGCCGACGGACTATAGGCTGGCGCCTTCCCGCCGGGGCAGGCCATACCTGCAGGTGGGCCGGCGGCGGCTGCATTCTCCTTACGACCCGGTAAAAGAGGGGGAAGACTGGTACAAGGCGCAAGTCCTGGGAGAAGATGAGCCCCTGGTGATTTTCGGGCTGGGTCTGGGCTATCATGTCCTGCCGCTGCTAAAAGAGGGGCAACAGGCTTGGGTGGTGGAGCCTTCTCTCGCGGTAGCCAGATTGGCACTTGAAACCAATGACCTGACAATACTTTTGGTCGAAAACCGGCTCAGGGTCGGGCAGGATTTCAGCGGCCTGCCGCGGCCGGCCAGGCTCCTGGAGCACGGACCCAGCCGCCGTCTGGCCCCCGAACTCTACCGGCGTTTGGCCGATTTTCTTGCGGGGGTCAAAGAAACACTTGGGCCGCTCAAAATTCTGGTCGTATCACCGCTTTACGGCGGCTCCCTGCCTATTGCCCGCTATGCAGCCCGTGGCTTTAAGAACTCAGGCCATGATGCCGAGCTCCTCGACTTTTCGCCTTTTTACGGAGGCCATCAGGCTTTGGCCGGCATGACCAAGGACCAGGGCAGGCTGAACCGGTTCACCCGCGATTGGCTGAAATTTCTGGGAGAAATCCTGCTGAGCAAAGTCAGGGAGATGCGTCCCGACCTGGTGCTTTGCCTGGCCCAGGCTCCGGTGACCCCTGAGCTTCTGGGCGCCCTCAAGTCCGAGGGCGTTTTGGCGGCCTATTGGTTCGTGGAGGATTTTCAGGTGTTTCCCTACTGGCGGGACCTGGCCCCCCAGGTGGACGTATTTTTTACCCTGCAAGAAGAACCATTCCTGGAAGAACTCAGGAAAGCGGGGGTCAAGAATGCGGCTTTTTTGCCGCTGGCTGCGGACCCGGAGGTCTACCGGCCCCTGTCCCTGAGCCCGGAGGAAAAGCGGCGCTATGGCGCGGCCCTGGCCTTTGTGGGCGCGGGATATCGCAACCGCCAGGAGTTTTTTCAAGGTTTTTTGGATTTGGATTTCAAAATTTGGGGCTCGGACTGGAACCTCAAGGGGCCTCTGGCCGCGGCCATCCAAAATGGCGGGGAGCGGGTGTCCGCGGACCAGGCGGTCAAAATCTTCAACGCCAGCCTAATAAACCTCAACCTGCACTCGTCTCCGTTTTATGCGGGGATAAATCCGGAGGGCGATTATCTCAATCCCCGGGTGTTCGACATCGCCGCGGCGGGCGGGTTTCAGTTGGTGGACCGGCGGGCGCAGTTGCCCAGGTTTTTTGAGCCCGAGGAGGAACTGGGGGTATTTTCCAGCTTGTCCGAAGCCAGGGATAAGATCGGCTATTTCCTGACGCATGGGGATGAGCGCCGCCGGGTCGCCGCCCAAGGGCGGGAGCGCTGTCTTCGGGAGCACACTTACACCCAGCGCATGGAAGAGGCGCTGACTGTGATTGCAGGTTTTTTCCCGGACGCTCTGCCCCGACGACCCCCGCGGGAAGATGCCCTGAGCCGGCTGCGGCGGCAGTTTCCGCCGGACCATCCGGTGCAGGCGGTGCTGGCCCGGGCTCCGGAAGGAACCACGGAATTAAGCGATTTGGTGGAGCACCTGAAGGCCGGAGAGGCCCCGCTCACTGAACCTGAGGCATTATTATGGCTATTGCATGAGTTCGGCCAGGGGCTTGAGCGGGGCAGGTTTTGACATGGAAATTCTGGTGGTCAACCTCATGCGGCTGGGGGACCTGATACAGGCGAGCGCGGTTTTGCGCGGTTTACGGAAGGCTTATCCCACGGCCCGGATTACCCTGTTGGCGCTGGACGTTTTCGAAGAACCGGCGCGGCTGCTCCCCGGCGTGGACCGTCTGTTCCTGTTTCCCAGCCTGACGCTGGCGGCCGCCCTGGAACAAAGCGGCAAATGGCCGGAGGCTTTTCAGTTGTTATGCAGATGGTTCGAGGAGAATCTTTCACGCCGACCGGATATGGTTGTTAATTTAACTCCGACTATTTTGGGCGGCATTCTGGCCTGCGCGGCCAGGGGTCGGGAACTCCGGGGTTTTGCGGTGGACAAGGCCAGGGGAGGGTTTACCTCTTCTCCCTGGGCCGGCTACGGTTTGGTGGTGTCCAAGGCCCGCCAGGCCAACCCGTTCAACCTGGCGGATATCTTTGTCAGAGAGGCAGGACTCAAGCCGGACGGGCGAGGTCTTGAGGTTAATATTTCCCCGGCAGCTCAGGCCGAAGCCGACGGTGCTATCCAAGCTCTTGGGTTAACGCCGGGCAGGGCCCTGGTGGGGCTGCTGCCTGGGGCCAGCCAGCCGCAGAGGCGGTGGCCGGCGGCAAATTTCGCCCACACCGCGCGCCTCCTCAGGAAGGCGCGTCCCTGCCATTTTTTCATATTCGGCAGCTCCGGAGAAGCGCCGCTGGGAGAGGCGATCCGATCATTGCTGCCCCCAGGGGAAGTTACGCAATACCAGGGACGCACGCCACTTGCGGTTCTGGGTGCGTATCTCAAACGGCTGGACCTTCTGCTGACCAACGACACCGGGCCCATGCACCTGGCGGCGGCGGTGGGCACGCCGGTGCTGGCCCTTTTCCTGGCATCGGCCCGGGCTCTGGACACCGGCCCCGCGGGCAACGGTCATATTGTCATTGAACCCGAACTCGACTGCCATCCCTGCCTCTCGCCATGTGCCCACCCCCGCTGCCAGGCCGTGGTCACCCCGGAGGCAGTGGCGGCCTGCGGGCTGCACCTCCTGGAGAAAAGGTCAGCGGATAGGCTCGCAGGGATGTTTAACTGCGATTACCTCAATATTTATTTCTCCCGAATAGATCCCCTCGGCTACCAAACATACCTGCCCATGGTGCACCGGAAGCTCAGCGGGAGGAATTTTTGGCTTTGGGTCCATCGTCTGGCTTGGGGGCGGCTGCTGGATTACGAGGCAGGCTCGTCGGCGGGGGTGCGCGACTGGGTCAGAAACATAATTTCAAGACACTATCTGCCTCCCCGGGGCGACCTGTGGGGCCGCGCCGGCCGAGACGCCCTGCCGGAGATCATGAGCCTGGCTGCCCAAGGCGCAGCCGCGGCGCGCCAGATAAGCAAATCGGCGGAGAGCAGTCCGGCGGTTTTGTCAGGGCTACAGCAGAAAATGGAAATCTTTGCCGGCATAGATCTCAATCTCAGGCGATTGGCGGTAGAATTTCCTGAGATCGCCTCTTTGGTCGAATTCTTTTTTCAGGAGCAACGGCGACATATGGAAACTCAGGTTGTCCCTCTGGCACGGCGCCTGGTCCGGGCTTATAAAGGTTTGCACCGGATGGCCGCGATTTTCCGGCAGGCGCTTGAGGAACTGGCTTGGGAGCAACGGCCGGGAGTGGCACAAGAAGTGCAAATGGCTATAAAAGTTCCAAAAACTTTTCCTCAAGATTCGGGGTGGCCGCATGCTGGTGACTATCAATGAACAAAACCTGTCGGCAGATTTTTCCCATTTAAACAGCCTGGAAGAGATTATTTCAGAAATTCACGAACGATTTATTCCGGCAGGACAGCAGCTTTTTCAACTGCAGGTGAACGGCGAGTTTTTCAGCGAGCGCTATCCCCGGGAATCCCGGTATGTGGAGACCGGGGAAATTTCCCGCCTGGACGTCAAGACCGTGTCAGACGAAGAAATGGCCCGGTTTCTTCTTAAAGAGGCGGCGGGCCAGGGCGGCACGCTGGCGCAGGCCGTGGAACAGAGCGCTACGCTGTTCAGGGTCGGCTCCGAAGAGGAAGCGAATCACTATTTTGCCCAGGTGCTGGAAGCGCTGCGCTGGCTTCTGCAAACCGGGGAGGGCGCCTGCCGGGTGCTTAAGATAGATTTGGAAACCGTTTCTCTGGGGGAGAAGGCGCCGGCCTCCCGTTATCTCAAGGACCTGCAAGACTTGCTGGAAGAGATGCTGGAGGTCGCGGAGGATGAAGACTACGTCATGCTGGCGGACCTGATGGAGTATGAGCTGCTTCCCATGGTGCAGGAATGGCAGAGATTTCTGCAAGATCTCGCCGGTCGTTGACCCCTTCCCGTCTGGCGGCGCTGGCCGGTCTCACCAAGGCCGTGGGCGAGGCGGTGGTGCAGGGCGATCTGGACCGGGCGCTCGGGCTGTTGGAGCAGCGGCGCCGGGCCCTTGAAAGGATTGACTGGTCGCTAGAACCTGTTGGGGAGGTTGAGAGCGGTCTCCTTTCTTTATGGAAAGTGAACCAGGAGATTTTGGACTTTTGCCTGAGCTGGCGCGAGGCGCTGCAAAAGCGCCTGGAGGCGCTGAGCGCCTGCCAATTGCTCCGACGCCGCTACAGCCGGGAGATTCTGGAAGCGAAATTTGTGGATCTGCGAAAATAACAGGGTGCCGGGGGTTGCCCCCCGACACCCTGAGTAGGTTTATGGGGCAGACGCATGGGTCCGCCTTGACGCAAAACGACTTACCAGCCCATGGTCAGGAAGTCATGGATGGAGTTGGAGGCCATGCGGCCGGCGCCCATGGCCAGAATGACGGTGGCTGCGCCGGTGACGATGTCGCCGCCGGCCCAGACCCGGGGCTTCATGGTCTTGCCGGTCTTGGGATCGGCAATGATATAGCCCCACTTGTTCAAAGCCAGGCCCGGGGTGGACTTGGTCAGGAGGGGGTTGGCCCCGGAGCCGATGCTGATGATTGCGGTGTCGATTTCCACCTGGAACTCGGAACCGGGTATGGGCACCGGACGGCGGCGTCCGGAAGCATCGGGTTCGCCCAGCTCCATTTTAAGGCATTCCACGCCGGTGAGGAAACCGTCGTCATTGCCCAGGAAGCGCACGGGATTGGTGAGGAACAAAAATTCCACCCCCTCCTCCTCGGCATGGTGAATTTCCGCGGCCCGGGCAGGGAGCTCGGCATGGGAACGACGGTAAATGATGTAGGAGTGTTCGGCCCCCATGCGGAGGGCGGTTCTGGCCGAGTCCATGGCCACGTTGCCGCCGCCGAAGGTGGCCACGTTTTTACCCCGGACCAGGGGCGTGTCGTAGTTGGGAAAGTCGTAAGCCTTCATCAGATTGGAGCGGGTCAGGTACTCGTTGGCGGAGTAGACGCCGATATAATGTTCGCCGGGGATTTTCAGGAATACGGGGAGCCCGGCGCCCACACCCAGATAAACGGCGTCGAAGTTCTCCAGGAGTTCATCCACGGTCTCGGAGCGGCCGATGACCTGGCTGCACTCAATCTTAACCCCCAATTTTTTCAGATAATTACATTCAGAGAAGACGATTTCCTTGGGCAGGCGGAATTCGGGAATGCCATACACCAGCACACCGCCGGGGGCATGCAGGGCCTCAAAGATGGTGACATCGTGGCCCTTTAAGACCAGGTCGCCGGCCACAGTCAAGCCGGAGGGGCCGGAGCCCACCACGGCCACCTTTTTGCCGGTGGGCTCGGCTTTGGGGGGCAGGACTTCCCGACCATGCAGGCGCTGATAATCGGCCGCGAAGCGCTCCAGATTACCGATGGCCACCGGTTCGTCCTTTTTGCCCACGATGCACAAACCTTCGCACTGGACTTCCTGGGGGCAAACCCGGCCGCAGACGGCGGGCAGGGCATTCTTTTCCCAAAGCTTTCTTATGGCGCCTTCGAAGTCGCCTTCCTTGATGAACTTGATAAACCCGGGAATATCGATCTCCACGGGACAGCCCTGTCGGCAGCGGGGGTCCTTGCACTGGATGCAGCGCTCCGCTTCTTTCATGGCTAATTCAGGGGTATAGCCATAAGGGACTTCCTCGAAATTCCTACGCCGGACGTCAGGGGGCTGCTCCGGCATCTTTTGACGAGGAATCTTTTCCTTCTTAGGTGCTTTTTCCTTTTCTTCTTCAGCCATTATCGTTTCCTCCCTGGCCTGGCCGGCCTCTAGGTTAGATTCTTATCAAGTGCCGCAAGAGCATTTGTGCCCGTGTTGGGCCTTGAATTGATCGTAAGCAATTTTTTCTTCGGGGAGATAAGAGCGCAGCCGTAAGGTGAGCTCTTCGAAATCGGTTTCGTGGCCGTCGAATTCGGGGCCGTCCACGCAGGCAAACTTCATCTGGCCGCCCACTTGCACCCGGCAGCAGCCGCACATACCGGTGCCGTCCACCATGATGGGGTTCAGGCTCACCAGGGTTTTGACCCCGAAGTCTTTGGTCATGAGGGAGCAGAACTTCATCATGGGCACCGGACCGATGCACACGGCCAAGCCGATGTCTTTGTTGTCGGTAAGGACCTTTTTGAGCACATCGGTAACGAAGCCGTGGTGGCCGTAGGAGCCGTCGTCGGTGCAAACAAAGAGTTCATCTGAAGCGGCCCGCATCTTGTCTTCCAGGATGAGCAGGTCTTTGGAGCGGGCGCCGATGATGCTGATAACGTGGTTGCCGATCTGTTTCAGACCGCGGGTAATGGGGTGCAGCACGGCGATGCCGGTGCCGCCGCCGACGCAGACCACCTTGCCGACCTTTTCCAGATGGGTGGGCTGCCCCAGAGGACCGATGACGTCAAGGTATGAATCTCCCACCTGCAGGGTCTTGAACAGGGCGGTGCTTTTGCCCACCACCATATAAATAATGTTGATGAGCCCGCGTTCAGGATCGGTGTCGGCCATGGTCAGGGGAATGCGCTCTCCTTTCTCGTTGGCCCGCAAGATGACAAATTGCCCCGGTTTGGCCTTCTGGGCAATTTTGGGAGCCTTGACCCAGTTGCTGATGATTGTGCCTTGGGCCAACTCCTGGCGTTCCACTATTTCAAACATACGCGACTCTCCTCAATTCGGGAAAATTTGTTTGCTGTTTCACCTCGCGCAGGCTGGACAAGCGCCTGAGCTCAACCTGAAATTACTCCTCTATAATCGATGTTCTTTACCATGGGAGGTGGAAAAGAATCAAGTGATAAATATCACAAAATGGTGCAAAAGGAAATAAAGGAAGGAACAAGGGAAACAGCTTTCAGAATTTCGATGAATCCATCAGGCAGCACAGGCGAGGCATCTGTGCCATCGAAACCATTAACAAAGACAATTAAAATCTATCTTGGCTTTGGGAAAGGAGGCGCAAAAAAAAACCGGCTTTCGGTGAAATGATCGAAAGCCGGGAAATACCTTCCAGGCCCTGAAGGGCCTGGAAGGGTGTGACAAGGGTTAAAACAGGCCGATGACTTTGCCGGTCTTGACGTCCACGTCGACGCGGCGGAAGGCCGGGTCGGAGCTGGTGCCGGGCATGAGGGAGATGGCGCCGCACACCGGGCAGATGAATTTGGCGCCGCTGTAAATGAGGAAGTCCCGGACGGGAAGCCGCCAGCCCTTGGGGGTCCCCTTTCTGGTCGGGTCGTGGGTCAGGGACAGGTGGGTCTTCACCATCATGGTGGCGTATTCGTTGAACTTGGGATCCGCCTCAAACCGCTTGGCCTTGGCCACGGCTTCGGGGGCGAAGTCCACGCCGTCGGCGCCGTAGACCTGCTCGGCGATGATTTCCACCCGCTGGCGCAGGGGCAGCTCATTGGGATACAGGAATTTAAACTGGTTTTTCTCTTTGCAGGCGTCCATGACCGCGTCGGCGAACTCCAGGGCGCCTTCGCCCCCGTACTGCCAGTGCCGGGACACGGCCACCCGGGCGCCTTCGGCTTCGCAAGCCCGGCGAATGACCGCGTGCTCTTCGTCGGAGTCGAAATGGAAGGAGTTGATGCACACCACCGGATTGATGCCGGCTTTCTTGATGGTGCGTACATGATGTACCGCATTCTGCACGCCGTCTTCCAACCATTTCATGGTCTCTTTCGAGGCCTCGAAATACTCTTTGGGGATGGGTTTGCCCGGCGGGCAGGGCAGCGCGCCGGCGTTGACCCCGTGGTGCTTGAGACCCCGGACGGTGGCGGTGAGCACCGCGACGTGGGGCACGAGGCCGCTGAAACGGCACTTGACGTTCCAGAACTTTTCAAAGCCGATGTCGGCGCCGAAGCCGGACTCGGTGACGTGGTAGTCAAAGAGCTTGAGGCCGATCTGGTCGGCGACGATGGAGCTTTGCCCCACCGCGATGTTGGCGAAGGGGCCGGCGTGCACGAAGACGGGCTGCTTTTCCACGCTCTGCATGAGGGTGGGGTTGATGGAGGGCACCATCCAGGCGGTCATGGCGTTGCCCACTTCCAGGTCCCCGGTGGTGATGGGGTTGCCCTGTTTGTCATAGCACACGGTAATTTCGTTCAGGCGCTTTTTGAGGTCGGCCAGGGAGGTAAAGACGGACAGGATGGCCATGACTTCCGAGGACACCGCGATGCCGAACTTGGAGGCCATCATAAAGCCGTCCATTTTGCCGCCCATGCCGATGATGATGTTACGCAGGGCCTGGGCGCAAAAGTCCATGATCCAGCCCATTTCGAAGTTTTTGGGGTCGATGTTCAGGCGCTTCAGGCCCCGCTTGGCCAGTTGCTCGTCATTGTAGTTGAACTCATGCTGCAGCCGGGAGGTGGCGGCCACCATGGCCAGGTTGTGGGCGTTCATGATGTTGTTGATATCGCCGGTGAGGCCCAGGGAGAATTCGGTCATGGGGATCAAGAGCGAGATACCGCCGCCGGCCGCGGTGCCCTTGATGTTCATGGTGGGGCCGCCGGAGGGCTGGCGGAGAGCGCCGCCCACGTTGACGCCCCGTTTACCCAGGCCCTCGATCAAGCCCAAGGAGGTGGTGGATTTGCCTTCGCCCAACGGGGTGGGGGTGATGGCGGTGACGTCGATGTAGTAGCCGTCGGGTTTGTCCTTCAGACGTTCCAGGCACTTCAGGTAGTCGACGCGGCCGATCTTCTGGCCGTAGGGGATGCGCTCGTCTTTGGGGATTCCCAGCTTGTCGCACATGTCGTCAAAGGGAATCATCTCCGCTTCGGCGATCTCGGCAATCTGCCAGTCCTTCTGTTTAACCGGATCATACTTCGCCATACAAAGGCCTCCTTATGGAATATGGTTTACCATTTTTTTTCTCCGGCTCCATTTGTAACGGGGCCGGATTTTAAGCAATAACCGCCCTCACGCGTTCCTTTTGCTCGGGGACGCGCCAGGGCTCATACTTTTTTTCACATGGCTCCCCATATAATCTGCATCAAGACCTTTTGTCAATAATTATTTGCTGAGCAGGTTCCTTTTTTGTGGAAAAATTCTTGAGAATTTTTTCTATTTGACAAAAACTTGACCACCACCTAAAATTGTGAATACATGTACAATACTTACCCGAACTGCCTGCCAAAGGGCAATTCTGGAAAATAGCAATTTTTGCACATAAGTTTCAATCACCCGGCGTCGCGAGTTTTCCAAAGCGTCTCATGGCGTACCATGCAGGGCTAGGTGAGAAGGGTGCGACCACAGGGTCGATAGGAGGAATTCATGGTAGTTGCGGAGTCAAAACCCGTAGCGGAAATTTTGGAAATGGTCAAGGATTGCAAGAAAGTGGTCGTGGCCGGCTGCAAGGGCTGCGTCACGGTCTGCAATTCGGGAGGCGAAAAAGAAGTGGGCATTTTGGCTTCGGAATTGCGCATTGCCCGCAAAGCCGCCGGGAATGACCTGGAGGTTATGGAGTACACCTGCGAGAGGCAATGCGACCCCGAATACATTGAGCCTCTGGACGATTTAGCCAAGGACGCCGACGCCATCGTGTCCATTGCCTGCAGCGTAGGTCCGCAGTATGTGGCGGCGCGCTATCCCTATTTGCAGGTTTATCCCGGTCTGAATACCACCTTTATCGGGGGTTCGGCTGAGCACGGGGTGTTCAAGGAATACTGCCAGGCCTGCGGAAGCTGCATTATCGGCGACTTCGGCGGCCTGTGCCCGGTGGCGCGCTGCGCCAAGCAGCTGATGAACGGCCCCTGCGGCGGCTCCTCAGGCGGCAAGTGCGAGGTGGGGAAGGGCCAAATTGACTGCATCTGGCATCTCATTTATGAACGTCTGAAGAATCTGGGGCAGCTGCATAAACTGGAACAGCCCTGGGGTTACAAAAACTGGTCCACCAGCCGGGAAGCCGGGCCGCGCACCATGATTCGGGAGGAGTTGAGGAAATGACACTGACCGCGGGAAGCAACTTGGAAAAAATCTTGAAGAGCGGCCAGAAAGCGGTTACCTGCGAATGCGGGCCCCCCAGGGGGGCGGATGCCGAGCATTTCCGGCACAAGGCCGCGTTTTTGAAAGACTGTGCTGATGCCGTTAACGTCACCGACAACCAGACTGCGGTGGTGCGCTTCTGTTCCCTGGCCGCGTGCACCATCCTTATGGACATGGGCATTGAGCCGCTGATGCAGATGGTCACCCGGGACATGAACCGCATCGCCTTGCAGAGCAACGTGCTGGGGGCCGCGGCGGTAGGCATCAAAAACCTTTTGTGCCTCACCGGCGACCACAACTCGTTCGGCGACCATCCCCAGTCAAAAAACGTGCATGATCTGGACTCCGTCCAATTGCTGGACTGCGTCAGGAGAATGCGGGATGAAGGCAAAATGATCAGCGGCACGGAAGTGGACGGCCGGCCGGCGATGTTCATCGGGGCCGCGGCCAATCCATTCGCCGACCCCTTCGAGTTCCGGGTGGTGCGCATGGCCAAAAAGATCCAGGCCGGAGCCCAGTTTATCCAGACTCAGTGCATCTACGACATGGACCGGTTCAGCAAGTTCATGGAGATGGCCAATGATATGGGGCTGACGGAAAAGTGCTTCATCATGGCGGGCATCACCCCGTTCAAATCCGTAGGTATGGCCAACTACATGAAGAAATTCGTGCCCGGGATCATTGTGCCGGATGAATATATCACCCGCCTGAAGGGGGTGCCCAAGGACAAGGTGGCGGAGGAAGGCATCAAGATCGCGGTGGAGCAGATCCAGCAATGCCTGGAGATGAAAGGTGTGGCCGGCATCCACCTCATGGCCATCGAATGGGAAGAACGGGCCCCGGAGATTCTCAAGGCTGCGGGGTTGCTGCCCCGGCCAAAAGTTTAGGAGCCGAACGGCTTGCAGAATAAGCCCGGTACTCTGCCGGGCTTTTTTTATTCAGTTTTTGGTTTTCAGTTTTCGGTTTTCGGTTTAAAAGAGAAAAAGCAGGACCCGCATGATGATTGCTTTTCCTCAGTGTCGACTTCAAGCTGACCGTGGTTGCAGCCCGTAAGGAGGTTTGGCCATGAAAACTGAAACTTCCTCTGAAACCCAGGTGTCTATACAGCCTGATACCATCGCCCTTAAGGAGAAAGCCAGGCAGGAGGGCCTGGAAACCATCTGGGAGCGGTTTGCGGCGCAGCAGCCCCAGTGCGGTTTTTGTGAATTGGGTTTGAGCTGCCGCATCTGCGTGATGGGGCCGTGCCGCATCGATCCTTTCGGGGAGGGGCCGCAGCGGGGCGTCTGCGGCGCGGATGCGGACATCATGGTGGCCCGCAACCTGGGCCGCATGGTGGCCGCGGGCGCGGCCTCCCATTCGGACCACGGCCGCGATCTGGTGGAGACCTTGCTGGCGGTGGCGGAAGGCCACGCCCCGGGCTATCAGATTGCTGATCCGGCGAAACTGGACCGGATTGCCGCAGAATTCGGAGTGGCCGCGGATTTGCCGCCCCAGGCCAAGGCCAAAGAGCTGGCCCTGGCCATGATGGAGGAGTACGGCATCCGGAAGGGCTACCTGACCTTCACCAAACGGCTGCCCGCGTCCCGTTTGGCAAAGTGGCAGGCCCTGGGCATCGCGCCCCGGGGGATCGATTGGGAAGTGACGGAGATGATGCACCGCACCCATATGGGGGTGGACAACGATGCTTTGAACCTTCTGCTCCAGGCCTTGCGCACGGCGCTGGCGGACGGCTGGGGCGGCTCCATGATCGCCACGGAGCTTTCGGACGTCCTGTTCGGCACACCCAAGCCGGCCGCCTCCCAGGCCAATATCGGGGTGTTGAAGGCGGACCAGGTGAATATCATCCTGCATGGGCACAACCCTCTGGTCTCGGAGATGGTGGTCAGAGCCGCCCAAGACCCCCAACTGATCAACCGGGCCAAAGAACTTGGAGCCGCAGGCATAAACCTGGCGGGGTTGTGCTGCACGGGCAATGAATTGCTGATGCGCAGGGGCATTCCCATGGCCGGAAACCACCTGGTGCAGGAGCTGGCTGTCATTACCGGCGCGGTGGAGGCCATGGTGGTGGACTACCAGTGCATTCTGCCCTCCCTGGGGGAGCTGGCCGGCTGCTTTCATACGCTCCTTTTTTCCACCTCTGCCAAGGCCAAGTTCCCCAAAGCCGCGGCCCTGGCCTTTAGTCCGGAAACAGGGGAGGCCTTGGGGCGGCAGATTGTGGCCCAGGCGGTGGAAAATTTCGCCCGGCGGAATCCGGACCGGGTTTTCATTCCGGCGGCGCCGGTCCAGCAGTTAACCGGCTTTTCGGTGGAGGCCATCCTGGCGGCCTTGGGGGGGAGCCCGGAGCCGCTGTTGAACGCTATCAAAGCCGGGCAGATCCGGGGGGCGGCCGGGGTGGTGGGCTGCAATAATCCGAAAATACAGCAGGATTTCGGGCATGTGAATCTGACCAAAGAATTGATCGCGCATGATATTTTAGTGCTGGACACGGGCTGCGCCGCAGTGGCCCATGCCAAATCGGGGCTGAAGGTGCCGGAGGCCGCGGAGCTGGCCGGGCCGGGGCTCAAAGCGGTCTGCCAGGCCTTGAAAATCCCGCCGGTGCTGCACATGGGCTCCTGCGTGGACAACACCCGCATCGTTTATCTGGCCGCAGCGCTGGCCCAGGCTTTGGGGGTGGATTTGGACCAGTTGCCGGTGGCCGCGGCCGCGCCGGAGTGGTACTCGGAGAAGGCAGCCACCATCGCCTGCTATGCGGTGGCCAGCGGGGTCTACACGGTGCTGGGAGTGGCGCCGCCGGTTTTGGGCAGCAAGACGGTGACCGACGTCCTGCTGAACGGCATCACCGCGCCTTTAGGAGCCTGTTTTGCGGTGGAGCCCGATCCTCAAAAGGCCGCCAAGCTGATAATCCGGCATGTCGAAGAAAAGCGGCGGGGTCTGGGATTGGATGCCAGGGAATCATGAAGAAGGCCTGAGTTTTCAATTCTGCTGGGCCGTGTGGGACTTTTGCATCCCCCAGGCGGCTTTTTTACAGGGTTTGACAGCGCGACGGGGGGGCTGCGGCCGGTCAAAAGGGATTGACATTACCCCTATAAAAAACTAAGTAATAATATGTTTCAACACCAACTCCGGAGGAGGCTAACATGGCAGGCGAACCTTTAGAGGTCAGCGACGCTAGCTTTGAGCAAGAGATTTTGAAATCAAGCATGCCGGCTCTGGTGGATTTTTGGGCGGCATGGTGCGGTCCGTGCCGGGCAGTGGCTCCGGTGGTGGAGGAGCTGGCCAAGGATTATTCCGGCAAAATTAAAGTAGCCAAAATGAACGTGGATGAAAACGCCAAGACGCCTGCCAAATATGGCATCCGGGCCATTCCCACGTTGATTGTCTTCAAAGACGGCCAAGTGGTGGAGCAAATCACCGGGGCGGTTTCGAAAAGCGTCATAGAATCGGCCATTAAAAAAGCCCTGTAACATTTTAAAAGCCTATGGCACAATGGGACTACGATGTGATCATCATCGGAGGAGGGCCGGCAGGTCTGACAGCCGGACTCTATGCCGGGCGGGCCCGTCTAAAAGCGGTTTTGTTGGAAAAGCTCATTCATGGCGGGCAGATGATGACCACGGATTTTGTAGAGAATTATCCGGGCTTTCCCGAGGGAATTTCCGGAGCCGAATTGAGCGACCGGATGCGCCAGCAAGCCGAGCGTTTCGGGTTGGAGATCAGGACGGCCGAAGTCCGGGAGCTTCAACCCGGAGACGGCTTTCACACGGTGAAGCTGGAAGAAGGTGAATTAAAGGCAGGCGCGGTGATTATCGCCACCGGCGCCAGCTATAAAAGATTGGGAGTCCCCGGAGAAGACAAGTTTACCGGCAGAGGAGTAAGTTTTTGCGCTACCTGCGACGGCGCGCTTTATCGGGACCAGGAAATCGCCATGGTGGGGGGCGGCGATTCCGCACTCAGTGAAACAATTTTTCTGACGCGCTTTGCCAAAAAGATCCACCTGATTCACCGACGGGACGAATTCCGGGGAGCCAAGTACCTCCAGGAAAAAGTTCTGAACATGGACAAGGTGCAGGTTCATTGGGATACGGTGGTGCAGGAGTTCCAGGGAGACGAGCAGGGCTTGAACGGCCTGAAACTTAAAAACGTGAAAAGCGGCGAGACCTCTTTCCTGCCGGTGGAAGGCGCGTTTGTGGCCATCGGCATCACCCCCAACACGGAGTGGCTGAAGGATTTGCTGCCTTTGGATGAATGGGGCTTTATATTCACCGACCCAGAGATGGCGACGAAAATTCCGGGGATTTTTGCGGCCGGTGACGTCAGGGCCAAAAATCTCTGGCAGATTGCCACGGCCGTGGGGGACGGCGCAGTGGCTGCCAATGCGGCGGAACACTTCCTGCAACAAGTCAAACAAGGATGATGCCAAAGGTGATGCCGGTGTTTCAGATTTTTCTGACCAGACTGGTGATAGTCTTGGCCGCGGCCGCTATGGCCAGCGGCTGCGGAACCTTTAAAGGCTGGTTCGGTAAGAAAAAGTCGGAAAAGCCTCCGGAGGTGATGGCCCAAGAGGGCATCCAGCAGTTGCGCAAGAAAAAATATCTGGACGCGGCCGAGACCTTTGAAACATTGCGGGACCGCTACCCTTACAGCCAGGAGGCCCTGCTGGCCCAGATCAAGCTGGCGGACGCCTACTTTTACAAGAAAAACTACCCCGAGGCCCTGCAGGCTTATAAGGATTTTGAAAAGCTGCATCCCACCAACCCGGCAGTGCCTTATTGCATTTACCAGCAGGGGTTGTGCTATTACCGTCAGCGCTCCACTATTGACCGGGACCAGACCTTTACCTCACAGGCTATGGGCGAATTCCAGCGCCTGAAGCAGAAATTTCCCGATTCGGAGTATGCCGGCAAAGCGGATAAATACATCGCCCGCTGCCGCAAAGATTTAGCCGAGCACGAATTTTACGTGGGTGAATATTATTACCGGACCAAGCACTATCCTTCGGCTTTGGAAAGATTTCAAATTTTGGCGTCGGAATATCAGGAGTTCAAGCCGAACGAAGTGAAGGGTTATATTGAGAAATGCCAGACGAGAATCGCCAACCCGGAGAAATCCAAAGGAAATTTTATCACCAATCTGTTTGACGCCAAATGGTGAGTCACAGGGAGAAGACCAAAAACCTTCTCCCCTGCCCTCTTTTTGACACTCCTGCAGCAGTCCGCCACTCGTTTGCCCCGATATGATCGCGGGCAAAGCCTGATCAGTTCTCAGTTCTTATCCGGCAAGTCCCCGTTAAAACGGCGCAGAGCCTCCAGGGTGGGGTAGTGGGTCAGATCGAAGCAGATGGGGGTGACGGTGATGTAGCCCGCCTGAAGGGCCCCGTAGTCGGTGTCGAGGTCCAGGTCCCGGCGCTTGTTGATTTCCGCGAGCCAGTAGTACACCCGCTCTCTGGGGTCGATGCGGCGCTCGAAGTGCTCCACCAAAGGGCCGGTGTCCTGGTGGACAATTTTGATGCCCTTGATTTGATTTTCCGGCAAGGCCGGGAGATTGACGTTCAAGCATACTTTTTGCTGCCAGCCGGGCCAATCCCGAAAGCGTTCCAGCACTCGGCGGGCCAGGCGGGCGGCAGTGGCGAAATCCGCGTTCATGTACGTATTCAAAGAAAATGCCATGGCCTTAAGGCCCAGGATAGTCGCTTCGGTGGCTGCGGACACCGTGCCGGAGTAGAGGACGTTGATGCCGACATTGGGTCCCAGATTAATGCCGGAGACCACCAGGTCGGGGCGTTCGGGCAGGAGTTCGGCCAAGGCGATTTTCACGCAATCAGCCGGGGTGCCGGTCACCGACCAGCCCGGAATGCCGTCATTCAAAGTGATCTTATTCACCCGCAAGGGATTGCTTAGACTTATGGAATGGCCCACCGCGCTCTGTTCGGTGTCCGGGGCCACTACCGTCACTTCTTCCAGATGGGCCAACTCCTGATAAAGGGCTTTGATGCCCGGGGCATAAATGCCGTCATCGTTGGTGACGAGAATCATGGTTTCGGTACTTTTTTTATCCTGTTAATTTTTATAGGCCAGCGATTAGGACCAATGTCCTATTCTCCGGGTTTTCTCGTGAGCCTGTCCATATCCTCCTGCCAGGCCTGGTAGGGTTTTGCGGGAACCAGGGCGAGTTCAGTTTTATCCTGGCGCTCCAAGCTGACTTCCACCTTATCCTTTTCCCGCTTGCCGGTTTCTGCCAGCCGCAAAAGCAGCTTGCCGGAGGCATCGTGCAATTCCAGAAGATATTTGGCGGGCTTGGCGGGTTCGGCCGCGGGCACAAGGCGCGTATATTCCAAATCCTGAAATTTCGCTAAAGACATCTCGAGGCGCACCGCGGGTTGAGTCAGGCTTTCTTTTCCCGGTCCGGTGAGATTAAAAGAGCCATCTTTTTTCACCGCGGTCCAGGTTTTATTTGGAGGACCCCAGGCCACCTTCTGAACCTCAGCGATTTTCCCAGGCCACAGGCGCAGTTCTTCCAGGCCGGCGATGGTCTGTTCCAGGTCCTTTTTCAGGCGCTCATTGACCAAAAATACGGGCCCGGTCCCGTCTTTGCGGGCATAGACGCCTTCTTTGGCCGCTTCCCCCAAAAGGATGGTCTGGGTGCGCTGGTCCTCCGCGACGGTCACCTCGCCTTTAGGGGTCGGGACCAGGCCATAGGTTTTGAGATCCTTGGGTCCGGGGGACTCGGAGACGAAATCCTTAATTTGGGCTGTATCCAGGCGACGCAGGAGGGAATCAAGGCGGTCGGCCCGGACTCGAAACTGGTCCTGCCCCTGCAATTTCCAGGTATTGTCTATTTTATGCAGATTGACCTTTTGGGAACCTACGTGAATTTTTAAGGCCTTCACCTTGTCTGGCGAAAATGACAAGAGGGTCTTGTCCCTGAGCGCGGTCAACGGCCGGTCCAGGGACTGCTTGTCCGCCGCGCTGAGAATGACGACGTCTTTCCCCTGGTCCTTGACCGCGTAAAATCCTCTATTTCCGGGAACCGGGTTGCCGATATCCAGGCGGTGGGACTTGCCGTCGGCCATAAAATTAACAACCAGAGCAGGCTCTTTAAGACCGAAAGGATGGAGGTCCTTCTCCTGGCCCACGCTCCGCTCCATACTAAGGGAGGCCAGGGTGTCAAGAACGGCGCCGACGATGTTTTGGTCAGCCATTGTTTTTACGGGTGAGGTTATCTGCCAGTCGCGCTCCTTCTTTTCCAGGTTGATTACTTCGGCTCCCCGTTTCAGAGACAGGCTGGTGATTGCCGTGACCTTGAAGTGATAGAGGCGCTTGGCGTCCTGCTCAGCCTTTTCCTGACGGGCCTCGCGCCAGGTCAGCAAAAAATAGGCCGCGCTGATCACCACAAAGACGGCCAGAAAAGCAAGCAAGCGGCGGGGATTCATGGTCCGGACCTCCTCAAGGGCGCCTTACCTGGCCGGGATGCCGCGGCGGGCCCGGCGCTTCAGGTAGGCGCCGACGCCGGCGCCTACCATAACCAGGGGCACCAGGACCATGGCCACCAGGAACATCACCCAGTATTGCCACCCCGCGAGCATGAGGGGTTGGGCCTTCTGGTCGCCCCGGCGGATGACAATTTGCTGCTCTTCCGCGGCCAGGAAATTAACAGTGTTGAGAAAGAGATCGCCGTTCATGGACAGGTTGAAGTAGCCGTTGCTGGCAAAATCCACATCGCCGAAGACCGCCAGGTAGGCCCGTTTTTCCGCTTCAGGCTGGTTTTCCTTTGCAGCAGGCTGTTTCTTCTTTTCCGGGCTGTTGTCTGGCTTCAGGGATATGTCGGATAGGGCCGCCAAGGTGAAGGGGCCCTGGCGATCCTGATTGGGGTCGTAATCCAGCTTGCTGGATTTATCGAAACCTTTGCCGGTTTTTTCCCAACTGGTGGGGGTGGTGGCCGCCAGTTCCAGGGGGTGAACGCCGGCAATGTCTGTTTTCAAGGAAAGCGGCCTGGCTGAGGGGAAGATGGTGACCACATTGGTGAAATCCCGGGTAATGCGGTGGCTGCCGTATTTGATGGCTATGGGCATGACTGCGCTGGCGCCGAGCGCGGCGCTCACCTGATTCTGGTCCAGGATGATGCCGTCATTCAACTCCACGCCGTAGCGCGCCAGCAATTCCCGCAAGCCGGCATCTTTGAAAGGCTCCAGCATCACCAGGACGCGGCCCCCCCGGTCCAGGTAATCCTTGAGGGCTTTGATTTCCTGGGAGAACAGGGGCTGCTGGGGCGCAGCGATAACCAGAAGCGCGGCATCTTTGGGCACCTCGGCCTGGCTGATAAGGTTTAGAGTTACCAGCTGGTAGCCTTCATTGTCCAAGGCCCGGCGGGCGGTGAGCAAACCGTCGCGCTGGCCGTCCTCGAGGCTGCGTTCGCCATGGCCGGTGAGAAAGTAGATCTTTTTGCGTTCGGTTTTCAGAAGCTTGCGGATGGTGTCGGAAATGGCGCTTTCGTCGGCACTGTCGGCCATCTGGCGGCGGCCGTTGTATTCGATAAGGATATTGCCCGGAAACCGATAACCGGCCTCTTTGGCCTTGAGGGGATGGCGGTCCGGGTCCAGGAAGGTAAAGGAGATATTGGGATTATGGTAGGTGTAGGTTTGCAGCACTTCCTTGGCCTTCTGCCGGTCTCCCAGGCCTTCGGGAAAAAAGGCCGTCATGGTGAGAGGCTTGTCCACCTCCTGGAGCAGGGCCTTGGAAATTGCAGTGAGAGACTGGCTCTGATCTGGGGTCAGGTCCCAGCGGAAAAAATAGCGGTTGGCCAAAAGGCCGATAAAGACCAGGATGCCGGCCACCAAAATGACCGCGGTACCGGAACTGACGCCATAGATCAAAGTGCGCTTGGACAGTTTCTTGGGTTGACTCACGTTATGATACCTCTATAACGAGCAAAGAGTTAGGCCAGGGGCGCCGGCCCGCCGCCTGCAGTCGAGGCTAAGCCCGCCAACGGCGAGACTCCAGTTGCCTTTTGGTCAGGAAAAGGAAAAAAAAGATGAAGCTCAAATAATAAACCAGGTCTCTGGTATCGATAACGCCCCGGACGAAGTTCTCGAAATGCTCCAACATGGAGAGCGCGGCAAAAAGGCCGCCCCAACCGGAGGCCCCCAGTTCCTGCTGCCAGCCGATGAGCCAGAACAGGAGCAGCAGGGTGAAGGCCACCACCGCGGCAATGATCTGATTTTCCGTGAGGCTGGAGGCAAAGAGCCCCAGGGACAGGCAGGCTCCGCCCAGGAGGATCAAGCCCAGATAACTGCTCAGGATGGGGCCCCACTGCAAGGAGGCCAAGGAGGCGAAAAGAGCGGCGTAACTTAAAGTAAAAAATAGGAAAACGACATAAACCAGCAGCGCGGCCAAGAACTTGCCCATAATCAAAGCCCAGTCCTGCAAGGGATAGGTAAAGAGCAGTTCCGCAGTTCCCGAGCGCTTTTCCTCGGCCAGCAAGCGCATGGTCAACAACGGCACCATCATCAGAAAGACAATGGCCAAGGCGCCGAAGAGGGGGCGAAAGACCATCTGATGCGGGTTCAGCATGGCTGCCAACTGCGGATTCTGGGCGCCCTGGAAACTCAGCAGGCTGTAATACACCGTATTGCTGTAAAAGAAATATCCCCCCAGCACCAAAAAGAAGAACCCGGTAATGTAAAAAATAGGGGTGGAGAAATAAATGGTTAATTCTTTGCGGAAAACGGCCCAAATACCGGTCATGATTCTTGTGCCTCTTCTTCGGTAACCAGATCAAGAAAGACTTCTTCCAGGGTGAACTCTTGAGCTTTGAGCTCCAGGAGCTGCCAGCCCCGCTCCACCACCAAACGGGCCAGCTCAGGCCGGAGATCGTCGCCGTTGACGCCCTGAACCTGATACCGGTCCTCACCCGCGGCAGAGGCTTCCTTGACGCCGGCCAGACTCCTGAAGGCGGAGAGCACCTGGCTTTGCGGGCCTTTCACCGTCAGATTGATGCGGGAGCCGCGGCCCAACTGACGGGAGAGATTGTCGGGAGTGTCGGAGGCCACTATCTGGCCCCGGTTGATGATGATAACCCGCTGGCAAAGCTGACTGACCTCAGGCAGAATATGGCTGCTCAGGATAACGGTGTGATCGCCGGCCAGCTTCTTGATCAACTGCCTGATCTCCACGATCTGGGAGGGGTCCAGGCCGATGGTAGGTTCGTCCAGGATCAGGAGCGGCGGCCTGTTGAGCAGGGCCTGGGCCAAACCGACGCGCTGCCGATAACCTTTGGACAGGGAGCCGTTCAAGGAATGGCGCACCTCCTTGAGGCCGCAATCCTCGATGACCCGGTCTATTTCGGCCTTTCTCCCACGGCTCTCGACCCCCTTGGCCCGGGCGGCAAATTGCAGAAACTGGGTGACGGTCAAATCCGGATAGAGGGGCACGGTTTCCGGAAGGTAACCCAGGGAGCGGCGCACCTGGATTGACGCCTGGAAGCAATCATAGCCGTTGATGCGGGCCGTGCCGGAAGTAGGAGCCAAATATCCGGCCAGGAGTTTCAGGGTAGTGGTCTTGCCCGCGCCGTTAGGGCCCAGGAAACCGACGATTTCCCCAGCCGCGACGTCAAAACTGATCCGGTTGATGGCCAGAGTGGGGCCGTAATACTTGGTCAATTCTCGAACTTCGATCATGGATTCCATGGCAGTTCACATTTCGGCTGGAAAAAAATAGTCAATCAATAATTTTAACCTGTCTTCTTCACCTGACAAGGAGATTTTTGCCAAGCGATCCGGGAAAGGCGGAAGAATAGGCGATTTTGAGGCAGGAAAGCTAGCTGGAGGAGATTAAGAGATTAAGCGATTACTCTCCTTCAAATGGCATGAAAGTTATATGCTGCTGCGTTTCTCTTTTATTTAGGAACGGGAAGCTGCAGTTTTTCCTGTTTGAGTGACACCTTAAACTTCTTTTTTATGGCTGTGGCGGCGACCCGGGTTTCTTCCTGGGAGGGGAAAGGCCCGGCCCAAACCGCGTAGGGGAGACGCTGGCGGCCGTCATGCCGGAGAAACACGGGTTTGCCTTCTTTTTGCAGATTTTCCATCACTTTGAGAGCTTCTTTATGGGTGCGGTAGCGGCCCACCAGAAGGCCGTACCCTTCCTCCGGCTGGAGTTCGGTGTGAGCCTGAGGCGCAGGAGGTTCCGCTGCCGTTGATGCCGGAGGTACGGCCGGCTGCGGCTCCACTTTGGCCGAAGGTGAAGGCGGGGAAGGTTCCTGCACCGGAGCCGAAGGGAGTTCTGCTGAGGGGGGCTTGGCGCTGAATTCCGGGGCGGTGCGATACGGCATCTCCTTGGCTGCTTCGGGTTGGGGGGGCTCCACCTTAGGGCCGCGTGGGTAATAGACCAAAAGCACCGCCAGGAATACGACAAGGCCCGCGCCGAGGGCCAATCCGAATAAACCTTTATTAGCCATTATTCTTCCCCTGGATCTCTGATTAATATTTTCAACGCCATTCTAGGAAGTTAAGTTGTCTTT
The DNA here is from genome assembly GCA_030018495.1 of Deltaproteobacteria bacterium. Classification (GTDB taxonomy): domain Bacteria; phylum Desulfobacterota; class Desulfobaccia; order Desulfobaccales; family 0-14-0-80-60-11; genus DTHB01. The sequence goes on along the minus strand of JASEFS010000009.1, from coordinate 40,239 downwards.
TGCAAGAAAAGTTTCAGATGCGGTTGAGAAGATGGGACAAAGAAAGGGACCAGATGCTGGGGGGAAGGCGCGGCAAAGCGGCCCCGTTAATTCCCCTTCAAGATCAGGCGCAGGAAAAAACCCGCTATTTCGCGGCGGCGTTTGGGGTAAATCCTGATTTAAACGCGGCCACGGTTTGTGACAGGCCTTCATCCAGATCAACTACGGGGCGCCAATCCAGCTGCTTCCGGGACAAATCGGCATTCAGGGCGCTGCGCCGCTGCTCGCCGGGCTTGGCCGGGCCGTGCACCGGACCTAACGGCGAGCCGGTAAGTTTCTGGAGCTTGAGGTAAATGGTCAGGATGTCGGTCTCCAGGCCGGTGCCGATGTTATAAATTCCCGGCTCGTGATAGTCCAAGGCCTTGAGGTTGGCTGCGACTATGTCCTCGACAAAGACAAAGTCCCGGGTTTGCCGACCGTCGCCATTGATGACGGGCTGCTGGCCGGCCAGGAATTTTTCGATGAAAATAGCCACTACTCCGGCTTCACCCAAGCCGTTCTGACGCGGGCCGTAGACATTGGCATAGCGCAGGCATACAGGGATGATGCCGAACTCTCGATGATAAAAATGAAGATAGTGCTCAATGGCCAGTTTGGCGACGCCGTAAGGGCACTCGGGGTTGGCCTTGTCAGTTTCTTTGGCCGGCACGGGGGCCTCATCGCCGTAAATGGCACCGCCGGTGGAGGCAAAGATAATTTTTTCGACGCCGGCTTGGGCGGCGGCCTGGAAAAGGTTCAGGGAACCGAGAATATTTTCCTGGGCATCGAAAACAGGGTTCTCAACCGAGAGGCGGACGCTCATCTGGGCGGCATGGTGCATGATTACCTGGGGGCGCCAGGAGATAATGAGATCGGAGGCCTCCGTCGATTTAACGTCATAGGGGAAAAATTTGGCTGCGGCCGGCACAAATTCCCGCCGGCCGGTGCTGAGGTTATCCACAACCGCCACTTCATGGCCTGCGGCCAAAACCGCGTCGGCCAAGTGGGAGCCGATGAAGCCGGCTCCGCCGGTGATTAGGACGCGCTTCATAATATCACCTTTGAGCGGAATCAAATTGATAAGTTAAGGACCCAATAATTTTCGGATTATTTTATGTCAATAGTTTAACCCGCAACGTTACCGGTTCCGATGAGGAAAGCTTTAACCATCGCTTTATTCCATAACGATTTTACCATAAAAAAATTGACTTACCTTAAATTCTGGGGGAATTTATCTTGAGAACGGTCCTTGCTCAGTGTCCGGGCCGGCATTATCTTTGGTGTGGGATAGAATCTTGGAAAGGAGAAAGTCATGGTACGGGGGAAAAGTATCTTTGGAACGGTTCTGGCGCTGCTTTTTCTGATGGCCGCCGGCGCGGTGTCGGCGCAAGAAAAGCCGAAAAAGCCAACTCTCACTCTGGATGAATTGATCGTCATGGCGCTGAAGTTCAGCCCGGAGATCAAGGCCAGCCAGGACGAAGTAGAGCTGGCCAAGCAGCAGCGTGCAGAGGCGCGAGGTTACTTTTATCCCCGCATTGAAACCACCTCCATCTTCAGCGTGGTGCCCAATGCCCGAGAGCCGTACGTGATTAGGGAGGGGGGGGCCAGCCATATTTTTTTCCCTGATCCCAAAAACCGCATTCACGGGGTCAACGTGTTCGGGCGGCTGGACGCCATCATCACCCAGCCCATTTACACCTTCGGAAAAATCGCCTACCGGGAACGGGCGGCCAAACATTATGTCAATGTAAAGCGCGAGGGTGTAGAGGCCGAACGGGGCGAAGTGATGATGAAAGTTGCCGAGGCCTACTATGGCAACATCCTCGCGGACCAGGGCAAAGACGCGGTGAAGGATGCCCGGACATACCTGGATGACGCCCGCCACCGGATTGACCGCCTGTTGCAAATCGATTCTCCCAATGTAAAGGAATCCGACCGCTACCGGGTGGCGGTATATGAAGGTTCCCTCGAGGGTTTTGCCGCGCAGGCGGAGCAGGGAGCCAAAGTGTCGTATCTGGCTCTCAAAAACCTGACGGGCTACCCGCCTGACCAGGATTTTCAATTGCCTCCGGAACTGCCCGCGCCCGAGCCGCCCAAGGGCGACTTGCAATATTATATTCAAAAAGCCTTTGAGCTCCGGCCGGAAATGAAACAGTTGGAAGAAGGCCTGGTGGCCAGGCAACTGTTGGTCGACGCGGCCAAGGCCGAGCGTTATCCTTCTTTCTTTTTTGCGGTATATGGTGTTTTAGCCGGAGCGCCGGGGCGCGCCACGGTAAAGGGCCCGTTGCGGGATCCGGCCCTGAGCGATTTTTATAATGAGCGCGGGGCGCTGCCCTTGTTGGGGATGAAATGGAACTGGGATTTCGGCATCACCACAGCCAAGATCAAGCAGGCCCAAGCCGAGCTGTCCCAACTGAAACATAAAGAAAAAACCGCTTTGATGGGCATTCCCATTCAGGTGGCCGAGGCCTACGGCAAGGTGGTGGAGCACTACGAGGCTGCCAAAGGCAATGAGAAGGCCTATATCAATGCCCGGCGTTGGGTGGTTACATCCTTCAGCAATTTCGACATGGGGCTGGGTACCATGGACGAGGTGTTCCGGTCTATACGGGAATACGGTGAGACCCGGGGCAATTACCTGGCATCCCTGTATAACTATAATCTAGCCGTGGTTAAGTTGGATAAAGTTTCCGGGGCCTACCGCACCAAGCTGGCTTCTCTGGAGGAACAGAAAGATAAGGCTCAAAAGGAAAAGGAAAAGCAGGAAATAAAGGAAAAGGCAAAGCCCAGCGACAGGAACGAGGGCAAGGCCCAGGAAAAGAAATAAGTATTTGATATTCCCAAGAATCTTAGAGGCAGGGTTGTTAACCTTGCCTCTTTTTTTAGCTTCCCTATCCAATGAAGATGCCGCGTGATAAGTAAATATGCAAAAATCATAGCTTTAAGGGCGCAATTCCCTTACTTTTTAAAAAGATTATTTTAGGGGGCGGACATGAAAACAAATTGGCAGATTGTCGCCTTTCCATTGATTTTGCCCTGGCGCCGGGAGTTCTGGACCCTGCCGGTCTATTTTCCGAATTTGCAGGTGGGGGTGCCGCTTAACTGGCCCGAGGCAATGCCGTATCAGGGCAAACCCCTGCCGCCGGAGGCGTCGGCCGCGATAAACGAGCTCAGCCATTATCATCCCGGGGAACTTTTGCAGCGGAAGGCTTTCCAGGATTTTTTGGAATCGCGGGAAGAAGTGGAAGATATTGTCCGGGAGCTTAAAGGTTTGCCAAAGGAAGCCCAGCCTGAGGGGCTGCCGAGTGCGGAAGCCTGGACGATAGTGTGGCAGATGGAGAAGATGCAGGCTCACGAAGAGGCCCGGATGATCCAGGTGGATCAGGGCGAGAAATGGCTGGCGGAGATTTTATCGCCCGAGCCCTGGGACGAACGTCAAAGTTACGGCGCCACGGGCCTCAAGGAAATGGTGGACCCGGAGTCGGCCCGGCTGCGTTATCTTTTGTGGCGGCGGGAAATGGCACCCCATCTCCGGGGGAATTGGGCGCCTTTTCTTTTGGGACGCACCTCCCGGGCGATATTCGCGTCGCTCATGGGCTGGCCAGGCTGGAACCTGATCAACTCGGTTCGGGTGAGGCTTCCCGGAGTGCGCAGCGAACCGGCATGGCGCGAGCTGACAGGCGAGGGCAAAGGGCCGGACTTGCAAGGGTTTGAGCAGCATCTGGCGGCTTGTCTGGCTGCCGCGGGTAATTTTGAAGCATTGACGCGCCAAGCAGAAGCTTTCAGCGAATATCTCGAGAAGGTGGTGCTAACGGCCTGGCCGGGCGAGCCGGACTGGTATTTTGAGATGGAAATCTGGGCGCATGAGGGGGAGGAAAAGACGGATTGGGGGCCGGTGCTTTGCTGGCTGGGGGCCGGGGCGGATATCCTGCCGGGGTGAACCTCACGCAAAGACGCAAAGGAGGAGAGAGGCGCAAAGGCCAACTCACGCAAAGGCGCAAAGGTCGCAAAGATTAGGCGTGGATTTCTACGACGTCCCCTTCTTTGAGCACGTAATCGCGCTGCACTCTTTGGCCGTCGAAAGTATCTTTGCCCCAAACGCGGGCGAATTTGAACATGCGGCCCAAGTCATGATGAATACGGTCGGCGAGCTCCTGCACGGTGGTTTGGCGGGGGATGACGAAAGGCGAATTGAAATTGGCGGGTTTGCCCGGGGCCCGGGTGTAGACCCGCACCACTCCCAGCAGGTCAAAGAGGGCGGCCTTGAGTTCCGCCAGCCCGATTCCCTTTTTTGCAGATACAGCGAGAGTGGGAAGTTGCTCCTTGAGGAGTTCGAGAAAGAGGGCCAGTTCCTCGGGGTCGGGGAGCAGGTCGGCCTTGTTGAGAACCAGCAAGGTGCGGTAAGGGGTGAGGTCGCCGTCCGGCGAAGGCTTGGCGGGGCTCACCGCGGCCAGTTGGTAAGCAGACAGGATATCCACAGCTGCGGCAAATTGCTCCAATGGGTCTTCAGGCGGCGCCAATATCAGACCCCGGGCGTCGGCCCGACGCAGGAGATCAGGGAACCAGGGTTCCAGATAATCGCCCAGAGGCGGGGTATCCACCAACTGAATCTGGACATTTTCGTAGCGCATCATGCCGGCCAGGGGAAGGCGGGTGGTATAGGGATAATCGGCAATTTGCGGCTGGGCCTTGGTGAGGGCCGCCAGCAGAGAGGATTTGCCGGTGTTGGGTGGGCCGATGAGGGCGATCTGGCCGATGCCCTCCTTTTCCACTAGATAAACCGGGGTGCGGCGGCCGGGCCCTTTGCGGGCGGTGCCCATGTCCCGGAGCTGGGCCATGCGCCGGCGCAGGTCCGCCCGCAGTTTGTCCGTGCCCTTGTGTTTGGGCATGATGGCCAGCATCTCATCAAGCAGCCGGAGTTTTTCGCTGACGGACCTGGCGGCGCGGTACTTTTTTTCGACTTCGAAGTATTGCGGGGGGAGATTGGCCGGCATAACTCCCCTTAATGGTCAGGTTTCTTCGGAGGTTTTTTCAGGCAGCGCGGGCAGGGGTGTAGTGGCCACCACCTTGCCTTTGGCGATTTCTCTTAGGGCCATGACGATTTCCTTGTTGTCGGCTTTTACCAGAACCGGCGCGCCCCGGTAGAACTGGCGCACGCGCTTGGCCGCCATATGCACCAGGGCGAAGCGATTCGGGACTTTTTTAAGACAATCCTCAATGGTAACACGAGCCATATTTCAGACCTCCAGGTAATTTCCTCAGCCCGGTTTGCGGGGGGTGATGATCTCCTCAAGCTCGGTGAGGAGCTGGGTAACAAGCACGGTCAGGTTGAGGCACTTCTTGCCGGCCAGGCACTCCTCGGCATCCTGCTTTTCCAGATAAGCGCCTTGTTCTTCACCGGCTTTGCGCAGTTTCACAGTATATTTGTCGGCCGCGGCATCAAAGCCAACCTCAAGCTCAATGCCCCTTTCGGCAAGCTCGGGAAAGAAAGCCAGAATTTTTTCCTTCAGGTTATTTAGTTGATCGCTCATGACTTCCTCCCGCCTTGAATCCCAAAAAACCGGGGTTTCCATTTAATGAAAACGTAATGTCAGGGAGCCGCTCTACCACCCTTCAGCATGGCTGGTTTTTTCTAACCTGCCCCGACGGTTTCAGGTCTGGGAGCAAACTGCGAAATTCTTCGGGCTGGTAAACGCGGCCGCAACCTGGGCAGCTAATTTCCAAGCCCTGTCAGCAAGCTCTGACAATGAGGCGTTCTTTTTGGCAAGCCGGGCAAATAATACTCATAAGTAGCGTGACAACCTCGGCAAAGAAGGCTCCACCTGGCGGCATTCCCGCAGGAAGGCGTTGATGTAAAGCCAGGCAAAGCTCATGAGAAATTCGGGGCCGTATTTTTTGGCGCCATGACTGTCGAAGGCCACTTCCAGGCCTTGAGAGCAGCAGCGCAGACGCATGGCAAGGTCGCCCAAGATGGGCCAGACTGCCTCCCAGCCGCCATCGGCCAGGGGCCGGGAGGCGCCGCAATCCATGCGGGTTACCGCCACCTCCGCCAAGTCCGCATCAACCAAATGCAGCAATTCCTCCCGGGGGCCCAGGGCCGTGTCCTTAATAGGCCCGGCTGCGGGAGCAAAGGCATTGAATGGCAGCCAGTCCGGGGCAGGGCCATCGCCTGCCAGGGTAAAGGCCCCCCGGCCGTAGCGGGCCAGAAGTGCCAGATAGTCCCAGGCGAAGACGTAAGCGTCCTCGGTGGGCACGACCAGGCTCTTGGGAGCAAAGAGGACGTGCAGGTCGTGCCCGAATTCCTCATCAAAGTCAAAGAGCCAGTAAAGCTCCAGGGGGCGAAAAGGAATCAAGCGCAGAACCCACTTGATGGTGGCATAGGGGCGGTCCCGGAGCACCGCTCCCCCGAGAAGCCGGGCCAGAGGTTGGGGATCAACATCAACCAGGCCCGCCAGGTCCTGTTTATATTTTTTGCGGACATACTGGCGCACCTGGGCATCCCAGCCCCAGCCCGCTTCAAAGCTCTTCAGCGGCACCAATCCGTTGGGGAAATCTGAATTCAGCCTTTCTTCGCCTCCACCCGTTGATTAAACTTCTCGACATTAATTATAAAACGTTCGTGCACGGCCTCGCCAATCTTTTCTTTTTCATCGAAGGCCTCGATCTTGAAAGAGAGCTTGCGGCCCTCAACCTGGGTGACCTCGGTTTTGGCCCTGACCTCCATCCCCAAGGGGGTGGGGGCGGTGTGCTTGATATTCATGCCGATGCCCACGGACTGCTCTCCGGCGGCCAAATGCGGGGCCATAAGTTCGGCGCTGACGCCTTCAAACAGCCCCACCAGGTAAGGGGTGCCGAAGACGTCCGGGAGGTCAGGGAAAAAATTGCGGGCGGAATGTTCGGGGCCGGTCTTGATGATTTTCTCGTGCGTCATACCTACGGTCAACGAATTGCTCATGAAATCCTCCTTCGTAAGCGGCCGGTGGCCGATATCAGAGAGCTGCTAAAAATTCCTGCGATCAGACGGCCAGCGGAGAAAGTTTGACAGGGCCGAATTTTTCTCCCTGGGCCAGGCGACGCCCCAGGTCTTTGGCTTGGTCGAGGACTTCGGGTTTTTCCAGGATGGCGCCTTTCTGGTCAACCCCACGCACCAGGATTTCAGCGGCATAGGTGACATTAATGGCATCGAAAAAATACCTGGCCACCAGGCGGGCGCTGACGAACAGGAGTTTGCCCTGGGTGGCGCCGGTGCAAAGGAGCACTCCCTGTCGCTCCGGGCCGGGGAAATCCTGGTTCAGATGGTAGCGCCGGGACCAGAGGGCCTGGGTTCGGTCAATCATAGCCTTGGCCTGGGCGGAGAGGCTGTAGAAGAAAATGGGGGAAGCCAGGGCCACCACATCCGCGGCCAGGAGTTTATCGTAGAGCGGCAGCATGTCGTCCTTGATGGGGCAGGTGCCGTCTTTGAAGCAGTGATAAATTTCCAGGCAGGGACTTATTTTCAACTCCCTTAAGGCAATTCGCTCCACCTCTGCCCCGGCTTCTCTGGCGCCCTCCAAAAAAGCATTGAGCAACAGTTCGGAGTTCCCCCCCTTGCGGGGACTCCCCCAGATGCCTATTATTTTCATGAAGGTCTCCTTGACTGAGACATCAATTCAGCCGAAAAGTTCCTGCAAGCGCGGGGAGAGAAACTAAAGGGTTTGACAGAAGAAACTAATAACTCAGCCCCATCAGGAATCTAAACAATAGAAATAATGAAGGTTGATGTCAAGTCAAGGGAAAAGGACAGATTTTATCCCCAAAACGAAAGGCAAAAACCTTGGTGGAGTAATAAGGAATGAAAGGAGATGAATTGCAGGGGATAGGGGTTTTTGATATAAACCCGCATACGTCGGCATCATGGTCAAAAAAGGAGATACACATGAAAAACATTTGGAAGAAGGCGCTTGCGCTTGTTATAGCAGCGGTAATGCTGGCTCCCGTTTGGGTCGGCGCCGCGGCGGCTCCGGAGTTTACCCTGAAGGATGTCTTACAAGGTCAAACCTACTCTCTGAGCCAATATCGAGGCAAAGTGGTGCTCATCAATTTCTTCACCTTTTTCTGCGGCCCATGCCGGGAGGAAATGCCCGATCTGAACAAGATTTACATGGAGAACAAGGGAAAGGGGTTTGAGACCCTGGGCATAGCCTTGTCGTCTGACCCGACCCAAATCAGGTTCCTGGTAAAGCAGTTGGGCCTGAACTATCCGGTGCTCATGGGCGACGACAACGTCAGCAAGGCTTACGGCAACATCGAAGTGGTGCCCACCACCTTCATCATCGACAAGCAAGGGAATGTGGCGCACAAGGTCTTAGGCACCCGGAAGAAGGAAGAATTTGAGAGGATGGTCCAGGCGCTGTTATAAGACGGTTTTCGGTTTTCGGTAAAAAGAGAACCGGACATGAGCAGCGGAAGGCGATACTGACCTAAAGCTTAAAGACAGAGGGGCCGGAGCGATGCAGACTCCGGCCTTTTCATTATTTAAGGTGGAGAAAAACGGTTTCCCGCTCAAAGGTGCACATGAGAATCAGGGAACTTTTGAGGTCGGAGCGGAAAACCTCCAAGGCAAACTCTTCGCCGGGGAACCAGTCGACGGTAAAGGAGATTTGCGCCTCTCTTTGGTGGATTACGAGCAGGCTGGAATCGGGTTCTTCCTGGAGAGGCCAGACCAAGGTGATGGGGAACACGGCCTGGTCGGGGGTTGAGGCCTTCAGGTCTATTTTGCCTTTCCAGATTTCATAATTGTCACCGAACCAGCCGGACAGCCAGTAAAGCGTCACAAAATCCAGATCATCGCCGGCAAACAAGAGAAGGCCTCAGGGGCAAATTCATTTGCCTTTGAGGGAGGCCAGGGCCATTTTGCGGCGGACCAGGGCCAGTTGCTGCTGGAGGGGAATCTCCATGGGACAGATGTCGTCGCAGGCCATGAGGCCGATGCAGCCGAAGACGCCCTCATCGGTGCCCACCACTTCAAACACCTGATAAGGCTGGCGCTCGTCCCTGGGGTCAATGAGAAAACGGGCGACGCGGTTCAAGCCCGCGGCGCCGATGAAGTCGGCCCGCATGTTGGCGGTGGCGCAGGCCGCGATGCAGGAGCCGCACTCGATGCAGCGCTCCGCGTCGTAGATGGCGTGAGCCGTGGGGTTGTCCATGCGGTCTTCCAAACCTTGGGGGTCGAAGGGTTTATCGGTGTGAATCCAGGCCTCGAGGTTTTCATTGAGGCCCCGGAACCACACGCCGGTGTCCACGGAAAGGTCGCCCACCAGTTTGAAGACGGGAAGCGGCATCAGGGTAATTTTATCCGGGAGGTCCTGGGTCAGGGTTTTACAGGCCAGGCCCGGGCGGCCGTTGATGAGCATGGCGCAGGAGCCGCAGACCGCCGCCCGGCAGACAAAATCGAACATCAGGGACGGGTCCTGCTCCTCCCGGAGGCGGTTTAAAGCGATGAACAGGCTCATGTTGGGAGTTTCGTCCAACTGAAAATCCTGCATACGGGGCGGAATCTCCGGAGTGGCCGGATTATAGCGGAAGATGCTGAAATTCAGGAAGCGTGACATGGTGAATCTTTTGGTAACCTCTGCTTATCTTAAGTTGACGAACGCGCCTCGGGCGGTCTGTATCATTGTATTGTTGTTAAGTACAGCTTTTTATAAATTCGATGGCCTTGCTGTCTTTGCAAGAGAAAAAATATTTCACGCAAAGGCGCTAAGGCGCAAAGGTGCAAAGACGCTAAAGGAGAAAAATACCGTACTTAGTCCCCCTTGATGGGCATCCCGCCGTAACCCCGGTCGCCGGGCGGCAGTTCGGTGATCTTAACCGGTTCATACTCCAGCCTGGGCATGTCGGCGCCCGGCGGCCAGTAGGCCAGGGTGCGTTTTAGCCAATTTTCGTCATCCCGGTGGGGATAGTCTTCCCGATAATGGCTGCCCCGACTTTCGGTGCGCTGCAAGGCCCCCTGGGCGATGCACAAAGCTAGCTTGAGGGTGCCGGGGAGGCGCAGGGCCGCATAAAGCTCGGGATTGGGGCCCAGGCCGCTGGAACGCAGGCGGATGTTGGCCGAGCGCTGGTAGAGCTCCTGCAGGATGGAGACGGCCTTCTCCAGGGCCTCGCCGGTGCGGAAGATGCCCACGTTGTTCAGCAGAGCGTCTTCCATGCCTTTGCGCAGGCGATAGACGTCTTCGCTGCCGCCGGATCTGGAGCGGAGTTTGCTGACGCGGTCTTCCTGGGCGGCCATGGCGTCGGCTACCAAGGCAAAGGGAAACTCAAGGGAACGCTCACCGGCATAGCGGGCCACCTGCTCGCCCACCACCATACCGGCCACAATGGTTTCAGCCAGGGAATTGCCGCCGAGGCGGTTGAAGCCGTGCAGGTCCCAGCAGGCGGCTTCGCCGGCCGCGAACAGGCCTTGCAGGCCGTAGGCCGCGCCGTTGACGTCGGTGCGGATGCCGCCCATGGAGTAATGCTGGGTGGGACGCACCGGAATAAGCTCTTCCACGCAGTCAATACCTAAAAAGTTTGCGCAGATGGCGTGCACTTCCCGAAGATTGACGCAGATGTGCTCTTTGCCCAGGTGGCGGATATCCAACCAGAGATGGGGGCCGTAGGGGCTGTCCACGCCGAGGCCCTTGCTCATGTGGTGAAGCATCCAGCGGCTGACCACGTCCCGGCTGGCCACCTCCTTTTTCACCGGCTCATAGTCGGGCATGAAGCGATGGAGATTCTTGTCCAGGAGGTAGCCGCCGTCGCCGCGGCAGCCTTCAGTCACCAGGATGCCGGCGGGCACGATGCCGGTGGGGTGGAACTGCACGGCCTCCATGTTACCCAAGGGAACGACGCCGGTGTCCAGGCAGATGGACATGCCGGTGCCTTCGTTGATGACCGCGTTGGTGGAAACGCCGTATATGCGGCCGTAGCCGCCGGTGGCGATGACCACGGCCTTGGCCAGATAGGGGCGCAGCGAGCCGTCCCGCAAGGAGAGGGCTACGGCACCGTAGCAATGTTCGCCGTCGTGGATGAGGGCGATGGCCTCCATGCGGTCATGGACAGTGACGCCCAGTTTGACCACCACGGAATCCATGGCGTACTGCAGGACGTGGCCGGTGCCGTCGGCTGCGAAGCAGGTGCGCCACTTGGCGGTGCCGCCGAACTGTCGCTGAGCGATGAGGCCGGCCTTTTCCTGAAGTTCCTCCACTTCAACCCCTTCAGGAAGAAGGCGTTTGCCAGGGACAACCCGGGACCAGGGGACGCCCCATTGGGCCATCTGACGGACGGCCACCGGGGCGAGATTGCAAAATAGGCGGGCTACTTCCTGATCGCAGCCCCAGTCGGAGCCTTTGACGGTATCGGCAAAATGAATATCGGGGTTATCGCCGTACCCCATGGCGACATTGCCGAGGGAAGCCTGCATGCCGCCCTGGGCGGCGGTGCTGTGGGAGCGGCGGGGCGGCACCAGGCTCAAGATGGTGACCTGGTGGCCTTGCGTGGCGGCTTCGATGGCCACCCGCTCGCCGGCCAGACCGGCGCCGATGACCAACACATCAGTTAAATGGGCATCAGACCACTTCATGTTAAACCTTTGACGTCGAGAAAATAGAAGACTACAAGGGCAATGAACCCGAGGGCCACAAAACCAATGGTGGCGTACACCAGCCATTTGGTGAATTTCTGCCGATGTATCCAGCTCCACTTCACCAGGATGCGATAGAGGCCCACCATGGCATGGATTTCAGCTATGAGCAAAAGCAGAAAGAGATTGGAAAAGCTGCCGGATTGGATGCGAAACGCGCTTTTCGCGGCTTCGATGGGCCAGGTGGAGAGGGTGTTCCAGATATGAATGGCGGCCAGAATGAGGACGGCCATGCCGGTGATGATCTGGACGAACCAGGCCCAGGTATCCAGGTGGGCCAGGCGGCGGGAATGCTGGATGAAGATGGCCATTTCTTTATAGCGCCAAGGGGCTTTTCTCAAGGCCACCAAGCCGTGCACAATAATGGCCAGGATCACCAGAGGAATGCCGATGTAGGAGAGGTAATATTCATCCAGCATCAGGGCATCCCGGTTGAACGCGGCCGGACCGAGGATAATGGTAGCTACGGCGAGCATGTGGAATTGAAGGAAGACCAGGAGGAAGAGGCCGGTGAAGAGCTCGATCAGCTCCATCCAGGCTTCCCAGCGGGGGCTTTTGGCTAATGTTTCCTGGAGATACACGGGAGCACCTTTAAAAACGGTTTTCGGTTTCCGGTTTTCAGTTTTCGGTGAAAAGCGAATTTAAAAAACACCCCCTGTGGATAGGAGAAGGCCACAAGGTTAGTGAATTTTTACACGATTATTAAATTTATGTGAGGGGGGTAAATTCGTCAAGGAAATTTCCAGGAAATTTGCAAAGGCAAAGGAGCACAGGCGGGACGCCTGTGCCTCCCGGCTCCGGCGCGAGGCCGGACAGATAGGGCTGCTTCAGTTGCGAAGAAGGATGGCTCAAGTAAACAAACAAAATTTATTTGCCGAAAAGCGCCAGGATTAGGACCAGGGCGGCCAGAGCCAAGCGGTAGTAGGCAAAGGGATAGAAGGTGTGGCGGCGGAGGAAGCGCAGGAGGAAGCGGATGACCAGGTAGCTGGAGGCCATGGCGGCCAGAAAGCCGAGAATTGCAGCCAGGATGGAGAGATTCTCGGGGGTGTCTTTGAGCCATTTGCGCAGATGCCAAAGGCCGGCCCCGGCGATGATGGGGGTGGAGAGCAAAAAGGAGAAGCGGGCGGCGGTTTCCCGGGTGAAGCCCAAAAACAGGGCGCAGGTCATGGTGATGCCGGAGCGCGATACCCCTGGCATAATGGCCAGCGCCTGGGAGAGGCCGATGAGCATGGCGTCTGCCAGCTTTAAATTGGTCAAGGGACGTTCATGCCGGGCCAGGCGTTCGGCCAAGATAAGGAGGAGGCCTACGGAACCCAGCAGAATGGCGATGCGATAAGGCTCACGGAAAACGGTTTCCGCCTGGTGTTCAAGGAGCACGCCGGCCAGGGCTCCGGGGATGGAGGCGGCGACGATGCAATAGAACAGGCGGCGGTCCAGACGGGTGTACGGAGAGGGCCGGCTGACCGCGACGGCCATATTGCGCCAGTCCTGCCAGAAATACGTAATCAGGGCGGCTACGGTGCCCAGGTGCAGGAGGATGTCAAAACTCAGGCCGGCGCCAGGAGCCTTGAAGTAATGTTCCAGTAAGGCCAGATGGCCGGAGCTGGAGATGGGTAGAAATTCGGTCAAGCCCTGAATTATTCCCAGGAAGACGGCGTAAAGGGGATGCATGAGATCAGACGTTTCCCATTTTGATGAAAAAGGGGGAGCGGCAAGGGTTGCGGACAAGCCTGCATCACCGGCATGAGAGCCGGAGCCCCCGGGGCATTAAGTGGGGAATATAACATTTGGAGGGGGGGCTGGCAAGCAGGGGTTAACCTCACGCAAAGGTGCAAAGGGTGCAAAGACCATCCAGGGACAGCTTACCTTGGCCGAAATCCATGGGTTAACCTCACGCAAAGGCGCAAAGGGCGCAAAGACCATCCAGGGACAGCTTACCTTGGCCGGATTCCATGGGTTAACCTCACGCAAAGGCGCAAAGACAGCAAAGGGGGTCAGGAGGATTTGGTGATGCGGGCGGTGACGCTCGCGGGGGAGACGGTTTCCAGTTTAAAACCGTTGGGGATCTGTACTGCAACTTTCAGTTCATGGCGGCCGGGTTTGAGATTTTCGGTGTTCACCGTAGCCAGCAATTCGGAGGCTTTCAGTTCCTGCAAGCGCCGGTAAGGCCCCGACAGGGTGACGCTGATGGTGGAAGGAGTCAGGCGAGCGCTCTCAGGGCTGGCATACACCTGGACACCGGAAAAAGTGCGTTTGATGATTTTCTCAGCAATGACCAGATCGATCAGAATGGGGGTCTGGTCCTTCAAAGTCAAATGAAGGTTTTTGAAATCCAGGTCAGTGGCCAGGGTGACCGGACCCGAGAGGTTGCTCAAGTCAATGGGGAGAGTGGAGATGCTGTTCAAATTTTCCAACTCCGAGGCAACCCCGTGGACCTTAACATGATCAGGGCGGATTTTGACACTTTTGATTTCGAAGCCCTCAGGCGGTTTGCCGATAAGGGAAGGCTGGATGGCCAGAAGCCGGGTGGCTGTGGGCTCCAGAGTGAGAGTAAGAGGGTTGGGCTGCACGCGGGTGACCAGGACGCCACGGGGAAAAGAAAAAGTGCTGGGACCCAGGGCGACCGAGTGAGTGCCGGCCTTGACCCCGGCAAGATCAATGGTGTGGACCTGGCGGGACTGCGAGAGGCTGCGAATGATGCTCCGGGGGCCGGTGACCCGAACCTGGATACTGGGAGGGACCTCGCTGGTGATCATCAGGTTGGAATTGAGGTTGACCAGCTCCAGGCTCAGGTTGAGGGTGGTTTCAGTGCGCTCTTCACCGCCCACCGCAAACCACAAGGATACGGCTAAAAAGAAGGAGAGGAGCTTGAGTCCCTTATGACGCCCCAAAGAAGCGAGCCAACCGGTCAACGAGGGTTCCTTTCCGGGTTTGATTGGCAAAAACATCCTGCAACTCCTGACGGAGCTGCAAACGGCTCAGGTTTTTTTTGAGATTGCCGCCCCGGGCCAGAGAAATCTGACCGTTAGTTTCGGAGACCACCAAAGCCAGGGCATCGGAGTTTTCAGTAATGCCCACCGCAGCCCGGTGCCGGGTGCCCAGGGCCGGGTCCAGAGCCGGGTCTTTGGACAGGGGCAGGAGGCAGCCGGCCGCAATCACGCGATCGCCTTGAATGATTACCGCGCCGTCATGGGTGGGATTATGAGGCCAGAACAGAGAGACCAGAAGTTCCCAAGTGATCAAGGAATCCAGGCGGATGGAGCCTTCCAGGTAATCGGTCAGACCTACCTGGCGCTCCAGGACAATCAGGCCCCCTATACGGTGATTGGCCAGAGTTTCCGCAGCCTCGCAGATTTCCTCAGTGACCACCGGTTCGGCAACGCCCGCGGGGACAAAGGCCCGGCGTCCGATACGACTTAGGACCCGCCGGATATCGGCCTGGAAAAGGATGATAATGATTAGCAGGAAGCTTTTAACCACGCCGTCCAGGAGCCACTCCAGGGTGAAAAGTTCCAGGCGGCGGGCCGCCAGATAGCTGACAAAAAGGAGAAACAGGCCCGCCAACACCCAGATGGCCTGAGTGCCGCGGATCATGAGGAAAATTTGATAGATGATGACGGCCACCAGCAGAATGTCCAGGCCGTCTTGCCATCTCAAATTATAAATGAACGGCATTATCCGGGGGGCGGCTAATTCTACTACTGGTTCTCGGTAAGTGCAGACGGTTAAAAAGCCAAGTTCAAATTATTATACACATTTTTGGCGGAAAAGGGAGGGGTGTGGTCAGAAGATTTGAAAAAGCAGCTAATTACAGTCAGTTATTCCGATTGGAGAAGCAGTTCAGGAGGCACGGCGATTTTCAGCCTGGCCATAGAACGGTTTTTCCCGGATGGCTTCCAGCACCGTGAGAAATTGACGGGCATAGGCGACGTTGTGGACCCGGAGGATGTGAGCGCCCCTGATGACGGCCATGGCCAAGGCTGCCAGGGTCCCCACATCACGTCCCTCTCCGGCAGGCACACCGCCTAAGAGGTGGCCGATGAAGGCTTTCCGGGAGGGGCCCACCAGGAGATGACATCCCAGGTCATGAAAGACATGGAGATTATTTAGAATTTCCAAGTTATGGTCAAAGGTTTTGCCGAAGCCGATGCCGGGGTCCAGGATGAGCCTCTCCCGGGAAAGGCCGTGAGAGAGGGCAAAATCAAGGCGCTCCCGGAAGAAGGCTTTGATCTCTCCGAGCAGGTCATGATATTGCGGATTGACTTGCATGTCTCTGGGACTGCCCTGCATGTGCATGAGGATGACCGGGACTTGAGCTTCCCGGGCCAGATGCACCATTTCCGGGTCAAAGCGTAGGGCACTGATGTCATTGATAACGGACGCGCCCGCGGCCAGAGCGGCCCGGGCTACCTCAGCTTTGTAAGTATCAATGGAAACAGGAATAGTAATTTCCGCCTTAATCGCTTCGATAACCGGCAGCACCCGCCGGAGCTCCTCTTGCAGAGAAACGGGTTCGGCGTAGGGGCGGGTGGATTCACCGCCGACATCGAGGATATCCGCGCCGGCATCGGCCAGGGAGCGGGCCTGGTTGATAGCGGCGGCGTGATCGAAGAATTGGCCGCCGTCGGCAAAAGAATCAGGGGTGACATTTATGATCCCCATGATCAGGGGACGGCGCGTCCGTTTGAGGAGCAGGCTGAGGAAATCGTTAGTCTGAGGATGGTTTGCCGGTTTCATGGGGGTTATTCCTCACGCAAAGGCGCAAAGATGGAAAAGGCATTGATAAAAAAAGGCGGGCACAGAGGCCCGCCCCAAAAATTGTCCAGCCGGGAATTGCCGGGAGCAAGAGTCCCCATTCCGCATCGCAATCGGTTCAGGCCTGCTGGAGGCCCAAGGGCAGTTGCGGGGCGGCTGCTTCTTCTTCCACTTCCGGTTCAGGGGTTTTTTCGGCCTTGCCAGGAGTCAGGAGAGCGGCAATTTCCTGTCCGTCCAAGGTTTCCTTTTCCAACAGGGCCTGAGCCAGAGTCTGCAGTTCAGCACTGTGGGTTTGAAGCAGAGTTTTGGCCCGGTCATATGAACCGAGAACCAGGTTTTTGATGGCTGCGTCAATGGTCCTGGCGGTCTCCTCGCTGAAGTCTTTGGGATGGGAAATCTCCCGGCCCAAAAAGACGTGTTCCTCCCGCTTGCCGAAGGTGATGGGCCCCAATTCCTCGCTCATGCCCCAGTTGCACACCATCTTGCGGGCCAGTTCGGTGGCGCGCTCCAGGTCATTGCCGGCGCCGGTGGTGTACTGATTGAACATCAGCTCTTCGGCCGCGCGGCCGCCCAGAAGCACCGCCAGGGTAGCCATCAGGTAATCCTTGGGATAGGTGTGGCGCTCGTCCAGCGGCAGTTGCTGGGTGAGGCCCAAGGCCCGGCCGCGGGGAATAATGGTGACCTTATGGATGGGATCGGTGCCGGGGATGAGGTGGGCCACCAAAGTATGGCCGGCTTCATGGTAAGCGGTGGTGGCCCTTTCCTGCTCGCTTAAGATCATGCTTTTGCGCTCCGAACCCATCAGCACCTTGTCTTTGGCCTGTTCAAAGTCTTCCATGCTGACGGCCTCGCGATTTACGCGGGCAGCCAGCAGGGCGGCTTCGTTTACCAGGTTTTCCAGGTCAGCCCCTGAAAATCCAGGGGTGCTGCGGGCCAGAACCATGAGATCGACGGAAGACCCCAGGGGGACCTTGCGAGTGTGCACCTTGAGAATGGCCTCCCGGCCCTTGAGGTCGGGGATGGGCACCACCACCTGGCGGTCAAAGCGGCCGGGGCGCAGCAGTGCAGGGTCAAGGACGTCGGGGCGGTTGGTGGCGGCGATGAGGATCACACCTTCGTTGGCCTCAAAGCCGTCCATTTCCACCAGGAGCTGATTCAAGGTTTGCTCCCGTTCGTCGTGGCCGCCGCCCAGCCCGGCGCCGCGATGCCGGCCCACGGCGTCGATTTCATCAATGAAAATGATGCAGGGGGAGTTCTTTTTGGCCTGGATGAACAGGTCCCGCACCCGGGCGGCGCCGACGCCGACGAACATTTCTACGAAGTCGGAGCCGCTGATGCTGAAAAAGGGCACGCCGGCCTCACCCGCGATGGCCCGGGCCAGGAGCGTCTTGCCGCTGCCAGGGGCGCCCACCAGGAGGACCCCCTTGGGGATGCGGCCTCCCAGGCGGGTAAATTTTTTCGGGTCTTTGAGGAACTCGATGATTTCCACCACTTCTTCTTTGGCTTCCTCAATGCCGGCCACATCCTTAAAGGTGACTTTGACGGAGTTTTCCGTCATCAACCGGGCCCGGCTCTTGCCGAAAGACATGGCCTTGCCGCCCCCGGCCTGCATCTGGCGCATAAAGAAAATCCAGATGCCGATAAGAACGAGCATGGGCAGCCAAGAAACCAGAACAGTGGTGTACCAAGGGTTGTCGTCCTTGGGCTTGGCGGTTATTTCGACCTTCTTGTCCTGGAGGAGTCTCACCAGCTCGGGGTCTGAGGGGGCATAGGTGCGGAAGGGCTTGCCATCAGCCTGCTCACCGGATATTTCATCCCCCTGGAGGGTGACCTTGGTTACTTTGCCGGCTTTCACCAGGTCCAAGAATTGTGAGTAGCTGATGGTAAGCTTGCCCCGGGCCTGTTCCGTAGTGTTGAAATAATTAAAAAGAAAGATCATCACCAGGCTGATAAGCAGCCAGAGAGCGATGTTCTTGTAGAATGGACTCAAGCGATTATTCATTACCAACCCTAATGCGGGATGCAGATTTTGCAGTCAACTCCTTACATTTTAAGTTAATTCAGGGAAAATGCAAGGTGAATCTTGCCGGGACGCAGGAAGGATCAACTGGTGCAAACTGCTTCATGCGTATGGCGGGCGAAGTTCCCGGCTGGATTATTAATTATACTCAAAAAACCCGAAGGAGCTTAGGTTAATCATCGACCGGCAACGGTATTCCCGAAAAAGGCAACAGCGGTCAGGGCTTGTGGCGTTTCCTTACCAGGAAGGCAAGCACGTTTTTCAAGGGCGTCAGACCCTCCCTGCCGGGGGGCGCGGGGGCGACCTTGGCGGCCTCCGGTGAAAGGGGCGCGTTGGTGCCGTCTGGGTGTTTGTTCAGAATAATCGTGCGCAGCCGGGACTCAAGGGCATTGATACGAAAAGGTTTGAGGAGGTAGCCGTCCACCTCGCTTTCGGCGGCAGCCGCCACAATATCCTCGGTAACTTCGCCGGTGATCATAAGGAAAGGAGTTTTCTGGTGCCTGGGGTCGGCGCGGAGTCGGCGCAAAAGTTCAAGCCCGTTCATATGGGGCATATTGATATCGCAGATCACCAGGTCATAGGAAATGGCCTGTAACGCCCGCCAGGCCTGGAGGCCATCGCCAGACTCGTCGATCTGACGGCGGACGCCTAAAGCCAGCAGCATTTGCCGGAGCATGGCGCGGATGGCCGGCATATCATCCACCACCAAGACATGCAGGGGAGCAAAAAAAAGGGCAGACCCCAAGGATAAATCCACCATTATTCGGTGATTCGATATTGCAGTTGATATCTTAAGTATCGACCGGAGTTGGGAAAATATTTAGAGATTGAAGAACTTGGAGAAAAAAAGAAAAGATAGGCGATTCTGGACAGATGTGGGGGAGACAATGCAGGTTCTCCCGCTTAAATGAACAAGAAACCTCAAGGGCGCGGTTTGCCTATTCAGGTATCAGAATAATGCCTTTAAATCAGCGGGGAGCGCAGGCAATCTGCGCTCCCTGGCGCTTTAAAGCATCACGCTTGCCAGCGTTGGGGCAGCAGGTTCTGGATACTTTCCCGGGAGATGCGCCAGGGGCCGGAACCCAATCGCACTCCGGGCAGGCGACCATCACGAATCATGCGGTAAACCGTGCGACGAGAAAGGCTAAGGATATCGGCCACTTCATCAGGACGAAAAAACCGCTTCTTCATGATCAGCTCCATTGTCTCCCTCCTTGGTTCTACTGATCTGGTTGGCTGATTTGGGCCACCATAATAGTGCTAGTGCAAAGAGTGAGCCTTTGGCGGACAAGCATTTCAGGTAATATCTTAGTGCATTATAGGAAAATCCCTTAGTGCTGTCCAATAATTTCCCTATAAAATATAGGGGAATTCCCTAAAAAGCAAAAAAAATTTAAAAAAAATCTAGGGAAACTCAAAAAAAATCTCCGCCGGCTTATCAAGTGGAGATGGCAAGAGGATCTTTCAACCCTCCCCCAAGGCGGCGCGCTCCCCACCATCAATATCTTTTTTAATAGTTATTCCTATAAGTTATCTTTTTTGCTCCCTGGTTTCAAAAGCCTGGTTTTGCCTTTTGCGACAAGAGCAGCCTTTTGTCTCAGCGGCTGCCATGGTTTTTGAATGGAAGGGGAAAAAAGCCAAAGGGGGGAAGCTAATGCAAAAAGAGAGGCTGCTGAGGCCCCGGGAGGTGGCGAACCGGTTGGGAATCTCGCGTTCATCGGTGTACCGGTGGTTCTGGGAGGGCAAGCTCCGGGGCATCAAGCTTTTGGGGGGCCCGGTGAGAATCTTGGAAAGCTCGGTGAACTTGCAGCTTTCCGAAGCGGATTTCGGTTTTGAATAAAGAACCTGCCAGTTGTTCCAGGTGTGCTGGAGAGTTTCAGGGTTTTTGCATAAGTAATTGGCCACATTATGGCATCAAAAAAACCTTCGGGGCGGCAAGGGAAACGCGATCTGTACTACGCGGAAGCGCAATCATTGTATCTGGCAGGCAGAGAACTGAGGGAACTACAGGAGATCTATCCGGTTTCCCGGCAAACCCTCCTGCGCTGGCACAAAGAGGGGCAGTGGGAAGAGAAACGCCGCCAGGCGCTGGTCTCGCCCCGCTGGTTGGGAAAGGCCCTCAAAGGCATTCTGAGGGAGAAAACGGGCCGGCTGTTGGCCAAAGGAGATTTGACACCGCCGGAGTTGGATGAGTTGACCAAGCTCATTACGTTGATTGAGCGAGTTTGCTCCCATAGTTGGGACATCCGCTCGGCGGCCCTGGAAGTTATGGAGCGGTTCAGCGAATTCTTGCGGGGCTGGGTTAAGGATCGGGAAGAGATCAAGCGCTTTTCCAGTTGGATGCAGGAGTTTTTCCGCAAGTTGGAGGACGAAGAGGATCAGGACTAAGAGGTTAAGGCCCAAGCCATGCTGAATTTAAAGAAAAAGCTGACCAGGCGCGAGTTTCGCCAGCGTGCGGATGAGATCCTGATGCGTCTGTCTTTAGAGGTCTCACCGTTTTGGGAAGACAGCCAGGAGCGGCGGGAGGCTCGCTTACAAAGGGCTGCGGCTGACCCTCTTTATTTCTGCCGCACTTACCTGCCTCACTATTTTTCCCAGGCGCCGGCCCCGTTTCACTATGAACTCGTACAGCTTCTTGACAGCCGGGGGCCGGTATTGACGCCCATCGCGGCCGCGGCCCCCCGGGAGTTCGCCAAGAGCACAGTGTGCTCGTTCGGCTATGTATTGCATCAGATCTGTTTCGGCCGGCGGCATTTCATCATCATCGGCAGCGACACGGAAGACCTGGCCAGCGACCTGACGGGCTACATCTATTTGGAGCTGCTCTATAACGAGCGCCTGCACCAGGATTTCGGGGAGTTGGTGAGGCCCAACAAAGCGGTGAATGATTTCGTCACCAAAAACGACGTTCGGGTGAAGGCCAGGGGGCGGGGCCAGCGCCTCAGGGGGCTCAAGCACAAACAATGGCGCCCCGATCTGGTCATTCTGGACGACCTGGAAAATGACGTCAACGTGCGCAACCCGGAAATTGTCAAGCAGATTCTGGATTGGGTGCAGTCCGCGGTTTACCCGGCCATTGAAGCCCAGGGGACGCTCATGGTGATCGGCACGATTTTGCGCCAGCGCAGCGCGCTGCACCTGATGCTGACCAGCAAGGAAGAACCTTACTGCCATTTTCAGAGGCGCCTTTACCGGGCGCTGAATGAAGACGGCTCCTCCCTATGGGAGGCGCGCCATCCGGCCGCCAAGCTCAAGCAGCAAAAACAGCTCATGGGCTCGGCGGCCTTCAACCGGGAGAAGATGAATGAACCGGCGCCTGAGGGCGGCCTGTTTGATGAGAATTGGATCCATTATTACCATCCCGGCAGCTTGAAGGACAAGGACCTGGTTTGTGTGGGGTTTTTCGATCCGTCCCTGGAAAGCGGGGGCAGCGCGGACTACAAGGCGGTGATAACGCTGGGGTGGGCTCCCCAGGAACTGGTGTTTTACGTGCTGGACGCGTTCATCCAAAAAACCACCTTGGAGCAGACCTTAAGGGCCATCTTCAACCGCCACAAGGAGAGGCCTTATTTCATCTTCGGGGTGGAGGACAATTTATTCCAACGGCTGCTGCTCAAGGAGTTCGACGTGCTCGGCAAGGAGCTGGGAATGCTCCTGCCGGTGAAGGGCGTCACCCAGCGGCTGGCCAAAGAAACCCGCGTGGCGGGTTTGGCCCCGCTGTTGGAGCGGGGCAGAATCCGGTTTATCCGGGGGCATTCAGACCAGGAACTCCTGGTGGAGCAGCTCCTCTATTTCCCCTCACGGACGCTCCATGACGACGGCCCGGACGCCCTGGAAGGGGCGGTGCGATTGGCGCAAAAGTATGTGCCGGGGGCCCGGGAATCGGATTATGTGCCCATTAAATCCAGGGTTTTTGCGGGGCGGGGAGCTTTTTGAGGCAGGGGCCGGGGGCCAGAGCCGGAGTCAAGGTCATATGATTTGCCCCCACACCCCGGCCCATCCCTCAAGGGGAGAGGAGTTTAAGGAAAGCTTTGAAAGCAAAGTTTAAAAGAAACGTCGAAAATCTAACCCTTCAATTTGGCGCATAAAGAGTTGGTCGGGAGAATCCATGGGTTTACGGGACTATTTCGGGAAGTTGTTCAAGCCGGAGGTCAAACCGGAGATGCGGGAATTGTCGGCGGTAAGCGTGCCGGCGCGCTGGACCACCTATCCCAGCGTGGGGCTGACGCCGGGCAGACTGTCGGCCATTTTCCAGGAGGCGGATCAGGGCATAGTGCAGCGCCAGATGGAACTGTTCGAGGAGATGGAGGAAAAAGATGCGCATCTGGCGTCGCTCCTGCAAACCCGCAAGTTGGCGGTGCTCAGTCTGGACTACGAGGTGATGCCCTATGCCAAGACGCCGGAGGATGAGCGCATCGCGGCGGCGGTGGGCGAAATGGTGTACCGCATCCCCAATATAGAGGGCGCCTTCCTGGATTTGCTTGACGCCATAGGCAAAGGGTTCGCGCTGGCGGAGATTATTTGGGGGATAGAAGGGAGTCAGGCCCGGGTCAGCGAACTCAGATGGATTCCTCAAAAAAAGGTGACCTTCTCGGAGAGTTTGCACCCCCGGCTGCTGACCATAGAGAAGCCCTGGCAGGGGGAGGATTTTCCCTCCTGGAAGGTGATCTACCACCGCTATAAGGCCCGCAGCGGCTATGACACCCGGGCGGGGGTGCTCCGGGTAGTGGGCTACATGTACCTCCTCAAAAATTACGCTTTGAAAGATTGGGCGGCCTTCAACGAAGTATTCGGCATGCCGCTCAGGCTGGGGAAGTACGACCCCATGGCCTCGCCCGCAGACCGGGAAGCCCTTGTCCAGGCGATCCGCAGCCTTGGTTCGGACGCCGCCGGGGTGATCAGCAAGAACACGGAGATCGAGTTTGTGGAGGCCACCTCCCGACTTTCGGGCAACGCCAATCCTTATCAGGTGCTGGCGGAATTCTGCAACCGGGAGATGTCCAAGGCCGTTTTGGGCCAGACGCTAACGACGGATACCACGGGAACGACCGGCACTTATGCCGCGGCGCGGGTGCACGCCCAGGTGCGCCGGGACCTGGTGGAGGCCGACGCCCAAGCCCTGGCCCAGACACTGCGGGAGCAGTTGCTGCGGCCGCTCACGGGCTTCAACTTCGGTTGGGACAAGCCCGCGCCCTGGTTCCGTTTCCGGTACGAGGAAGAGGAAGACTTGAAGACGCTGTCCGAGGTGTACCGCAATTTGGCGGCCTTGGGGCTGCCCCTGAGCCTGGAGCATGTGGCCGAGCGCTTCGGGGTGCCTTTGCCGCAGGAGGGGGAACAGATCATATCCGGAGAACGAGGAGGGGAACGGTTTGAGGAAAAATAAAGGTGAAAAAAGGTCTCAGGCAAAGGCGCGAAGGGCGCCGAGGGGGAGGTGGGCTGCGGCCTTGGCTGTGGCCGGGCTCCTGGCAGGGTGCTGTTCGAATCCGGGGGTCTTCAACAAGCTGGAGCATTCATTGAAGACCGTGCAGGGCTACTACGATCCGCTGCTGACTGAAGACCTGGCCAACGAAAAGGTGCGGCAGGCGGTGGTGGCGGCGGACAGTACGCTGCTGTTGGCCGGCGAACTTCAGGCCCAGTGGTGCCCGCCGGCGGAGGCCGTGAAGCAGGTGGAACTGCAGGCGGAAGAGGCGCAGAAACTGGCTCAACAGGCCGGGGTGCAGGTGTCCGGGCCGCAAACGGAAAACCCTCAGGCGATTCCTTGAGGAGCAAACAGGAAGGATTCATGGAAAGGAAACTGAAATTGGTGTTGGAAGCGACGGACCTGCCTGAGTGGATACGCCTTTTGCCGCTGGGGCAGGTGGACCTGGTGGACGGCAGACCGCCCTTCCGAGTGGATAAAGAATCTTTGGCAGCCATAGTGGAAGCGTTCCAGTCCCGGGGAGTGGACCTGGTGGTGGATTATGAGCACCAATCCCTCAACGGCGGGAGGGCGCCGGCCGCGGGCTGGATCAAGGAGCTGGCCGCCCGGGAAGACGGTCTGTGGGCCAGGGTGGAGTGGACGGCCCAGGCGGGGGAATATCTGCGCCAGAAAGAGTACCGCTATTTTTCGCCGGTGCTCAAGCTGGACCCGGAAACCCGCCAGCCTCTGGCGCTGCTTAATGCGGCCCTGACCAACGTGCCGGCCATGAAGCAGGTTACGCCCCTGGTGGCGAAATTCGGCGGGGCTGCGGCCCAAGATGAGAGCTCGATGCCAGCGGATAATGAAGGGGTACTGGAAGACCTCAAGCTCAGGCTGGGGCTGCCGCGTGAGGCGACTGGGGAGTCCTTATGGAGCAAGACCCAGGAGTTCTTGCAGGAGGTCTCCGGAGCTTTGGAACTGACGGCAGAGGCTACTTCGGACCAGCTCAAGGAAAGTCTTTTGTCCCTGAAAGCCCGGGCTGCCCAAGTTGAGGAACTCGCCCTGGAAATTCAGTCTCTCAAGGCCCGACTGGCCGAAGAGCAGGCCACGCGGGCCGTGGAAGAGGCCCTGAGGTCCGGCAAAATCAGTCCGGCTCAGCAAACCTGGGCCATGGAGTATTGCCGGCGGGACCTCGAAAGTTTTCGGGCTTTCGCAGAGCAGGCTCCCAAGGTGGTGCCGGTGGGAGAAGTTTTGGCGTTGGCCCAGGACGGGCCGGAAGAGCCTCACCGCATAAGTGCGGCAGAGAAGGCGATATGCCGGGCGGTGAACATCGCCCCGGCTGAGTATTTGAAGGCGAAGTTGCAGATCGGTCAGTCAAATAATTCCGGAGGAGGAGAATCATGGCAGCATTAACCCAAGACAGGGCCACACCCTATCGGGAAGGGATTGAGATTGAATTCCCGGTGGCGGGGGCCACCAAGATCTATGCCGGCAGTCTGGTAGGCGCGAATGCTGAAGGCTTTGCGGTGCCGGCGGCGGACACCGCGGGATTGAAATTTCTGGGAGTGGCGCTGGAGCAGGTGGACAACACCGGCGGAGCCAACGGCGCCAAAGTGGTGCGCCTCAGGCGGACGGGCGTCTTTGAGTTCAACGCGGCGAGCATCACCCAGGCCATGGTGGGCGCCCCCATGTATCTCAAAGACGACAACACCTTTGACGACGCGGCCGGGACCACCAACAATATCAAAGCCGGCGTGCTGGTGAAATATGTCACCGATACCAAGGGCTGGATCGATATCAGCAGATAAGGGGGGAAAAGTAAATGATTATAAATGCAGAATCATTAGCGCAGGTATACACGGCCTTCACCGCCGTATTCAACAACGCTTTCCAGGATACGGAAACCTGGCATGAGCGAGCGGCGATGACGGTGCCGGCCAAGACCCGCATCATGGACTACAAATTCCTGCTTGATTTCCCCATGGTGCGGGAATGGATCGGGGACCGGCAGGTGAACGCCCTGGAGCCCAAGGCCTACCAAATCGAGACCAAGGACTGGGAAGCCACCATTGAAATCGAACGCAACGACATCGAGGACGAGCAGCTCGGGCTCTACAATCCTATCGTGGCGGCCATGGCCCAGGAGGCCAAGAAGCACCCGGAGAAGCTGATCGCCTCACTGCTGAAGGCCGGCGCGTCTACGATTTGTTATGACGGCAAAAACTTTTTTGACACCTCACACCCGGTAGGGTCTGGAGTAGAGGCCAATTACAATCCGGGCATCGAAACCGCGTGGTACTTGTTGGACACCTCCCGGGCCATCAAGCCGTTTATCTTCCAATTGCGGCGGGGGGTGCAGTTGGTGCGCATGGACCGGCCGGACGACGAACATGTGTTCATGCGCAAAAAATTCCGGTACGGGGTGGATTACCGGGGCGCCGCAGCTTACGGCTTGTGGCAATTGGCCTACTGTTCCACCCAGGAGCTGAACGCCTCCAATTATGCCGCGGCCCGGACGGCTATGATGTCGTTTACCAATGCTGAGGGCGCGCCTTTGGGGATCAGGCCGAACCTGCTGATGGTGCCGCCGGCATTGGAATCCAAGGCCCGGGAAATACTTAACGCGCAATTCATTATCGGCAATCCCGACACAGGGGGCTCCAAGTCCAATATCTGGCAGGGATCGGCGGACCTCCTGGTAGTGCCGGAATTGGCTTAAATCAAGGGGCCAGGAGAATAAGGAGCGGCCATGTCTTGGTTCGGAGGCTATGTCCTGGAATCTTCGGACAAGGTTCCGGGAAACCACGAAATTCTCACGGTCACAAGCAACATTGCATATTTTGCCCGCGGCAAAATTCTGCCAACCTGGGGGACCTTTGAGGGCATGTACGCCCAGGCGGTGCTGGTAACGAACGAAGGAGGCGACATCCGGTTCCGCATCGACAATATCGGCCCCCCGACCTTAACCCACGGGCATATTCTCGCCAACGGCGACTCCGTGATGCTGATCGGCACGCAGGCTATCAATCAATTTCGGGCCATCAAGCTGGGAGAGACCGACGGCGTCTTGCAGGTGACTTACTTCTATTGATCTTTCAACACCTGGCCGGGGGTGAATACCATCTCCGGCCAGGACTAACGACGAAAATTTGAGGGTGTTTCATGTTTGCAGGGAAAAAAACGTACATAACGGCGGCGTTGATGGCGGTGATTACTTTTGCCCGGGGCGTAGGGTGGCTGGACCCACAGCAATATGAGCTTGTTCTGGGACTTTTAGGGTCATTGGGCCTGGCGGCCCTGCGGGCCGGGGTAGCAAAAGAATAATCGAAGCATGAATTATCAGGATTTGGCCGAACATAGCGGGGTATTAGTGGCTCTGCTCAGCGTCTTCGCCGGGATCAGCGGCCTGCTAATATGGCGGATGTTTTCCCGGGTGGAAAGGAAGCTGGACGAGGTGCTGCAACTATGCTGCGAATGCCAGCGGGAAACAGCGGAGCGCTTTGTGTTCAAGGAGGAGTTCCGCAGCGAGCGGGATTCCTTATGGAGTGCGGTGAACAGCCACAGCCACAGCCAGGACGGCCGGGTGGTGCGGTGATGGGAAAAGGCAAAGGCGGTCAGGAGTGACGGAAATATGGCGTATTCTTCCCAAAACGACCTTTTGACGATGATAGCTCCCGAGGAGCTGGCGGAATTAACCGCGGAGGCCGGGGACCTGCCGGACGAGTTGGTGGCAGAGGAGGCCATCGCCCAGGCCGACGCGGAGATCAACGCCTATTTGGGGAGCCGCTACGCGGTGCCGGTGACGCCGACCCCTCCCCGCGTGAAGGCTCTGTCGGTGGACATGGCCATTTATCATCTCTATTCCCGCCGCAGCGTCATCCCGCCGGTGCGCCGGGATAAATACGAAGCGGCCCTGGCTTTTCTCAAGGCGGTGGCGGCCGGCATGGTGGGACTGGAAGGCGCGGGCGGGGATACCTCCGGGGGCGTGGGGGAAGTGGCGGAATTGCAAAGCGAGCCCCGCCTGTTTTCCCGCACCGGGTTAAAAGATTGGTAATAAGGCTCTGAAATCATGAACGAATTATCCTGGACCGCAGTGGAAGACCTGGTGCTGGCCGCCTTGCAGGCCCAACTCGGCGATGCCGTCAAGACCCTGAAATCCTATCAGGGGAACTGGCAGGAGGATTTGCGGCGGGAAGGCTGGCGGCTGCCGGCGGTGCTGGTGGGGCTGGAGGAAAGCCGGACGGAGCAGGTGGGGCCATCATCGTACGACCTGACCCTGAACCTGAGAATTTTGGTAATGGTGCGCTCGCTTAGAGGAGAGGACGCGGCGCGGCGCGCCCCAGGCGGCGTTTACAGCCTTTTGGCGGGCATCCGCCAGGCCTTATGGCATCAGGACTGGGGGCAGCCCATGCTGCCCTTGGCTCTGGTCGGGGAAGAACCGCTCTTGAATTCCCAGGAGCACACCGTTTACGCGGCTCTTTACCGCACCGCCCTGGTGCAGGATTTTTAAAGGCGGTTTTTGGTTTTTGGTTTTGAGTTTTTGGTCCGCGGTTTTGGCTGGGGAGTCCTCTCACACAAACCAAAAGAATTTGGCATACAAGGGGTAAACACACATGACCAGGTCCATCCGGAATTTTCTGGGCACTCATAATCTGCTGGCGGTGTCGGCCAACTACCAGGAAACAGCTTTGAATACGGAGCAGGCCCTGGACACAACCATGCTCGTGGATTTGAACACGGTGCTCACCTATCGCGCTTTGAAGGCCGCCAACCGGGATGAGATGACCGGCAAGGAGGAGGCCGACCGGGTGTACGACCTGGGCGGCACGGTTTCCGGCAACCTGGCTTTTCCCCGGGCCCAGCCTCAGCACTTCGCGTTTTTATTGGCCTATGCTCTGGGCGAGGTGGAAACCAACGCTTTAGGCGGCAGCGGTTTTCGCCACGCTATCCGACCCCGGACCGGCGAGGTGGACGCGGCGCGCTCCAACCCTTCTTTTACTGCGGCCATGCGCTTCGGAAAGCAGGTCATGAAGCGCCGCTTTACGTCCTGCTTCATCGACCAGGTGCGGGTGGAACTGGCCAAGGAAGGCTGGGCCAAGATCAACGGCGCGGTCAAGGGCACGGGCAAAGTCACCGACAATACCCAGGTGGAGAGTGTGGCCGCGGCTTACAACGCCGGCAGCTTGAGGCTGGCGGCCAACGGGGTCGAAGGCGCCGACGCGGCCGAGAGATTGAGCAACGTGCATGCGGTCAAGGTGCTCAACCCTGTGACCGAGGTCTGGGAGGAAGTGAGCTATACCGCGGTGTCGGGGGAGGCCCCGGCGGTGATCACCATCACCCCGCCGGGAGGCAGCGGTGAGATGACGGCCTACCGGGTCTATTACCTGCCCACGGAAAGCGGTTGGACGGTATTCCCGCCCCGAGTAGAGGAGCCGCCCTTAAAGGTGAGCCAAGCTATGGTGAACCTGGGCGGACGCTGGAACGGCAGCGAGTTTCAGGGAGGCTGCGCCCTGGGCGCGGAGCTGCGCAAGCTGGTGTGGAACTTCCGCAACCACCTGACCCCGGAGCTCACTCCGGGGCTTGGCGCCGACTATGCCGGTCGGGCTTTTCGCGCCGGGCGGGAGCAGAAGCTGGAAATCGACCGGGATTTCCGGGATTTCCTGATGGCCCAGCACCTCAAGGAGAACGATTACTTGGGTCTTTATCTCAAGGCGGCGGGCCCGGAAATCGAACCCGGCGTCAACTACCAGGTGGAGTTGGTGTTCCCCAGGGTAGCGGTGGTGGCGGCACCGGTGCGCGTAGCGCAGCGCCGCCTGGCCGAGGAAGTGGAGTTCGCAATATTGGAGGACGACGCCTACGGGTCCGTGGTGGCGTACGTGCAGAACAAGGTGAGCGGGTACGCGGCATAGGGAGAAAGCTTTTACGGCGGGCAGTGCCGGCCCTGGAGCTCAAGGAAAGAGTTTGGAATAGTGGCAGCAAGGCGCAGAGAAGTCTATCCTCCCTCACCCCGGCCCTCTCCCCCCGGTAGGGGGAGAGGGTGTTTGCGGGGTTTGGCACGGTGGGAGGGCGGGCTGTAATGGGCCACCGGAGAGGAAGGGATGGGGCTTAATCAATTTCATTGACAGCCATGGACCTGGGAAATTCAATACCCGCAATTCAGCATAAGAGGGATGCGGAATGGCCAGAATTTTGGGAGAAGAGCGGCATGTCCTGGAGCTTCAGGATCCGGTGTCGGGCTCGGTTATCACCCTTTACTACCGCCGGCCCACCTCTGAGGAGCGGGTGGCTTATCAGCTTTCGGCCTACCGGATTGAGGGAGGGGAGCGGCGGTTTTGCCTGGGGGAGACGCGCCTCAAATTCGGCTTGGCGATCCTTGACGGCTTTGAGCAGGGGAATTTTCTCATTCAGGAAAAAGGCGAGCTGGTCCCCCTGGACCCGGAGCGGCATCCTGATTGGCAGGAGAAGCTCCTTAAGCATGCACCGGACCTGGTTTCGTTTCTGGCCCAGCAGGTATTCGAGGGCATAAGGGTGGTGGGCCGGGGAGACGCAGAGTGGGGCTGAGCGGCCTTTTTTCCGCAGCCGGCTGGCCGGCGGACTGGCCTTTAAGCCAGGAGGTCCTGGATCTGGCCGCAGGCCGGCTCTGCCATGCGGACAGGCGGCGCGCCTGCCGCCTGGAGAACGGCGCGTTCGCGGCGTGGGCCTGCCAGGAGTGCCGGGAGTTCCGGCGGCCGGAGAGCATCTCTCCGTGGACCTGGCACCTGATGCTGCTCTATCAGCTAAAAAAAGCCGGGTATCCTTTCAAGGCCAATGACCTGAGCCTGGAAACGTGGATGTTGTTAGGACTGGTTGGGCGGCTTTACGAAGCTGGAAAATCCGCAAACAAGGCGTAGCGGGCCTATTCCTTGAGAGAGAAATTGAGCTATGAAGAAAACGGACAAAGGCTTCAGCCCGAAGGATCTGGCAGATTTTCGGGCCATGCAGGAGGAATTGCTGAACCTGAGCCGGGAGTACAGCGAGCAGCGGCTGGCCGCTTGGTCCAGGGAAATGCGGGACATGGAGGCGGGCTGGACGGAATTCGCCCGAGATTGGCAGGTAAACCTGGAGCAAATGGGCACCGTGGCCGCCGGCGCGTTTGAAGGGATCACCGCCAAAGGGGAGGCCGCTAGCCGCCAGCTCTCCCGCAACTGGCAGGAATCCCTGGCCGAGATGTCGGCGGAGGTGACGGCTTTCAGTGAGCACGTTCAAAAAACCCTTGACCGGGCGGGCGAGGGCTGGCCGGGAGGCGGCGGCGGAGGCTGGCTGTCTTTGTTCGGCTTCGACTTGGGACTGGGGGGCCTTTTTCATAAAGGCGGCATCGTGGAGGCCCACGGGGGCATGGTTATCAGCCCGGAAACGCTCCTGGGGGATGAACGTCTGGCCGTGGTGCAGACCGGCGAGGGGATTCTCCCCCGGGACGTCATGGTGCGGCTGGGGGAAGAAAATTTCGAAGCCCTCAGGAGCGGCCGCTTCGAGGCCGATGCCGGCGGCCGGGGCGTTAATTACCAGGTCACCATCCAGGTGCAGAGCCTGGACCCTGCCGGCGTTGCGGGGCTGGATTGGGACCGGGTGGTGCAGCGCCATTTGCTGCCGGCCCTCAGGCGCGACCTGGAGCGGCGCTGGTAGGGAGGCGATATGGCCAATGCCAAACTGGAGTGGACGCCTCAGGGCGGAACCCGGCAAAGCTACACCCTGCCGGTGAATTTCACCTATGACTACCAGGAACTGGCGCAGGATGACAGCGACCGGGAGCGGGCTCTGGACGGCACCATGAGGAGCTACGACCGGGGCCTGAAGGCCAGGTGGGTTCTCAAATTCCATCATATCAACACGGCCCAGAAAAACAAGCTGGCGGAGATCAAACAGAGCCAGGCGGACATTGACTTTTTCCGGGAAGCCGGCGGACCCAGGACGTTTTCCGGGGTCTGGACCAGCGACCTGGATTTCCGGGAGGCGGCCCCGGGGCTATGGTCCGGGAGCATCGTCCTGGAAGAGATATGAAAAGTTCAAGGTTCAAGGTTCAAGGTTCAAAGTTTGAAGGGTTTGGCGGTTTAGTCAGAAGCTGCCCAGGCTAAAGCCTGCGGCTGCAGAAGATAATCATGCGACAGGCATCCCCGCAGTTTATTCAGGAAGAAGCCCGCCTCCGGGGCGGCAGGCCCCGGGTCAAGGCGATTATTTACCCTTTTGACCTTGATTACGGCCTGGGCCCGGGATTGGGGGTCTTTGAAAACACGGTATTCGGCGGCGAACCCGGCAAGATTGCTCTGGCGGCCGGATACCTGGAGTATGCCGCCTGGACCTCGCCGGTCAGGCAAGCCTTCAGTCCGTTCCTGACCGGGGTGGCGGTTTACTGGGAGAACCATATCCCTTATATGAAATGTCAGGTGTACCTTCGGAGCGCCGCTAATGAGGCGGAGCTCGGGGCTGCGCCTTTCCAGCAATTGGCCCAGGGAAAGGATGCGGACCTTGGTGCATTTTATCAGGTAAAAGTTGAATTCACCGACTCCACCTGGTCCGGTGAGCCTTCCGGCTACATTTCGGGCCTGCGCCTGGAGGGCAGGCTCACCATCCCGGAAAGCGAGATCATCGACGCGGGGGAAGTGCGGGTATCTTTGGCCCGAAATTTCAGCGAGCACCGGGTGGGGGATCACACTTTGGTGCTGGACAACCGGGACGGCCAGTGGCTGCCCAAGTCCACAAATTTCCCCTTCCTGGGCCTGCCTTGCGAACAAAAACGGCTGGACCTCTTCCATGGCTGGGAACTTCCTGACGGCACCACGGACTGGCTCCTGCTATACCGGGGCGTGGTGGAGCGCCTGGAAGGCATGGCCCACGGCTGGCGGGAGAAACACCGCGTCAGCCTGCAAAGCCGGGACAGGATCGCCCACTGCCTGCAAAAGCGCATAGGCGCGCCCGGCGCCGGCGGGGACAGACAGCCGTTTATGCGGGGGATGTATCTGGCCAGGGGCGAGCTGGTGCACACCACGCCGGCCCAGGTGGGCGCGCCGGTGAAGACCGGCAGCGGCAGCGCCGCCTTGCAGGTGCTGGGGACTTATACAGGGCAAAGAGACCAAACTTACCTCCTCGAGGTTGAAACCAGCGGAGAGGTGGGAGAGGCCGCCTTCCGGTGGTCCACCAACCTGGGCCAGAGTTGGCGGGAAACCGGCATCGCAACCGCGGGAGCCGAAGACCCGGTGGAGTTGTCAGAGGGTTTGGCGGTTTTTTGGGAATCGGGCATCGGCGTTGATTTTGAGGCCGGAGACTGCTTCCGGTTCCAAGCAACAGCGCCGGTCTACCATTATAAGGTATTCGGCGGGCCGTTCACCAGGATTGCTTCGGTCTTACTGAACGGCGAGGAAACCTGGGAAGGCGTGGCTGCTGACGCGGCGACCGGCGAAATCCTGGTCACCGGCCAAAGCGCCATGGTGGAAGCCCGGGTGGTGAAAGACGCCACCACTCACCCGGTGGATATCATCAGCGACATCCTGGCGGAAGTCGGGCTGGAGGAAGTCATGAACGCGGACAGCTTCTCCTTGGCCAAAAGCCTGACTCCGGACTACGCCGTGGGCGCATGTTTTGAAAATATTACTGCGGCCCAGGCTATTCGGGAGGTTGTCAGGCGCACGCTTTACGATCTCTGGGTGGATTTCGGCGAGATCAAGATCAGGGCGTATTTGGGGGAAGATTAGTTAGTGGCCGGTGGCCAGTGGCCAGGGGTCAGGGGTAAGGGGTAAGGGGTCAGGCGTTAGGCCTCAGGATAAAGGCTACGACTGATTGGCAGGCAGCAGGTGGGAAGCGAAGGCTCTGTGGGGGTGAAGTGAATGTCGCGTATCCGATGGGCCCGGGGCAGTCAGTTCAACTGGGCGTATGACAACATGGGCGGCACGCCCTTCCAGGAGGCCGCGGCGGGAAAGGCCGGCGGGGCCACCGCCAGCGTTGCGGCTGACGGCAGCGTGGTCATCCAGGAGCCGAATCCGGGAGGCGGCCGGGTGCATTTCCTCCGGGGGGTGTGGCTCAAGGACACCCTCTTCGCCTGGGACGGCTTTTGGGCCGCGGCCATCGACGGCGATGTGACCAACTATTATGAGGGGGGTTCCTTCGTCAACGAGGGCTCGGCCACCGTTATCACCCTGGGAACGCCGCTGGCGCCCGGCACGGAAGTGCAACTTTTTTACATCTATTTTACCGGTGAGCGAGCCGCCAAGTATGAAGCCCTGAACAACTACCCCTGCATCCGCCGGGCCTGCCGCGGCCGGGATGATTACACTTACGACTTTGCGGTGGACCGGCTGCTGGATTTGATGGTGTATCTCCATCTGGCCGAAAAGGAGCGGGGTCTGGACTACGGCCCGGCTCGGCGCTTTCTCTGGCAGGCCCTGGTGGAGCGGCAGCACAGCCTTACCCCGCCTTTGGTGTATGATTCCTTTGAACGTCAGCTTTGGGAGCGGGGCACTTTCCTGCTTTACCAGGACTCAACCCGGGGGGCGGAGGGCCTGCCGATTTTCCAGACGGAGCTGGCCGAAGGCTCCAGGGAGCGGCTGCTGCACGTCAGGGCGGAGCTGCCCACCCTGGCCGACGGGGCCTGGTTCGGCTACGGCCTGGACTGGTCCTTCACGCAGAGCCCCTTCAGCGACATTGACCGGGTCAGCCTCAAACTCATGGGGGCCGGCCACAGCAGCCGTCTGCACAACCTCACCAAGTATGGAAGCGGCGGCGCCCAGCTTCTGTTCGCCGGGGATTACGGGCATAAGGAAAAGCGGCGCTTTGTGGTCATGGCGCAAACCGGCGGCGAAGTGGGCGCGGCCACCTTCAAGTGGTCCAAGGACGGCGGCCTGACCTGGGAGGCCGAAGGGCTCCTCACCGGCGACCGGGACCACCCCGTGGCCCTCATGGGCGGCATCGAAGTTTATTGGGAAGGGGGAGCTGAAGCCGATTTCGTCGCCGGGGATTACTGGACTTTCTGGGGCGGCGAACCGGAGGAACACCCACGGCGGCTTCTTGTCTGCCTCAACGACTCCTCTTCCGGCGACGCGGATCCCTGGGGGCCGGGCCACACCTATGTCCATGCCCTGCCGGACCGGTACACCGAACTCACGGCCTGGGAGATTCCCTTCAGCCAGTTCTGGCGGCGGGACAATATCATCGACGACGGCGACCGGGTGCGGGCCACCTGGGGGACCTGGTATTCGGCCAGCCAGCCGGATGACAGCCGGCTCACCATCTGCGACCGGGAAGAGTCCGAGGAGCTTTTCGGGGACACTTATTACACCCAGAGGCGGATCGCCTGGGATTTGTCCCAGTATGCCACAGCCTTCGGGGCCTGGGTGGGGATTGACCCGGCGCGCTGCAACTCCACCGGCCGCACTGCCGTGAATTTCCTTATCAAGCCCGAAGTCTCGGGCTTAAGCTCATTTACCCTGCGGGTTAAGGTCAAGGACGCGAACGGCAGCTATTTTTACGCGGACCGTGAGGTCACGGTAAACGAGTGGCAGCGGGTGAGCGTGGACCTGGCCGGGATGGCTCTGGAATCGGGGATGTCTCCCCTGACGCATCCCATTCAGGCAGTGGATATCGGCGTTCCGGCCTCGCCGCCCAGCAATGGGGCTTTTTACCTCACTGATCTTAAATTTGACGAACGCGTGAGGTTTACCGGGGCACAAAAACTGCGGCTCCTGGAATTCAAAATCGAGCAACAGGGGTTCAGGGAGCATGAATGGTGGCTGGACGAGGTGAGGTTGAATCTCATTGCCACGGACCCTTATCCCTATGTGCCCCGGCTGGCGGTTTCCCTGACCCCTTACGGGCAAAACCCCTGGCGGGGGCCGACCCTGGTGCACTATGCTCAGCCCCTGGGGCCGCATCTGGCGGGAGCCCCGGACCTGGCGCAGACCTATGTCCAGCTACACCGGGACGCTCAGGATGAATTCGCGGCGCGCTACGGCGGCGTGAAAGGGCCCACCCTGCCGGTGCACACCCGCAACGACCTGGAAAACATCGCGCTGTGCGGGGAGGAGAATTTCGGCAAATTCTGCTGGTGGAGCCGCCATCGGGACTACGGCAAAGTCAGCGGGGCCTGGCATTTCAACGGGGCTTTGACCGATGCTTCGGGCCATGGCCATAACCTGTGGTGGAGCGGCGGCACCCCGGTTTTCGTAGAGGGCGTCTGTCAGCCCGGCCTTACGGCCATCGACTTTGACGGCACGGCCCACGCCAGTCTGGCCAGCAATGCGCTTTTCGAGCCGGGCCTCGAGCCGTTTTCGGTGACTCTGATCATCAAGGGACCGGCGGCCACCGGCTGGCAATGGGTGGTGGACAAAATGGGGAGCGACGGCTGGGTCATCCAGACCAAGGGAGCCGGGAGCCGGGATCTGCAAATGAAGGTCACTACCACGGCAGGCGACTCGTATGCCGACATCCCGGAAGTGCTGGACGGGGCCTGGCACATGGTCACCTGGATGGTGGTCCCGGCCGCAAGCAAAATCTACAAGGTCAAGGACGGCGTGCTCCTGGGTGCGGACAGCCTGGCCGCAGGCGACGGTTTAAACAACAATGCTTATCTCAACATCGGCACCAGCGCGGTCTTCACGCTGGACTATTGCCGCTATGAGCGGCGGGTGCTGCCTGGGCCGGAATACGAATCCGCCTGGGATATTGCCCGGGGTCTGCAAAACGGCAGCGACTATCCGGAGGCGGGTTCCGGCCTGGCGCAGTATTGGGCTTTTTACCGCCTGGCCCAGTATTTCTTTGTCACCGGCGATGCCGCGGCCTGGGATGTCCTGGCCAACTGGCTCGCCTGGATTGAAGCTTACGGGGCCCCGGAAGGCAGCGGCTGGAAGCTGCCGTTGTGGTTTTCGCAATACGGTTTCCAGTACGGGGATTACGACCCCGGCGCGGCCGCGTCGGTAGCTTTGGGCTGCCTTTTTATCCACCTGCGCAACGGCGATGAGAGGGCCGCGACCTGGGCCCGGCGCATTCTGGACGACCTCCGTCTGAATCGTCAGAGCTCCGAGTTCGGCGGCGGCTATAAAAGCGATTATCACTATGCCTGGCTGAACGCCCTGGTAGCCCAAGCCTTCGGAGTGGCGGCCTTCGGCCTGGCCGGACAAGCTTACCGCTTCCCGAGCATCCCGGAGGACAAAGCCCACTTCGAGGCGCTGATGGCTTGGATGTTCGCCCATGCCGGGGACGCCAAGCCCAACCTGCTCAACGCCGATTTGATCCCTTTCTCTTTCCTGGAAGACGAGGACCTTTGGGATTACGCGCCTCATTATCTTTTTATGCGGGAGATGGGGTCGCTGGAGGCTCTGGTGCTCATGGCCGGCGCGGCCCTGATGCATGGCAAGGCCGGAGGCGACTGGTCCTGGTTTGACAAGCTGGTGGGTTTTGTGCTGGCCGATCACAGGCTGCCTCTGGGCGCTAACCAAATCCGCTCATTGACATCGTCCCATCAACTGGCCCAGGGCAAGAATGTGGTCCGGGTCTTTTTTGCCGACTATGACCGGGATAACAGCAAATACTGCGAAGCCCGGGACGAAGCCGCGGTGAGCGAATGGGGCGAAGCGGCGCTGGACTTGGACTGCCGCTATGGCTCTCCGGTGATTCTCGAGAATCCCGAGGTCGCCCGGCTTTTGGCCGAGCGGCTCCTCAAGCGGCTTGCCACGCCCTGGGACACTACTCACCTGGAGACCTGGCTGGAGGGGGCCCGGGCTGAGGTGGGGGATATCCTGGCCGCGACCTCCGATTTTCACGATATGGAGCAGGAGGAATTCACCGTCTTCGGCAAGGCCGTAGACCTTCAACGGCGGCGGGTGCGGTTCGACCTGGCCCGGCCCGCGCTCTGGCCCTGGGCCTGGGCCGTGGACGCGGCTGCAGGCGATTGCGAGGCTTACGCCATTGACCAGGCCAGCGCTTACGATGAGAACTGGGAGTTTCGGGCGTATGCTTTTTAAAACAGCAGTCAGCAGTCAGCGAAAAGCGATAAGCTTTAGGCTTTAAGCTCTAAGCCATAAGCTCTTTTTCAAAACAGGAAAGCGGAAGGAGAACGGCATGGCTTTGATTGATCTTCCCCAGACCAAGTGGGGCGGCGGCACCGGGCGGCAGGTTATCTTGAAGCGGGATTTTGCGGCCATTGAAGAGGCCCTGGTGGAAAGCTTCGCCATGGGGGCCGGCCTCTCCCTGGAATATACGGACCAGAGCCAGGTACGGGTTAACGCCACCGCAAACTGTAAGGCCAGAGTGATGCTGGACGGGTTTCCCTCGCCTTTGCACCGGGAGGCGAGGGTTGACGGCGGCTTGTCCGACGGCCGCTACCGGGAGAACGCCGCGCCGGAGACCCTGGACCTGGAAACACCCGGCCACCTCTGGGGCGCGGAAAAGAGCAATCAGTGGTATGCGGTCTATGCCGTGGCAGGGTCGACGGAAGCCATCTTCAGCCTCAAGGCCATGCCGCTCATGCGGGTGTCCTCGCAGGATGCCCAAACCATCTACTTGCGCAATAACGCCGATGACGCGGATATCGGCTACGGATTTGCCGTCGATGAATTGGCCAATGCCAAAATCCTGGTGCTCACCGGCGCGTCGCGAGGTGAGGTGCGCCGGATTGTGGGGAACAACAGCGACAACGGCGCCGGCGGCACCATCACCTATGACGGCGGAACTTTGAGCCTGACTCAGGGCGACTGGTTCGTGGTGCTGCCGAAGGCGAATTTTCGTTACATCGGCATGATCTTAAATGATGCCGCGGGCAACCTGGTGCCCTTCCGACAGCAGGGCAAGAACTTTGTCTACCTCGCCCCCCGTACCCTGAGTTCCGGGGCGCTCGCCGGCTTTGTGGCCGTTGATCCGGCCCTGGCCGCACCCCCGACTGCAAGAGTAATGGAAGGGTTTGCCGCGGCATCGAACGGGGCGGAAATCAAATTGGCGATTTCCTACAACGGCAGCACTCCGGCCATAATAGTGCACGGCGCGCCTGCGGCCGGGGCCTTTCAGGGAATGCACGGAGCGTTGCCTTTCCGCTGCCAGACGCCGGAGGACCACCAGCTTTTCCTGGACAACGGCAATTCCGAAGATCAGGTGGTGAAAATTACGGGCTGGGAGGAATAAGGCGGTTTTTGGTTTTCCGTTTATAGTTTTGGTTTTGAAGTGTCAGTCTGAGGACGGTGCTCTCTCTGAATTCGTTTAAGACCCATGAGCCTGCAAGCTTTCAAGGATGCGGCCCTGCTGCTGCTCTATCCCTTGGCTCTCCTGACCGGGGTTTATGCCTATCGCCTCTGGCGGCTGGTGCTCGGCATCCATCGGAAGCTGGACGAACTCGCCGCCAATTGTCGCAGGGCTCACCGGCACCTGGATTTAAATTTTCTCTCGGCCCACCGGGTGGAGCATCAAAGCCTCTGGGAGGCCCTGCACCATCACGAGCATGGCCCCAAAAGGTCCGGCGGCCGGGTCATTAAAATCATCGGCCGGGGTTGAGCGGCTTGAATTATCGACCGGGGCCGATTTTTTCTAGTGGCAGTCTTGCAGTCTGGGAATATTTTCCCCTCCGATATAGCCCCTAACCGGCTTAAACAGCCGGCTTGGGGGAAACTTTACCCATTTTGGGGCGGTTCCGAGGAAAACCTTCCCGGCAATGGCGTGATGCCCACAAAATTACGAATTCCCCCGCTTTCCAGCCTTTTTTTCAAGTCCGCCCAAGCCAAAAATTTTAGCCAAGCCTTTAAATGAGGAAACTTTCTTGACTTATGAAGGTTTTTTTTAATACAATTTATAGTGGTTTATTTCACAAATCATAAACAAAATAATTTACATAGGGGACACCCTTTAGACACAAAGGAAAGGTTTATGGCTAATCAGGCGCGCGCCCAAAACCCTGTTGGAAAAGTCATGGTTGTCGGAGCTGGCATCGCCGGCGTCCAGGCAGCCCTGGACCTGGCCAATGCCGGTTTTTACGTACATCTTGTGGAAAAAAAGCCGGCCATCGGCGGTGTAATGGCCCAGCTTGACAAGACCTTCCCCACCAACGACTGCTCCATGTGCATTATTTCGCCGAAGTTGGTGGAGTGCGGTCGCCATCTAAACATTGAAATTCATACATTGAGCGAAGTCAAGGCCATAGCCGGGGAACCGGGGAATTTCACCGTTACCGTGGCCCAGGAGCCCCGCTATGTGGATCCGGCCAAGTGCACCGGCTGCGGGGCCTGCACGGACGCCTGCCCGGTGGGGGTGCCCAACGAGTTTAACATGGCCCTGGACGAAGCCAAGGCTATTTACCGTCTCTACCCCCAGGCTATTCCCTCCACCTTTGCCATCAAGAAGTACGACCGGGCGCCGTGTGTGAGGGCCTGTCCGGCCAATTTG
>JASEFS010000008.1 GCA_030018495.1 Deltaproteobacteria bacterium | reverse complement strand
TCCCCCATACAATGGGGGAGAGGATTGAGGTGAGGGGGTTTTGAAATGTCCTCTAGTTTCTCGGTCAGCTTTATGATCAGCCTAAATCCCAAACTCTGCAGGGTGGAGGGAAGCGTTTAGGCAAAAAGATGGCATGAAAACTGAAAACAGAAAACTGAAAACTGAAAACAGAAAACATTAATTACTTTGCCGACTTGTAGAGGCCGTACCGCTCCAGGCGGCTGATGAAATCAGCCGGGGAGATGAACTGCCAGGCCTGAAGGCCGTGGCGGCGGGCGGCTTCCACAAAAGGGGCCTTATCATCGATATACAGGCATTGCTCCGGAGGCCGGGCAATTTCCCGGATCAGCCTCAGGTAAATGGCGGGTTCAGGCTTGCGGCTGCCTACCCGGTAAGAGAGAATAAAGCGCCCCACGTGGCGCAGCAGGGGAAAACGCCGGTAAATATAGTCAAAATGAAGCTCATTGGTGTTGGAAACCAGGAAAAGGGGATAGAGGCCGGCCAGTTCAGCCACCACCTCCG
Organism: Deltaproteobacteria bacterium; assembly: GCA_030018495.1. Lineage (GTDB taxonomy): Bacteria > Desulfobacterota > Desulfobaccia > Desulfobaccales > 0-14-0-80-60-11 > DTHB01. The sequence goes on along the minus strand of JASEFS010000008.1, from coordinate 117,258 downwards.
CCATCCCCTCCATAGGGTCGAAGACGTCCTGCCACCATTGAGCAAAAAGAGGAAACGGCGGATTGATCCCGAAAAGTCGGCACACCTCCCGGTAGAATTCTTCGGAAGACAGGCGGCCGGTATCAAATTGAGGCTCCAGCCCGCTGTTAAAAACTGCGTCAAAGATTTCCACGGAAGAGACCCCGGCGGCTTCCGCCAGACGCTGACAGAAACGGCCGTGGTCGACCCGGATCAGAACATTGCCCAGATCAAAAGCCACGGCGGTTATGGGCGCAACACTGGTCGCAAGGTTTTGAGCCATAAGCTCCTCTGGCCACATTTTACCTGCTTCCGTCTTTCAGGCAAGACTGATGCTGAATCCGGGCCTTTTTGATTCAAAAGCAAATGTAAAGTATAATACAATCTCAATTTATCAGCGGGTCCGGCCCGGGGTTGGACCACTTACTTCGATTAAACACGGAACCATGAAAAATCGCTTCTCTTACCAATAAGGGGGTATCAGGTGGCGAAAAGCAAAGGCTGGAGTTTTTTAATCGCCTTGCTGCTTGGGGTTGCGGCAGCCAGCGCCTTCTGGCTCTATGGTCCGTATCTGGAATACGAGATCTCCCGCCGAGTGGCTGAAAACGTCAAAAAAGAGCCCATGGGGCTGACTCCCGGGAAGGTCGAATCCACCCCCGCCCCGGCCGGCTCTGCGGCGGTTGCGGGGCAGAGATACCAGATGCTCACTGACGGCAAGAACATCCTGCTGGCCGACCTCAAAACGGGCCGGGTGTGGCGCTATTATCATCATACCCGGGAAGGCGGTTTTGCCCGTGAGGACGAAGGCTTCCTGCCTCTCAGCCTGCATTTCGAGGGCAAAAAGTACCCCAGCGCCGGGCAGGTGGCCCAAGCGCACGATAAGTCCGCCGAGACGGCGGCAGGCGGGGAGGGTGAGGCTAAAAATCCATGAAAAAATCCCTCTGGCCGGGTGATATCCTCTGGGCGGGGTACCTCCTTTTCCTGGCTGCGTTCTTCGGCGTCATGCAGCACCGGCCCATGGTGAGCCTGGGCTGGCAGGGGGAACTGCCGGCTTATATCGCCAAACTGCGAGAAGCGCGGCGGCAGGTGCAGTTCCAGGGCGTCAAGACCGTTAATCTGCTCCAGGCCAGGGCCTTGTGGGAGACCGGCGCCCTTTTTATTGACGCCCGCAAACCGGAGGAATTTGCCGAACTCCACATCGAAGGTGCCTATAATCTGCCCCCTGATTTATTTAAAAATAAAGATGTCCAGCTTCTGGTGGGCCTCCCCAAGGATCGCCGGATCGTAGTCTATTGCGGCCAGGAGGCTTGCGACAGCGCCCTGCAGGCCGCGGAAAAGCTCCAGTCTCAGGGATTTACCCAGGTAGCCGCCTACCTGGGCGGGTTTCGGGCCTGGGATGAAGCCGGCTATCCCGTGGATACCGCCCAATAACGAGAATTTATGAGAAATGCGGCTTTCCCTGCAAATGCCCTGGGCTCGGAATTTAAGGAAAAACTTCGGGCCAACTTTCTCCTTTCGAGCCTGTCAATCCTCCTGGGCGCGGCGTTGGGCGCGGTCTTCTTTTACGCCGGCCTGCAGAAGCACCTGGCCCCTTTTCAATTTGCCGAAGCGGTGATGGCATACCGGCTTTTTCCTCAGAGTCTGGTAGGGCTGGTGGCCGCGGTCCTGCCCTGGGTGGAACTAACCGCCGGCTTCTTTCTGGTGTTGGGCTACCTGCTGGAAGCCGCTGGCCGGATCGCCATGGTTTTAGGACTCTCTGCCGGGGGCCTGCTGGTGGGCGGCATCAAACGCCGGAGCTGCCTCCTGATCATCGCGGCCTTGGCCTTGGTTTTTATAATTGTCATGTCGGTAACCATGGCTCGAGGCCTGGAAATCGACTGCGGCTGCGGCCTGTTTTTTCAACGCCAGGTCGGCCCTGTGCCCATATTGGAAAATATCCTGATGCTGCTTCTTGCCGCGGCCCTCTATTGGTGGGAGTATGCCGGCGAGTGAGGCGTTCCTGACCAGGAAGTCAAAACCCCTCGTTTTCCAAAGTTCCATTTAGGTCCAGCATGTCCAAGTTTTTCAATTTTTATGACCCGCTCGACCGCCGCTACATCTTCAACAGTTTTCTGGTAGTGGTGGCCTTGGTGGAAGTGTTGATTCTGCTTTTCACCCTCATCTGGCAAATGGATGAGGGACTCATGGGTGGGCCGGTCAAAGTGGTGCCCTTTCCCTGGAAAGAATACCTTTTGGTGGCTTTTGCCGCGCCCATCGCCTTGGTGTTCGTCTTCGGCGTAATTGTCCGGGGCTTTCAGGCCATGGCGCCGGTGGAGCGGTCGGCCGGCTCCCCCGAACGCGGTTCTCGGAAAAAAACCCGGCGCCTGCGCCTCTGGTTCTTCATCGGGGCGCCGGCATTCTTGGCCATTCTGGCCTTTTCCTTTTTCGGCGGGGGGATTTTCGCGGGCCTCACCTGGCTTATCAAGGCCCTGGGATTGGGCGGCACCTATCTTTTGGCGGCCCTTTTGGCCTTGGCCGGTCTCTATTTTCCTTTGCGCCTGATTCTTAACTACCGCCTGCAAAAGAGGGCCCTGGAGCTGCGCTATCTGCAATATTTGGCCGAACGCCATGGCGTGGTTATGAGCGACCCGGCTGACGGCAAGCCTTTGCCTGAAGTTGATTCTTCTGAAAAGCCCCGGCTTCCCGAGCCTTTGGGGAAATCTCCCGAAAAACCCGCTTCATAATAAAAAAGCCTAAAAATCTAGGCAATATGAGAAAAAAATTGCGGGCTCCGGAATTGCTTCAGGTCTATCGTTAATCTGGAATCCGAAAAAAGCGGCTTGTAGTATGGAATTTATCAGGGTGCAGGCATGCACTGCCGACTAATCGGGTGATATTGTTTGTGAAATTTTTCCTTTACATTCGCAGGGCATATGGGGTATTAATTGACATCCGGCAAAAAATTGGCCGGTGCTATGGGTTGATTTCGGGCAAGGAGGTGATGGGAAACGGCGCATCGGCTGCAGCGGCCTAATAAATAATTATTTGGAAAAATTCAATACTCCAAAGGAGGGTAGTAGCGGATGGATATTATGAGTTTTGCGTTGCTTTGTGGCGCGGTGGGCGTGGCTTACGGCCTGTTCACCACCACCTGGGTGTTGAAACAGGATGCCGGCTCTGAAAGGATGCAGCAGATTTCCGCGGCGGTGCGGGAAGGGGCCAACGCCTTCTTGAACCGGCAGTATAAGACGGTGGCCATGGTAGGCGCGGTCATTTTCGTTCTCCTGTTCGGCTTGGGCAAGTATACCGCCATTGGCTTTGTCATCGGCGCCTTCGGTTCGGCCATGGCCGGCTATGTGGGCATGTACGTGTCAGTACGGAGCAACGTGCGCACGGCCCAGGCGGCCTTCACCAGCATGGCGCACGCCTTGAAAGTGGCCTTCCGGGGCGGCTCGGTCACCGGCTTGCTGGTTGTAGGCCTGGCCCTGCTTTCCGTAGCCGGTTATTACAAGTTCCTCATGGCGGTTGATCCCAAGGAAGCCATGCACGCCTTGGTGGGCCTGGGCTTCGGTTGTTCTCTGGTGTCCGTCTTTGCCCGGTTGGGCGGCGGCATCTACACCAAGGCTGCGGACGTAGGCGCCGACTTGGTGGGCAAAGTGGAAGCCGGCATCCCCGAAGACGACCCCCGGAACCCCGCGGTTATCGCTGACAACGTCGGCGACAATGTGGGCGACTGCGCCGGCATGGCCGCGGACCTGTATGAGACTTACGTCGTCACCGTGGTGGCCGCCATGCTCCTGGCCTACACCATTTACGGCGCCGGCTCCCCCGCCATCACCTTCCCGCTGGTCATTGGCGGCGTGTCCATCATCGCCTCGGTCATCGGCACCTATTTTGTCAGACTGGGCAAATCAGAATACATCATGGGCGCCCTTTACAAGGGTCTGATCGTGGCAGCCATTTTGGCTGTTGTCGCCTTCTATCCCCTGGCCAACAAGTTCATGGCCGGCGTGGCCGCCAAGGCTGCCAAGGGTGCAGGCTTTGTGATTCCTCCTTTTAACGTCTTCCTGCTGGCGGTCATCGGTGTGGCCCTGACCGGTCTCATCGTGGCCATCACCGAGTACTTCACCTCCAAGAGCTTTGCCCCGGTGAAGTCCATCGCCCTGGCCTCCACCACCGGCCACGGCACCAACGTCATCCAGGGTCTGGCCATCTCCATGAAGGCCACCGGCGCCCCGGTTATCGTCATCGTGGCGGCCATCCTCCTCTCCTTCAAACTGGGAGGCGGCCTGGAGAGCCCCGGCACCGGCCTCTATGCCATCGCCCTGACTGCGGTGGCCCTGCTCTCCATGACCGGCATCGTAGTGGCCATTGACTCTTACGGGCCCATCACCGACAACGCCGGCGGTATCGCCGAAATGGCCGAGCTGCCGGAAGAGATCCGCAACATCACCGATCCTCTGGATGCCGTGGGGAACACCACCAAGGCGGTTACCAAAGGATATGCCATCGGCTCCGCCGGTCTGGCCGCGTTGGTGCTTTTCGCTGAGTACTCCCGGTCCTTCCCCGGCGCCATGACCTTTGACCTGTCTGATCCTCGCGTCCTGGCCGGTCTGTTCATCGGCGGCCTGCTGCCCTACTACTTCGGCGCCCTGTGCATGGAAGCCGTGGGTAAGGCCGCGGGCGGCGTGGTCGAGGAAGTGCGGCGCCAGTTCCGCGAAATTCCCGGCATCATGGAAGGCACCGGCAAACCCGAATACGGCACCTGCGTGGACATCGTCACCAAGAGCGCGCTGCGCCAGATGATGGTTCCGGCCTTGATTCCCGTGCTGTCCCCCATCATCGTGGGCTTCACCCCGGGTCTCGGCCCCATCGCCCTTGGCGGCATGCTCATCGGCTCCATCGTCACCGGGTTGTTCCTGGCCATCTCCATGACCTCCGGCGGCGGCGCCTGGGATAACGCCAAGAAGGCCATCGAAGACGGCCTCTACGGCGGCAAGGGCTCCGATGCGCACAAAGCTGCGGTCACCGGCGACACCGTGGGCGACCCCTACAAAGACACTGCGGGCCCGGCCATCAACCCAATGATCAAGGTGGTCAACATCGTGGCCTTGTTGATCGTGCCCTTGCTCGCCAAGTAAGCAAAGCAGAAATCTCTCGCGAAGGGAGACGCAAAGATAAATGCCGGTCCCTCGAGGGACCGGCATTTTATTTTTAACTTCGCGTTCTTAGCGTCTTTGCTTGAGCTATTCTTCCAATCGGTTGACGATCCGGGTGATGCCGTCTTTAATCAGTGCCTCCCCGAAATTGATCAGCAGCCCCAGCCTCTTATCGGCCAAGCGCAAATAGGTGAGAAGCTGCTTCTTGTGGACCGGCGCCACCTTTTCCACTGACTTCAATTCCACAATAACTTTATCCTCCACCAACAGGTCGGCCCGAAAGCCCTCATCAAAGCTTAGTTTTTCATACACTAAAGGTATGGCCGCCTGGCGCGTGACATTAAATCCTCTTATGGCCAATTCGTAAGCGAGCACCGTCTCATACACTGATTCCAAAAGGCCCGGGCCTAAACCGGTGTGGATTTTAAAAGCCGCGTCCACAATCTGCTTGGCAATGTCATTCTCGTGCATAACGGCCCACGTTAAATGAAAAGGAGTTGAGTAATCGTAGTAATTATGGTCCGTCACCGGCAAGAAAGTTGTCACCGTTTTCCAAGCCTTGCTTGGAAAACTTGATAATTTTGCGTCTTAGCGTCTTTGTCTGAGAAACCGCGGGCAGCAGTTGCGCCAGCCAGTTGCGGTGAAGTGCCGCCTCCTGAGACCTGCCGAGTCGCTCCAGCAAATCCACCAGTTCCGCACCTATAGTCCATTTCCGGGTATCGTAGGGATTGAAGCGCAAGGCCCGCAAATAGTGCTCGCAGGCCGCCTCCATTTCGCCCGCGGCTTTAAGACGCGCCGCTTCCTCCCAAAAAGGGTTGGGATTGCGGTCAAACATAACGGCTGTGGGCTCTCCGGTTTCCTGGCGAATATGGTGCACGATGATGCCGTCCGCGGCGTAATACGCCTCCGCGTCCGGGATGATGCGGTGCAGCCACCTGTGGGCCAGGAGCTCGGCATTCTCCCTTTCCCTGGCGTGCCGCCCCGGAGTCTTGCTTTCCAGATGAACAACCACGCTGCGGGGGTTATAAAGAAGTGTCAGACCCTTGTTGCCGATTTTGAGGCAGAGATCAACGTCCTCGAAGCCGTTGACAAACCGTTCGTCAAATAAGCCTACCTCAAAGAAAACATCCCGCTTTACCAGCAGGCAGGCCGCGGTGAGGCATTGAAACTGTCTCTCCTTGTTCACCGCCGGGTGGTCTCGATGAAAGTGCTGGTAGATGTGGAAGACCTTCTTTTCAACATTGAAAACCACGCCGGCGTGCTGCACGGTGTCGTCGGGATAAAGAAGTTTGGCTCCCACTGCGGCGATTCTGTTGCTTTTGGCCGCAGCTGCGGTCAGTTCGCTGAGCCAGCGGGAGGTGGTTAGGGTGTCGTTGTTGAGAAATACCAGGAGGTCGCTCTGAGCGGCCCGGGCACCCTGATTCGAAGCCTTGGCGAAACCCAGGTTGGCCTCGTTTAGAACAGGCCTCAGGTCGGCGGCCTCATTTTTTTTCAAGAAGTCCCTGGTTCCGTCCGTCGAACCGTTGTCCACCACGATAATTTCATAAGAGTCTAGTTCTGTGTTTTCCCGGATGGATTGAAGACAGGCTCTGGTGAGTTCCAGGTTATTGAATACCGGAATAATGATGGAGCAGCGGCCGGAAGGGGTGTGCTCCGAAACGGCGCAGCCGCCGCGTGGGAGCGGGAGAAGAGGAGCCGAAGCTGTGCAAGTCTGCTTTTTACAACCAGCCTTATCATTAGATTGGTCAGCGCGCCCTCTGACAACCAGACTGCGGTAAAGGTCCAAGAGCTCTTCCGCCTCCCGGCGCATACTCTTCACCGGCTTGATATTGTGTTTGAGGCGTTCCGCAAGTTGGGGCCGTTGGATGAGGCGCTCCACCTGTCGACGCAATGCTTCGGCGTCGCCCGGCCGGAAGAGAAGACCGTTTTTGCCATGCTCGACGATTTCGGGAATGCCCCCGGTCTGGGCGCCGATGACCGGCACCTTAAGCATCAGACTCTCCCGCACCACCAGGGGATAGTTCTCAAAATCCGAGGTGATGAGCGTAGCGGTCACGCCGGCCAGAATCCTGGGCAGGTCTTCCCGCTGATAGGAACCGCAATAACTGATATGGGGATAAGGGGAGATGCTCTCCAAAAACTGCTTTTCCATATCGAAGGGAAGCTGACCCCAGATTTCCAGTGAAGCCCGGCCCGCCAACGGCGCCAGGGCCGCGATGGCCAGGTCCACCCGTTTGACCGGGATGATATTGCCCAAAAAAACAAATTTAGGGGGAAAGGCAGTCTGTTCCTGAAAAAGGGGACCGATCTCCTTCAGCCCCAGGGGCTGATGGATGATCCCGCCGCGGGCCAGTCCGTATTCATAATGGAGGTTGCGCAAGAACCGGGAGGGGGCCAAAACCCGGCAGCCGGGAAGCAGCGTCTTTATCAGTCTCAGACGCTTTGCCAGGAACGCCGCCAGGTTCTCCGGCGCGGCCGGCAATGCCAGAGGTCCCAGACAGGCGGCGCATTTCTCCGGCGACTCCGGCCCGGAGCACCGGCCTTGATCAGTCATTAAATGCAGCCGGGGGCAGAGCAGCCAGGCGTCGTGCAGGGTGAGCACCACCGGCAACCCCGCTTCCCGGGCAACATTGATAAGAGATATGGAACTCAGATAGGTGTGATGGAAATGAACCAGGTCAACAGGATGGTGTTTGAGGACATTTTTAAAGGCCGCCTCAAAGCCGGGATGCTCGAGGCTCGCCAGAATATCCGGATTCATCCGGTTAAAGCTGAAAAAGGGCAGGCCGGACAGGTCTCCCCGCTGCCAGGAAATTTCCTCCTGTCTGCTTTGGAGGGGAGGCCCCTGGGGGGCCAAGAAGGCAACCTCCACCCCCAGATCTGCCAGGGTCTGGCCCAGACTCAGGCAATAGCTCTCCGTGCCGGCCCGGGCTGACCCTAGCAGTTTATGGGCCACCAACAGAAGCCGAAGACGCGGTTTGAGCTTAACAAGATACGCTTCAGCCATGGACCGCAGCTTCCGGTTGGGTTTGAGATTCAACCGCAAGCCCGGCAGCTTCCTGAAGCCATTCCCGAGCCGCGTCCTCATCCCCGTGGCACCGGAAGATCTCGCTTATGAGACGGGCTGCCTGGGCCTGCGCCCGGGGCCAGTCCTCCCAATCGAGGTCAGGAAAAAAGTCCTTCAAAGGATGCCGCCGGAGCAGGCGCTTGACTATCTCGGCATCGTAGGACAAGTCCCGGGTCACCGAGCCGGATGACATATTGCCGTCGTGCCAGCGCCAGGCCAAGGCCAGTCTGTTAATGTGCCGGAAGCGGGCCTGCAGGACCAAGCGGCTCCACAATTCATAATCGTGGGCGCGGGGGAAATCGGTGTCAAAGCCGCCCGCCTCCCTAAGCAGCGAGGCGCGCGTGAGAGACCCGCCTAGAGGGATGGGGTTCCCTTGCAGGAGGCTGGCGAGAAGGAGGTCCGCCGAATCGGCGTAATCCTCGTATCTCAAGGTGCGGAGGGGTTGACCTGCGGCATCGACCACCACCAGATTGCCGTAATAGACATCCGCCCCGTCGCCGTCGGCAAGGACGCCGGCCAACTTGGACAGCCATCCCGGCATAAGCGTGTCGTCGGAATCCAACCACAGGAGCCACTCCCCCCGGGCGTTGGCGATGCCCCAGTTGCGGGTGTCCGGGGCGCCGGTTTTTTCCTTCCTAAGATACCGCACCCGGGGGTCGGTCATTTCGGCCATGACTTCAGGGGTGTCGTCTGTGGAGCCGTCGTCAACCACCAGTACTTCCAGGTCGTCGCAGCCCTGGTTTAAAACGCTCTGAATGGCTTCCGGCAGATAACGGGCCCGGTTGTGAGTGGGGATAACCACACTGATCTTGGGATTTCCCCCGGCACTTTCCCGACCGGTGTTTTCCAGGGCTGCCAGCAGTTCCCGAGCCCGGCGGTGGGTGGAGTGGGAGGCCAGCTCCTGCCGGAGAGCCGATACGGCATCCTCCTGGCGGCCCAGTTCATTCAATGCTAAGGCCCGCACATACTGGAGGCCAGGAATGCCTTCCGGCATCAGGTTGAGCATTTCATCAAATCTGTCCAAAGCCGGCCCCGGTCGGCCCTCCCGAAGAATCGCCAGACCTTCCCGTCCCAAAGCCAGAAAGCGCTGCTGCCTCTCCCTGGCCGCAATTTCCCCTGATTCCGCCACTTCCCAGGGGGCATGGGAACTGTAAGCCAGGAAAGGTGAAGTCCAGGCGAGGTCCTGGTTACGGCCGGCCTCTTCGCCTTTCCAGGCTCCGGCGTGGCCGCCTTGAACGTGGCTGTAGTCATGATTCTGGTGGATGGCCGTCACATAGGGGGTGGCGTCGACGACCGGGACGCCGTTTAACAGCGGCTGGGCTGCCAGCCAGTTGTCCCAGGCCGTGCGCCCCAGCGCGAATTCCGGAATTTGGGGCCACAGGTTGCGGGTAAACACGAAGTAATCCAGCGCGCTTTCAGCGTGCAAGGTCCTCGAATCAGCCGTCTGTGCCACAAGCTTCTTCCACCAGTCAGGTTCATTGAACTCCAAGGGGTCTTTAACATCCGCATCCCAGCGGCGGCCGATCATGAGAAAATTCTGGAAATGCCGGCTCGCTCCAGCCACCGCGTCCATAAAATCGGGACCCAGGATGATGTCGGCATTGACGTATGCCAGCAGCTCGCCGGAAGCCGACTCCTGGCCCTGGCGCAAGAGACTGCTCACCAACGGCGTCCCCCCTTGGCTCAAGTCCACTTCGGCAACATGGCGCAGCCCCAATTCCCCGGCGATATCGGCAACTCCCGGATCATTGCCGAAAAGAATGATTTCCGGGGCGGGATTAAGCTTCGTCCAACTCAGAATGGCATTTCTTTGAATAATTGCGGTATGGCCTGCAAAGGCCTTGGGACAGGCGAAAATGGTGAGGCCTGGGGAGTGCGAATTATGTGCGGTTTTAAAAGGGCCAACTGATTCTGCTTCGCTCAGCCGGTCGCGCAGGTCGCTTAACAGCCTGAGGCTATATTCATGGGGGAATGGCAAACGCAGTTCTTCTTCCAGAGAGGCAGTTGCCTCCTCAAAACGTCCCAGCCGCGCCAGGCAAACTGCCTGACCATACCGGAGGCCGCTTAAGCGGTGAGGCAGCGTTGCGGCCTGGGCCAGGAAGGCCAGGGCGTCGGGAACACTACCCAGGCCGTACGCCTTTACAGCCTCCTGGTGCAGATTGAGGGCCGCTATGGTTGGGGCATCGAAGGCCAGGGTGCCGGAAGTCATAACCGCCACATCCGCCAGGGGATGATAAGAGATGCTCATGGCGGGAACCTGGTCCTGCTTTGGCGTTGTCACTGTTTTTGATTCAAGGGTATCGCCCGGCCACTCAAAGGAGGCACATTTTTGATCCCGCTGGAAATTCAAGGGGATTCGACGGGCATTGACCCACGCTATGAACGGCCCGACTTCGGCAAAGCCCATGAAAGAGCCGCCCTGCCAGTAGGAGGCATACGCACCGGAAAAGCATTGGAGCGGATCGATTTCATGAAAAACCCGATTGCGGAAGAAAGCCCTAGCATTTGCTGGCGTTAAAGTTTCCGGGCTGTACCAGAGGTCGTCCACCACCACCAGACTGCCGGCCGGCAGAATGGGCAAGGCCTGCTCCAGGAGGTGCTCCATGATAGGAGCATCGGGCTGGTCATGGGCATCCAGGTACAGGAGCACTCGGTCCCCAGGTTCCCAGAGCCGGCGGAAATCCGTTTGCCGGATATTTCGCTCCAGCAGCCGCACCCGGCAGAGGTCCAGAGGAGCCGGTTTCAAGCTTTGCTGCAGGGCCGCAAAAGAGAGGTCGACGGCGATAATCTCGGCCTGCGTGTCCGCGGCCAGCCAGGCCCTGAGTGACAAACCGGAGAGGGTCCCCAGTTCGACGATTTTGGTGGGTTGATGTGCTTCGGCCAGTTTGACCAGAGCGGCCAGACCGGCTGGAGACTGGTCGCGGTAATAAAGGCGCTGTTGATGCCTGGCCAAGATTCTGATAAGCGCCTCAAAATCCGGCTGTTCACGGCAAGCGCGGCAGGACGGGGGGATGACCGGCGGCTGGACCGGCATCGATGCGGCCGTCTTTTTCCGGATGATCCCGAAAGGCCTCACGCCCTCCCGGCCCGGGGGCAGGACCCGGGGAAACGGCCAGATGTAATGTTCTTCGATGCCCGGTGAAAATTCGCCGGTGAACTTTTCAAAGGACGCCAGGGCGTCGCCCGCCCAGGCGAAAACTTCGCGGTAACTCTCGTCATGCAGGTCGTCGCAGATGAGCAGGCCGCCCGGCTTGAGGAAAGGCCAGAAGGTCTTCAGGTCATTATAGAGGCCGTCTTCGGTATGCTTCCCATCCACAAAGACCAGGTCAAAACTTGCCGGCGTCAACAGTTCCTTAAGGTCTGCGATTTCGCTCCAATGTGGGGCCTGACACTCAACATTGTCATTATCAGTCCTGCCCGGCGGCTGGGTGTTGGCCTGGAAAAATTTTACGCGCTCCACCGGGATGCCCTGAGCGGCGCACCAATGATGAATCCTGCGCCGGGCAAAGGCCTGGTTGTTTTCGCCGAACCCGTACTGGTCGCCGAAGATGCCCAAATCGAGGCTCACCAGGAGTTCGAGATTATGGCTGGCCTTCAGCAGGGCCGCGGCGCTCAGGCCAAAGCCGGTGCCGATTTCCAAAATTTTTGAAGGACGGCTGGACCTGGCCAGGCCGTAAAGGCAGGCATAATAGTTCGTGACCGGAGATTGGGTGTGATGCTCCCAGGGATGGCCGGTCAGGAGGTCGAATTCAGCCATAATATCGGCGGTGGAGAGCTCCGGCTCGCCTTCCAGACGGCGGCACATAAACTCCAGGGAATCCTCGGAAGGCGATTCCCGGCTTTGTCTGAGTTCTTTGAGTTTTTCCGGGGTATTTGGCTTGGTCAGGGAGACTGAGGGTTTACGCAGGTTGAGGCGCTCCATATCCTGCCAAAAGGCCTGCCACAATTCCTCCCGCTCGCCGGCGGTCAGGTTCAATTCATGCACCACCTGGGTGTTGCTCAGGTAAGCCTGGCGGCGCATTTTCTCATAGATGTCTTTGGCCTGGGCCGGGTCAATATAGGGATTTAAGGCAAAATGGGTGTTGCAGGTTTCGGCGTGGTAAAAGTCCTCCCGGCGGAAGGGGAGAGGGCCTTGAGCAAATTTTTCTTCCCAGAGCCGCCATACGCGGGTGCCGGGGTAGGGCGCCAAAGTGTGCCAGGCCACGTAATCAATAGGGTGTTTCTGAATAAAGTCATAGGTCTCGAGAACTTCCGCCCTGGTTTCATCCGGCCAGCCGAAGATGAAGTTGCCCAAAATTTTGAGGCCGTGTTTTTTGCAGAGTTCTATGGCGGCGATGCTTTTGGCCACGTCGGCCCGCTGGTTTTTCAGTTCGGACAAGATCCGCTGACAGCCGGATTCGAAGCCGAATTCCACCCGCTCGCAACCCATGCTTTTGAGCAGGCGGGCCTTGTGATCGTCCAAATACTCGGCAATGGACTCACAGTCGAATTTAAAGAAGGGGTAAAAATCGCCGGCGCTGATGAGGGCCGCCAATTCCTCCAGCCAGGCCCTTTTTGTGGTGAAGTTGTCATCCAAAAAAATAACGCTGTTAAGACCAAAGGTATTAATTAAAAAACGAATTTCCTCGAAGACCCGCTGGGGTGAAAAAAACCGCACCCGGCGCCGCCACATGAGGCCGCTGCCGCAGAAGCTGCAATCTCCGTAAGGGCAGCCCCGGGAGGGCATGAGGCTGGCGCCCTTGGCGTAGAAACCGTGGGCCAGGGCCTTGGGGCGGGTATAGAAATCCCGCATGGCGAAGAGGTTATAGTCCGGCATGGGGATGTGGTCCAGGTTGTCTATCAGGGGCCGGGGCGGCGTCTGCACCAATCGGTCGCCGGATTGAAAAGCCAAGCCGTTGATTTGTTCATTATGAACCCCGCCGGTCCGGTCGAAGTGCTCCACCACCCTGAGCAAGGTTTCTTCGCCCTCACCCAGCACCGCCAAATCAAAGGGCGAACCCAGAAGATCCTCGGGCATCGCGGTGATGTGCACGCCGCCGATAATAATGGGCGCCGCGCACCTGGTCTTGATGAGGGCGGCGATGCGCCTGGCCTCCGGGAAGGTGTTGGTGGTGGCCGTGATGCCGATGAGGTCCGGCGGAAAATCGCTTAGCGCGGCATTCAGGTCCCGGTCGGTCTGCCAGGCGTAATCTATTAGACGGAAGCGATGGCCGCCGGGATAATATTTCTTCAGATAGCCGGCCAGATAGCCCAGCCCCAAGGGCGGATGGCGCACCCCGAAGGTCGGATTGACCAAAAGAAAATTTTTCACAGTCTCCCCCAAATCATCGGCTAATTCCTCGACAGCCCCAGGCCGCCCCATCCTCCCGGTGTGGTTTTATTAAAGTCAACTTGGGATTATCGCCGGTCAGGAGGGGAGGTCCGATCACCGGGTGGCGGGGACCCAAACCCAGGGAAAAATACCGGAAGTTCGGCAGGCAACGCCCCTTGAGAATCCCCCAGCAATCCACCAGTAAAGGATGGTGGCCGTCCGGGAAATGCATCCTTTCCCAATCGAGCCCGGCATAATGGGGCCAGTTGGTCAGGAGCGCCACCGCGTCGGTCTGTCTGAGACAATCACAGGCATTACGGCAATAGGCCGGTCCTTCTCCCAAAACGGCCCGGGCTTCGTCCAAGGCCAGGGGGTCGTGCAGCCTCACCGCGAACCCTGCGGCCATGAGCTTTCGGGCCAGGTGCAGGGATTGGGATTCCTCCACAATGTGGGTGTCCGGCTTGTAAGCCAGGCCCAGAAGCGCCACCCGGGCGGGAGGATTGAGGTGCCGGCTGATCAGGCTAAGGAGACGCTCCGTGACCAGGTGGTTGAGGCGCACCACCTGGGGAGCCAGGCAGGCCTCCCACCCCGCCTCCTGGGCGAAGGCCTGGAAGGCCAGGTTGTCTCTGGGGAAGCACGGCCCCCCGAAACCCAGCCCGCTTTTCAGGCATTTGGGGCCGATGCGGCTGTCCTCTCCCAATGCCGCGGTTATCACCGCGGCGTCGGCACCGGGAATTTTTTCGCAGATTGCGGCCAACTCATTGGCGAAGCTGATTTTCATGGTTACGAAGCAATTCAAACTCAGTTTGGTGATCTCGGCATTGATGAGAGACATGACCGCCAAGCGGGGCTCATTGTCGCAGGTGGAGCGGTAAAGCCCGGTCAGCAGCCTGCCCGTGCGCTCGTCCGAGGCGCCGATGAGCACCAAATCGGGGTTCAGGAAATTGTCAATCACCGCACCCAAAGCGATAAATTCCGGGTTGTAGGCCAGACCGAAGTCCGTGCCGCAGTTTTTGCCGGAAAGCCGCTCCAGGACGGGTTGGAAGGAGCCCTCACAGGACCCGGGCATGACCGTGGAGACGATGTTCACCACGTGAAAGTCGTTTTTTCCTCGCAAGGCCGGGCCGATAACGGCAAGCACCTCTTCTATGGCATGGTTCTCAAACCTGCCGTCCGACCGGCTGGGAGTGGGGACAATGATAAAAGAAAAGTCCGTTTCCTGCACCATGGCGTCGGGGGCGTCCGTGACCGTAAAATTGGGTCGGGCAAGGGCCAGCAGTTCCTCAAGTCCGGTTTCCCGGATGGGACAGGCCCCGGCCATGAGCGCCGCCAGGTGCTCAGGGTTGCTGTCGAAGCCCACCACCTGATGGCCTTTGGCGGCAAAGCAGGCCGCGGAGCAGAGCCCCAACTTGCCCAGGCCGAACACGCCGATGCGCATGATTGCTTTTCCTCAGATAAACCTGTAAGTCATGCTGTCGTTGAGAATCACTTCCTCGTAAATTTCGTTGTGAGGCTGATAGGTGCAGCGGGGACATTCCTCCCGCACTCTGATGCGGTCATGGATGCGCCAATGGGTTTGACTTCCCCAGATTCGATTGATGTCTTCCGGGTCGGTGGAATTGTTCAGCAGTTCCAGCTTGTCGTCCCCCCGGCGGTCGCAGCAGAGGCCCAGAATGAAGGAGTCTTCCGGGGCCTCCTGGTCGGCGGGCGGCTCAATGACCGCGGTCATGAACACGGCGTGGCACCGTTTAAAATAATTGGCCCGGCCAAACTGAGAATTGAATTTATGGGTGACGCCGTAAACGCTGAACGCGCCGTCGTCCAACTCCAGGGTTTGCCGGATTTGGTCCTGATAAAGTTCGATGAGTTCCCGGGAAAACAGGATTTCCTCCGCGGTGCCGATTTTGTCCCAGGGTGTGCCCGCGGGCCGGAAGTGGATGTTTTTGCAGCCGATTTCCTTGGCCAGGCAGGCGGCCCGATACATTTCCTCGATATTGTTCCGGTTGTAGAGAAGGTACTTGTAGCTGACCCCGTAAGACGGGTGCACCGAGCCCAGGCGTTTATGATGCGACCTGGCGTAATCCACCAGGATGGCGATGTGCTCGATGAGGTTCTCGAACACGCGGGATTGAGGGTTCAGCCGTTTTAAGTCATTGAAGGTGGCGGCAGTGCCCGCGTCGATGGAGACCCCTATCCAGGTGCACTGGGAGAGGGGATCGACATAGTCCAGGATCTTGGTGCCGTTGGTGACCAGCCCCGTTTGAATGCCGTGGTGATTCAGCCGGTCGATAAACCCGGCGGTGGCGGGATTCAACAGGGGTTCGCCCCCGCCGGCCACGCACACGGCCTCCACCCCCGGTGGCCAGGCTGTCTGGCCCTCTCCCCAGCGGGGCAAAAAGTCGGCCAGGTGCATCAGCGCCTCGGCGGACAGGGAATTGTGGCGTTGGGCCCGTATGAAAGCGGCGTTGCACCAGACGCAATTCAGGTTGCAGAGATTGGTGGGGTCCACGGTCACCAGCACCGGCGGCGGCAAAGGCCGGCTGCGCCTGATTTGACGCCATCTCGGCACATGAGCCAGGAGCTTGTGGCTGTTGAACGGGTTCCAGCGTTTGCCGGGATTCCATTCCTGCACCGGTGGAGATTGCGGCCCGGGGTCAATGGTT
Source organism: Deltaproteobacteria bacterium (assembly GCA_030018495.1). GTDB lineage: Bacteria > Desulfobacterota > Desulfobaccia > Desulfobaccales > 0-14-0-80-60-11 > DTHB01. The sequence goes on along the minus strand of JASEFS010000008.1, from coordinate 101,061 downwards.
GCGGGCAATTGGGGTGCAGCCAGGGACAAGGAGCCCATAAAAGCCCTCCTGTTATGCTTGCGTAGTTCCCGGCTGCTCCGGTGCAACCATTGGGCCATAGTTCAACTAATTAAAATTATTATTAAAATTATGTTATTAAACTTGGCATCGGTCTTTCACCAGAAAAAAATTCCTGCTTTGGGCGGCGAATTTGTCCTGATAACCGCTGCCTTAGGCGCGGGCATTGTGCCGTCTCCGGCACAGAGAGGAGTTTTACCTCCAGGAATAGCTTTTCGGATGAAATGGCAACTCGCTGCGTCGGAAAGGTTGTCTTTTGGTAATATGTGCAGGAAAATAATAAGATAAGGGAAATAAATACACCTGAAAAATCAGCCGCCATGTCGCGTATCCTCTCCCGTTACCTCATATTGGAAATTCTCCATCCTTTTGCCGTAAGTCTTTTGGGATTCACCATCATCGTCTTTTCCGGCAGGGTGGTGCGCCTGGCCGAGATGATTGTGGTGAGGGGCGTGGGATTTACGGAAATCGTGCGGGCTTGCTTTTATCTGCTGCCGTACCTTTTGGTCTTCACCCTGCCCATGGCGGCCACAGTGGGGATTATCCTGGGGTTGATCCGCTTGAGCGTGGATATGGAAATTATTGCCATGAAATCCTCAGGATTGAGTTTTTCCCAGCTCATGCGGCCTGTCCTGGCGTTTGCCCTGGCTGCGTCGGCGGCGACTTTATTCCTGACGGTTTACGGGGCCCCCTGGGCCCGGCATCAGACCCAACTGCTTTTGACTGATGTAGTCAAGCGCCGCGCCGATCTGGGCATACAAGAGCAAACCTTCAACAAGGATTTTCCGGGCCTGATGATCTATGTTCACAAGGTCGCCGGCCCCCGGGGAGAGATGGACGGCATTTTCATCTACGACAAGCGGGACCGGGAAAATCCTCATACCATATATGCAAAGTACGGCAAGCTGGACTATGACCAGGGCCAGGAGGCCCTGGTGCTTCAACTTAATGAAGGCCGGGTGATCCGCTGGAGCCCGGACGCCCACCGCCAGCAAACAGTGGAATTCAAGAACTACAAGCTGCCGGTGAACCTTTTTGATCTCAATCTTAAGGAAAGCAAATCTGAAAAAGAAATGACGCTGGCTGAGCTGGTTCAATCTTTCGGGAGCACTAAGCCCGGCACGCAGGAGCATAACCGCGTCAGGGTGGAACTGAACCAGCGCTTCGCCATGCCGATAGGGGCTTTTCTGCTCTGCCTGCTGGCGGTGCCCTTAGGCATGAGCCCGGAGCAGCACGGACGCGTTTGGGGTCTTATTATGGGCCTCGCCGTGTTCCTTATTTATTATGTAATTTTCACCGCTTCCTGGCGCCTCGGCGTTCAGGGACGGCTCAATCCGGCCTTGGCCCCCTGGCTTCCCAACCTCCTGTTTCTAATATTGGTGGCCTATTTCTGGCGGCGCACAACCAAAGAACTGGCCCTGGTTCCCTCTTCCCTGCATTTCCTGCGGCTGCCTTTTTGGAAGAGACCCAGGTAGGCCCCTGCCGATCTTGTTCCTACGTAACCATTCGGCTACTTGCGGAGGTGCCTTTTTTTATTTAAACTTTCTGATCAGCACTGAGAAGGGGCATGGAAACGATGGCGGAAAAGGAACCGACAGCGCAGCAGAAACCCGAGTGGCCGGCGGGCGACTGGTTTTTGGACAGAGGCAGCCCGGCCGACCTGATTGCGTACGAGAAAAAACAGATTATCACCAGGGGCCGCACTAAATACCAGGAATATGAGATTTTCGTGAGTTCCTTGTACGGCCACGTCCTGGTCCTGGACGGCCGGCTGCAGTCCGCGGCCAAGGACGAGGCAATATATCATGAAGCCATGGTTCACCCGGCCATGCTGGCCCACCCGGAGCCCCGTGAGGTGCTGGTGCTGGGAGGCGGCGAAGGCGCCACCCTGCGGGAGGCGCTGCGGCATCACACGGTCACCCGGGCGGTGATGGTGGACATCGACGAAGAGCTGGTGCGCATGTGCGAAAAGTGGCTTCCTTCCTACAGCGCCGGCTCTTTCCAGGACCCCAGGACCGAATTGGTGTTCGCCGACGGCCGCGGCTGGCTGGAGGCCCAGCCCGACGGCGCCTTCGACGTAATCCTGGTGGATTTGCCCGAACCTCTGGAAGAAGGCCCGGCCCTTACTCTCTTCACCAAAGAAATGTATGAATTAATCAAGCGCAAGCTGGCCCCTCAGGGAGTAATGGCCGTGCAATCGGGCTCCGCCGGCATCCATGGCCGCATGATGCCGGATATCAACTGCACCCTGAGGGCGGTGTTCCCGCAGGTTATGGCTTACGCCGCGTTTATCCCCAGCTTTATGGACCTATACGGCTTTCATGTGGCCGGCCCGGAATTCACCTGGCCCTCGCCCGCCGAAATAGCGGCGCGGCTTAAGGCCCGCGGGCTGGAGCGGTTTCTATGGTTCGGCGCGGCGTTCTCCGCCGGCCTGCCCCTGCTGCCGGCCTATCTGGCCGAACGTCTGCAGCGGGACGGCCGGATATTGACCGATGCCGAACCTTTCGGCCCCAGGCCGGGGGAGCGGCTCTTTTTCTAGTTTTCGGGATATTTAAGAAGGCGAGCAGCAAGTGATTGGGTTTAAAGAGGAAGCGGCACTGGAAGTTGATGTTTTAAAACTGTCAAGGAGGCAGAACTCGATAAACATGAATGGCAGAAAAGTGGGAGTCTATGTAGATTCCATGAATATCATGCGCAACGGCGGCTACGGCATGCGCTACGAGGTCATCCGCCGCTTTGTGCAGGCCAACGGCGATGAAGTCATGCGTCTCAACGCCTATGTAGCCATCGACGAAGAGCGGGCCGTTTCGGATCCCGCCTACAAGAACACCTTAAACTTCATTTTAACCCTCAGGGACTTAGGTTTTAAAGTTATCGAAAAGCCCATCCGCTGGTACACAGATGATTCCGGGCGTACTTACGGCAAGGCCAATTTAGACATGGAAATGGCCCTGGATATTATTTCCCAATCAGACCGCCTTGATCTCATTTATCTGTTCACCGGCGACGGCGATTTTTGTAGTGTGATCACCATGGTGCAGAATAAGGGCTGCCGGGTGGAGCTTGTGGCCTTCAACAACATCTCTACCCGCCTGCGCCGGGAAGCGGATTTGTTCATCCCCGGGTACCTTATCCCGGGGCTGCTGCCCACCGCGCCGCCCTTTGCCGGGGCCCCGCCCTGGGGCGAGCCCGGGAGCCGGGTGCGGGGGGTGTGCACGAAATATTTTCTGGACCGCTCCTACGGCTTTTTCCGGTTCATTCGTGATTTCGGCAAACTCTGGGTGACGGACACCAGGCTGGAAGAGTCCCCATATACTTCGGTGTTTTTTCTGGAAAAGGACCTGCCTCACGGGGTGCATCCCGAAAACCTGCCCAGCCGGGATTACATTCTGGAGTTCACCTTGAATGAAGGTGAAAAGGGGTTCGTGGCCTCGGACATTGACCTGGTGTACAAGTATTAGGTGTCAGGTGCCAGGTGCCAGGTGCCAGGGTCAGGGGTTAGGGATTTTTAAACCTCCTGATTAACCCTGACCTTGAACTTTGAACCTTGCACTTTGAACTTTCAACGGGGGAGACATGGCGAAACAACTGCGCATTCTCTTTGTCGTTTCCGAAGCGGTGCCCTACGCCAAGACCGGCGGTCTGGCGGATGTGGCCGGCACCCTCCCGTTTGCCCTTCAGGAACTGGGCGCGGAAATCAAGGTGATCATGCCTTATTACGGGCAGATCAAGCAAAAAAATATCGCCATGACTTGCGCGGCCGAAAATCTCACGGCCGCGGCCGGGCCCCTGAGCCTGGAGTTCAACGTCCTGACCCCTGCGGCAGGCGACGCTCCTTTTTATTTTATTGAGCGGGACGAGTTCTATGAACGCAGCCAGCTCTATGGCACGCCCCGGGGCGATTATTATGACAACCTGGAGCGCTTTGCTTTCTTGAGCGACTCGGTCCTGGCTACTTGCCGGGCCCTGGCCTTCAAGCCCGATGTCATCCATTGCCACGACTGGCAGGCCGCGCTGGTGCCGGTATATCTCCGGCATCGCTGGGTCGGCGAGGCGCTCCTGGCCGACACCAAAAGCCTTCTTACCATTCACAACCTGGCTTATCAGGGGCTGTTTCCCAAAGAGAAGTTCCCCTTTACCGGACTGCCTCCGTCGCTGTTTTCCATCAACGGCCTGGAGTATTACGACAAGATCAACCTCCTGAAGGGGGGCATCGTCTTCGCGGATGCGGTGAGCACCGTCAGCCGGGGCTACAGCAAGGAGATCCAGACTCCGGAATACGGCTACGGCCTGGACGGCGTACTGCGCACCCGGGCCGAGGCGATTTTCGGCATCGTCAACGGCGTGGACTATGGGGTCTGGAATCCGGCCACCGATCCTCTGATCGCGGCCAATTACGACGCCGCCGACCTGAGGGGCAAGGCCGCCAACAAGCAAGCCCTGATGGAAGCCTACGGCCTGGATAAAAAGTTGGTAAAGCAGCCCCTGCTTGGCATCATCTCCCGGCTGGCGGACCAAAAAGGTTTTGACCTGATAGCCGCGGTACTGCCGGAATTGATGGCCCGGGACATTCCCCTGGTCATTTTAGGCACCGGCGACGAAAAATATCACCTCTGGCTGGAGGAGGTGGGCCCCAAATACGCCGGCAAACTGGGGGTGAAGATCGCGTTTGACAACCGGCTGGCCCATCTCATCGAGGCCGGGGCCGACATGTTCCTCATGCCCTCCCGCTACGAGCCCTGCGGCTTGAACCAGATGTATTCCATGAAATACGGCACCGTGCCGGTGGTTCGGGCCACCGGCGGCCTCATGGACACGGTGGAGCCGGTGGATGCGGCCAAAGGCACCGGCACCGGCTTTGTTTTTAAGGAATACTCCGCCGCCGCTTTTATCAAGGCCTTGAACGCGGCTATCGATGCTTACAAGGACAAGAAGCTGTGGAGAAAGATCATGCTGAACTGCATGGCCGAGGACTTCTCCTGGCAGGCCTCGGCTAAGGCATATCTGACCCTTTATAAGCGCTTGGCGGCCGGGGACATCTGACATTTACCCTGATGTCTGACCCGTTGATTTTCTGACCGCGGCAGGCGAAATAAATTAAGATCCATTCAGGGCGGGGTTTCACCCCGCCTTTTTTATCTCCATCGGCCGGCCCGAAAATTTCATGAATAGAAAAAGTCCGCCAAAGGTCTGGTCCCCCCTGCCTGCCCGTTAACCTTTTTGTAACCCGCGACTTGATACTGAAATAAATAATCCGGCATCCGAAGGCTCGAGGGGGGAAAATTATGGGAGAGGTTCTCAAGCTGCCGCGGCGGAAGAAAGCGGTCAAAAAAACTCGCGCTCGCAGGGAGATGGTCTTGGCAAATGCCTTTGATGATCCGCACCTGCAGGCCGCGCTCCTGGCCTTGTATGACAATGACAAGCAGCTTGACCGGATGGCGAGTCAGGCCTTTAAAAAAATTTTCAAAAGGTTGGAGAAGCTGGAAGCCCTGGTATTTGCCCAAAGCCTCATCATCGCAGAATTGCGGGGTAAGCCTCTTACCCCGGAAAAATTGGAGCAGGTCGCAAACATCCTGCGGCAGGAAGGTTGACCGGTCGGCCCAAAGGCAGCCTGTCGACCAGGCGCAGCCATCAGCTTTTCTGCCTCGCCGGCTCACACGGAATCTTTACCTCCGCAAGTTTTTACGCGGATCGCGGGCACCGGAGATTACCATGCCTGAGATTATCTGGGAAGGTATTGACCCAATCGTCGTCTCCCGGAGCAATCGGGAAGAAATCCGTTTGAGTTTAAGGCAGCATCACGGCGAGAGGCATGTGGACTTGCGGGTTTATGCCCTGGATGAGATCAAGGGCAAAGCTGTGCCCACGGATCAAGGGGCGATCATCAATCTAAAACTTTGGCGCCATTTCTGCGACGCGGTGGCGAGGCTGGCGCCGTTGAAAGGCGCTTTTCCGGTCTGGGTGCAGCAGACCACCCCGGAGGTTGAAGTCCGGTCAGTCTTTTCCAACAGCAACGTTCTCGAGAAGAACTCCCAGGAACAAATTTATCTTGAGCACCAGGACTTCCGGGGCATTACCTTTATTCTGCTGAAGACCTCGGCCATTTCCAAACGGGGCCGTCCCTGCCGGATCAACCGGTTGATCACCATAGGCCCCATCCTGTGGTCCCAATTTCTCGCGGCCCTGAAAAAAATGGAGACTTTGCTGCTCAATCAGGGGCTGCTCGCGGAAGAAAGGTTAGGGGAGCCTCAGCGATTGGGAGAAATTTATGTCTGAAGAGCCGGGCCTTACCGTCCCAGGGCGATGGCCATGGCGGTGGTGAGCTTCACCATATCCTGGTTGGTCTTGCGCAAGTAGCGTGACAGGAGCTGGGCCAGCCGCAGCAGGATCTTGCTGCCCATTTCGCAATTCTGCTGCACCAGGCGCAGGAAATTTTCCCGTCCCATTTCCAGGAGCTGGCACTCCGTAAGCGCGGTGACCGTAGCCGATCTAGGCTCATTCTCCAGGAGGGCCATTTCGCCGAAACAGACGCCCTCTTCGGCCTTGAGGCGGACGATGATGCGCTCCCGGGGGGCTTCTTCATCCAGTACCAAGCCGAGGCGTTTGGTAATTTCCACCTCCCCCTGGCACATGATGAACATGCTGTCCCCGGCTTCGCCTTCGTGAATAATGACCTGGCCGGCGGGAAAAGTCCTCAGCGCCGTAAGCCCTAAGACTTTCTGCACCTCTTCTTCGAGCAAATCCTGGAACAAGAAGATTTTCTTAAAAATTTGCGTGTCGGTCATCGCCGCACCGGCCCTCAGGGGCAAGGCTTGCAACCGGCAGACGGAGCCCAGCGTTATCGGTAAAACCGCGCCGGCGCATCTGCCCCCATGGCATTCGCCGCCACTGAGACATGATTAATCAATTATGGGGAAAAAAGTAAAGAAAAAAACAGGCCGCGGCAGTGTCAGGGTTTCCCCTCAGATATCATCGCCATAATCTTTAAGCAAAGAACGGGTCAGCAAAACCACATCGTAGGTGGCGCCGTCCCGGCCGATAAAAAAATCCTCCAGGGTGGCCCTGATCTTGAAACCCTTGCGGAGAAATCCCTTGAGGGCTGCTTTGTGCTCGCTCACTATTTCAGCCCTCAGCCAATGGAGCTTTTCCGCTTGGGAGAGGTCTATGAGCTCCCCGAGCAAAAGGCTCCCCAATCCCAGGTTGTGAAACGGCCGGGCTACAAAGATGTGCAGGATTTCGCCGATGTGCTTGGAGCATCCGATACCCCGCTCCATTTGTGCCGTGGCGATAAATCGGCCCTGGGTCATTTCCAGTGCGGATAAAAAGATGCGGCGCGGCGTCGGCTGGTCCGAATAATTTTCGAGGGAAACCATGTCCTTCACATCCTGTTTCAAAAAATAGGTGTCTTCCGGCGGAGCGGTTTGATACAGGCAGAGGAGACCATCCTGGTCCTGGCCGTTAAGCAGCCTGCACTTGACTTTCTGGCCGTTGGACAGGGTGAAAAGCCGGCGGTAAGAAATGGGATTCAGCATGTCCGTCACCTCCTGGACACTGAGCTGAATTCTTCAGGTTTTGTCTTGAATTTACAGGGGGGGCGGTTACAAACGGGTTAAAATGGGAAAAGATGACGCTTGTCTAACTAATGCATAACAGCAGCTATTTGAACTAATGACAGGAACGCGGACTTTTTTTTCGGCCGGTTGCGGCCAACGGGAAAAAAAATCACGCCCCCGGCCCGGCGGGTTTTGACTTGGCGGCGCTTTCCTGAATTTTCCGGTAAATGGCCGTGGTTGCTTCCTCAGGCTCGGCGTTCAACATTTCCTGCAGGGCTTGCCGGCACTCTTCATAAACCCTGAGCGCGGCGTTGCGCATGCCCCTTTTGGCGTAAAGGAGCATCAGGTTCCGGCTGGCCCCCTCGGCCAGGGGGTCGGTCTGGATCACCTGCTTCCAGCAGTCGATGGCCTTGAGCACGGAGCCCCGAGCCTCGTACAGTTTGGCCAGCCGGTGCAGGAGCTCCAGATATTTCCCCTGCAATTCCTCTCTTTTGGCCTCCGCCCAGGAGTGGTACAACTCCTCTGCCAAAAAAGGCCCGCCGTACAATTCCGCGGCCCGCTGGTATAGAGAAACGGCCTGTTTGGCGTTGCCCTGCTCCTCCTCCCTCTCGGCCTCTCTCAAAGCCGAGAGAAAATCATCAATATCCAGATGGCAGAGTTCCGGGTCAAGGGAGATGAGGTTTGCCTTGAGATGGACATAGGAAGACCCGTAGGTCTTGTTCATGACCGGCTCCAGGACTTTGCGCAGGCGGTGGAGGTTGACTTTGAAGTTTTTTTCCGTCAGGTCAGGAGGGGCTTCGGGCCAGAGGTCTTCCATGAGGACGTCCTTGGGGACCCCCTTGGAGCCGCGGCCGATGATGGCCTTGAGCAGCAGTTGGGGCTGATGCCCCTCCCATTCCTTGTCATCCACCAGCACCTCGCCCCGCCAGAAGCGGAAGCCTCCCAGGGTCTGGAAGCGCAGTCTGGGAAGGTTGGCCCGGTGAATGGTTTTCCGTATTTCCCAGGCCTTGTCGGCGATTTCCCGGTTGTGATGCCGGGCCAGCCGGGCGAGCTCGGCATCGGCCAAATCAGGCAGGCAACGGCTGAGGCAGCGGGAGGCATAATCCCAGACAGCCGCGGCCTCCAGTTCCAGGGCCAGCGTACAGACCCTGAGCATGTCCTTGCGGTTTAGCAACAGGTTCAGGTAAAAGTCCCGATCCTGGGCGATTTTCAGGCCGGCCTCCAAATGGTCCCGGGCCCTGGCGGTGTCACCTTGCCGCCATTTCCACAGGGCCAGGGCCAAGTGGGATTCTTTTAAAAATATATGGGATTCGATGTCTTGAAAATGGGCGTGGGCCTCTGCCAAGCCCTGCTCGACTTCCGCGTCTTCTCCCAAGTGAAGAGCCGCCAGACTCGAAATAATTTTGACCATAAACAGGTAGAAATCGGACTGGCCCTCGTGGGACGAGAGAATCTCCGCGGCGCGGGCGCAATGCTCACGGGCCTTGCGGTAATCTGCCCGGCGGTAATAGCCGAGTCCCAGGTGAAACATGGCGCTGCCGTACATGACCATATTGCCCGCCGAAAACAGTAAACCGGCCAAGCCGATGCCGACCTCTTCCGCGGCGCGAAAATCCCCCTGGTAGATTTTCAAAACAAGATCGTACAGCAGCACCACATGCTGAAGATGGGTGAGGCCATGCTGCGTAGCGGCTTCTTGCGCCTGGCCCAGGGCGGCCGCCGCGGCCGCAAAATCTTCTTTGAGCCATAGGTAGTTGCATAAATTAACATAGTAGACGGCGCGCAATTCTGGATGAGGGCATTTGTCCCACAACTTCTGGGCCTCACTGATGACCTCCTCGGCCCGCTGGAACTCCCCCAAAAACGCGAGACATCCCAGGCTGTAGGCCAGGGCGCTGAACTGCAGCGGAATGATGCCTAAATCCCGGGCCAAGAGGTAAGCATTTTGACAGGCCCATACACCTTTGCGGGAATTGCCGGTGCGGAGAAAATGCGCAAAGCCTATCTGGCACCAGAGAATGGCTTGCTCCAGGGGAAAGGCGCGCGCCGCCGGAGACTCCACCAGAGCCTCAGCCTGGGCCAGCAAAGTGTGAACCGAGGGGATTGCCTGGCGGCCCCTGGAAAAGGAAGTTTCCAAAAAATACGCCAGGCACAGAAGAAGTCCCTGCGTCTGCGCCTGCTCGGCAAAGAGCGCGTACGCTTCCTGAAGGCTCGCCAGATGCTCCTCGGACCCTTGAAATCGCCCGGTCATATAGTGGTAGAAGAGGAGCCAGGGTTTTCGCCGCACCAAGTCCGCGGGCAGGGCCGCCAGCCATTGGGCCAGTTCCGAGGTTTTACCCAGGCGCACCAGTTCCAGGCCGGCCCGCTCAATGGCTTGGGCGGCTTCGGGGTAAGCCTGCGCCTTGAGATAATAGCGCACCGCGGCCTCCAAATCCTCGCGGCGCTCGGACAGGGACGCGGCGTTATAATAAGAATCCGCTTGGTGCTCCCGGGCCATCAAAGTCTGGAATTTACCCTGCAAAAATTCTTTGAAGAGCGGATGATACCGGTAGGAAAATCCCTTCTTTTTATCGTAAATGGGCTGCACAAAGAGGTTCCGCTTTACCAACTCCTCCAGGATGGCTTCCGGGCTGTCAAGGCCCATAGCGTCCTTGACGAAATCAGGCTCCACCACCTCCAGGATGGAAGTTTTGATAAGGAATTCCTGCACTTCCCGAGGCACCAGGGAGAATATCCGCTCGCCGAAGTAATGGAAGATGTTCCAGATAAATTTCCCCGCCAGTTCCTGGGAAACGTATCGTTCCCGCTGGCTTTCCGGGACCCAGTCCAGGGAGTCGCAGAAAAGCACCAAGCCGCCGATCCAGCCTTCCGTGAGGCTGTGAATGCGCTGAATCAACCCGGCGGACAGGTGAAAGTTGCGGATGGTGTGGAAGTATTTGGTGGTTTCGCTGAGATTAAAGGCCAAATCCGCGTTGTTCAGCCGGAAGACCTCCTGGTGCTCCGCCAGATTTCTGATATCCACCGGCGGCATTTCCCGGGAGAGAATAAACAAGCGGCATTTGGAGGGCAACACGGCCAGGAGTGCCTGTAAAAGCCGGAAAGCCGAAGCCCCGGGGCTGAGCCGGTCCAGGCCGTCCAGGATAATGTTAACCCTGCCGGGGACCCGATCCAGGAGGGCCTCCAGCCAATTCCGGTAAAGAGGCCCTTCCTCCCGGGGGCCCATGGCGACGGCCGGATAGGACAGGGCGGCGGAAAAATCCGCCTTTGGCAAGATCCGCTGCAAGGCGTGCCCGAGCAGATAAAACAAAGTCACCGCATCGGTGTCCTCGGGGCCGAGATTGACCCAGGCCGAAGGCACCGGAGAGGCGTTGACGTAAGACACCGCCAGGGTGGACTTGCCCTGGGCCGCCTGTCCCAATATCAGGATAAGTTTTTTGTCTTCTTGCTGCTGCAGGCTATTAATCAGGCGCGGGCGAGGGAGTATTTGAGGAACCTGAGGCGGGATGATTTTGGCGATGTGCACTGACGGCTGCATCCCTGCCACCTTAAAAGGATCGGCTTTGCTGAAAAACAATGAATTGACCGGTAATTAAGAAGTTACCTGTGGTGCAGTTTAGTGTCAAGTGATTCCCGGCTTCTTTTGGGAAACAGGACTTGGCATTCGCTTTCAAGTGAAACATTGGCGTAGGGGCAATTATTTTTTCCCTGAATTGCCCCCGTTTAACTGCGACCTCTCAAATATAGTAAATATTATTCAATGTTAGCCGGAGATGGGGAGAATTCTTTTTGTAACCTTTTCGTAACCCGGGCTGCTTTATGGTTAAGCTAACCTGGGAGAAAAGGGGGGTCACCCCATGGCAAATAAAGAAAAGCGCTTTATGGAGTGTCCGACCTGCTACACTTTGATCGCCTATTTGAACGGTGTCTGCCCGGAATGCGGCGGCAGCGGTGTGGTGGAGGAAAAAGAAAACATTCTGGTGAATTTGCCACCCGGCAAGCCTGACCCGAAAGCCGGTCTGAAGCTTTATTAATGACTTCGCAAGACCAGGCAGAGCAGGAACAAACGCGCGGAAGAATTTAAGATGTAAAGAAAGTGATAATGCTCAGGCTCCAAGATGCGAGCGAACTTTTAACGATGCGTCAGAGCGATGGTGGAAAAAAAACCCTGAACAGGTTTACGGATGGAAATGAACTCCTTACAAGGATGGCCTGATTTCTGGCCTCCTCCTGATGTATTTTTCGGAGGTTTGGCGAGCAGCGTCGCGTCGCTGCGGTCCTCCTCCCTGATATCGGAATACCAGGTATTGGTCCGGTTTAAGAACGACTACGGCGTGAGGATCTCCCAAAGCCGACTGCATGAAGGCTTATACATAGTAGCTGTCCTCAAATTCCACGGTCCGCAAATTACTGAATACCAGGCGGTCAATGATTCTTCCGTACCCGGCTTGACTTGGTGCTTCAACAGCCAGGAAGTCTATATGTTGTGCGAGGAAATTGCCCGCTGGAACCGGCAGCCGGCTTAGCCATCTTAAATTTGCCTGCATTTCTCTCCCGGCGCTTTACAAAAAGCAGCCCGGGAGATGTTCGCGATAAAACGCTATCTGTCTAAAAAACTTTGAAAATATTCAAGGTACATGCTATGGTAACCAACGTTAATAATATCCGGTGCCCACGACTTCGAGCGAGAGGCGGAAATGGCGGCAATTATTCTTCTGTTCCTGTTGAGCGCCTGGTCACTGGCATGCCCCACGTTTTGCCGGTCCGAAACACCCCCCGATGACCCCCTCCTTCAACAATCAGCTCAGCAGTTGCGCCTGGAGAATTACGAAGAAGCCCTGGAGCTGCTGAACCGATCCTGGCAAAAGGGGCCCAAAACTGCGGAAAAAGCTTTTTTGCTCGGCCAGGTGAACCGGCGCCTGTTGCAGTATGCGGAAGCCCAGCGCTTCCTGGAAGAGGCCCTGCGGCTTAAGCCGGATTATCCGGAAGCCCAACTTCTTTTGGCTGACACCCTCATTGCCCTAGACAAGCCGAGCCAGGCCGAGCCGCATTTGCAGGCGGTGCAGGCGGTGAACTATGAACCCGGGAAAACCGCCTTTTTAAAGGGCATGGCGGCCTATAAACAAAGAAAGTATTCCCAGGCCGCGGAGCACTTCCGCCAAGCCCAGAAAGACCCCAAGCTGGCCCAGGAAGCCAAGTTCCAGGAGTCTATGGCCCTGGCGGCCCAGGATCGCTATGGCGAGGCCCGCCGCACTCTGCAGGAGGCCATTCGGCTTGACCCGCTCTCCCAAACCGCATCGCTGGCGCAGGGATATGTCCAGGCCCTGGAGTTCCGGACCCCGGATGCCCGGCGGTTTCGCTTCAATGCCGCGGCGGGGTTTGACTGGGACTCCAATGTCACCTTGCAACCCGGTGATCCGGTCGCGGCCCAGGTGGTGTCCGGGCAGGGAGACATGGTATACACCCAGACGGCTACCCTGGAATACAACTTTCTGCCGCGCGGTCCCTGGGCGGTTTGGGGCTTTTACTCTTATTACCAGAATTTTCACCGCCGCCTCACCGCTTTTGACATGTGGAGCAACGTTGCAGGGCTCATGCCCATGTACACCTGGAGCAACAGCAGGTTCTGGCTGCCTTTCACTTTCAACTACACCGCGGTTGATTCCAGCAAATATTACACTGCCTTCACCTTGACTCCTTCATATCTCTACATGTTCGGGTCCCGCTGGGGCATCGAAGGCAACCTGCGCCTGGCCCGCCAGTATTATTGGTACCCGATATTCATCCAGGAAGACGACCGCACCGGCCGCAACCTGGCCGCGTCCCTGGCCGGCTATTATTTCTTCAAAAATCAACAGGGCTTTCTCCAGTTGCGCTTCACTTATGAACATTTTTTCACGTCGGGAGACAATTGGGACAACAATACCTACCGCGTTTCCCTGACGGCCTTATATCCGCTGACGGACCGGTTTAAGGTCCGGGGGTTCATGGAAGTGGCTTTTCAGCCTTACACCAACAATTTCTTTGACGGCAATCCGTTTACGGCCAACCCCAAGCGGGATGACACCATTTACATGCTGGGGGTCGAGGGCGTTTATAATATTTGGAAGGGATTGGAAGTCAACGCCCACTATTACTATGTGCGGGACGACTCCAATATCGCCCTTTATGATTACCGGCGCCACATCATCGGCGGTCAACTGGGGTACAGATACTGATTGTTTTATTTAGGATAACCGGGATGCTGAAAGCTGCCGCCGGCAATATGGAAGAGAAAGCCGCTGGCTCGGCGCGATATAGAGGTGAGCTATGAAACCCAACAGATTTTTCTGCCTGCTCCTGGTGCTGCTGGTGGGCTTGGTTGCGGTGGTGCAGGCGCAGGCCGCGGCGGGCCGTTTCATCCAGGTGCAGGGGCGGGTAGATTTTCTCCGGCAAGGAAAACTTCCCGCCGCTCCTGCGCAGCTTAACGGCGAGGTAGAGGTGGGTGATATCGTCCGCACCAAGTCAGCCTCCAGGGCGCAGATCCAATTTGTGGATGACACCGTCCTGACCATCGGGCCGGAAAGCCGGGTGGCCGTGGAGCAATACCTCTTCGATCCCCAAAAAGGCCAGCGCCAGGCGGTGCTCCAGGTATTCCTGGGACTGGTGAAAACCGCGGTAGCCAAAATCTATCAGGCGGACCAGCCGGATTTTGTGATAAAAACGCATACCGCGGTGATGGGGGTGAGGGGCACGGAGTGGCTCACGTATTTGCTTCCCAATCGCACTGACATTTATGTCTACCGGGCCTGTGAAACTAACAGGACTGTCATTCCTGAAAGATGCGGTCTGGAAGTGAGGAACATTTTTCCGGAGATCGCGGGCCTGATGCTGGTAAAAAGTGGACAATACACCCAGGTGGGTGCCGATCAGCCGCCAACGCCGCCGGTGCCGTTTACCAGGGACGACGTCAAGCCATTGGAAAACCTCCTGGACCTTCTGGACGGCTCCCGGGCGTCGGTGTTTCCTTTGGATACGCCGCCCGCCGGTTTCCGGTTTCCCGGCAAGCCGCTCGCTGACGGGAGTCTGCCGCCCTTCGGCGACGGGCTGCCCGGCGAGCAGGATCAGGTGCGCAATCTTCAGGGGGGGTTGTATGTGCCGCCCCGGGTTCCGCCGCCGGGAGAAGCCATCATTATCAGGCCGCGAGCCCAATAAAACGGCAGCAGGCGGTCAACCAGCTCTTCGGACCAGGAGGCTCCGGTGCTTGCCGTCAAAAGAATTCTCTGCCCTACGGATTTCAGCCAGCCTTCCTATGAAGCTCTCAAGGTGGCCGGAGAGGTGGCCCGGCATTTCGGGGCCGAACTCTGGGTGATGCACGTCATCCCGCCCATTCCTTCTCCCGGGCCGGTAACCGAAGCCACTTTTGCGCCGGGATTTGATCTCCCCCTTTATCAGCAGGAACTGGTTGGGTCCTCAGAAAAAGCCCTGCAAGCGGTGATCAAGGAGAGGGTGCCTCCAGACCTGGCCGTTCAGTCGGTGCTGACTCCCGGCGACCCGGCCCAGGAAATCATCCGGACGGCCCAGGAGCACCAAATTGATTTGATTATCATCGCCACCCATGGCCATACGGGCTGGGGCCGCTTCATTTTCGGCTCCGTAGCCGAAAAAGTGGTGCGACTGGCTTCCTGTCCGGTACTTACCTTAAAAGCCCATCAAGGCGAAACTTGACGGAAGTTTGTTGCTGCTTAAGTTAATTGGATGATGGCTAATAGACAGCGAATTCACATCGGCACTTCGGGTTGGCATTACGGGCACTGGAAGGGGCCGTTCTATCCCAGGTCCGTGGCCTCGGAGGATTTTCTCAAGTTTTACTGCCAGAAGTTTCATACCACTGAAATCAACAATTCCTTTTATCGGCTGCCGGAAAGCTCGACTCTCAAGACCTGGAAGGACACGGTGCCTTCTGACTTCATCTTTGCGGCCAAGGCCTCCCGCTACATCACCCACATGAAGAAGCTCAAGGATCCGGAGGAATCACTGGCCAAGTTCATGGAGAGAATGACGGATCTGGGAGAAAAACTCGGGCCCATCCTTTTTCAACTGCCGCCTCACTGGTCCTTCAATGCGGAGCGGCTGCGTTCTTTTCTGGCGGCTCTACCGCAAAACTTCCGTTTCGCCCTGGAATTTCGCGATCCGCGCTGGATTAATGATGAGACTTTTCAGGTCCTGGCCGACCGCGGCGCAGCCTTCTGTATTTTTGAAATAGCCGGCTACCTTTCGCCCAAGGAAGTGACCGCGGATTTTGTTTACATCCGGCTTCACGGCCCTGACGGCGCTTATGCGGGCAGCTATGACCGGGAGACGCTGGCGAAATGGGCCAGGGACATCAGAGCCTGGACCGACCGGGGCAAGGACGTGTTCTGCTATTTCGACAACGACCAGGCAGGCTACGCGGCCCAAAACGCCCTGGAACTCCAGGAGATGCTGGCGGAGGACTGAACTCGCCGGCCCCTATCAGGTTTTTCCCCCCACCTCGATCCTCTCCCCAGGGGGGAGAGGAAGAAACGACCCAGACCAAAAGTCGTAGCGGAAACCCTCATCAAAATGCTTTTCTTGTAGGAGAGGCCGGTATGAGCGATAATATTTTGTGCTCCGGCAATAAATTAGCTCACCCTGGGCAAGAATAATCGAGGCAGGCCCTCGTTTTTTTATACAAGCGGCTGTTCTGTTTATAGCAATCAAATTATTTATTGGTGATACATGGAACTTTTCTTCAATCCCCGCTCCGTCCTGTTAGTCGGCGTCTCCCGGCAAACCGGCGTCGGGGCTTACAACGGCTTGGAAATGATGCTGCGCTTCGGCTACCGCGGGAAGATTTTTGTGGTCCATCCCCAGGCCGGAGAAATTCTGGGCCATAAGGCTTATTCCCGGATCCGCGACCTGCCTGAGGCGCCGGACCTGGCCGTCATCGCCCTGGCCCGGGACCGGGTGGTGCACGTCATCGAAGATTGCCTGGCCAAAGGGATCCGCCGATATGTCATCATCTCCCAGGGCTTTGCGGACGCCGACGACAAGGGGAGAAAACTTCAGGCCAGGCTGACGGCTTTGGCGAAAGAACATAATGCCCGCATCGTCGGCCCCAACACCATGGGCGTCATGAACAACTTCACCGGCTTCACCACCGCGTTCGTGGACGTTCCCCGGGTGATGCAGCCGCCGCGGGTGACCCTTATCGCCCAAAGCGGCGCGCCCCAGGTGGGTTCCGAGTCCTTCACCGGCCCGCTAGGCAAGGCCGTCGATATCGGCAACGCCTGCGACGTGGGCTTTGAGGACCTTTTGGAGTATCTGGAACGCGACCCGGAAACCGAGGTGATTGCCTTGCACATGGAGGGCCTGGTTAACGGGAGAAGATTTTTGGAGGTTGCGGCCCGCCTCAGCCGCGCCAAACCCATAGTGGTCTTGAAAACCGGCAGGAGCGAAGCCGGGGCCCGTGCCGCGCTCTCCCACACCGCCTCCATGGTGGGCGCAGACGACGTATTTTCCGCGGCCTTCGAGCGGGCCGGAGTGATGCGGGCGGCAAATGCCCAGGACTTGCTGGACACCATCCAGGCCTTGCGGAAACTCCCGCCCCTCAAAGGCCCCAGGATCGGCATCGCCACTCCCAGCGGCGCTTTGGGCATCATCGCCCTGGACGCTCTGGCCGCGGCAGGCCTCCAACCCGGCCGTCTGCCGCAGGCCGTCAAGGAGGCCGTGGAGCCTTTAGGCCCCTACTGGCACCGCCTGCACAACCCTGTGGACCTCTGGCCCATCGGCATGAAGACGGGGGATTTCCTCAAAGTGGCCAAAGAAACCATCGCGGGCTTTCTGGCCGACCCGGAAATCGACGGCGTCATGGCCATGCTGCCGGGCCTGTCTTCACCCCTGCACCGCAACAATATCGTCACCCCCGAGTTCGTGGCCTCCCTGAACCTGGAACGCTTCGGCAAACCCCTGGTACTCGCTTTTTACGGGGACTATCGGGATGAGCTGAACCGGAATTTGGCAAGGGTGGAGGGAGTAGCCTGCTATTTTTCCGTGGAGCAGGCCGCCCACGGGCTGGCGCGTCTGCACCAGTATCACCTGATCAAATCCGTGCCTGCGGAGAATCTGAATATCTCTGCCCCCGCTCCTGGGAAATTCTCGCATCGGGCCGAGCAAAACCTGCTGGGTGAAGCGGCTCTGGAGTTTTTGTCGGCCTATGGGATTCCCACTGTGCCCGGCGCTTTGTGCCAGTCAGCCGGGGAGGCCGCAGACCTGGCCCGGGAACTGGGGTACCCGGTGGTCCTCAAGGTGATCGCCCCCGAGTGGCTCCACAAGTCCGATAAGGGAGGAGTGGTGCTCAATCTCTCCAATGATGAGGAGGTGCGCCGGGCCTTTAACAGCTTGCAGGAAAAGGTGCAAAGCGATAATGCCCAGGCAAGCCTGGAGGGCATCCTGGTGCAAAAGCAGGCCCAAGGGCGGGAACTTCTCTTGGGCGTCAAGCAGGACGCCACTTTCGGGCCGGTAATGGTGTGCGGCCTGGGGGGCGTCTATACGGAAATTTGGCGGGACACCGCCCAAACCCTGGCGCCGCTGAGCATGGCCCAGTCCCACGCCCTGCTGGCAAAATTAAGGTCTTACCGCCTTCTCACCGGCTTCCGGGGCGAGCCCCCGGTTGACCTGGACGCGGTGGCCCAGGCTTTGGCGAATTTGTCGCGCCTGGCGGTCGAGCACCCCGAACTGCAGGAATGCGATATAAACCCGCTGATCGCCTCCCCGGCAGGTTGTTGGGCGGTGGATGCCCGGATCATCCGGAAGCCGTAAGGCGCGCTTGCCTCCTCTTGCCCGAAAGCCGCAGTCCCAAAGGAAAAGTGAAGCTTTTGCAAAGTCGCAATTTCAGGTATAATAGTAAAAACAGCCGTCAGGTCTGCCAGTTCTTTTGCCCGAGAGACGGAATCTTACCGCGCCCGAAAATTCTTGCATTTACAAGCAATTTGCGGTATGAAAGAAATGATTTTGTACAATTTACCGAAAACGGCTGCATAATTTAACCGTAACTAACTAAAATACAACAGGATAAGGGAAAAGGAGGCGGCCCCGTCCAAGTGTCTGGGATTGGGCCCTGCGCCTTAAGCGTTGGCATCGTTTACCGCTTCACTTGATCACTCTCACGATCCCACTCACTCAAAGGCTCCTCTGGCTTTCCCCGGAAATCCACATAATGTTTTTTTTATGGCGCAGACCGCGGCAAGCATAACATCGCTGATTCAGCCACATCTCTCCCAATTGACCCCGTATCAAGCGGGCAAACCCCTGGAGGAACTGGCCCGGGAACTGGGCCTGACCGACGCCATCAAGCTTGCCTCCAATGAAAATCCTTTAGGGCCCTCACCCAAGGCCCTGGCCGCGATTCAGGCCGAACTCGCCAGCCTGCACCGTTATCCTGACAGCCACGCCTATTACTTAAAAGAGGAATTGAGCCGCCATTTGGGCATCAAGGTCCAACAACTGATTTTGGGCAACGGCTCCGACGAAATTCTGGACCTCCTGGTCCGGGCGCTGGTGTCCCCGGGGGATGAGGTGGTGAGCACCGCCCACACTTTTCTCATGTACGGCCTGTTGACCCGGGCGGTGGGCGGCGTCTTTCGCGCCGTGCCCTTGAGGGACATGCACCTTGACCTGCCCGCGGTGGCTCAAGCAGTGACTCCCCGAACCAAACTCGTCCTGTTGAATAACCCCAATAATCCTACCGGCACCGTTTTTTCCCGGGCCGAGTGGGAGGCCTTTTTGGCAGCCGTTCCGGCCACCGTCACGGTGGTTCTGGATGAGGCCTATATTGAATTCGCCGACGACCCCGAGGTTCCCCGCGGCCTGGAGTACCTGGCGGAGGACCGTCTCCTGGTGGTCCTGCGCACCTTTTCCAAGGCTTACGGTCTGGCCGGGTTGCGGGTCGGCTACGGCTACGGGCCCAGCGAATTGCTTGATTTCCTGAACCGACTGCGCCTCCCCTTTAATGTCAACCGCCTGGCGCAGGCGGGGGCCCGGGCCGCACTTGAGGACGTCGACTTTCTGGAGCGCACTTTAGACCTGGTGCGCCGGGGCCGGGACTTCCTCTGCCGGGAACTGACCCGGCTGGGACTGGCCATTGTGCCTACTCAGGCCAACTTCATCCTCATCCGCATCGGCCGGCCGGGACAGGAAGTCTATCAGGCCATGCTCCGCGAGGGCGTCATCATAAGGGCCATGGAGTCTTACGATTTCCCGGACTGCATCCGGGTAAACGTAGGGCTGCCGGAGGAAAATGAGCGCTTCCTGAAGGCGCTTAAAAAGGTTTTGGGGTTATAGTTCTCAGGTGGGGCGGCAAAGCATTATCACCATAGACGGCCCCGCAGGGGCCGGGAAAAGCACCGCCGCGAAACGCCTGGCCCGGGCAATGGGTTTCCATTATCTGGACAGCGGCGCCCTGTACCGGGCCGTGGCCTGGGAGACGCTGAGGCGCCGGGTGGATGTGCAGGATTCGGCGGCTTTGTCGGCCTTCTTTGCAGATTTTAAGCCTCACATCGCCTTTGATGAAGCCGGTTTTCGCGTGCTCATCGACGGGCGGGAGGTGGCCCAGGAATTGCGCACTCCGGAAGTAAGCCAGGCCTCTTCCCGGGTGGCGGCTGTGCCCCAGGTGCGCCGGTGGGTTACGGCGTGCTTGAGGAACCTGGCCCGCAACCGCGGCGTGGTGGCTGAGGGGCGTGATATGGGCACCGTCGTTTTTCCCGAGGCCGAGGTCAAATTCTTTCTTACCGCTGACCTGGCCACTCGGGCGGCCCGGCGCCGGGATGAGTGGCAGAGCGGACAAATTGGCATTGATCTTGAAGGAACTATGCGCGAACTGGCGACGCGGGACCGCCAGGATGAAACCCGGACCGTATCGCCTTTGAAAGCGCCTGTCGGCGCCATTCACATCGACACCACCAGCATGACGCCGGAGGAAGTAACGAGCGCCTGTCTGGCCGTGATCAGGGATGCCCTGGCCCGGACCGGATAATGAATATTAGAGGAATCCTGATAAGGGGGATTGTTTTTCATGGACTTTTTGGAAAAAGACTACCAATTCACTCAAAGCTCTCCTGAAGAGCTTGACACCCCTTCCCTGGAGGAAGGAACAGAAACCCAGCCTGCTGCTGTGACTGAAGAGATTAAAGCCGAAGCAACGGCAAGCAGCGAGGGCTCCGAGGCAGAAGCCGAGGGACCTCCTGCGAAAGCTGAAGCTGCCGCTGAACCGGAGGCCCCGTCAAAAGCTGCCGAACTCCCGGTCTTTCCGGAAATCCCGACAGAGGAGGCGGACATGGAGCAGATGTCCGAACTCTACGAGGAAAGCCTCAGGCGGGTGCAGGAAGGGGAAGTGGTAAAGGGCCGCATCGTCTCCCTCACCAAAGACTACGTCATGGTGGACATCGGCTACAAGAGCGAAGGGCAGATTCCCATCTCCGAGTTCGCTACTCCGGATGGTGAGATCACCGCTCGGGTGGGCGACCAGGTGGAGGCCCTCTTAGAAAGCCGCGAAGATGAAGAAGGACCTCTCCTTCTTTCTAAAAATAAAGCCTCCCGCATAAAAATCTGGGAGGAAATCAGCTACGCCTATCACAACGAGGGTGTGGTGGAAGGCACCATCGTGGCCAAGGTGAAGGGCGGCCTTTCTGTAGACCTGGGCGGCATCCTTGCCTTTCTGCCCGGCTCTCAGGTGGACTTGGCCCCGGTGCGCAATCCGGATAGTTACATCGGCCAGCGCTGCACCTTCAACGTCCTCAAGTTCAATCGCAAGCGGCGCAATGTGGTGCTGTCCCGGCGCACTTTGCTGGAAAAGGTCAAAAACGAAGCCAAGGCCACCTTGCTTGCCACCCTGGAGGAAGGCAAAGTAGTGGAAGGCGTGGTCAAGAATATCACCGACTACGGGGTTTTCGTGGACCTGGGAGGGCTGGACGGCCTCCTGCACATCACCGACCTCTCCTACGGCCGCATCCGCCATCCCTCGGACCTGTTCAAGGTGGGCGATACCATCGCCGTCAAAGTGTTGAGCTTCGACAAGGATAAGGAGCGCATCTCCCTGGGATACAAACAGCTCCATCCCGACCCCTGGACCCTGGTGCATGAAAAGTATCCCATCGGGGCGCGGGTCACCGGCAAGGTTGTCAGCCTCACGGACTACGGCGCGTTTGTGGAATTGGAGCCGGGCGTCGAAGGTTTGATTCATATTTCGGAAATGTCCTGGACCCGCAAGATCCGCCACCCGAACCAGATTCTCACCGCGGGCGACGTGGTGGAAGTGGTCGTCCTGGAAGTGGAGCCGGACCGCAAGCGCATTTCCTTAAGCCTCAAGCAGGTGGAGCCCAACCCGTGGGAGGTGATCGGCGAAAAATACCCGGTGGCCTCCATCATTGAAGGGAAAATCAAGAATATCACGGACTTCGGCATTTTCATCGGCATTGATGAAGGCATCGACGGTTTGGTCCATATCTCCGATATCTCCTGGACCAAACGCTTCAAGCACCCCTCGGAAGTCTATAAGAAAGGCCAGACGGTTCAGGCCAAGGTTCTGCAGATCGATAAGGAAAACGAGCGCTTCTCTCTGAGCATTAAAGAGCTGGTCCCCAATCCCTGGGAAACCATTGACACGCGTTTTCCCGTGGGAGCCACCGTATCCGGCCCCATCACCAACATCACCGATTTCGGGTTATTTGTGGAAATCGAGGAAGGCATCGAAGGGCTGGTGCACATCTCGGAACTGAGCAGGGATAAGGACAAAATGGCCGCGCTCAAGGTGGGTGACGTCATCAAAGCCAAAGTAATTCACAGCTCGCCCCAGGAGCGCCGCATCGGCCTGTCCATCCGCCGGTTGGAAACCGAGGAGGAGCAGCGCACTTACCGTGATTACATGAAACCTTCGCATGAGGCTACCTCCAACCTGGGTGAGATTCTTCGGGAAACCTTGGAGGAAAAACAAGGCCAAAAATAGGTTAAAAAAATATGGAGCAAAAACGCCCCGTTCTCTCCTCGTGCCTGATTGTCGCCCTGGCGCTCGTCTTCTTTGTGGGCCTCATCCTTATCACCATAACCTGGTGGAAAAAGGATTCTCTCTTCTATACCAAAGACAAGGTGGGCGTAATTGAAGTCAACGGACTGATCACCAAATCGCTGCCCACCTTGAAAGATCTCCGCAAATTTCAGGAAGAGGATCACATTAAGGCCGTCGTGGTCCGGATCGATTCCCCCGGGGGAGCCGTGGGCCCCTCTCAGGAAATCATGCGGGAGATCGAGAAGCTCCGAAAAACCAAGAAAGTGGTGGCCTCATGCGGGACAGTGGCAGCCTCGGGCGGCTACTACGTGGCCTGCGCCGCGGACCTCATCATGGCCAACCCCGGCACCGCCACCGGCAGTATCGGGGTAATCATGAAACTGGTGAACGTAGAAGAACTGGTCAAAAAGCTGGGGGTGGATTTTTATTCATTACAGGCCGGGAATTTGAAGGACCTGGGTTCGCCCTTCCGCCCCATGAACCCGGAGGAGCGAGCCGTATTGCAAACGCTGTTAGATGATATTCATCAGCAATTTATTGCGGATATCGCCCGCAACCGCAAGCTTCCCGTGGAGAAGGTGAAGCAGTTGGCGGACGGCAGCGTCTATACCGGCCAGAAGGCCAAGGAACTGGGCCTGGTGGACGAAATGGGCAATTTCGAAGACGCGGTGGAAAAAGCCGGCCGCCTCGGGGGCATCAAGGGCAAGGTGGAAACCGAATTCCCGAAAAAGCCCCGCCTTTCCTTTCTGAATTTCCTTTTAGGCCAGGACATTCAGGACAGCTTGAACAATCTGGCATTTCTCTACCCGGTGCCGGCGTTTTTGCCCTCCTGGTTCCGGTAACCAAAAGAAATTAAACACAAAGACACAAAGAAAAGTTTTTAAATTTTGTGACACTTTGAGTCTTCGTGTCTTTGTGGTTTATAAAATTATGCGTTTGAGGCCTTCTTTGATCATGGCAACGTTAAAATTAACAAGAAGGCCCAAGCGGTGGCCGGAGAGCTTAAGATAAGTCAGGACCTGGGCAAAATGTACCGGCAGGAGAACTTCTACTGCTTTAATTTCTACCACCACACAACTTTCCACTAGCATGTCTAAACGCAGGCCGCCATCTAAGTACAGGTTTTCATAAATGATGGGTAGGCCCATTTGCCTCTTTACGGACAGGCCCTTTTTACGCAATTCGTGTTCAAGGCAAATCTCGTAAACGCTCTCCAAGAGACCGGGCCCAAGATTTGAATGCACTTTATAAGCAGCATCCACGATTTGGTGGGCGGTCTTATTTAACAAAGGGAGTAAGGGTTCATAAGGAGGATTGAGGCCTTTCGAAGGCATAATTGGTGAATTATAGCCAATAGAACACTAACCACCGAGACACGAAGGCACAAAGTGTCACAAATTTCTTTGTGTCCTTTGTGCCTTTGTGGTGCAGTCTTTGTTCATCCCTCACGCAAACGCGCTCACGTCCCCCTGTCCCTCCCGAATCACTTCGGGCACATCGTCAATCAAAGAAATGACGCTGCTGGGCGCGGGCGGAATAATACCCGCGTCGATGACAATGCTCAGATGGCCTTTGAACATTTCGGCGATCTCGTAGGGGTCGCTTTCCGCCAGGCTGCCAGCCAGGTTGGCCCCGGTGGAGATGATGGGATGCCCGAGCAAGGCGATCAATCCCAGGGCAATAGGATGGTTGGGCACCCGGATGCCCACGGTGTTGCGTTTGGTTTGCAGAATTTTGGGCACTTGCCGGGAGGCCTCCAGGATGAAGGTATAGGGTCCGGGCAGCAGCCGCTTCATGGTTTTATAGGCGTAATTGCCCACCAGGGCGTACTCGCTGATGTTCTTGAGGTCGGCACAGATGAAGCTGAAAGGTTTGGACAGCGGCCGCCGCTTGATCTGGTAAAGTCTGGCTATGCCTTTGGTGTTGTACAGGTCGCAGCCCAGGGCGTAGCCGGTGTCCGTGGGATAGCCGATGAGATCGCCGGCTTCCAGCGCGTCCACCACTTGGCGCAGCAAACGTTCCTGGGGATTGTCCGGATTGATCTTAAGGATGGTGGGTCTGGCTTTCATGTATATCGATAACCTCCGTTAGAGATGATGTGCCTGAGGGAACCGGCCGGCAGAGAAATTAGCCCGGTTTCACAAAACCGGGCATAGGTAATGTTTATCAAAAAAAGGCGCGGCCGGGGAGGATAAATTTCCCGAACCGGGGAACTAAAATCGGAGAGCAGCTCAAATCGGCTGCTCCCCGTCATGCCTGGCAAAAATAAGTGAGGTTTTCAGCGCCTGGTCGGTCTTCGCTTGCTTTTTCCTTTCCGGGGGCTGCTTTGCTCGGAGGAAGCCGAGGCGCCGGCCGCGGCCGCCACCGGAGCGGCAGGGGCCTGCGCCGTCAACACCCCCTGGACTTGGTCTTTGTGCCATTGGGGGTCCCACCATTCCCGGGGGTCCACAAATTCCCCCTGGAGGAGCATGGAGAAATGCAAGTGATCGCCCCCGGCCAAGCCGGTGGTCCCGGTGCGTCCTACAGACTGGCCTTTCTCCACCCGGTCCCCTTTGGCCACGTCTATCTGACTCAGATGCCCGTATAAGGAGAAAACCCCCAAGCCGTGGTCCAGAATCACGGCCTGGCCGTAGATCCCCAAAGATTCGGCAAACACCACCACCCCGTGATTCGCTGCCGGCACCGGGCTTCTTTCCAGGGAAGCCAGGTCTTCGCCCAGATGCACCTGCTGATCTATGCTTTTGCCGTCGAAAATATAAGTGCGCTTGTCGCCGTAACGGGCCATGGGTTTGCCCAGGAATCGCTGAAAAGCCCCGCTCCAGAGCTGTTCGGGCCGGCTCTCCCGACAGACCTCCCTGATCTTGTCGTGATCGGCCCGGCGCATCTCCCGGTTGACTGCAAGATAAGCCTCTACAGGGCTTCCTGCGGTCGAAAAAGTCGCGGCCACTTGGCGGAGGAAGCCTTCGGAAAGGTTCATGTCATCGTGCCGCCAGCGCCGGGGTTTCAGCTTAAGGGGAATCATGCGCTTTACTTCCGGTCCCCATTGCGGCCGGGCTACCAGCTCCATCTGGTAAGGCTCAGCCGGCTCCAACGGGATGGGAAACAGGACCATATAGTCCCCCTTGGCTCCCTTGGGATTGGGGAATCCCCGGTAAAGATGACCGCCCACGACCACGCCGCTTTCCTTTACCTCTTTGTTAAGATGATAAAGTATCAGGCCGGTGCCACCATAGTGCATAAGATGGTTGACTGATTGAAAAGCAAGATTTATGGGCACCAGGTCAATGACCACGTCCCTGGTCAAGATTCGGGTGCGGCCCTTGAAACCGTTGCGCCAGGAGCGGTCTTTGACGGCCACGGTGAGGGTCCCCTTGCCCTCCTTCAGCCCCAGGGTTTTGGCCTCAATGGCGAGGGGCACTTCCTCTTCCCGGCCCGGCTCCCCTCCGGGAGGAAAGCTGCGGGTAAATGCCACCTTTTCCTGGCCGTCCTGCCTGATGCTGACCACCAACTCGCGGAGCCCGCTCTTGCCGTCTCCGGCTTTAACCGTCAGTGAGGTCTTCGCCCCGATTACTTCGATTTCTTCGCCCAGATTAATCCAGGGGTCGTCCCAATCCAGCTTTTTGACGCTCCACCAAGCCAAAAGCCCCAGCAGCGCCAGGGGCACGAGCCACATAAGTTGCCCGGCTTTCCTGTCCCATTGAGTTTTTATAAGCTTGCCCATGCCCCCCATGGTACCAACAATTGCCCGGCAGGGCAAGATGGATGACCAAGGCGAAAAATCGATGTCGGTTTTTATTGACAAATTAAAAGATTTCTCTTGAAATGTTAATTGCTTGGGAGCTATCCTGCCACATTATTCCAAAAGCTGCATAAAGAAGAGCGGCGTTTCTGCCAGAGCCAGATGATGTCGGCTAAGCTCTGAAAATGGTTAATTGAAGATAGAGCAACAAAGAAGAGAAACCGGCTATGCCGCAGGAACAAGCTGAAATTTCCCTGACTTTGGGAGGACTGCACTGCGCCGCGTGCGTGGCCCGGGTGGAGCGCGCCCTCAAAAACGTCCCGGGCGTGGCCGAAGCCCGGGTCAATCTGGCCACCCGCCGGGCCCTGGTCCAGTACGACCCGGGCCAGGTCACTCTGGACAGCTTGCGAACCAAGGTGATGGAGGCCGGCTATCAGGTGGAGAGCTGGGTCCAGGCCGGCGAGCGGCGCCCCCTGGAGATTGCCGCGGAAGCGGAAACCCAGGTATTCAAGAGGCGGTTTCTCATCGCCCTCTTTCTGAGTCTGCCGGTTTTCGCCCTCTCCATGCTCCATTTTCTGCCGGTGTTTCCGGACCTCCCCCCGCGTACTTTGCACCTGCTGCTCTTGGCCCTGACAACGCCGGTATTATTTTACTCCGGGGCCGCGTTCTTCCGCGGCGCTTTTAAAGCCCTGCGGCATTTCTCCGCCAATATGGACACTCTGGTGGCCCTGGGCACCTCCGCGGCCTACGGCTACTCCGTTTGGGTCACCCTCTTTCCCGCGGCTGTGACCGCGTTCGGCCAGAAGATGGCGGTTTACTACGACACCACCGCCATGATCATCACCTTTATCCTGCTAGGCCGCTGGCTGGAGGCCCGCTCCCGCGGCCGGGCCTCGGAGGCCATCAGGCGCCTCCTGGCCCTGGCGCCTGCCACCGCCCGGGTGCGCCGGGAGGGGCAGGAAGTGGAAGTGCCCCTGGAGGAGGTGGCGGCCGGAGATTTGGTGCTGGTCCGGCCGGGCGAGAGAATTCCGGTGGATGGCGTAGTGCAGGAAGGCATCAGCAGCGTGGATGAATCCATGCTCACCGGCGAAGCCATACCGGTAGTCAAAAAGCCCGAGGATGAAGTCTGGGGGGGCACCATCAACCAGCGGGGCTTTCTCGTTTTCAAGGCTACCCGGGTGGGCGATGCCATGGTCTTATCCCAAATCATCCGCCTGGTGGAGCAGGCTCAGACCAGCAAGGCCCCCATCGAGCGGGTGGCGGACCGGGTGGCGGGGATTTTTGTGCCCGTAGTGGTTTTCCTGGCGGGCCTCACTTTCACGGCCTGGTTCCATTGGGGCCCACAGCCGGCCTTTACCCAGGCGCTGATCAACACCGTGGCGGTGCTGATTATCGCCTGCCCCTGCGCCATGGGTTTGGCAACTCCCACCGCGGTGATGGTCGGCACCGGCCGGGGCGCGGAAATGGGCATCCTCATCCGGGGCGGCGAGCCTCTGGAGCGGGCTTATCGTCTTACCACAGTAATCTTTGACAAAACCGGCACCCTGACCACCGGCAAGCCCGTGATCACCGATGTCTGGGCTTGGGAGGACTGGAAAGAAGTCCAGGTGCTGGCCTATGCCGCAGCTTTGGAGGAAAAGTCCGAACACCCCCTGGCCGAGGCCATCACCCGATTCGCTGCGGAAAAACGCCTCAAGCCGCCGCCGGTGGAAGAATTCCAGGCAGTGCCGGGAATGGGCGTCCAGGCCAGCCTCAACGGCCAAAAGGTGGTTTTGGGCAATCTGGCTTTCATGAAAATGAACGGCATACCCTTCGTCGACCTGGAGCGCTATCAGGACCAGATGGCGCACGAAGGCAAGACCGCGGTCTTTTTGGCTGTAGACGGCTATTCCAAAGGTCTCATCTCGGCCGCGGACCAAGTCAAGCCAGGCGCCCTGGAGACGGTTCGCGCTCTCCGTGAAATGGGCCTGTCCATCCGGCTCCTGTCCGGCGACAACCGCCTGACCGCACAGGCAGTGGCCGACAAGGTGGACATCCGCCGGGTCATCGCCGAAGTGCTCCCCGCGGATAAGGCCCAAGTCATCGCCGATCTGCAAAAATCCGGTGAAGTAGTGGCCATGGTGGGGGATGGCATCAACGACGCCCCGGCCCTGGCCCAAGCCGATGTGGGGGTGGCCCTGGGCACCGGCGCGGACGTGGCCCTGGAAGCCGCGGACCTCACCCTTATCCGGGACGACCTTTCCCTCATTCCCAAGGCTATCAGCCTCTCCCGCCGCATGATGCGCATCATCCGCCAGAATCTCTTCTGGGCCTTCTGCTACAATGTAGTGGCCATCCCTCTGGCCGCGACCGGCCGCCTCAGCCCCGAAGTCGCCGCGGTCGCCATGGCCCTGTCCTCCGTCAGCGTGGTGACGAATTCCCTTAGATTAAGGCGCTTCGGTTACGGCGGTTAAGTTCAGGAATTGCAATCCGTTTAAAAAATAAACGTCGTCGAAGGCGGATAGGACTGACTGTATTGCCTTCCGGGTCTCATATCGCCTTACGGGGCGCAATCTCATCATAACTTCTAAAGTCTTTGCCTTTGGAAAACAGGGTTTTTCCTCAGGACAAAGGAAATCAGCCGAAATAATGATGGCGCCTAAGGACATTTGACTCCATAAGTGGTAAGAATAACCGTATGTACTCAATAAACTCGAAACATTAACAATGAGCCGCATTAGAAAATAGGAGTTTTCATGGAAAGCTTAACGGAAGGGAAGAAATTGCTGGGCGCGGCCATGCTCATCATGCTGGTTCTCTTGGTCCTCAACCGGCCGGCGGGGGCGGCGCCGGACCCCTGGCCCAAGCGCCTGGAGCACCCCAAAGGCACGGTCATCCTGTATCAGCCCCAAGTGGAGGACCTGAAAGGCGATAAACTTGCCGCCTACGCCGCGGTTTCGGTTCAAAAAAAGGAGTGGAAGCAGCCGGAATTCGGCGTCCTCTGGCTGACCGGCAGGGTAGTGACGGACCGGGACACCCGCATGGCCACCATTGACGAAGTCAAAGTCACGGATGCCAAGTTCCACGACGCCAAACCCGAGCAGTTGGAGAACCTGAAAACCTTCGTGAACCAAGAAATAAAAGACTGGTCCACCACCATTTCTTTGGACCGCCTGCTCGCGGCCCTGGCGTTGGTGGAGAAGGAGCACGCGGCAGACGCGGGCCTCAAGAATGAGCCGCCCAAAGTCATTTTCAAATCCCATCCCGCGGTCCTGGTGCCGCTGGACGGCGAGCCCAAGCTCCTGCCGATCCCGGATTCCAAGCTCATGAGGGTGGCCAACACCCCCTTTATCATGGCCTATGATCCGGAGGGCAAGGCTTACTACCTTAAAGGAGGCGACGCCTGGCTGAGCGCCTCGGAAGTCACCGGCCAATGGCAGGACGTTAAGACCCTGCCCGGGCCGGTTCAGTCTCTGGCAGCCAAAATGAAGGAAGCCGAGCAAAAGGCCGTCCCAAAGACCGGCAAGCAGCCGGCCCGGAAAGAAGTGGAAAAGACCGCGGGCGAAATGCCCGAGGTCATTGTCAGCACTGAGCCTGCCGAGCTTTTGGTCACCGACGGCGAGCCGCAGTTTACTCCCATCAAGGGCACCGATCTCCTGTTCGTGAGCAACACCGAAAGCAACATCTTCATGGACACCGGCTCCCAGGAATACTACACTCTGCTCTCCGGGCGCTGGTTCAAGAGTAAATCCCTTCAGGACGGGCCCTGGTCCTACATGGCCCCGGACCAGCTCCCCGGCGACTTCGCCAAGATTCCGCCGGAATCCACCAAGGGTTTTGTCCTGGTGAACGTGGCCGGCTCCCAGCAGGCCAAGGAAGCGGTCCTGGACAACCACATCCCCCAGACCGCGGCCATCGACCGGAAAAAAGCCACCACCCAGGTCAAGTACGCGGGCGACCCCAAATTTGACAAGATTTCCGGCACCGACTTGGAGTACGCGGTGAACACCGGCAAAACGGTGTTCAAGCAGGGGACCAAATATTACGCCGTGGACCAGGGCGTCTGGTATGAGGCGGATTCAGCCCACGGCCCCTGGAAAGTTTCAGTGCATCCCCCCGAGGAGGTGAACAAAATTCCTCCCAGCAATCCTCACTACAATGCCAAATACGTGAAGGTCTATGACTCCACCGCGGACACGGCCTACGTGGGCTACACCCCGGGCTACACCGGGTCCTATGTGAACAACGGCACTATAGTGTACGGCACGGGCTACAATTATCCGTCCTACTCCACCCCCTCCACTTACATTCCGCCGGCCGCGCCGGCCACTTACGGCTATGCGGCCGCTTATGATCCTTACGCCTCGACCTGGGGCTATCAGCCTTCGTATTACAATCCGTATAGCTGGCTCGGTCCCAGCCTGGTGGGTTTCGGCATGGGCGTGCTCACCGGCTATGCCATTTGGGGCCATGACAACTACTATGGCGGCGGCTGGTGGGGCGGCGGCGGTTATCATTACACCAACATCAACATCAATCACAATTATATCTACAACCGGAACTGGAATCCGGGGAAGCGCTGGCCGGACGGCCGTCCCATCATCCATCCGGTGGTAAGCCCGGCCAACCGGCCGAACATCTATAACCGCCCGGGCAACGAGAACCGGCTGGTCTCCCGCGCCGGCGACCGTCACGGCGTCGGCCCTGACAGGCCCGGCCAAGCCGGGCGGCCCCGGCCCGACACCAGGCCGGCCAGCCGTCAAGTAAGTCCGGCCGGCGGCAAGAACAATGTTTTCGCGGACAAAGGCGGCAACGTCTACCGTCGGGACCCCCAAGGCAACTGGCAGCAGCGGCAGGGTAATCAGTGGACCAGGCCCCCGGCTGCGGACCGGCCTGCCTCGCGGCCGCGGCCGGCCGAACAGGTCTCCCGGCCCGGCGGCTTTCAGCCTTCCCAAAGACCGGCGGATATCACGCAAAGAAGTCCCCGGCCTTCCTCCGAGGCCCGGCCCGGTTTTGATGCCGGCCGCATGAACAGCGAGTTCCAGGCCCGGGAGCGGGGCCAGATGCGCACGCAGAGCTTCCAGCGCGCTCAGGGTTCCCCGGCTTTCTTGGGCGGGGGAGGCTTCGGCCGGCCCTCCGGCGGCTTTTCCCGGCCCGGTGGCGGAGGTTTCCGCGGCGGCCGGCGCTGAGAAGGTTTGCTTCCATGCCTCAATTGCACGCGGCTAAAGCAACCGGGAGGACCTGAGAGCTTTCAGAAGAGGACGGCTTCCAGGGGAAGACCATGGAAAAGCAGCAAAAGTCGCAACAAAAAGAAGATATTCGCACCGGCCTCAGCCCGGAGATCCTGTCCCAGGCCCTTTTGGACAACCTTTACTACATCCAGGGCCGCCCCCCCGAACTGGCTACCAAAAACGACTGGTACATGGCCCTGGCCTACACGGTCCGGGACCGCCTGCTCCATAACTGGGTGGGAACTTTGCGGACCATCAACGACGACACCAGGGTGGTGGCCTATTTGTCGGCGGAATTTTTGATTGGCCCTCAATTGGGGAACAACCTCATCAACCTGGGCATATGGGAGCAGGTCAAGGAAGCCGTTTCCTACCACGGACTCAATTTCGAGGAACTGCTGGATCAGGAAGGCGAGCCAGGGCTGGGAAACGGGGGTCTCGGCCGACTGGCCGCCTGCTATCTGGACTCCCTGGCCACCCTGGAGGTGCCTGCCATCGGCTACGGCATCCGCTACGAATTCGGCATTTTCGACCAGGAAATCCGGGACGGCTGGCAGGTGGAGATCACGGACAAATGGCTGGAACTGGGAAATCCTTGGGAGATCTGCCGGCCGGAAATCGCCTATCGGGTGGGTTGGAAAGGCTATACCGAAGCCTACAGGGATGCCGACGGCGACCTGCGCAGGCGCTGGGTGCCCGGCGCGGTGGTGAGAGGGGAGGCTTACGACTACCCGATTCAGGGCTACCGGGGGAAAACCGCCAATCTCTTGCGCCTGTGGAAAGCGGAAGCGGTGGAAGAATTTGATTTCCAGGACTTTAACGTGGGTGATTATTATGGCGCGGTCCATGAGAAGATGGTCTCGGAAACCGTTACCAAGGTGCTCTATCCCAATGATGAGCCTCAGGTGGGCAAACGCCTGAGGTTGGCGCAGCAGCACCTTTTCGTCTCCTGTTCGCTCCAGGATTTAATTCGCATTCACCTCATGCGCCATAAAAATCTGGACAATTTCCATGAAAGGGTGGCGGTGCAGCTCAACGACACCCATCCCTCCATCGCGGTGGCCGAACTGATGCGGCTCCTGGTGGACGAGCATTTCCTCCCCTGGGAGCAGGCCTGGGAGATTACCCGGAAGACTCTGGCCTACACCAACCACACCCTGTTGCCCGAAGCCCTGGAAAAGTGGCCGCTGCCCCTTTTTGCCGAACTCCTGCCCCGGCATCTGGAAATCATCTTTGAAATCAACCGTCGTTTCCTGGATGAGGTGCGGCTTCGATATCCTCTGGATGAGGATCGGGTGCGGCGGCTCTCCCTCATTGAGGAAACCGGCGGGAAGTTCGTGCGCATGGCTAATCTCGCCTGTGTGGGCTGCCATGCCATCAACGGGGTGGCGGCCCTCCACACCGACCTCCTGAAGAGCACCGTGCTCCAGGATTTCTACGAAATGTGGCCGGAGAAGTTTCTCAATATCACCAACGGCGTTACCCCGCGGCGGTTTCTGGCCCTGAGCAATCTCCTGCTGAGCAAACTCATCAGCCAAAAGATCGGGGATACCTGGGTCAAGAACTTGGAGGAACTAAAGCGTCTGGAGGAGTTTGCCGAAAACCTGAAATTCCATCGGGAATGGCGCCGGGTGAAACTGGAAAACAAAACCCGTCTGGCCGACGTCATCCGGAAGCGCACCGGAGTGGCCGTGAATCCCGCCTCCCTGTTTGACATCCAGGTGAAGCGCATTCACGAATACAAGCGGCAGCATTTAAACGTACTGCACATCATCACCCTGTATAACCGCCTGAAGCGCCGGCCGGAGCAGGATATCACGCCCCGCACCTTTATCTTCGGAGGCAAGGCGGCGCCCGGCTACTACATGGCCAAGCTCATCATCAAGCTCATCAACTCCGTGGCCGAAGTGGTGAATAACGACCCGGACGTTCGGGACCGCCTCAAGGTGGTGTTTTTTCCGGATTTCAATGTGAAGAGCGGCCAATTGGTGTACCCCGCGGCTGACCTCTCGGAGCAGATCTCCACTGCGGGTAAGGAGGCCTCCGGCACCGGCAACATGAAGTTCGCCATGAACGGCGCCCTGACCATCGGCACGCTGGACGGCGCCAACGTGGAGATTAGAGAGCAGGTGGGACCGGAAAATTTCTTCCTGTTCGGGCTTACTGCGGAGGAGGTCCAAAGCTTGAAGGCCAGGGGCTACGACCCTTACCATTATTACCGCGACTACCCGGACCTTAAGGAAGCTTTGGACCTTATCAGCTCAGGGTTTTTTGCCCACGGCGACCGGAACCTGTTCCAGCCCCTGGTGCACTCACTTCTATGCTGCGACGAATATCTGGTGCTGGCCGACTACCGGTCCTACGTGGAACGGCAGAACGAAATAGACCAGATCTTCCGGGATGAGAAGCGCTGGACCCGCATGTCCATCCTCAACACGGCCCGTATGGGCAAATTCTCTTCGGACCGGGCCATCCGGGAGTACTGCGATAAGGTCTGGAAAGTCAGGGCGCTCTAAAATCCCGGCATTAACAAAAGATTCCCCTGCCCGGACTTTACGCCAGGCAGGGGAAGGTCAAGCCAGGCTTTCCAGTTCGGCTGAGAAGTTTCCGGACAGTCTCGAGTTCACTCTGCAGGTATAGCCCCAGGGATAGTGTCAGGCCAAAGACCGAAGGACTCGGTGGCACAGGCTTTCCCAGCCTGTGCAAAAAACACTCCGCTTTTCCGAACTTCCCGTTTTAATTATATATTTCAATGGGTTGCCGCATATTTTGAAAAGCTCATGAATAAAGCGGGCTAAACTTAAGCTCCCATGGCGGCAGGTTCCGAAGGCCGCAGGGTCCCGCTTGGAGAAGACTCTGGACTTAATGACAGCCAACTGCCGGGCTGCGAAGCAGATCGGATCTGGAGAAGAGAAACACAGACTAGTAAAGGAGATATCTGGCGCGTATTCGGAGGAATTCAGCCAACCTTAGCTGCCACCTTTGGCTAATTTCTTGCGGATCTTTGCCGCTCTTGATGGCCTGAAGAACCTCAGGCGCCCCGATCATGGCGAGGGTCCGGTCGATGTCGAATTCCCCGGGATGCAGGCGGTATAAGGCGGCTGCCAGTTCGAGGCCCAGCGCCGGCGCGTCGAGCAGGTCCCGGTCCGTCACCCGCAGGCGCACGCCTTCGCAGCGTTTCCGGCAGAAGCGGCTTGTCCGGGGCACGAAGGTCGCGGGTGCGAAGGCCACTCCGGCAATGTTCCGCCGGTTTAAATGAGCCGCCAGCCGCTCAGCCGAAACCCAGGGCGCGCCCACGACCTCGAACGGCGTCGCGGTGCCCCGGCCGACGCTTACGTTGGCGGATTCCACCAGCGCCACCCCAGGGTATAAGATCGCCTGGGTCAGCGATCGGATGTTGGGTGACGGATTGACCCACGGCAGCCCGGTTTCATCGAACCATGCTTGCCGCCGGTAGCCCTGCATTTCAATGACATGCAGCCTGGCGCCGATCGCGCTTTCGAAATTAAACAGCCGCGCCAGCTCCCCCGCGGTCATGCCGTAGCGCACCGGCAGAGGGAAATAGCCGATGAAGGACTTCATAGCCCGGTCCATTACCGGGCCTTGAACGACAGCCGCGTTGATGGGGTTGGGGCGGTCCAGCACGTAGAAGTCCAGACCCGCGGCCGCGGCGGCCTCCATGGCATAGGCCATGGTGGTGATATAGGTATAGAACCGCGCCCCCACATCCTGGATGTCGTAAACCAGGGCATCCAGGCCCTTAAGCATGCCGGCGGTGGGCCGTTTGGTGTCGCCGTACAGGCTGTAGACGGGCAGGCCGGTGGCGGGGTCCAGGCCGGACGCGACCTTCTCGTCCAGTTCGCCGGTCAGTCCGTGCTCCGGGCTGAAAACGGCGCGCACCTTGACGCCGGGAGCCCGGCAGAGCAGGCTGATGGTGGAGCGGCCCGCGGCGTCGATGCCGGTATGATTGGTGATGATGCCGACATTTTTGCCTGCCAGCGGCGCGAAACCCGAGGCCGCCAGCACTTCAACCCCGGTCTGCACCCGCTCAATGGCGTCTGCCTGTCCCCGGCCCGCCATCGCCGGTTCCGGGCCGACGCGGCCATAGGCAGCTTCGGCTGGGGGACCCATGGGCACGGCCGCGGCCACCGCAGCCGCAGCCTTGGCCCGCAGCGGCTTGACCTGCCCCTTGCCGTCAGGGTGCAGGCGGTTGGTTAGGATGATCAGGAAGGTTTCGGATTTGGGGTCGATCCACATGGAAGTGCCGGTATAGCCGGTATGCCCGAATGAGCCCTGGGGGAAAGACGCGGTGTGCTCCTTGCTGTAAGGCGAATAGATATCCCAGCCTAGGCCGCGGCGGGTGGAACTGGCGGGGAGGCGGTGGGCCTTCGCCAAGGCGGCCACGGACGCGGGAGTAAGGATGCGCCGGCCGCGCCACATGCCTTCATCAATGAGCATCTGGGCGAATACGGCCAAATCGTCCGCAATGGAAAAAAGCCCCGCATGCCCGGCCACCCCGCCCATGCGGTAAGCGGTGGGGTCCTGGACTTCGCCCCAGCGCAGGTCGGACGGCGCCAAGCGGGCCCGGCGGCCCGGCGGCGGCTTGAAGGACGTATCATGCAGCCCCAGCGGCTGAAAAATCTCCCGGGCGCAATACGCATCGAGGGGCAGACCCGAGACCCGCCGGACAATCTCCCCCAAGACGATGAAGTTGGCGTCGCTGTAGCGAAAAGCCGTACCCGGCGGGTTCACCGGCCGGTCCGCGGCGATCGCGGCCAAAGCCCCCTGGTAGCCCGACCAGCGGACCTTGCTGTTCACCTCGGCCCGCAAACCTGAGGTGTGGGTCAAGAGGTGGCGCAGGCTGATGCGCCCCTTGCCGTTTTGGGCGAACTCCGGCCAGTACACTGCCGCCGGACGATCCAGGTCCACCTGGCCGCGTTCGGCCAACTGCATGACCGCGGTGCTGGTGGCCACGACTTTGGTCAGGGAGGCCAGATCGAAGATGGTGTCCGGGGTCATGGGCTGGGGCAAGGGCTGTAAAGCCCGGAAGCCGAAGGCCTTGCGGTAGACGATTTCGCCCTGATGACCCACCAGGATGACGGCCCCGGGGAGGCGTCCCGCGGCGATCTCCTGTCGGGCCGCCTGGCTGATGCGGGCAAAGCGCGGCGTCTCGACCTCGGGAAATCCAGGCCGGGGCTCGGCAGGTTTCTCAGGCTCCGGGGGCGGGATGACCACGCGCGGGGCTTCAACCGGGGGGGCAGGGGGCGGCACGCGGGTGCAGCCGACGGCAAAGCCCAGCAAAACAGCCCCCATAAGCACAACTAAAGCAGGAAAGAGCCGGCGGCAACGATTCATAGACTTGTTTTTACGCGACTTGAAACCGAATGTCATTTGCTTTAATAATATTCCGGCGCCAATCTTCTTCCCTGACCACTATCCCCCTTTGCCGATGTTCGAAAAATCCCCGGTTGGATAAATGTTGCGCGGGTTCCAGAACATCCAGCCGCTGGCCCCGAAATCATCCGAAGCCTTGATTTGGGTGCGCATGCGTTCCTCTTTGAAATCGCCGCCGCCGAAGGCGTAGTCGCGGAAGGCCTGGAGCCATGGGCGGAAGCGCCGGGGCGAGGCGCCGGTGCGCTCATAAGCCCGTTTCAAAGACAGGTAAATAATTTCATACGGGTTCTTCACGGGGTTGCGGTACTTGGGGATGCCCAAGTGGTAACCCGAAGGGTAGAGCATGGGCGAGACCACGTCCACGGCTTCGACGATGGGTGCGATCTTCTGGCCGATATCCGCGTCGTTGGCATTCCACACCACATAGCCGAAAATGTCCGCGGCCACCAATACGTTGTAAGGGGTGAGGGCCCGGTGCGCGGCTCTTAAAAATTCGGTGATCGCCTGGGTGCGGCTGTCCTCCGTGGAGGGCTGGGAAAAGGCCACCCCCCGGTTGTCGGGAAAGCGGACGTAGTCGAACTGGATTTCGTCGAAGCCCAACTCCGCGGCAATCTTGGCGATGGCGATGTTATAGTCCCAGACCTCCCGGCGGAAGGGGTCCACCCACCGCAGGTTTTCCCGGTCCTTGAAGAAGCCGCCGCCTTTCTTCCTGACCGCCAGCTCCGGTTCGGCGCCGGCCAAAAGGTCGTCTTTAAAAACCACGATGCGGGCGATGAGGTAGAGATTCCTTTCTTTGAGGCCGGCCATGAGCGCCTGCATGTCTTTGATGAGGATGGTCTTTTGGGCGCCGA
Source organism: Deltaproteobacteria bacterium (assembly GCA_030018495.1). Classification (GTDB taxonomy): domain Bacteria; phylum Desulfobacterota; class Desulfobaccia; order Desulfobaccales; family 0-14-0-80-60-11; genus DTHB01. Next base: position 63,199 of record JASEFS010000008.1, on the reverse strand, counting down.
TCTTTTCAGCCAGCGGCAAATCCACCTTGAAGGGGATAAAGCCGCGGTCGCCCTTGACGTCGATGACCAGGGCATTGAGTTTGTTCCTTTCAACGGTTTCAAGCGCGGCGCCCCTAAGCTTGGCGCTGGCAATGCCGTAGACCGTAAGGTAGAGCCCCTTCACGGTGAAGGGGGTAAGGGCGATGTCCGCATAGGGATTGCCTAAATCCGCGGCGGCAATCTCGCGCCGCGTGTAGCCGGCGGCCCGCACTTTGAGCTTGTCTCCGCTCCCTTCCAAGCGAAAGACGCCCTCTTTGTCGGTGCGCACCGCGTGTTCGCCCAAGGTTACCACCGCGGCCTCGATGGGCTCACCCGTCACCGCGTCCATCACCTTGCCTTCATAGGCCAGCGCGGCCGCGGCCCAGCACAGGACTCCCAGCAGGATCAGTAAACTCCCCCCATGTTTCTTCATGCCTGCTCTCCCCCAGCAATTTGTCGACGCCGCCCGCACGGGCGGCTTTAATTTGCCAGTCTCTTTGCTGCGGCCCGGCCGGTGATGATGGCGGCGAAGCCCTTGGCGCCGTCGCCGTTCACCATCAGGTAGCGGGGCTGGGACATGATTTTTTCGCTGGCGCCGGCGTGGCGGCGGTCGATGCTGAAGGCCGCCACGTAGCCTGCTTTTTCAGCCTCCTTTTCCAGAAAGTCGTCATAAATCCCGAAGGGCCAAGCCAGGAGATCCACCGTTCCCCCAAGCTTTTTCTCCAGTATGGCCCTGGATTTTTGGAGCTGTTCTTCCACAAATTTCTGGAAGGCCTCGGGCGCAAGTTTTTTCCGGTCTTTTTTGAAATTGGGACTCCAGAGGGTGTGCGATTGAATGTCGAAAAGACCCGTCTGATGCAATTCTTTTAATTGGTCCCAGGTCAGGGCGTAAGGAGCATTGGAAATAGCGGAAGGATATATGAACAGGGTGACGGGGATGCGGTGCCGGCGCACGATGGGCAGCATCTCGGTATACACCGACTTGTGGCCGTCGTCCGCGGTGAGCACCACGGCTTTGGCAGGCGGGGGCGGACCCTGGCCGCGCAGGTAGTCCACCAGGGTCCTCAAGGGAATGACGGTGTAGCCGTTGTCTTTGAGCCACTGCAACTGCGCTTCGAACACCGGCGTGGTCACCGTCATGCTGTCAGCCACCGTCGGGCCGAAACGGTGGTAATTCAAAATCGGCACGCTGACCTGATCTTCGGCCAGGACGCCCGACCCTTGGCAGCACAGCACCAGCAAAGCCAAGCCGCTGAGGAGACGACGCATGGCTGGCATCCTCATGGTTTCACCAAAATCCTTCGGTAACTAAACGAAATTCTTGGTTATTTGGTAAATAAGTGAGACTCCCCCGAAGCTGACTGTATGATACTGCTATTAATCGATAAAAGACATTTTTTTCTTTAAGCAGCTTTTATTTTTCAAAGACACGGCATAACTCCCGAATGACTATCCCCCGCCCTCGTCCGGAACGTCTGCTCAAGTGCGCAGGATGACGCTGGGCAGAGGCCAAATCTTTATCTGATTTCCCGGAAAAAATTTGCTATCCTCTTCCTGCTGCATCCGCCAAAATTGGGGAGAGATTCAGAGGGATCCGGGCCGGCGGCGCTCAGGGGGCCCGGCCAAGAATCTTAAAAGCGCGCTAAGGCAGGCAAAATGAACACCATATGGCTGCTGGTCATGTGTATCAGTGTCGTGTTTGCCGTGGTCAACGGCAGGACCGAAGAGTTCACGAAGGCTATGTTTGAAGCCGGCAAAGCCGCGGTGGAAATTTGTCTCTATCTCCTGGGCATTGTCTCTCTCTGGCTGGGGCTTACCAAAATCCTGGAAGAATCCGGTTTGATGCACAAGCTGTCAAATTTTTTCCGGCCTGCCATTGCCCTGGTGTTTGGCAAAATCCCCAAAGGACATCCTGCCATAACTTCCATAACCCTCAACCTGCTGGCAAACTTCCTCGGCATCGGCAATGCGGCCACCCCTCTGGGAATAAAGGCCATGGAAGACCTGCAGACGCTCAACCGCCGGCCTGACACCGTAACCTTTGAAATGATGCTCTTCATTGTCATCAATACTTCGAGTATCCAATTGATTCCCTTTACGGTTATCGGCTTGCTGGCAAGCTATGGTTCATCCAACCCCAATTGGATATTTTTGCCGACTTTCATCTCAACCGTCATATCATCCATAACTGCTGTGGTGATCCTCGTTATATTCAAAAGATGTTACAGGATTAGCTGATGAATGCCATAACTGCTGCTTTTCAATATGTGATACCACTTTTTATCCTTCTCACGATTGTGTACGGTTTTGCCAGAGGGGTGTCCGTCTATGATTCTTTTGTATCGGGGGCTAAAGACGGCATCGGCCTGATAATGGGGATTTTTCCCTATGTCCTGGCCATATTTCTCATGGTCAAAACCTTCCAGGCCTCGGGCGCGCACGAATTTGTCAAACGCGTCTTTTCATCAGTGGCGTCTCCGTTCAATCTGCCCCCGGAAGTCTTCTCGGTGGCCTTGGTGAAGCCCTTCTCCAACGCCGCGACGCTCGGAATTTTTACCGAGGTCGTGAAAACCACCGGCCCTGAGTCGTTGGCCACCCTTATGTCAGCAGTTATCATGGGGAGCGCGGAGACGACTTTTTACGTTCTGGCCGTCTATTTGGGAGCCGTCGGCATCAAGAGGACCAAATATCTTATTCCCGTGTGTGTAACGGCAGATATTATGGGAATAATTATAGCAATAATTATTGTAAAATTAATGTCTTAGCTATTTTTAAAAATTTGCCGGAGCGAAAACAGCCCCGATGCTTCATTTGCATCGGGGCTGTTTGTTCACGGCCGCGGACAAGTTAACCGCCTGCCTCCGGTTAACGGCAAAAGGGGCGCTTAGCGCCGTCCATCATAGCGGCGATCCCTGTCCCTGTCCCAATCATGGCGGAAATCGCGGCGATCAAAGTCCACGCGCCGTTGGTCAACATGGTTTTTGTCATGGAAGCCTTTGTGCCAGCCACCGCCGTGGCCGCGATGGTATTTGTTGTAAAAAACCACGTCATAATGGCGGCCTTGGTGGTGGTGGCGCCAATAGGGATACTTCCGGACGAAATCATTCCAGTAATGAGGGTGCCTTTCATACCACACCTTCCACTTCGGACCATACCATTCAACCGGCCTGATGATGTATGTAACGGGATACGCGTAATACGGGGCCCATCCGTATTTGGGGCCGAAGTAATGATGCAGGACACCGTTATAGAACCAGTCACCATTGTAATAGACCCATGGTGTATTAGGTCCGACCCACGGGATCGTGTGGGGATTCGGGGGTGGGGGTGCGTAAGTATAGCCTGCATAACCCTGGGCAAAACCAGGTGCAGGCATGACTAATGAGGTGCAAACAGCCACCAGCAATGGCAGCGCCAGAACCAAATGTAGCTTCTTCATAATACCTCCTAACGAGAGCTTTCGTGTTTCACATCGCATCAAAAGGTTTGCTCCGTTCGGAGCTTCAACGTCACCCTCTCTACTTGTTTTTGACAGTTAGGAATCGGCATAGTTAGCAATTTTTTGACCGCTTCAGCCCGAATCGAATTTCTCCAAAGCGAATTACATGACGCCCGGCTCGCCAGTGTAGAGTCAGCAGGCAAACCGCTACAAACATTTAATCCTGGGGAAAAAATCTGCCCTGACACCTTAGTCTCGTTCTCGGGTCAAAGGTGTTCTATAATGTTTCCAGGTGAAAGGAGGCCGATTCATGGAGGACCTGTTTGACTACGCCGATGAGATCGGGCCGGCGAAAATCATCCATGTTTATGAACCTTCCATAGGTTTGAAAGCTGTTCTGGTGGTGGACAATGTAGCCGCCGGTCCGGCCATCGGCGGCGTGCGCATGGCTCCCGACGTCACCACCGAGGAGTGTATCCGCCTGGCCAGAGCCATGACCTTCAAGAACATTTCGGCGGGACTGCCGCACGGCGGCGCCAAGGTGGTGCTCTATGGCGACCCGACCATGCCCAAGCCGGATAAGGAGCGGCTCATCCGGGCTCTGGCCTGTTCTCTGCGCGAGGTCAAGGAATACATCTTCGGGCCGGATATGGGCACCGATGAAGAATGCATGGCCTGGATCAAGGACGAAGGCGGCCAGGCCGCCGGACTGCCCGCGGAAATCGGCGGCATCCCCTTGGACGAGATCGGCGCCACCGGGTGGGGCTTAAGTCACGTAACGGATGTCGCCGTCCAGTTATGCGGCTACTTTTGTGATTTCAAGCTGGAAAACGCCCGGTTCGTTGTTCAGGGCTTCGGCGCGGTGGGCAAACATACCGCCCGCTTTCTCGCAGCCCGGAAGGCCGTTCTGGTGGGAGTCGCAGACTCCCAGGGAGCGGTCTATAACGCCGACGGCCTGAGGGTGGACGAACTTATAAAACTAAAAGAGACCGGTCGAAGTGTGGTTGACTATCCCGAGGGCCGGAAGTGCGACCGGGACGAAGTGATCGACTTCGATTGCGACATCTGGATCCCCGCGGCCCGGCCCGACGTGGTGAACGAAGACAACGTCCACCGCCTGAAGGCCAAGCTGGTGGTGCAGGGCGCTAACATCCCCTTCACCTACGGAGCCGAAAAATATTTGCACGACAAAGGGGTCATATGTGTCCCGGATTTCATTGCCAATGCCGGCGGGGTGACCTGCGCCGCCATGGAGTATCGGGGAGCCACCCAGGCCGCGGTTTTTCAAACTATTGAGGAAAAAGTGCGGAGCAATGCCAGGCTGGTGCTGGAGGAGTCCAGAATCAGAAAAATACTGCCCCGGGACGCGGCCAATGACCTCGCGCTCCGGCGGCTGAAAAAGGCCATGGCTATCAGACGCTGGTCAATCTTTTAGCAAGAGGTGCCGATGTATCGCATCCGCTTCCACGGCCGAGGGGGCCAGGGGATGAAGACCGCGGGCCGCATGCTGGGCAGCGCCTTTTTCCTGGAAGGCTTCGAGGTCCAAGATGCCCCCCGCTACGGCGCGGAACGCCGGGGGGCTCCCATCTTCAGCTATGTCCGGGCCTCCCGACGCAATATCCAGGAGCGCGGCATCATCCGCCGCCCGGACCTCATCGTGGTGGCTGATGACACGCTGGCGGCGATCCCCGCGGCCGGCGTGCTCTCAGGGGCCACGGCCCACTCGGTCCTCCTTATCAGCAGCAACCGGCCGGCTGAAACGTGGCGGGAGCGGCTCAATTTCCCCGGCCCGGTGTTGACCTTGCCGGCCCCGGCGGAGGGAGACTTCCAAGCAACCAAGTTTACCGGCGCGGCCTGCGTGGGGGCCGCGGCCCGGCTGACCGGGGTTATCTCCCGGAATTCTTTGACTCAAGCAGTCCGCACTGAGCTGGCCCACCTGGGGGAAGCCGTGCTGGCCAAAAACCTGGACGCGGCCCTCCAGGCTTACGACCTGATGGCGGAGCATGCCGGTTGCGTGACCGAGGCAACGGAAAGCCCGGCCGAGGAGTATGAGAAGCCCGCCTGGATCGATCTTCCCTTTGATGAAGCCCGGGTGGCCGCGCCGGCCATTTTCGCGCCGGCCACCAGCGAACAGGTGCCGACGGGCCTCTGGCGCACCGTAAGGCCCGTCATTGACTATGAGCATTGCAAGCGCTGCGCCTGGATTTGCAGCAGCCTCTGCCCCGACGGGGTCATCAGCCTGAGCGAAGAAGGCTTCCCGGTGATCGACTACGAACACTGCAAAGGCTGCCTCATCTGCATGTCCTCCTGCCCCTCCCATGCCATCCGGGCCGTCCCGGAGGAAGAAGCGGCAGGAGAGATGAGTGGGGGAGGGCGCTAAGGGGCGGCGGCCTCTTCCCCCTTCCCCACACCCCCACCCCCAATCCCATCTCGGGAGCACAGGCTTCCAGCCTGTGCTCAACAGGCAAGATGCCTGTTTTCCCGAATATCTATGCGTGGGTTGGGAGGGGAGTTTGAGAGAGGGCGGGGGAGCTACCATCCCCCGGCTCTCCCCGAGGGAGAACAATCATGACGCGCACCTTGTTAACCGGCAACGGCGCCGCGGCCTGGGGCGTGCGGTTGGCCGGGGTGGATTATGTGCCCGCGTTCCCCATCACCCCCCAGACGGAGATCATCGAGACCATCTCCCTTTGGATCGACGCGGGCGAAATGGACTGCCGCATGGTGACGCTGGAGTCCGAGCACTCCATGCTGACCGCAGCCGGGGCCGCGGCCGCGGCGGGGGTGCGGGTCTTCACGGCCACCTCCAGCCAGGGGCTCCTCTACGCCATGGAAATGCTCTACACCGTGGCGGGCTGGCGGGCGCCCTTCGTGCTGGTGAACGTCTCCCGGGGCCTGTCCGCGCCCATCACTCTGGAGCCCGACCACAACGACATCCTGGCGGCCCGTGACTCGGGCTTTCTGCAAATCCACGCGGCCACCTGCCAGGAGGTCCTGGACAGCGTTATTATGGCTTACCGCCTGGCCGAGGACCGGCGCGTGCGCCTGCCGGTCATCGTCAATCTGGACGGCTTTTATCTCTCCTTCACCCGGGAGCCGGTGACCCTTCCTGAAGCCGCCGCGGTCAAGCGCTTTGTGGGGCCTTTTAACCCGGAAAACCTCCGCTTCCGTGCCAGCCAACCCGTCAGCCAAGCCGTGGCGGTCCTCGGCGGCTCGCCGTATTCCTATTTCCGCTATGAGATGCACCTGGCGGCTCTAAACGGGCTCAGGGTTTTTGATGAAATCTCTGACGAGTTCGCCCGGGACTTCGGCAGGCGCTATGACGCAGTGGAGGCCTACCGGGCCGACGACGCGGAGTTTGTCTTCGTGATGATCGGCTCCTTCGCCACCAAGGCGGTGGATGCCGTGGACCGGCTCAGGGACGCGGGCCGGCGCCTCGGCCTGGTGCGGCCGCGGCTGCTCAGGCCCTTTCCGGAAGCCCGCTTGCGGGAGCTTCTCCTGGGGAAAAAGGGCGCGGCGGTTATCGACCAAAATATCTCCATGGGCAAGGGCGGCGTTCTCTTTGCGGAGTTGGCCTCGGCCCTTTATGGGCAAAAAGATGCGCCAACGCTTACGAGCTTTATCGGCGGCCTGGGCGGCCGGGACATCAGCCTGGAGGAATTTTACGAAATGGCCGCAGTCACCCGCCAGGCCGCCCAGACCGGCCAGGCCCCGCCGCCGCGGCTGCTATATACTGAAGATGAATTGCGGGAAATGAGGAAATTGCAGGCTGTCGCGCAGGCTGAGAGGCACAGATTAGGGGGTAACACCGCTTGACTTTACAGGCTTTTTTAAATATAATTACGTAATTACGTAATATGTAATAAAAATTGAAAGGAAATTATTATATGGCTCTAGTCAAGGTCTTAAGGCACGGCCAGGTCACCTTGCCCAAAGAATTCCGGGATATTTTGGGGATAAGCGAAGGCGACCTCATGGAAGCGGAACTGGATGGCACGAGGATTCTTTTCAAACCTAAAGCGGTAGTGGACAAGGGAGCCTCCCCGCCGGCGGCTGCCGCCGCTGAACAACAGGCTTGGGGAAAGCTCTCCGCCCGACAATTGGAGAGGGCTTATGGTGAAGCTGAGCCGGACTATTCTTCAAACTTAATCAAAGAACCCAATCCGGAATATCAGCCATGAGGGAAGGCCAGGTGATTTTAACTCCCTTGCCCCAGGCGGACGGTAAAGTGAAGCCCCGCCCGGCCCTGGCTCTTAGAGAAATGCCGGGCTACGGAGATTTTCTGGTCTGCGGCCTGAGCACGCAAATGCACCTGTTGGTGCCTGATTTTGATGAACTCATTACCGGCCGGGACGAGGATTTCGCCGGCAGCGGCCTGCTGGCCGATTCGCTTATCCGCCTGGGTTTCCTGGCAGTGCTCCCCAAAAAGCTCATCATGGGCAGCATCGGGGCTGTCTCCCCCCAGCGCCATCGCCGGTTGCTGAAGAGGCTGAGTGGTTACCTGTTGGAAAGATGCAAGTAACCTAAAGAGATTATTTCATCTGTTCTTATGCTAAAATTATGACATTGATAACTTGTGAAACTAATGGCCGGAAAACACGACAAACTCTTGCTCCGGATATTGAAAGGCACTGCTGACGCGAACATTCCCTTTGCCGGATTGTGCGATCTATTATGCTATCTGGGCTTTATTGAACACGCGGCAGTCACCATATCTTTTTCAAGGACGGCGTGGAAGAAATCCTGAACCTGCAGCCCAAGGAAAATAAGGCCAAGCCCTATCAGGTCAAACAGGTGCGTCAGGTGATTCTCAAATATGGGCTGGGAGGAGGGGAAGATGAGTAAATACGAAGTGATTATTTACTGGAGCGAAGAGGATCAGGCATTTATTGCAGAGGTCCCGGAACTACCCGGCTGCGCCGCGGACGGGGCCTCGTACCAGGAGGCCCTGGCCAATGTGGAAGTGGTTATTCAACATTGGCTGGAAACCGCCCAGGAACTTGGCCGCCCTATCCCGCAGCCCAAAGGGCGGCTCATGTATGCCTGAGATGACCATTAGTAAGTTCAGGCATTCAAACTCCGCCTCTGCTGTCCAGAGCTATAGTAACCTGGATAATAACGAGCCATGACTCCTACCAAGCCCAAAACCCCCAAACCCCTCCCCTCCGTCCATCTGTTGGGCACGGGGACGCCCATGTGCGCCGGGTGCGGGGGCTTGGAGGCGGTGCACGAGATTTACGACATCCTGGGGGTGAAGACGGTGTTCGTCAACGCCGCCGGGTGCCTCACGCTCCTGGCCACTTATCCCTTCACGCCCTTCAGGGGCTCCTGGCTCTATACGGCCATGGCTTCGGCCCCCGCGGGGGCCCAGGGGGTCCGGGACGCCCTGGACATTCTTTTGCAGAAAGGCCGCATGGACCCGGAAGAAAATCTGGAAGTGGTGGTCCTGACCGGCGACGGCGCGGCCTACGGCATGGGGCTCGCGGCCACCTCCAGCGCCCTGGAGCGGGGCCTTGATTTTCTCTATGTCTGCTATGACAACGAAGGCTTCGGGAACACCGGCCAGCAGTACTCCGAAGCCACGCCCCACGCGGCCCGCACCGCCACCAGCCTGAGCCGGGCCGGCTTCACGGGCTATAAAAAGGACCTCTTCGCCATCTGGACGGCGCACAAGCCCGCGTACGCGGCCACGGCCCTGGGGGCTGAACCCCTGGACCTGGCCAGAAAAATCGAGAAAGCCAAAAGCCTGAAGGGGCCGCGTCTCATCCTGACCCTGGCCCCCTGCCCGCCGGGGTGGGACTTTGACCCCAAGGACGGGGTGGAAATAGGCAAGCTCGCAGTCAAAACCGGCATCTGGCCCTTAAAGGAGTACGTGGACGGCCGGGTGACGCACACCAAAATGCCCCACCCCCGCCTGCCCGTGGAAGCGTACCTGGAGCGCCAGGGCCGCTTCGCCCATCTGTTCAAGCCGGAGCGCAACGACGCCCTCATCGCCGAAATCCAGGCCAACGTGGACGCCTACTGGGCCGGATTGAGCTGACTTATTTTTCCTTGCCGGATTTTTAACAGAGCTTATTTTTATTACTGAAGCAAGCAGAATTAAGTGTTTGCTCTTCCCTCCCGAACCGAGGGCCGATGCCATGTATCGCAGAATCCTGGCCGCGGTGAATGAATACAGCAACTCGGAGTTGGCGGCCCGCTACGCCATCAGCCTGGCCCACGCCTGTCAGGCGAAGCTGACCCTGATTTTTGTGGCCGCCCAAGGCATGGACCTCACCTTGATCAGGCAGGCGGAAGCTGCCCTGGAACGGCTGTTTCTGGAGGCCGCGGCCAAAAACCTGGAAGTGGAAAGCATCATCAAGCGGGGGGAAGCCTTGCCGCATATCAGCGCAGTGGTGCGGGAAAACGAAATCGACCTGGCGTTCAGCGCTACCCGCCACGAAGATGTGAGCCGCAGGTATTTCACCAGGACTGTGGCCCGCAAGCTGATGCTCAATCTGCCCTGTTCCGTCGCCTTGGTGCGGGTGGTGCACCCCGGCCAGCTGTTTCCTCAAAATATCCTGGTGCCTTTTCGCGGACGCCCGCCCCACCTGGAAGAAAAAGCCTTTTTTGTTGGGAAACTGGCGGAGGCCTTCAGCGCGGCGGTGACCCTTTTTCATGCGCCCGAGCCTATCAGCAGGTTTTTTGCGGACTTGAGGCGGGGAAAGCCTCCGGCGCCGGAGAAGCATATTCCCCACGAGATTGACCGCTTCCTCAATTACTTGGAAAAGTTCCGTATCTCTCCGCAACATCGCCTGGGCTTAGGTCCGGCAGGCCGAGCCATCACCCTGGAGGCCGCGCTGCAGCGCCATGACCTGATCATCATGGGAGCCAGTGAGCGAGGCCTGTGGGAGAGTCTGATCAGCCGCGATCCGGTGGAGGAAGTCCTGCGGGAAACTCCCTGCAATTTGATCATCCTGCTGCCGCGGCTAAAACGACCATGAACATTCACGCCCTCTCCCGCCAGGAGGTCCTTAAGGCCCTGATGACTTCGGAAGCCGGGCTTTCCCAGGCGGAAGCGAGGAGCCGCCTCAAAGAGTACGGTCTCAACCAGATTACGGAAGCCAGGAAAACTCCACTTTATTTTCGCTTTCTAAAGCAATTTACCCATTTCCTGGCAGTATTGCTGTGGCTTGCGGCGGTCCTGTGTTTTGTCTCGGAATACCTGCGGCCTGGAGAAGGGTTGCTGTCATTGGGTCTGGCCATCGTCGGGGTCATCATCATCAACGCGGTCTTCACCTTCATCCAGGAGTACCGGGCGGAGCGGGCTTTGGCCGCGCTTAAGGCCCTTTTGCCCTTCAATGTCAAAGTGGTGCGGGAAGGGCGGCAGCGGGAAATCCCGGCCCGGGAAGTGGTCCCGGGCGACCTGTTTCTCCTGGAGGCGGGAGACAAGGTGCCGGCGGACGGGCGCCTGATTGAAGCGAATCGCCTGATGGTCAATAATGCGCCGCTCACCGGCGAATCCGAACCTAAGCCCCGCGTTGCGGACCCCTTTGCCGGCGGGTATCTGGAGAGCCCCAACCTGGTCTTTGCCGGCACTCTGGCAGTGAGCGGCTCCGGCCTGGCGGTGGCTTCGGCCACCGGCATGGCCACGGAATTCGGCAAGATCGCCCACTTGACCAGCGGGGTGGAGCCGGACCTGAGCCCCCTGCAAAAAGAAATCTTCCGGGTCACCCGCATTGTGGCCGCAATTGCCGTTACTTTGGGGATTCTCTTTTTCACTTTGGGTTTTTTCATCGGCCGGAGCTTCTGGCACAACTTTCTCTTTGCCATCGGCATAATCATCGCCAATGTGCCGGAAGGCCTGCTGCCCACCGTGACTTTATCCCTGGCTATCGGCTCCCAGCGGATGGCCAGCAGGAAGGCTCTGATCAAAAATCTCAACTCCGTGGAGACGCTGGGCTCGGTAACGGTGATCTGCTCCGACAAGACCGGGACGCTCACCGAAAACCGCATGGAACTCCGCCGTATTTGGGTGCCTGAGGCGCAGGCGGAAGAAGGGGAATACGCCCGGACCATGCTCCTGACCGTGGCCGGGCTGTGCAACAATGCAAAATTTGTCGAGGGGGCCTTTTTGGGGGACCCCACCGAAGTGGCGCTTCTCAGAGCAGCCCGCGAGCATGGCGGAATACGCGGCGAACGGCTCCAGGAAATCCCCTTTGACCCCGAAAGGAAGCTCATGACCACGGTGGACAGGGTGGGGGGTGAGACTCTGGTGCTGACCAAGGGCGCCCTGGAAAGCGTGCTGCCGCTTTGCCAACTGGTGGCGGCGGGCTCTCAAAGCGTTCCCCTGGACGATCGGCAGCAAAAAAATATTCAGGCAGCCTACCAGGACCTGATGGATGAAGGTTTGCGGGTCATGGCCTTCGCTTTTAAGAAGTTGGCCGCCTCTTCCGCAGAACACGCTGAAACCGAAAAGGACGCAGAAGATTTGGAAAAAGGCCTGATTTTCACCGGTCTGGCGGGATTGGAGGACCCGCCGCGGCCTGAGGTGGCCGAGGCCATCCACCGGTGCCGGGAGGCGGGCATCCGGGTGATCATGATTACCGGCGACGCCGGCCGGACCGCGGTGGCCGTAGCCCGGCAGGTCGGCTTGACCGAAAGTGAGCCCCTGGTGATTCAGGGTCCGGAATTGGTGAAGATGTCAGACGAGGAACTGAAACAACGGCTGGCCACCAAAAATATCATTTTTGCCCGCATGACCCCGCGCCTTAAGATGCGCATTGTCTCAGTTCTGAAAGAAGCTGGAGAGAGAATTGCGGTGACCGGTGACGGCGTGAACGACGCGCCGGCCTTGAAGCGGGCGGACATCGGCATCGCCATGGGGGTGACCGGCACCGATGTGGCCCGGGAGGCGGCTGATATGGTCCTCCTGGACGACAATTTCGCCACCATTGTCAACGCCATTGAAGAGGGGAGGGCGGTCTTCGAGAACATCAGGAAGTTTATCAGCTACATCTTTGCCTCTAATATCCCCGAGATTGTCCCTTATATCGCCTACGTGCTCTTCAGCATTCCCTTGCCGCTCACCATAATGCAGATCTTGGCGGTGGATTTGGGGACGGACCTGTTTCCGGCCCTGGGCCTGGGCGCGGAAAAACCCGCTCCCCGAATTATGAAGCAGCCTCCCCGAGGGCCGGAGGAAAAGCTCCTGAACTTTGGGATTCTGGCCCGCGCCTACCTGTTTTTGGGACCTATCGAAGCCGCTGCCGGGCTGTTCGGCTTTTTTTATGTGTTGCACCTGGGCGGCTGGCAATGGGGGGAAATGCTGCCCGGCTCGGCGCCCCTGTACCTTCAGGCCACCACCGCCTGCCTGGCGGGCATCATTGTCACCCAGATAGCCAACGTGTTCGCCTGCCGCTCCTTTTCCGAGTCGGTTTTTAGCCTGGGGATGTTTTCCAACCGCCTGATCCTTTTCGGCATTGCTTCGGAGATTCTTATCGGCAGCTTTATTGTCTATCACCCCTGGGGCCAGAGGATTTTCGGCACCGCGCCTTTGGCGGCCCACGTCTGGCTCATGCTGGCGCCTTTTGCAGTGGCCTTGCTGCTGGCTGAGGAGACGCGCAAGCTGGTGGCGAGGAGATGGTTGACGGCTGCAAGGGGGAGCTGAGAAAATAAATCGGGGGTCAAAGAAAATTTCTTGACCCCCAATCTCAAAACTTAAACCCCTTACAATTTTTCGGCTTAGGCTCCCAGGAAAAATTCTTCCTTCAGCATAGGCGGTTTTACTTCCATGACTCTAAAAATCAGTACGGGTACGGTAGCATGAGAAACTACTTTTTCCGCAGTGCTGCCTAAGACCCAGGCCACTTCACCCTTGCCGTGGGAGGCCATGGCAATGAGGTCCATATTGTTTTTCTGGGCATAGGCGATAATTTCCCGGGGCGGCACGCCTTCGACGCAGACGAAGTCGACGTTCACCCCTTGCCCCTTCAAGTCGTTGGCGGTTTTTGAAAGAAAGGTTTCACATACCTTTTTTTCGGCCTCAGGAGCGGCCGCCACCACGCCAGGGGAAGCTTCCCCCACCCCGAAAGCTTCGGTGTGACAGCAATGGAGTAAGGTTACCTGCGCATTAAAGGTTTTGGCAAGTTCGGTTATGTGGGGAAGAATCTTGGCCGCCAACTCTGAGCCATCCAGAGGAACTAAAATTTTCTTAAACATAACTTCCTCCTGTAATTGTCAGTCATATATTCTGGGCCAAGCCCATTCTGCCGAGATAGAGCTGCCTAGCGGGCGGGCACCCCGAGCATGCGTCTTCAGCGTTCAGTCCGAATTTGCTTTGACCAAACCGGAAACCTTCCCGGATTTTTTTAGGCAAAGGGAGAAAGAAATGGCGCCCCTTGAGAACGTCTGCATTCATTTTCGTTCGAATGGGTTGGTTTCTCCGACCGGAAAAGCAGAACAGGGGAGTTGGCCCGGATGGCTCATTTAGACCTGACGTTGCTAAATGAGCAGGATAATGGTGCCGACCCCTGCCAGATGTTCCTGGTCGGCGGTTCAGGAATCAGCCATAGGCAATTTCTTCAGTTTGGTTGTTAAATCCGTAGATTGGACCCTTCCCCAATTTCAGGCCCAAACACACCTTTGGCGAGGATCGCCTTTTTTTAACAAAAATAATAACTAAAGGTTCCTTGTCAAGTTTCAGGCAGCTTTTCAGCGCAGCTAATTTTTCCGGCAAATCAAGCCATGCGGGACGCGCCTTTATTGGCGCGCCAGTCTGCTTTGCCGGCCTCCTGCCTTATTTCCTTCAACGCGGGCCTCGAAAAACCAAGCCTGACCCCGGCTGGCGAGGCGAAGAAGCCTCAAGGCTCCAAATATTTTCACTAGAGCTTGCATCCGGCGCAGTGCTGGTTACTTAAGCATTAATCTCAATCAAGGAGGACCCTATGCGTCACTCAAGAAAAACATTGTCAGCCTCCACTATCATGGATTTCAATGTCGAAAATTCCGCCGGAGAAAGTCTCGGGACTATCGAAGATGTAATGGTCGATCTCGATGAGGGGTGTGTTGCCTATGCCGTGCTCAGCTTCGGCGGGTTTTTGGGATTTGGAGACAAGCTCTTTGCCATCCCTTGGAGCAAGCTCACCCCCAGCCCCGATAAGGATGAAACCTTTATCCTGGATGTGCCTAAGGAAAAGCTGCAGGAGATGCAAGGCTTCGACAAAAACAACTGGCCGGATTTCTCAGATCCGCAGTGGCGCCGGCAAACGTACGACTACTATGGCGCCAAACATTACTGGGAGGAGAAAGTTTAAATCTACGCCGGCTGCCGCTGACCCCTGGCGCTTCAGGGTTCGGCCGGCATAAAGGCCAAGGAGTGCCAATGAGTAAATATCTTATTCTGTGGCTTTTAGGTATCCCCATCCCCATTCTGATCATTATCTTCCTGCTGCGCGGCTGCTCCTGAAAAAAATCACTTTCAAATTGCTGATTAACCAAACCCAAAAACCGCCGGGACGTATCAAAGTGCCCGGCGATGACAGGAGGACTTAATATGCCTTTGTTTCAAATGCTTCAAAAAGACCATGATGAAGTGAAGCAGCTTTTTAGCCAAATCGAAAAAGGCGGCGACAGGGAAAAGCTTTTCTCGCAGTTAAAGGACGAGGTGAACCTGCACCAGGAAGTGGAGGAGAAATTCTTCTATCCCGCTCTCGAAAAAAGCAACGCCGAGGTTCGGGAAAAAGTTTTCGAATCCTACGAAGAGCACCATGTGGCCAAGACTGTGCTCAAAGAGTTCGACAAAATGTCCCCCAGCGACGAGCGCTGGAAAGCCAAGCTGATGGTCCTGAAGGAACTGGTTGAGCATCATATCGAGGAAGAGGAAAAAGAGCTGTTTAAGATGGCCAAAAAAGCCCTGGATAAGAAGCAGATCCAGGAGATCACCGACAAAATCGAGCAGAGGAAGAGCAAGGCGAAGTCGAAAAGTTAGCCGCTTCTTCTTGCCGACCTAATGCCGCTCCCGGCTGGCATGCCCGGTTTCGGGGGCGGCAAAACTTACGGCCCGAGCAATGGCCGAAAGGGTGTAGTTTGCCTTAAAATCGGGATGATTAACAATGATGGAGAGATTTTTTCCCAAAGATTTTCCGGAGCAAAAGCAAGAGCCGCCGGGCTTGGAAGCTTACATGGAGCCGCAGCCGGAGATTATCAGGCCCGGTTACAAAGGCAGCGATAAGTTGTTGGACAAAGTGGCGTTGATAACCGGCGGCGACTCCGGCATCGGCAGGGCGATGGCGGTCCATTTTGCCCGGGAGGGCGCGGACGTGGCCGTCATTTACCTGCCCGAGGAGGATTTGGACGCCCAAAAGACCAAAGAGTTGGTGGAAAAGGAAGGTCGCCAGTGCCTGCTGCTATCCGGCAACATTCAAAACCGCGATTTCTGCAATGCGGTTATCAAGCAGACAATCGAGCGATTCGGCACGCTGGATATATTGGTCAATAATGCCGCGGAGCAGCATCCGGTGGATGATTTTCAGAATCTGGATCTCGATCTGATGGAGAGCACTTTTCGGACCAATATTTTCGCCATTTTCTACCTGACCAAGCAGGCTTTGAATTATATGAAGCCGGGGGACTCAATTATCAACAGCACCAGCGTCACCAATTACCGGGGCAGCGATCACCTGGTTGATTATGCCTCCACCAAGGGGGCCATTACGGCCTTCACCCGGTCGCTGGGCAAAAATCTGGCCAAAAAGGGGATCAGGGTGAACGGCGTGGCGCCGGGGCCGATCTGGACTCCTTTGATTCCCTCAACCTTTGAAAACGTCAAAAATTTCGGCCACAACACGCCCATGGGCCGGGCCGGCCAGCCCAGCGAGGTGGCTCCCGCCTATGTATTCCTGGCTTCTGAAGACGCCACTTATTTCAGCTGCCAGATTTTGCACCCCAACGGGGGCGAAGCCGTGAATGCTTGAGTACCCCTTTGGGGCTTTTTCCCCCTCACCCTGGCCCTCTCCCTCAAATCGGGGGAGAGGGAAAAATGAAATTCAGGCATGAAGCCGTTGCGATTGCCTTCGGCCATGAGCCACTGACTGCTGGCCGCTTCTCTGTATGTGATAATTCTTATTCTCTCTTCACCGGGCGTATATGGTTCGAAGCCATATTGCCCAATTCCGCATCCAACGCTTGCGGGGGATAAGTTCTCCTGTTACCGAAACTCAGCTTCTGGTCCTGAATCCAGGATAAAGCAGCATGCCGCCGTCCACGAAAATAGTGGCGCCGGTGATATAGTCGGCTTCGTCCGATGCCAGCCAGGCTGCTACTTTGCCGATATCCTCCGGCTCTCCCCAACGCTCGTACGGGATGAACTTCAACACCTCAGCCGCGGCTTCCCGGCTTTGCCATTCACTCCGGTTGATATCGGTCTTAATAGCTCCGGGAGCAATGCTGTTGACCCGGATGCGGTGGGGGGCCACTTCCTGGGCCAGGGTTTTCATGAGCATGCTGAGGCCCGCCTTGGAGACGGTGTAATTGGCATGTCCGGCCCACGGGATCACTTCGTGCACCGAACTGGTGAAGATAATTTTGCCCGCGGCCCGGGAGCGCTCCGGCACGACACCCCGCCGCAAAAATTCCTTGACCGCCTCCCGGGCGCATAAAAAAGCGCCGGTCAGGTTGATGCCGAGAACCAAATTCCATTGGTCCAAGGTCATCTCGGTGAATGCGGCATCTTTTTGCACCCCGGCGTTGCTCACCAGGATGTCCAGGGCGCCGAATTCCTCATGGGCCGCCTGAAACATGGCAAGCACCTGCTCTTCCCGGCTGACGTCGGCTTGTACGGAGATAGCCCGGCCGCCCCGGGCGGTGATTTCTTCTACGACCCGGCGCGCTTCTTCTTGGCTGCTGGCATAATTAACCACCACCCCGGCGCCGGCTGCGGCCATCGCCTTGGCGATGGCCTCGCCGATCCCGGAACTGCCGCCGGTGACAAGCGCTGTTTGTCCCTCAAGAGAAGCCATTTTTCTTTCTCTCACGTTTTTTAATTAAGCTAACCAGGCAACGGGGTCTGACAAGCCGACTCGGTCAGGCTCGAACTCTTTCAAGCTTTTTGCTATTTCGGAAATTATGCTTACATTTTTAGCTGAGCCAAGTGAGCCTCCGGCTCGGACGTATTTGCCGCGCCCTTAGTGCCGGACTTGTTCTTTTCAGCAAAAAACTTGATAATAAAAACCGGAATACCGGCGCTAATCTGCCAGCTTTTACATCGGTAATGCATCATTCGTTCGGCCGCATCAGCTTCAGCGACTACCATCAAGCAACGTGACTGGCCTTGCCCTGGTTAAAGTGGAAAGCCCCTCTGAGATGCAGAGTTTTCTGGATCTCCCCTGGGAAATTTATCGCGGCGACCCTCTGTGGGTCCCACCTTTAAAAAAAGAGCTGGCGCGGCTTTTAGATCCATCCCGGCACCCCTTTTGGCAATTTTCCCGGCGCGTCCTGTTCCTGGCCCGGCGGGGCCGGGAAACGGTGGGCCGGATCGTCGGCATTATCGATACCAACTACAACCGCTTCCATGACGAACATATGGCGGCATGGGGGTTCTTCGAGTGCCGGCCTGACCCCGAGGCGGCTGCGCTTCTTTTTGACGGGGTGGCCCAATGGGGCCGCGCTGAAGGCATGAGCTTTCTCAGAGGCCCGCTCAACCCCTCCACCAATTATGAAGTGGGCCTCCTCATTGAGGGCTTCGACCGGCCTCCGGTCTTCATGCTGACCTATAATCCCGCCTATTACGCCGATTTGGTGGAATCCGCGGGATTTGGCAAAGAGAAAGACCTGCTGGCCTTCAGGGTGGAGCGCAGTTGGGACTCGCCCCAGTGGCTCCATGACATATCCCGGCGCACCAGGGAAAAAAGCAACATCAGCATCCGCGCCGGCAGGATAAAGGATTTTCAGCGGGAATTGAATCTCATCACGGAAATTTACCATGAAGCTTGGTTCGACAACTGGGGGTTTGTGCCCATGACCGGAGCCGAGCTTCAGGAAATGGGAAGGCAGTTGGCCCGGCTGCTGGAGCCGGAATTCGTCTTTGTCATGGAGAATGAAACCGAGGCGGTGGGCGCGGGAATATTGATCCCGGATATAAACCCTCTCCTGAAGCAGTTGAACGGCAGGCTGGGACTTCTGGGCTATGTCAAGGCCCTGCGGCACCGGCGGCGCCCCAAGGGCTTCAGGGGCCTCATCTTCGGCATCCGGAAAAAATACCAGCAACTGGGCCTGCCCCTGGTGGCATTCGAATATCTGTATGACCTATTTTATAACTCCCGGAAGTTTGCGGGCGGCAACTACATCGAACTGGGTTGGACCCTGGAAGATAATGATATGATCAATCAGTGGTTTCTGGACGGGGGTGCGACCCTGGCCCGGCGGTTTCGCCTTTACCGCCGGGAACTTTAAATATCGCATGAAATCAGAACTTAGAGAACAAATCTCCAGGGCACACCCGGCGGACGAACCGGAGTCTCGGTTTTTGGCATTCGTCTGGCCCGCCCAACAATTGCGTCGGGAAATAATCTCCGCGGCCCGCGGCAGCGGCAGCGAGGCCGTCTTTGATTTTACCGGTCAGGATTTGTTCCAAATGCGCCGGGCTTTGGAACAAGCCGGGGAAGCGGCGGCAGGCGCGCATCTGAAAATTTCCTTTGACGCGTTCCTGGATAAATTCCTGAATGAGGTGGTGTCGAGTGCCGGGGTCGGCGGGTTGTGGGTGGAGCTTCCCCTCTGGCGCTCCCAGGAGGATGCCGCGGCGTTTTGGGCCAGGGTGCAGGACCTCTCCCGAATCGCCGCCGTATTTCCCATCTGCGGTGATGTCGACCAGATATCCCTGGGACTGAAAGCCTGTCCGGAGCTGTCCCGTCTGGCCCTTAAGGGCAGCGAGGCTTCAGGCTGGGTGGGCCGGGACACCATTTTCATCCTTTACGCCGCAATAAAGGGGCACATTCGGGACCTGCTCCGGAAACCCGATTTGTACATCTGGGGCGGGGTGGCCACTCCCGAGGCCGCCGCAGCCTTTTGGAGCACCGGCGCCCGGGGCATCGTCTGCGAAAGCCTGCACTGGCTTACCGATTTAATGGATTTAGAAGCAGAGGTCCGGGAAGGGCTGGCCCGGCTCAAACCCGACCACACCGAACTGGTCGGCGAAGCCCTGGACTGCCCGGTGCGCCTCTTTAACCGGGGCAATTCCCTGGCGGTCAAAGCCCTGAAAGAGTCCATGGCCCCGGAGGATAGCTCTGAAGCTCGCCGGGCTTTTGTTCAACAGGTCGAGGCGGCCGCGGTCCATCCCCTGGAAAGCCGCTTCCATCGGGAAGAATTGATACCTTTAGGGGTGGAGGCGGCCTTTGCCGAAGATTTCGCGGACCGGTTCGGGAGCGACAGCGGGGCGGCCATCCGCGCCTTTCAGGGAGAGGCGGCCAAGCTTCTGCGCCAGGCTCAGGCCAACCCCGCTCCCTTTGTCAACAGTCTCGCGGCCAGGGAGTTGGGCGCGACCTATCCAATTATTCAGGGAGCCATGACCTGGATCACCGACGTGCCGGAGTTCGCCCGGGCCGTGGCCGACGCCGGAGGCCTGCCCACCCTGGCCCTGGGGATGATGGACCGGGAGATTATCACCCAAAGGTTGGGCAGCGTTCGGGAGCTTTTAGGGGATAGTCCCTACGGCGTGAATTTCCTGGCCCTGCCGGAAAATCCCTGCCGTGAGGAGCAACTGGCGTGGATAAGGGAGGCCCGCCCCCGGTTTGTCACCATAGCCGCGGGGGAGCCGGGCTTTGCCCGGGAGTTGCAGGGAGAGGGCCTGGAGGTGATGTACCTGGCCCCGGATGAATCCCTGGTGCGCCTGGCCTGCCAGAACGGCATCCGCTACCTTATTCTGGAGGGACAGGAAGCCGGGGGGCATGTGGGCCTCCATTCCACCCTGACCCTGGCCCAAATCGTTTTGACCCTGAAGCGCCGGGAGCCGGAGCTTCTGACCGGGCGGCGCCTGATCCTGGCCGGAGGCATCCACAACCGGGAGACCGCGTTTATGGCGGCTTTGCTCGGAGCCGACGCCATCCAGGTGGGCACCGCTTATCTGGCCACCCGGGAGATTGTGGAGACCGGGGCTCTAGCCGCTTTGTACCAGAGGCAAATTTTGAGCGCGCCCTTCGGCGGCACCGCGATCACGGGGGAAGCGGTGGGGCTCAGGGTAAGATCGCTCAAAACCCCCAAGATTGCTGCGATCCGGCAGCGGGAAAAGGAATTGGCCGCCAAACGCGGCAGCGAGGCTGAAATTCGTAAGGAGATGGAGGTATTGGCCGCCGGCAGCCTTTTGGTGGCGGCCCGCGGGATAAAAAGACCCGGGGAGCCGCCGCTCAATGAGGCCGCGTGCCTGGAAGAGGGCCAATTCATGAGCGGGGCCTGCGCCGGCGGTCTCAGCCGGGTGCGCACCGTCAAGGAACTCCACCAGGAGCTGGTGGCGGGATTGGCTTTGACACCCGTAAAAAAAGTTGCCGAAGAACAGAGTTCGGCAATCGGCCGCTCTCAGGCTGCATCAGCAGTGTATAGGCATGATGCGACAGACCGCCTCGTGGTAACCGGCATGGCCCTGGTGAATTCGCTGGGGAACAGCCCGGAGGAGGTCTGGTCCCGCTGCCTGGCTCTGAAAAGCGGCATAATTCCTGTACCCGCCGAACGTTGGGACCACTCGTATTATTACGATCCCCGACCCAGGGTTCAGGATAAGACTTACTGCAAGGTAGGAGCTTTTCACAATTTCACGGCCACCCGCAAGGAATTGGGCATTCCTCCGCAGGATTTCCGCACCATGACCACGGCCACCCGTCTGACTTTGTGGCTGGCGGCCCAGGCCATCGCCCAGTCTAACCTCCTGGGTGCGGATATTCCCCGGGAACGGATTTCGGTGCTGATCTCCCAGAACTCCGGGGAGGCGACGGCCACTCTTTCGGACATTATTATCCGGGGCAAGCTGAAAGAAATCCTGGATGGTTTCGGCAAGGTGGCCGAGGGGCCGAGTCAGCTCCGAAATATCTTGGCCCGGGAGATCGACAACCGGCGCGTCGCCATTGACGACACCACGCTTCTGGGCCGGCTGAGCTGCACCGCGGGCGGCTTTATCAGCAACAAGTACGGCTTTATGGGGCCCAGCTTTGCGGTGACCGCGGCGTGCGCCACCTCTCTGGTGGCTCTTTACGCCGCGGTGCTGATGCTCAGGAGCGGCATTATCGATGCCGCGGTGGTGGGAGGCGGCGAAGAAGATCTCACGCCCATGCACTTTCAGGAGTTTTCCGCGCTGGGGGCCTTGGCGGGCCTGTCGGGGCGCGAAGTGCCGCCGGCGGAGAGCAGCCGCCCGTTCGACCTGACCCGGGACGGCATGGTGCTGGGAGAAGGCGGCGCCTTGATCGTGGTGGAGCGGGAATCCTCGGCCCGCCGCCGGGGCGCGCCCATTTTGGCCTACATTACCGGCATAGGGGCCAGCAACAACCACCTGGGACTGGTGGAGTCGTCCCGCGTCACCCAGGAGATCGCGCTGCGCGCCGCGTTTCAGGACCTGCCCTACGGCCCCGAAGACATCGGGCTGGTGGAGTGCCACGCCACCTCGACCTTTCAGGGAGACGTGGAAGAAGTTCTGGCCCTCAAGACCTTTTTCGCGGGGCGGGGCGACACCGTCCTCAGTTCATTCAAATCCCAGATCGGCCACACCCTGGGAGCCTCCGGCCTCAACAGCCTTATCCGGGGCATCATGGCCATGCATGCCGGGGTGTTTCCGCCCACCCTCAACTACCGCCATCCCGACCCGGACATGGCCCTGGAGGGCTCAGGGCTGCGCATTACCACGGAGCCGGAGGACTGGCCCCAAAAAGACGGCCGGCCCCGGCGCTTTCAGGTCAATTCCTTCGGCTTCGGCGGCTCCAACTACGTGGTGCACCTGGAACAGCCGCTGGACGGCCAGGCCAGGGTCCTGGTTGACCCCACCCTCATTAAGTCCGGGGCGGTTCAGGAAACGGACGCGTCGCTGCCGGCTGGGGTTTTTCCCTTTCAAGTCGCCATCAGTAACTTTCCTTACCGGGCCGCGGTAGTGGCCGAATCGCGAGGCGAAGCCCTCTCCCGCGTCAGGGAGATAAAACCGGGTCCTCCGAATCAGGAGCTTTCAGCCAAGACGCTGCGGGGCCTGGCCCTCCAGGGCGTTTTCCTGGCCTCCGCCGGGGCTTCGGCGGAGCCCCTGGCCATGGTTTTTCCGGGGCAGGGGTCCCAGTACCCGGGCATGGGGCAGGAGCTTTATGACGCCAACCCGGTAATCAGAAAATGGCTGGACCGGGCCGCGGCGGCCGCGGATTTCGATCTCCTGAACCTCCTGTTTTTCGACCGGGAGGAGAATCTCCAGAAGACCCGCTGGCAGCAGCCCGCCACCTTCAGCCTCGAATTCGCCATGGCGCAGTACCTCCTGTCTCTGGGCTTGAAACCGGCGGCCCTGGCCGGACACAGCCTGGGAGAACTGGTGGCCCTGGCCACCGCCGGGGTGTTTTCCTTTGAGGACGGCTTCCGCCTGGTGAACATGCGGGCCCGCTGCATGGACAAGGCCTGCGACCTGAGCCTGGACCCCGGCATTATGGTGGCCACCGACGCGCCGCTGGAGCTGCTGAGGGAGAAGCTCGAGGCGCGAAAAGACATCCATATCACCAATATCAACGCGCCCAACCAGATCGTGTTGGGCGGCGCCACCGCACCGCTTCAGTCGCTGAGCGAGGCCTTAAAAGAGCTGGGCTACCGGGCCACCACGCTCAAGGTGAGCATGGCTTTTCACTCCCCCGTCATGCGGGTCATCCGGGAGGAGCTGCAGCGGTTTGTGGACACGCTGGCCTTTCATCCCCCCAGCCTGCCGGTAATTTCCAATACCACCAGGCGGCCTTTCCCGGACGATACCCGGCAGATAAAAAGCATCATCATGGATCACCTGGAATCGCCGGTGTATTGGCTGGACAATGTCCGCACTTTGTGGACGGATTGGGGGGCCAGGGTCTTTCTGGAGGTGGGACCGGGGGATGTTTTATCCAACCTCATAGCCCTCGCTCTGGAAGAGGCCGTATGTTTCCCCACCTGCCTGCCGGAGCGCGAAGTTTTCACCTTGAACCAGGCCGTGGCACGGCTGCTGGCCGGAGGACAGCTGCCGTTCCCGGCGCAGGCGGAGCGACTCGTCCTGCCCGAGGCTTTGCACCGGGCTGCCGCGGCTGTGGAGGCCCCGACGGCAGACTCGCCCCCGCAATCAAACCCGGAGACCAAATTAGTCGGCATCGTCCAGAGGGAAATCAACAAGTTCGTCCTGGAGACTTTCGGCCGTTTTCTGAAACCGGCCATTCTGGAGGCGGTCCGCCGGGAGTACGACCCAAGTTTTGCCGAGGGCGACTTGGAGCGGGTTCTCAAGGAGGTTATGCCATCGGGGTTGGCTGATGCGGTAAATCCCGGCGCGGTCCCGGCCGGGCCGGCTTCTGACCCAGGGCCGGCCATCGCGCCGCCGCCAGTCGCCGCCGCGGTGCCGCCGCCGGCTGCCGAGCCATTGGATGTGTTGGAGGAGGTCATTCGCATCATCATGGAGGCCACCGGCTACGAGCGGGATGAAATCGAGCCGGATATGGACTTAAGGGGCGACCTGGCCATCCGCTCCAGCCGCATGCCGGTGATCGTGGACACCGCGGAAAACCGCTTCGGCATCGAGATCCGCTTGGAAGAATTTATGGAAGTCCGGACCGTTAGGGATCTGGCAGTCAAGATAGAGGAAGTCAGGTCCCAAACTCAGGGAGGGCCCGCGCAAAGGCCGAATGCGTCGGCCGTTCCTGAAAAGATTCCTGACAAGCCAACGGCTCCGGCGCCGGAAAGCGACAATCTGGGGCGCCTGGTTTTTCAGCATGTTCCCCTGGAGTCCGGCAATCCCGAGCCGCTGGAATTGGCGCCCGGGGCGCGTGTAGCGATTCTCACTTTGGAGAACGGCGATTCCTGCGCTCCCTTAAAAACCGTGTTCCAGCAAAAATACGGCGTTTCCTGCGAAGTCCTCAGCATTGCCGATGTTGCCCGACACGCGTCTTTGCCGGACGGTCCGCCTCTCATGGGGGTGGTTTACTGGCTGAGCGGGGAGAGCGCCTCAGGGTCCAGAGTTGAGGATTTGCCCCAAGTCCTCACCCAATGTTTCAAGCTTCTTCAGGCGTTGGCTCTTTCGCCGCAGCGGCGATTCACGCTGGTGCTGCAGCAGGGGGGAGAGCGACAGGATCTTCTGGCCCAGGGACTTCTGGGGATGTTTTTGAGCGCGGCCCAGGAAATGCCCAGCGTGCTTTTTCGGAGCATGATTTTGGACCGGGAGATGAGTGAACTCGGTCCTGCCCTGGAAGCCGCGCTGGACCGCCACCAGCCGGTAATCGAGACCCTGCGGGGGCCGGACTCCCTCCTCACCCTGGCAGGCCGCGCGGCCCCGGCGCCTTACCGAGCGGAGCCGCAGCTGGTTTTGGGACCTGAAGACGTAATAGTGTTTTCCGGCGGCGGCCACGGCATCACCCCCTATCTGGCCCGCGCTCTCGCGCCTTGGCGACCGCGGCTGGTGCTCCTGGGGCGCACCGGCATCGATTTGGCGGCGGATATCCTCCGCCTGCTGGAGGAGCCTGAACCTTCTTTGAAGGCGCTGCGCTGGGCGGTCATGCAGGCCCGACCGGATATCAGCCAGGACGACCTGTCCCGGGAAATCTCCCGACTGCTCAGGGCAAAGGAAGTTAACAAAACCCTCAAGGACCTCAGGGCCGAGGGTTTGGAGGTGGATTATCAGTCCTGCGACGTGGCCGACCCGGAGGCGGTCAGGCAGGCGGTGGAGACTATTGTTGCCCGCTATGGCCGGATTGACGGGATGGTGCATGGGGCGGGTATTCTTCGGGATGCGTTTCTGGAGCGGATGGTGCCGGACGATTTTGCCGAAGTCGTCAAGGTGAAACTCCTGGGAGCCTGGAACCTGTTTCAGACCTCGCGTTCGGCGGGGCTTCGGTTCTTTGCCGCGCTGTCTTCGGCTGCGGCCATCCAGGGCAATCCCGGTCAATCCAATTATGCCGCGGCCAACCGGATGATGTCGGCGCTGCTGGTTAACTTTCACCGGCAGCACCCTGAAATCATTTGCAAGGCCCTCATGCTCCCCGCGGTGGCCCGGGTCGGCATGGCCTCAGGGGCTGAGATTCGCAAAATTTTGGAGAAGAAAGGCATAGGCTACATCGAACCCGAGGAACTGGCGGAGCTGTTCCTGCGGGAGCTGTGCCTCGCCCCCCCGGAGGACGTCTGGGTGCTTTTCAAGCGCCGGCTGCCGTCGGTGAAGACCGTGATTCTTGATGAATCAGGGGCATCAGAAGCTTCCGCCGCGCCTCGCGCCGGAACCTTATCGTTTGCCCCCGATGATTTTCCCCTCATCGATTCTGTTTCCCGAATCGACCTTCACCAAGGCGGCCTCACCGCGCACCGCACTTTCTCCCGGGAGCGCGACTTGTGGATTGAGGATCATAAACCTTTCAAGTTTTTGCCGCACCCTCTGGTTTCCACCATCATGGTATTGGAAGCCTTTCTTGAGGCGGCGCGCCTCCTTTATCCTTATTTGCAGCCAACCTGCATAAAGGATGTAAACCTGCGGGAGATGGTCCTATGTCCCCCTGGAATCTCGCGGGACTCTCGGATAATTTGCCGCCGGGTCCGGAACGGCTTGGCGGGGGTGACCTGCGAGCTGTCCATGGAAACGCCGGCAATATCGCCGACAGGGCGGGTGCTGGATGTCGCTGCCGTGAATTTCGAGGCCCGGGTGCTCATGGGGGCCGCACGGCCCCAAATTCTGCCCGAGATTGCCGGTTTGCCGGTGCACCCGGAGGAACTGGATATCGGACCCATGCCCCATGAAATGGTCCTCAAGTGCTACCGCGAGCTTTCGGACATGAAAAACCGCTATGAGGTGATGGAGGAAGTGGAAGGTATCGGTCGAAATGCTATTCGGGCCAGTTTTCGCCATCGCTTCCAGGCGGATTTCGCGGGCGCAGGAAAAGTCGCGTATCAATATTCCCCTTATGTGCTGGAAGCGCTGCTCCACCTGCCGTTTTTCCATGTGGTGATGCGGGAGCAGGGGAGCAAAAAATTTCTGATTCCCAAAAGTTTGGGAGAGCTTGCCTGGACCCGTCCCTGTCGGGACGGGGAGCGGCTTATCCTGGAGGGCCGGTTGAAGCAGGAGGACCGGGCGGGAGTTACTTTTGACGCCAGGGCTTTGGATGACGCGGGCATTCCGATTATGCAGGTGCGGGACCTGGCATTGCGGTGGTTTGAGGGGTGACCGCAATGACACGAGAGCCTTGGCATCACGCGCCTATTCGCCCTGCGGCGATGCCCCTGGCCGGCCGGTCGGGAGGCGCCGGGAAGATTTGCCTGGCCGCGGCGCCACTGGCCCCGCGCTCCGGTCCTATACGGGATTTCCGGCGCGCCAGGGAACTGGCCAGGTCAAGCCTGGTGCGGTTTCTTCTGAGTCGCGGCGCACCGGGGACCTTACGGGGGTCCCAGGAAGTAAAAGTTTTCCACGACCTGCATGGCAAACCCCGCCTTTCGGGGCCCCACCCCCCATATCCTGCTGTCTCCTTTAGTTACGGGATGAACTGCTTGTGGGGGGCCGTGGGAGAACCTGGTGAGCATTTGGGTCTGGACGTGACCGAGGCCGGGGAATTTTCCAAGGGCTATCCTTACCATCGCATCGCGGCAGGAGAAGAGTGGGAGTATATAAAGGATCGCCTGGGCCGGGATAAATCAGAGGCCGCGGCCTTGCTATGGGCCGCCAAGGAAGCCGCGGTCAAGGCCTTGGGCTGCGGCTACCGGGGGTTCGGCCCCCTTCAGGTAAAGCTCGCCCTTAAAGCCGAAAAGGCCGGGGTGATTTTCTTCTGCGCCAATATCGACAGAGCCACCGAAGCCGAGTTTCATGGTCTGGCCGGCGCGTCGGTGGCGGTGGCCGTCTGGCGCCATAAGTCAGCCTGGCTGGCTTTGGGTCGTACCTCCAAAAAATCTAATCATCACAGCCTGAACATCCATGAAGCATGAAGCCAGGCGCGCCCTGGTAACCGGCGGCAGCGGCTTTATCGGCAGCACCCTGGTGGAGCGGCTGCTCCGGGAAGGGCTGCAGGTGACCTGCGTCATCCGTTCGACCCGCCGCCGCGGCTGGCTGGCCCGCCTTCCCGTTGAATTTTTGTTGTGGGATTTTAACGATATTACGGCTCTGGCCGGCGCGGCAGCCGCCGCGGACCTGGTATTTCATGTGGCGGGGGTCACCAGGGCCAGGAGACGGGCCCACTATATCCAAGGGAATTTCACGGCCACCCGGAACCTGCTGGCCGCGTGCGCGGCTTACGGCCCGCCCGGGCAAAAGCTGGTATTCGTCTCCAGCCTGGCCGCGGCGGGACCCAGCACCATTGAGCGCCCGCACCATGAGGACCAGGAGGCGGCCCCGGTCTCGGCCTACGGCCACTCCAAGCTGCTGGCCGAAAAAGCAGTGCTGGAATACAGCCGGGAACGGTTTGCGGTCATCGTCCGGCCGCCCGCGGTTTACGGTCCCCGGGACCGGGAGTTATTGGCTTATTTCAAGAGCATCCAGCGGGGGCTGCATCCCCTGCCGGGGCGGGGCTGCCAGCGCCTCAGCCTGGTGCATGTTGCGGACCTGGTGGAAGGCATCCTGCTGGCGGCCGCTTCTCCCCAGGCCGCGGGCCGCACCTACTACCTCAGCGGCGACCATCACTATGACTGGCATTGCATCGGCCGCACCATCGCCCAGGTGTTGGGCCGCAAGCCCCTGACCCTGCCGGTGCCGGCCTGGGTGCTGCGCTGCCTGTGCCTGGCCGGAGGGGGCGCGGCTTGGCTCACCGGCGAGGCGCCTTTTCTCAATCCAGACAAATACAAGGAAATCTGTCAGGCGGGATGGCTTTGCAGCAATGCCCGGGCCAGGGAAGAACTGGGCTTCCGGCCCCGCATGGGCTTGAACGAGGGACTGGCCGACACCGCGGCCTGGTATCGGCGTCACGGCTGGCTGAAATGAAATTTTTTGGCGCAGATTATTTTCGAAACAGGGAGTGACGCTGATTAGCCCGAGGTCATGTTAAGGATTACATGGCTCCTGGCGGAAATGATTCTGAAGTTAAGGAAACCTGATGAAACGTCATATTTACTTGCGCATGAAACCGGTGGACGAAGCCAGGGAGCTGTTTCTCTCCCGGTTTGACCTCAACGCCCTGTCGGGTTCGGAAGAGATAGCCACCGTAGCGGCCCGGGGCCGGGTGACCGCCGCGCCGGTTTGGGCCAAGAGGTCGGCCCCGGCTATTCACCAGGCCGCGATGGACGGTTTTGCCGTGCTCGCGGCCAACACCTTCGGGGCCGCGCCCCACAGTCCCCGGCGCCTGAAGCTGGGACAGGAGGCCATCCCCATCAACACCGGCCACGTGATGCCGCCGGGCACGGATGCCGTGGTTATTGTGGAAAATGTCCCCGACCCGGAGGCCGACCCTATAATCATAGAGGCGCCGGTGTTCCCCTGGCAGAATGTACGCCGCGTCGGCGAAGACCTGGTGGCCGGGGAAATGGTGCTGCCGGAAGGCGTGGAAATCACGCCGTGGGCCCAGGGCGCGCTCCTGGCCGCGGGGGTGACCCGGGTGGCGGTGCGCCGCGTTCCCAAGGTCATCATTATTCCCACCGGCGCGGAGTTGGTGCCCGCCGCGGAACTTGATAAAGATTTTCCCGTTGACCGTCTGCCGGAATTCAACTCCGTCATCCTGGCCGGCATGGCGGCGGCAGCCGGCGGCCTGCCCGAAACCTGGGACATCGTCCCCGACGATGTGGAAGCCTTGACCCGAGCCTTGCAGGAGGCCGCGGCCCGGGCGGAGGTGGTGATTATCAATGCCGGGTCCTCGGCCGGCACCGCAGACTACACCTATCAAGCCGTGGCCAACCTGGGCGAAGTCCTGGTGCACGGCGTGACCATGATGCCGGGCAAACCGACGCTTCTCGGCGCGGTGAACGGCAAGCCGGTAATGGGCAATCCGGGCTACCCGGTGTCCGCGGTGCTGTCCTTCGAGCAGTTCGCCGCGCCCCTGATCGCAGGCCTGGCGGGAAAGCGCCTAGAGCCCCGGCCCAACTTAACCGTCTATCCGGCGCAAAACCTGCCTTCCAAGCCGGGGCTCACCGAATTCATCCGGGTGACCCTGGGCCGGGTGGGGGATAAGGTCATCGCCACGCCGCTGCCCCGGGGGGCCGGGGTCATCACTTCCCTGGTGAAGGCGGACGGCATACTGGTGGTGCCGGCTTCGAGCGAGGGACTGGAGGAAAACCGTCCGGTCACCGCTGAACTTCTCGTACCTCCGGAAGCGATTGACGGCACCCTGGTGGCCCTGGGGAGCCACGACAACACGCTGGACTTATTGGCTACGCTGCTTCACAGAAGAGATCGCAGTCTGCGCCTGTCTTCCGGGCATGTGGGCAGCCAGGGCGGCCTCATGGCGCTGGCCCAGGGCCGGGCCCATTTCGGCGGCAGTCACCTCTTCGACCCGGAAACCAACACATACAACGTGCCTTATATCAAGCGCTACCTGCCGGACCTGCCCTTGAAGCTCATCAATCTGGCCTGGCGGGAGCAGGGGCTTATGGTGGCGCCGGGCAACCCCAAGAACATCCGGACCGTCAAGGATCTGACCCGGCCCGGAGTGCGCTTCATCAACCGGCAGCGGGGGGCCGGCACCCGGCTCCTGCTGGATTACCTCCTCAGGCAAAACGGCCTGGACCCGGCCATGGTGCAGGGCTACCAACGGGAGGAATACACCCACATGGCCGTGGCGGTGAATGTGCATTCCGGGACCGCGGACGCGGGCTTGGGTATTCTGGCCGCGGCCAAAGCCCTGGGTCTGGACTTCGTGCCTTTGACTCCGGAACGATACGATTTGGTGGTGCCGGACAGCACTTTCAACGATCCCCGCTTCCAAAAACTGCTGGAGGTGATCCGCTCCCCTGAGTATCAGGAGGCCGCGGTCGCACTGGGCGGCTATGACATGAAGGACTGCGGCAAAATCGTCTGGGAGCAATAGATCGGGCCGCCATCCGAGCTAAAGGCTATTTAGAGGATTGCCGTACCCACGGACGGCTGCCGTGTGCCGCAGCATAAGGCTTCAGCCTGAGTCCTGACCGGGCGCGTCCAACGCGCCGCTTAAAGGCTGCGGCTACGAGGCCTGCCCGCACATTTCTTAAACAAGCCGCACGTCTTCGCTTCCCTTCGATCCAAAAAGACATATTTACGATGCATAACGGTCCAAAAAGCCTGTTATAAGCAAAGGTAAGATATATTGCGAAAGTTAATAATTTCTTGCGATGCAAGAAAAATTTTTAGGAAAAAAGAAAACAGTCTCTCAAAAAATTTTTTCAGATTATGGCGGGATCAGCTGTCTGGAATAAGGCACTGCCCGGGTTTGGACCCTGTTTGAGGGAGCAGTAAGGATGGCCTAGAAAAGCAGGAATAAAGCTGGCATAAATGTTGCTTTTTAACGCATCGGAACGGATGTTAACGATTTTTTCAGCCAGCAGGTAATGCAGACATGAACCGAGAAATTATCAACTCTTCACAGGTTTCCCGGCTCTTGGGATTGTCGGAGTTAACGGTGCGGAAACTGGCCCGGCAGGGGGTCATTCCCGGCCGGAAGGTGGGGCGGAAATGGCTTTTTTCCAGAACCCATCTAATCGAATGGGTGAAAGCCGGAGCTAACGAAGCAAACAAAGGTTGATCGTACTGAAGATCAAAGCAGGTTGAAAATGGGAAAGGGGGAGCTCAGCAATGCCAAGTGATCTGATTTTGATGGTGGTTGGCTACAGTGTGGGGAGCGGCTCGTTTCTGGTTTACCATAGCGTCCTGGAAATTTTCAAAGCCAGGAGAAGCCAGAGGCTGAGAAAGGTTATTTTGCGGCGCCTGGAACTGGAACCCGAGGGAATTTTCTAACAGCTGCCGGTCAGGATGGTCGGTGTTGAAAGCCAGAGCTTAATTTATGGTCCCGCGCTCCAGGTGCAACCCAAAGGCCGGAAATTACCATTGTCAACGGCTAAAAAAAACCCCCGGCTTTAACCGGGGGCTGTGAGGGGTGGTAGATTATGCTAACGGCTTGGGGGCGCCGTTGAATTTAATCTTAACCAGGGGATGGCGGAGATTCTATAATCGGGCTGACCATTTGCGGATGGTCATTTTGACCATTTGAACAAAAAGACCGCCGCGTGCAAGTTCGATATCCGGAAATGGCCCCAGGTTGCTGTTTTTAAACTTTTTACTCCTGCGGCAGCGACATTTTGCCGAATTCCTGCGGCAGCGGAATTTCTGCGGTCTTAACCGTGTCTTCCGGTCGGTCTTCTAATGGGGGTCGGCAGGCCCGGCACTGGATGTAGCCTTTATCCCGGGCCTCCTGAACGGAATTGAAAATCAACAGTTTTTCCGGGACTATTTGTTTCCCCCACTGGCAGTTCGGAAAATGATATTTATTGGAAGTTTTTGAACCGATATACGTTGAAGTTATGCTGATTCGGGGCTTGCTGGCGTCGACACCGGCCGAAGAGGCAACGCCTTCAGTAACCGGCTCTGCGCTCGCGGGCGCAGCCGCGGCCCATTCCCATTCCTTTAGTTTCCGTTGCTCCTTGTCGAACAGAGAGAACCTGGGCTCTGCGTCCGCGCCCAAGGAAATGCTGGCCCGGGTTATGCCCGAAGCATCACATAATTCCAGACGAACGATGCCGTCCTGTTCGCCCAACACCGCCCGTGATTTCCCCTGGGCGTCGCAGATGAGCACCTGGCGAGTCTTGACTGCTTGAGCTTGAAGGTGAGCCTGGCCGGTCCAGTAATGCCGGCCGGCGACATAACCGGCCCCCGAGGCGACTATCACCAGGCATATCACCGCGGCGAGCCGAATTATTTTGGACCTGCTTCTCCTACTTGACCCGGCATATGGCTCGAAGCGCTGATAAAAGACCTCCCGGTCGCGGGGGGCGGGTTTAGCCGGAGACGCGGCAGGGGACTGAATTTCCGGACCCGCAGCCTGTTCTTGGTTTGGAGCTTGGTCGGCAGTTCCTCTGGGCATAGTTGACAGCTCAATAACTAATATAGGTGAGGGGGATTCAGCGCGAGGCTCCATAACCGCGCTTTGCTTGACCACCCTGATCAGGCGAGACGGTGCGAAGGGGAAGTTGGCAGACAGGGCTCAGGCAACTTGCGCCTGAATGATTCACCTCAGGAGATGGTCAATTCTTTCCCCAATATCAGTTTGTCAAAGGGCACGTGCTCGGTGCTCCGGGTTCTTTCCCTGCATCTGGAGCATTGTTTCTCAAAGGTGTATTGCTGTCCGTTGTAGGACCACCTGGTGACAGCCCAGTTATGGACATGTTCTCCGCAATTGATGCAGGTGCAGCCCCTTAAGTGGTGTTGCTCGCAGCGGGCCTTGCCACACCGGGCGCACTGGCTGTGGAGCCATAAATGTCCTAATAGAGCACAGACGATGCTCACTTTCAGCCCTCCTCAAGCTAAATTTTGCATAAAATATGCCGGATCATGATTGGCTTACAAGGGCTCATGTCACTTTTTTTTAGCATTGGGGGACTGCCTCGCTTGTCCGAAACGGTTGGGTTGTGGTTTACCTTACCGGCGCCTCAGGAAGCTGGGAACTTCCAGATTGATAACCGGGGCACAGACCCGGTCTTTTTCCAGGTCTTCCAGAGCGGCCTGCAATATTATCATGACTTCGGCCAATTTCATGGTAACACCGGGAGAATTGCGGCCCAGTAGCTCATTATAGGCTTCTTTCACCAACTTTTGCGCGGCTTGCAGGTTTTCCAGGGCCTCCATGAGGGTTTTCACCTTTCTATATTAATCGGTAAAAGGCGGCAAAACTTAAGGGCGCCGGTTATCTAGTTGTGGTTGACCATGATCCAGCGGGGGTCATGTCCCACCGCTAGGACCGGAATCAAAACGCCGTAAAACAAGCCGCAGGCAATGCAGGTTACCTCAACCTTTTTCTGGTCGAGGCTGGAAATGTAAAAATGCCGAGAACCGCATTGACACGTTTTAACTGCCATCTCGCCCTCCCCCAGGCAAATGGTAAAGGGAGAAGCAAGAATCATTCCCGTTTTTGGTTTTGCCGAAAAAGGGAGAACTTTTCTACCATTCAGGGTAGTGCATCTCAAAGACCCGCTTGGCCACCACAAAAGACCCTTGATAATAGGGCTGGCGCAAATCCGTGACAATCACGCCCCTGCTTTGGCTGGAGGCGTGGATCATTTTGCCCTCTCCCAAGTAAATGCCGGCATGACCGACGGAACGGCCGCCCCGGCGGAAAAACAGCAAATCGCCGGGCAGCATTTTGGAGAAATCCAGGCGGTGGGTGACGATTTTACCCACTTGCGCCTGTTCGGCGCTGGTCCGGGGCAGATCGATGTGAAAGCCCTTATAAATGTATTGAACGAATCCGGAGCAATCCGTGGCCGGGCCGGTGCCCAAAGAAGCTCCCAGGGCATAGGGGGTGCCTTGATAATTTTTCGCCCGCATAAGGATCAACTCCCTGAAGTTCGGAAGTTCAGGAGTGCGTTGGCGTATCAAGGAGCCCGGGACCACTTCTGCACACGTCAGCTTGGCGGCAGGGCCGGTAAAGTGAGGGCGTTTTCTTGATTTATAAGGCTCCACGATGAAATGGCCGTTTCGCTGAGGTATCACCCGCTTGAGCAGGGTGTTGGGATGGTCCTCTGCCGCGGCCCGGTAAGATGGAGAAAGCGGTGAGCTGCTTGCCTGGAGTTTTCGCTTGCTGCGGGAATTGGCAGATTTCTTGATGATTCCGCCGCACTTGGACTTTCCCGGCGCTTTGCCGGAAGCGGTGCTTTTTTTAACAGCCGACTTCGGAGTGGTTGACAATGCCATCTGAGGAAACAAAAGAAGGGCCAGACACAATGCCGAGCCCAGGATGAGGCGGTTTGCCATGCAGAACCTCCTGACTTGGTTGACCGCAAGCAACGAGTCTCCTGGCGCACTTAGCCGGCACCATCAAGCAAATTTTGGGCCAAAAAAGGATGGAAATTCGACATACGGTGGTATTTATCTTGCAAATGAAAAAATTACTGTGACAGGATAACTTGAGTTGTTAGACGAGTTTTTCGGGGTTAGATGCTCAGCTGCACGGATTTATATAAAAAATTTCACAGGCGATTTATACTTCTGGTGCTAATAGTAGGAGCAGTCATGTATCTGTGCAAAAATGAACTTCTTGAAGTGCTGGGGATATGATATGAAACACGATTTCCATCAGGTCCATGAGTCCCATAAGGCAAAGGAAGAGAAACAAGGGCGGGGGATAATCAAGCCTGTTGCCTTAATTACGGGCGGAGTGATATCTATTTTGGCGGTAGTATTATTGGCCTTGCGGATGAGTTGAAATTTCAAAAGTTTTGCCGGGACCCTTGGCTTTTAAAAATCAGGAAATTTCTCACTAGATGAGAATATTTCATACAAAATAACAATCTTTGCCGTTTCTCCTGAAGCTTCGACAAAACCTCTCCCATCATTTTTATGACGCCCTGAAATTTTTCTGACTATAGAGTTCTAAATTTTCGGGCGTACTCCGCCTAGCTCCTGCCTTGCCTGGCTCAGGGGCCGGATAGGGTTTTTCTGAGGAAAATCAGGCGGAGACTGTCAGAAAATTGGCAAAATAAGGGCGAGAGGCAACTGCAGCGACCGGCAAACCGCGCCGTCGAGCCCCGAGGGTTGGCGGTTGTCGGCTTAAACTCCGGCTGTGAGGCGGACCTTGATCCAAATATGCGCCTTTTCCGCCCGCTAACGTTCCCAACCCGGAGGGGGCGTCACAACGCGGATAAAATTGCCTTGAACATCCGTAACCAGGAATTTTTTTCCTGAGGGGAGGCGGAAGGCCCTCTGGTCTATGCCCGGGCCCTGATCATAGATGAGCGGCACATCCGTTTCCAGCAGTTGGGCCTTTACCTCGGTGACGTCGGCTATTTTGTTGCCTTCCACCATCAAGGCGAACTTCCTGTCGGTAACCTCATAAGCCACCTTCTCTTCGGCCAGGATTTTCGACACTTCTTCCAGTTCATCATTAGGTACGTAAATTTCCATGGTCCTGCTCTCCCGTAGTTGGCCTGATTGCCCCTTATTTTTCCAGGTGCACGGAAATCGGCGTCTGGTTTTTGATGGTGTTCGCTACCGGGGAGTATTTCTCGCCCATGCGCACCAGCTCCTCTTTTTGCTCATCCGGGATATCCGCCTCGATTTTGAAGTAGATGCGGATCTCCTGGTAGCCTACCGGGACTTCCTGGGAAATGCCCAGAAAGCCGCGCAGGTCGAGGTCTCCTTCAAATCTCGATTCTACGCTTTTCAAAGCAATTTTTTTGGCAGCGGCATGGGCCACCATGGAGGTGGTTATGCAACCCGAGAGGGCCACCAGCAGATATTCCACCGGATTGCTGCCCCGGTTGTTTCCCAAAAGGACGGGCGGCTCGTCGATATCATATGACGCCGGAGACCGGGAGGTGTCCTCCTTGCCGGCGCCGAAAAAATCCTGGACCGTGGCGCGGTTGTGGGTGCCGCCGAGCCATTTATTGGTCACCCGGAACTTGAACCTGGCCAGTTCCGGCTTCTCCTTGAGCAGATCTATCGTGCTGAACAATTGCTCCGTGTTGATGCCGTTGATCATCGCCATAGGAATCGCCTCCCAATTAAATGAGTTTGGATTTTTACTTCACCTGAAATCCGATCAGCGCTGGAGTCGCCGACCCGGGTTTGGTAATTATCGCTTCTTAAGCGCCTGAAAGGTCTCAAAGGCAGGGGTTCCTGGCGGGAGGTGTAGGCCAGGACGCCGTCTGGGATGGAAGCGCCTCGGGAAAACCGGCGCGACCGCCGTCCCA
Source organism: Deltaproteobacteria bacterium (assembly GCA_030018495.1). Taxonomy (GTDB): domain Bacteria; phylum Desulfobacterota; class Desulfobaccia; order Desulfobaccales; family 0-14-0-80-60-11; genus DTHB01. The sequence goes on along the minus strand of JASEFS010000008.1, from coordinate 26,763 downwards.
GCAGGGCTTCCATGAGAGGAAAGGTCATTGCCTGTTCAAAACCGGCCGGAGGAGAGTTTTTTGGCATCGACGCTTCCTTTCAAAGCCAGGATGGTTGACAAAAAAGACGGGACGGAGAGCGCGGATTTTCATTTGCCGGACGGTGCCTGAGGGCCGTTTTCCAGAAGTCCGGACCGTATCGGAAAGCTATCGCTTGTACATGGCGCCGAAAAAATCAGCGGCCATTTTGCCGGCCTCCTCCAGCTTCTCGGCGATGGTTAAGTCCCGGTATTGGGGGTCGAAATTCACGTAATGAATGTAACAATACTTCATTAATTCAACCATCTGGTGGTTGGAGATAAGGTCCGGCCGCTTCCTGAAAAAATCTTTCAGGGCGGCACGGAAGTCTCCAGACATCTCATTTTCTTTATGCACCCCGGGCAGATGGACATAACTGGCGCCGGGTCGGAGGTGATCTAAATTATCTTGCCGGTCCAAATCATTCTCCTTCGCAGACAGGGGGTGGGAAAAGCCGAAAGATTATTAGCAAGGGCCACATGACATCAGAAAAAATCGCCCGGACCGGAGAGACCCGGAAACCCGGCGATGTCCTCATCTCAGAGGTTTCTTTCATGGTAAGGCTTCTCTTGGGCGATGCAATAGTTAGAAATGCGTATTTTCATATAGGTATAAATGCTCATTCCGGAGATTTGCCGGAGGGGGAGCCTGAGGAAAAAAGCAACGGCGCAATTCAGAAGTTTGTCATCCGGAGGCAAGACGTTATAGTTTAAAGGTAAAAAGTTTCCATGGGCATCAAGGCGCGGCAACAGGCGGTGCCAGGCGATCGTCTTTGCCGTGAACCTGCCCTTAATCAGCTTATGGCCAAACGCAGCGCAGGATTGCTCATGTACCGCCGCCGGGCCGGGAGACTTGAGTTTTTTCTGGTGCACCCGGGCGGGCCTTTTTGGAAGAACAAGGAGGCCGGCGCCTGGTCCATACCCAAGGGGGAGTTCGGCCCGGAGGACGACGCCCTGGCCGCGGCCCGGCGGGAATTTGCCGAAGAAACCGGGTTTGAAGCCGAGGGCGATTTCTTTCCCCTTAGTCCCATCACCCAGGCCGGGGGCAAAGTGGTGCAGGCCTGGGCCGTGGAGGGGGACCTGGACCCGGAGAAAATAACGAGCAACACTTTCACCATGGAATGGCCGCCAAATTCCGGCAAGGAGGTAGAATTTCCGGAGGTGGACAGGGCCGGCTGGTTCAGCTTTGAGGAAGCCAAAGAAAAGATAAACAAGGCTCAAGTGAAACTGCTGGAGGAGTTAAAGGCCAAACTGAACAGGGAGAAATAGAATCCGGCCGAATATGGGACAAATGGCCGTAAACATCAGGATAATTCCCCTTCCCCAAATCCGTCCCTGAGGCGCAATTACACCCCGGCGGTATGATTATTCCGAAAAATTTGGCTGGGAACTGCAAAGCGACAAGGTCGCGGTTTATAATGGCTAAGAAAGGGGGCATTATTGTAAGCCATGCGCATCGCCATTTTGACTAATGAATATCCGCCTCACATATACGGGGGCGCGGGGGTGCACGTCAGCTATCTCACCCGGGAGCTGGCGGCCCTGGACGGCCGCGCCCATCAACTCACCATCCTGTGCTTCGGTGACCAGCACGAAAAGGAAGACAACAAGCTGGTGGAGGGCATCAAGGCGGATTTTCCCTTCCCCGCGCAGGAGCGCCGGCACCGGAAGCTGCTGTCTGCCATCTTTAATAACGTGCTCATGACCGGGACCCTGGACGGCACGGATATCATTCACTGCCATACCTGGTACACGCACCTGGCGGGGTGCCTTTTGAAGCAGCTTCTGGGCAAACCCCTGGTGCTCACCACCCATTCCCTGGAGCCCCACCGGCCCTGGAAGGAAGGTCAATTAGGCGCGGGCTATCACGTCAGCACCTGGCTGGAGCGTACGGCCTACCAGAACGCGGACGGCGTAATTGCGGTGTCCAGGGCCATGCGCCGGGATGTGCATGAGCTTTACAAGGTGCCTTACGAAAAAGTGCGGGTCATCCCCAACGGCGTGGACACGGAAATCTATCATCCCGACAAAGATCCCAATGTTCTGATCAAATACGGCATCGAGCCGCGCCATCCCTACCTCCTGTTTGTGGGCCGCATCACTCACCAGAAAGGCATTCTGCACCTGCTCAACGCCCTGGAACATGTGGATGACGAGGTGCAGGCCGTGTTGTGCGCCACGGACCCGGATACGCCGGAGATCGGGCGGCAGGTGGAGCAGCGCATCGCGGAGCTGGCCAGCGAAGGCCGGGAAATCATCTGGATTCCCCAGTTCGTCCGCACCGCGGATATGGTGCCCTTATACAGCCAGGCCGCGGTGTTCGTCTGTCCGTCGATTTACGAACCTTTCGGGATCATCAATCTGGAGGCCATGGCTTGCGGCACGCCGGTGGTAGCCAGCGCGGTGGGGGGCATCAAAGAGGTGGTGATACATGAGGAAACGGGGCTGCTGGTGCCCTTTGACCTCAAATGTCCGGATGACCATAAGCCGAAGGCCGCGGCGCATTTTGCCCGAGAGCTGGCTGAAGCCATCAACCTGTTGCTCAGGGACCCCAAAAAGCGGGCGGCCATGGGCAAAAGGGCCCGCGAGCGGGTGGAACGGCGGTTCAGCTGGCAGAGCGTGGCCCGCCAGACCCTGGAGTTTTATCAGGATGTGATTAATAACCGCAAGTAAAAAAAATCTCTCGCAAAGGCGCAAAGGCGCAAAGGCGCAAAGGCGCAAAAGTTAGCCCTCGGGTTTGAAAAAAACTATGCCCAGCGGCGGCAAGGTCAGGTTCAGCGAGTGATAGTGGCCATGGGAAGGGATGGGCGTGGTTTCCAGCCCGCCCAGGTTGCCTTGGCCGCTGCCCCAATATAGGGTGGAATCACTGTTCAGGATTTCCTTCCACCAGCCGGGCCGGGGCACGCCCACCCGATAGTTCAGGCGCACCACGGGCGTGAAGTTGGCCACGATCAGAAGCACGTCCCCGGAGTCATGGCCCCTCCTCAAGAAGCTCACCACGCTGTTGTCCACATCGGTGCAGTCGATCCAATCAAAGCCGGCGGGGGTAAAATCCTGCTCGTGGAGGGCTTTTTCCTGGCGATAGACGCGGTTGAGGTCCTCGACCCAGTGCAGCACCCCGGCATGGGAGTCAAATTGCAGCAGGTGCCAGTCAAGACTGGTTTCGTGATACCATTCGTCCCACTGGCCGAATTCGCCGCCCATGAACAGCAGTTTCTTACCCGGTTGGCCGTACATGTAGCCGAACAGGAGGCGCAGATTGGCAAACTTCTGCCAGTCATCCCCCGGCATTTTGCGAAGCAGCGATCCCTTGCCATGCACTACTTCGTCGTGGGACAGGGGCAGCACGAAATTCTCGTGCCAGGCGTAGAGCATGCGGAAGGTGAGATTGTTATGGTAATACTTGCGAAAAATGGGGTCCTTGGACATGTATAGCAGCGTATCGTGCATCCAGCCCATGTCCCATTTCAGGCCGAAGCCCAGGCCACCTACGTAATTGGGCCGGGAGACCATGGGCCAGGCGGTGGATTCTTCGGCGATGGTCTGCACATCCGGGTAGTTCTTGAATACCTCTTCGTTAAACTTCCGCAGGAAGTAAATGGCTTCCAGATTTTCATTGCCGCCGTAAGGGTTGGGAATCCACTCCCCTTCTTTCCGGGAGTAATCCAGATAAAGCATCGAGGCTACCGCGTCCAGGCGCAGGCCGTCGATGTGGTACTTGTCCAGCCAGAACAGGGCGCTGGACAACAGGAAATTGCGCACTTCATTGCGGCCGTAATTGAAAATAAAGCTGTTCCAGTCCGGGTGGAAGCCCTTGCGGGGGTCCTCGTGTTCGTAGAGGTGGGTGCCGTCAAAAAAGCCGATGCCATGTTCATCCGCGGGGAAATGGGATGGCACCCAATCCAAAATCACGCCGATGCCCCGCTGATGCAGGTAGTCCACCAGGAACATAAAATCCTGGGGAGTGCCGTACCGGCTGGTGGGAGCGAAATAGCCGGTGGTCTGATAGCCCCAGGAGCCGTAAAAGGGATGTTCCGTAATGGGCAGCAGCTCTATATGGGTGAAGCCCAGCTTCTGGACGTAGTCTGCCAGGAGGGGGGCCATTTCCCGGTAGTTGAGAAAACGGTTGCCTTCTTCCGGGACCCGCCGCCAGGAACCCAGGTGGACCTCGTAAATGGCCATGGGGGCGTTCAAGGCATTATGGCGATAACGTTGGCCCATCCAGTCCTGATCGCCCCAGGTATAATCAAGGTCCCAGACAATGGAAGCGGTGCGCGGCGGCCCTTCATAATAAAAGCCTATGGCGTCGGCTTTGTCCACCTGGTAGCCATTAAAACGGGATTTAATATGGTATTTGTAAAGCGCGCCCTGGCTAAGGCCGGGAATAAACCCCTCCCAAATGCCTGACTGGCCGCGGGAGCCCAAGGGGTGGGAGGCCTTGTCCCAGCCGTTGAAGTCGCTCATGACAAAGACCTGCTCGGCGTCCGGGGCCCAAACCGCGAAATAAGTGCCGTGAACGCCGTCCACCTCCATGAGGTGGGCTCCTAATTTATAATAAAGGCGGAAATGGTTGCCCTCATTGAAAAGAAAAAGGTCGTCATCGGTCAAGAGAGAAACGTCGTAGCGTACTTTCTGGGTCATAGCTCCTTCCATTTCAGCGCCGGGCCGCTCAACAGGTGCATAGTTTACCTGCCCCGGTCTCCAAAAATTTCATGACGCCCTGCAAGGGGATTGGCACCCATTGCGGGCGGTTGTTGAGTTCGTAGCTCAGCTCATAGATGACTTTTTCCAGGCAGAGGGCGTCCAGCAAAGTCTGGAGTTCCCCTTCTTCAGCCGGCAGGAATCCTGCCTGGCCGGCCAGGTTTAAATAAGCTTTAAAATAAACGGCTGAAACCCAAGTATGCCAGAATTCGGCCCATTTTTCCAAGGCCGCCAGGTCTTCGGACCGGACCGTGCCCGTGCAAATGGCATGGTGCGCGGCATAATGGAACGACCGCAGCATGCCGGCCACATCCCGCAGGGGCGAGCGCTTGAGGCGCCGTTCGGTGAGCGAGCGGGCCGGTTCACCCTCGAAATCTATGATGATAAAGTCCTTGCCCGTATAAAGCACCTGGCCAAGGTGAAAATCGCCGTGCACCCTGATGCGCTTGGCGGAAATCTTCCGTTCCAGCAGCGAATGGAACCGGTTGAAGATTTGGGCTTCATTTTCCAAGACTTTTCGGGCCAGGTCCCGAGCCTTCTCCGGCAGATATTTCAAGCGGGAGCGCAGCAGTTGCAGGGACCGGGCCGTCAGGTTGCGCATGGATTGATAAATGGAGCGTTGATAAAGGGTGGTGAAAGGCTGCGGGGCGAAATTCGGGTCGGCGGAGTTTGACGCCAAGGCGACGTGCATCTCCGCGGTGCGTTCTCCTAAAAGCCTGGCGGATTCCAGGTAGGGGCCGATGAGGTCAATCGCCTGCTGCGGCAGCTCCATCTTGGTCAAGGCCACCAAAGATTTTTCGGGCAAAATATCCGGGCCGAGCTCCATTTGGCTGGCCAGGGCCGCTTCAAAATAATGACTCAGGGCGTCCAGGGTGTATTTCCAGGCATCGCCCTGGTTGGGCACATAGCCGTGGACAATTCCCATGGTAAAGGGTTCATGGCGGTTGCGGCGGTATTCCAGATGCCCGGCCACCGGCGGGTTGTGGGCAAACGCGGACTTCTCCGTCAGAAACAAGCCGATCTCCAGGTCCAGATTCACTCCTTCCTCGACCCGGCGCAGAAGCTTTAAGATCAGCCAATCACCGAAAACAATACTGGTGTTGCTCTGTTCAGCCTTCATTATGGCTGAAGGCAAGGGCGGCCGCATCAGTCGCTGGATATGGCGGAAGACGCTGGTCTGGTGCCCGGTGAGCTCCCCTTCCGCGCCTTTATAATGGCGTCGGCGGGCCACGCTTTCCAGGAGGGCTCGATGAAAGGCCGGTTCCTCGATTACCTCATAAAGCACCCCCTCCCGGCCGCGGCTTTTAAGCAGGGCGACGACGTCCTGGGGATAAGCAGCCTGAATCTGGGCGGCGTTTTCACCCTGAGCGATGGCCAAAGGCAGAACGTAGGTTTCCGGCTCGCCCTCCACATAGCCGATCCTGACCATAACGAAGTAGGCGGTGGTTTTTTCATAAGGGAACGGCACGGCCTCAACCACCGTGGCGGACTTGATGGCCCTGGCCTTGCCGCCGAACCAGCGGCAGCGGATAAGGTAGGAAGGTATCATATCGGCCAACAAGGGGCGGTTATGGGTCCGGAAGAGTTCCTCCAGGCCCACCGGAACGTTGAACCTGGGAATCCGGGCTTCTTCCGGAGTGGGCTGAATCTCCGCGGGCTTGGGCTCCTCCAGGGAGAACCAATAGGTGGAATGCGGCCCCATCGTCAACAGGTACGGCTGCTGGCTGATGGGCGGGAATTCATTGCGGCCGATGAGTTCCACCGGAATCATCTGCTGGTACTTGGACAGATCGAGTTCCACATACTGCACAAAACGGGAGAGGTTGGTGACGATCAGGATGCGTTCCTTCTCATAGGCGCGGACAAAGGCAAGGACCTTGTGATTCTCCGGATAGAGGAAATCGATGCTGCCCCGGCTTAAGGCCTTATGGCGCTTGCGCAGGGCGATCATGCGCTTCATCCACCAGAGGAGGGAATAAGGGTTGTTTTGCTGGGCTTCCACGTTGATGGCTTCGTAATGATACTCTGGATCGATGATAACGGGCAGGTAAAGGCGCTGGGAGTTGGCCCGGGAGAAGCCGGCGTTGCGGTCGGCGCTCCATTGCATGGGGGTGCGCACGCCGTCGCGGTCGCCCAGGAAGATGTTGTCTCCCATGCCGATTTCATCGCCGTAGTAGAGGACCGGGGTGCCGGGCATGGCAAAGAGCAGGGTCTTCATGAGCTCGATGCGCCGGCGGTGATTGCCCAAAAGAGGGGCCAGTCGGCGGCGGATGCCAAGGTTGATACGGGCCTGGGGATCCTGGGAGTAGACCCGGTACATATAGTCCCGCTCCTCGTCCGTGACCATCTCCAGCGTGAGTTCATCATGGTTGCGCAGAAACAGGGCCCATTGGCAGTTGTCCGGTATGCTCGGCGTTTGCTGAAGGATATCGATGATGGGGAAGCGGTCCTCCATGCGCAGGGCCATGAACATGCGGGGCATGAGGGGGAAATGAAAGGCCATGTGGCATTCATCGCCCTCTCCGAAATACGCGGCCGCGTCCTCGGGCCACTGGTTGGCTTCGGCCAGAAACATGCGGTGGTTGAAGCGGGCGTCCACGTACCGCCGCAGTTCTTTCAGGTAGGCATGGGTTTCAGGGAGATTCTCACAGTTGGTGCCTTCCCGTTCATACAAGTAAGGCACCGCGTCCAGGCGCAGGCCGTCCACCCCCAGACCCAGCCAGAAGTTCAGAGCCCGGTTGATCTCACGGCGCACGTCCGGGCTGGCGAAGTTGAGGTCGGGCTGGTGGGAATAAAAGCGGTGCCAGTAATAGGCCCGGGCGATGGGGTCCCAGGCCCAGTTGGAGGATTCAAAGTCCTGGAAGATGATGCGGGTTTCCTTGTAGCGCTCCGGCGTGTCGCTCCAGACATAATAATTGCGGTGGCGGCTGTTAGGCGCGGCCCGGCGGGCCCGCTGGAACCAGGGGTGCTGGTCTGAAGTGTGATTCACCACCAGCTCGGTGATCACCCGCAAGCCCCGGTATTTGGCTTCCCGCAAAAACGCCTTGAAGTCCCGCAGATTGCCGTATTTCTGGTGGATATTGCAATAATCGGCGATGTCGTAGCCGTCGTCTTTCAAAGGCGACGGGTAAAAAGGCAGGAGCCAGATGGCGGTCACGCCCAGGTCCTGGAGATAATCCAGCTTTTCGGTAAGTCCCCGGAAGTCGCCGATGCCGTCCCCGTCGCTGTCGTAAAAGGCCCGGACGTGGAGCTCGTAGATGACGGCATCCTTGTACCACAAGGGGTCGTCGGGGGTGATGATGGGGTTGTTTTTACGGGTCATGGTGATAGCTTTAAGCTGTAAGCTATAGGCTCTAAGCTATTAACAGCAATTTAAAAATTAATTCAAAAAATGGAAACCACAAAGTCACAAAGGAACACAAGAATGATACGCAGGTCGAATTTAAGTCTAGATTTTAAAGCTTAAGGCTTAAAGCCTAAAGCTCATTCCAGCTACATAAAATAATCAAAATCCCTCTCCGTGCGCACCCGCCGGCGGATGCGGAAGATGTGGGCCGGGAGCGTATGGGGGTCCAGTTCCACATAATTTCTGGCCCCGTGCCAGAGGAAGCGGCCGTCGCCCAGGAGGTCGTGCACCTGATAGGGCTGGGCCGGGTCCAGACCCAATTCCTTCAGAGGCAGGGTGAGCCAGCCGCCGTGGGCGTGGTGGGGGTCCAGATTCACCACCACCACGATGATGTTGCTCAAATCGTCGGTGCACTTGCCGTAACAGATGAGCTGTTCGCTGTCAATGGGGTAAAATCTCAAATTCCAGTCGGATTGCAGGGCGGGATTGTCGCGGCGGATGCGGTTCACCCGGGCGATGAAATCTTTCAGGCTTTCGGGCCGGTTGAGGTCCCAATATTTCACTTCATATTTCTCCGAATCCAGATACTCTTCGCTGCCCGGCTCCCGGGGCTGGTTGACGCCTAGTTCGAAAGGGGGCCCGTAGATGCCGTAGTTGGCTCCCAGGGTGGCGGCCAGGACCAGGCGTATCATGAACGCAGGGCGGCCGCCGAACTGGAGGTACTCCGTCAAAATGTCCGGGGTGTTGGGCCAGAGGTTGGGCCTGAAATACTCCCTGACCTCGGTTTGCGTCAGTTCGGTGAAATATTGGGTCAGCTCCCACTTGGTGTTGCGCCAGGCGAAGTAGGTGTAAGACTGGGTGAAGCCCAGCTTGGCCAGACGGTACATGACCTTGGGCCGGGTGAAAGCCTCGGAAAGGAAGATCACCTCTGGATAATCCTGCTTAATCCCGGCAATGAGCCATTCCCAGAAGTGAAAGGGCTTGGTGTGCGGGTTATCCACCCGGAAGAGGCGCACTCCCTGATCGATCCAGAAAAGGATGATGCTCTTGAATTCCTCCCAAAGCTTCGGCCAATCTTCGGTTTCGAAATCGAAGGGATAAATGTCTTCGTATTTTTTCGGCGGATTTTCGGCAAACTGCACGGTATTGTCAGGCCGCCGGCGGAACCATGTGGGGTGTTCCTGGACATACGGATGGTCCGGGGAGCCCTGATACGCGATATCCAGAGCCACATCGATGCCATGCTCCTTGGCCCGCTCTACCAGATGCCGGAAATCCTCCAGCGTGCCCAATTCCGGATGGACGGCCTTGTGGCCGCCGGCCGCGGAGCCGATGGCCCAGGGCGATCCCACGTCATCTGGTCCGGCCTTGGGGGCGTTGTTCTTACCCTTACGGTTGGTAAGGCCAATGGGGTGGATGGGCGGCAGATAAAGCACGTCGAACCCCATTTGGGCGATATAGGGAAGCCGCGCCTCGCAATCTTTGAAAGTACCGTGGCGGCCGGGCACCGAAGAGCAGGAGCGGGGAAACATTTCATACCAGGTGCTGAAGCGGGCTTTTACCGGGTCCACTACTACGGTGAGGTTCTTATCGTAGGTGGAAATAAAGCGCCTGTCGGGATTTTGCCGCATGAGTTCGGCCAGTTCCGGATTTTGGGCCGCCTCGAATTTCTCCTGAAGGCCGCCGGCGCCCCGCAAGATTGCGGCCCATTCCTGAAGCATCGCGGCCTGCCTGTCGGGGGCGCGGGTTATGGCATCTTCTATCAGTTCGGCTCCCACCAGAAATTGAACAGCCACATCCTGGCCTGCGTCCACGCGCTTTTTAAGGTCCCACTGCCAGGTGCGGAAGCGGTCCACCCAGGCCTGGATGGCGTACACATAGCGGCCTAATTCCAGCACCTGGAATTCGCCCCGCCAGCGGTCGTTGGTCAGAGGCATCATACGGGCAAAGCGCCAGGACGCGTCCTGCTCCCGGCGATACAAAAGATCCGCCGCAATCAATTCGTGGCCGTCAGCTACGATGTCGGCTTCCACTTTGACCTTGTCGCCCAGGGTGCGTTTGACGGGAAAACGGCCTCCGTCGATCTCAGGGTAAACGCCCTCGATAACGACTCGTTTTCTTGCCTGTTCCGTCTGAAAATTTTCCAATGCCTCTGGTAATTGGGGCAAAGTCCCAACCTCCGTGATCTGGGCGTCCATTAATGGGTTGACAGGTTTCCGGGAAAATAGTGAAAGAAGGCGGCTCCTAAAGGAACCCATATGAATTCGAACACTTATTTATTATAGACAGAAGATCATAAAAAGCAATTTGGCCTCTTTCCTTTCAAAGGTAACTATCCAATAAAATTGATTATTATCCATTAAAAATTTCCCGGGTGCGCGGCTTCTCCGTATCGGGACCGCAAAGCAGGCGGCCAGGATTGAGCTTCAGAAACCAGGGGGGTCCGGCAATCGCAGGCGTAAAACAAGAGACTTGAACATACATTTGAAATCGGCAAGTAAAAACCCAAAAATCTGGCGGAGCAAGGTGTAAAAGTTTTTTACACCCTGTTTTCTGAACCGCTATCAAACGTTGGGTACAAACCAAGCGGCAAGAGTATCAGGAGGAAGCCGGGACACGCCGGATAATGAAATTTGCAGGGCCCGGAGCCTGGCGGCACAGCCTGCCGACCCGATATCATCGCGGCCCTTAAGGGGCATACATCTTGCACTTTTTTGGTTTTTAGCAGATTATCACAAAAATAATTGACGGTCTTTCTGCTGAATGCACGCCGGTTCGCCGAGCGCCGCCCGGAAAGGCCTGTCAGTTCTGACCTTATGGAACGAGCCTACTATAGAAAACTGCGCTGGGAAATCATTACCACCATCATCATCTTTTCAGTACTGCCGCTCATGGTGCTGGGGGCGGTCATTTATCATCAGTTCAGCGCCTCTTACACCGCCAAGACCCTGGAAAGCTTGAGAACTTTGGCGGAGAACCGGCGCGCCTCTCTCGACTTGTTTTTAGAGGAGCGGGTGGCGCAGCTCACCACCCTGGCCGGAACCCACTCCCTGAAGAGCTTAAGAGACGAAGAATACCTGCACAAGGTGTTCAATATCATCCAGTCCCGCTCCCGAGCTTATATCGACCTGGGGGTCATCGATGACCATGGTGACCATCTGGCCTACGTAGGCCCGTATCACAGTATTTTAAAAGGAGTCAATTATAAGGATGAGGAGTGGTTCAGCGCGGTGATGGCTTCGGGATTGTACGTCAGCGACGTTTTCACCGGCTTCAGGAAAGTTCCCCATTTCATTATCGCGGTTATGGTGCGGGAGCGGAACCAGAACTGGATTCTCCGGGCCACCATCGACTCGGAAATCGTGGAAAATATCGTGCAAGCCGCCATGATCGGCAAGAACGGCGACGCTTTTCTGGTGAACCGGGACAATATTTTGCAGACCAGCCCCCGCTTTCACGGCAAACTGCTGGAGCCGGTAAGCTGTGCCCTGTACGGAGAATCCTGCCCTAATTTTGGCAGCGCCACCGGCACCATCGTGGAAGAAAAGTCGATTGGCGGCATGGAACGCCTTTACGGCGTCAGCGTATTGCAGAATAAACGTTGGGTGCTGGTCATTATAGAAGATCCGGCAGAGCAGCTATCGCCGCTGTTCAGAGCCAGGTATCTGGGGGCCTTGATCGGGCTGGCCGGGATTCTGGTCATAATTATCGGGGCGTTCTTCACCAGCCGGTCCATGATGAAGGAACTCGAAGAAATGGAACGCAAGAAGGCGGCCAGCGAAGACATGGCGGTCCAATCAAGCAAAATGGCCGCGCTGGGGAAAATGGCCGCGGGCATCGCCCACGAGATCAACAACCCCCTGGCGGTTATCGGCGAAAAGGCGGGCTGGATGAAGGACCTCCTAAAAAAAGAGGACCTGGCCCACAGCCCCAACTTTCAGGAGTTCGCCGATTCGGTGGCCAAAATCGAACACCATGTCGCCCGGGCCAAAAAAATCACCCACCGCCTGCTTAGTTTCGGCCGCCGTATGGAGCCCGTCACCGAACGGGTGGACATCAATCAGACGCTGGAGGATACCATCGAGTATCTGGTGAATGAGGCCAGGTACCGGAACATAGAGATCCAAACGGAGCTGGCCGCGGGCCTGCCCACGGTCATAAGTGATTCCTCCCAGCTCCAGCAGGTTTTTCTCAATATAATTAACAACGGCATTGACGCCATAGGCAAAAACGGGGTAATTCAAATCAAGACCCATTTCCTGGCCAGGACAAACCAGGTAGCCATTGAGATCAGCGACAACGGCCCCGGTATCCCCAAGCACATGCTGGACAAGATTTTCGATCCGTTTTTCACCACCAAGGAGGTGGGCAAGGGCACGGGCTTGGGGTTGTCCATCTCTTACAGCATCATAGAGAAATTGGGGGGCCGGATGATGGTGGCCAGCGAACCTGGCAAAGGGACTACTTTCACCATTTATCTGCCGGTCCAAGAATAATACAAGAATAATATCAGTAAGAAGTGAGCAGTAAGCAGTATAATGGGCCATATGCCAATGGGTGGTTTATGGAAGGCCGTTTCCGGCGCAGGACAGCCGCCCCCCGGCTGTTGCCTTGCGGCAGGCGAGGGCGCCTGCCCTTACACCTGTTTATGCTGTTTGCGAACCGATGGCAGTGAGGCGAAAGTTCTTAGCAAATGATCGAGGGATAAGGGATGGATAAATTCAGGGTTCTGGTGGTGGACGACGAAGAAGATTTTTTGGAGACCATCGTGAAGCGGCTCCGGGACCGCGGCCTGGAGACGCACGGCGTCCTCAGCGGCGAGAAGGCCCTGCAGTTCCTGGAAGGCCAGGACACGGACGTGGTGGTGTTGGATGTCCGCATGCCGGGCATGGACGGCATTGAAACCCTCAAGGAGATCAAGAAGCGGAAACCCGGCATTGAAGTTATCATGCTGACCGGTCATGCTTCGGTGGAGTCGGGCATTCAGGGTATGCAGTTGGGCGCCTTCGATTACGTCATGAAGCCCGTACCTCTGGATGAACTGCTGGACAAGATGCGCCAGGCTTATGAGCGCAAGGTGATCCAGGAGGAACAGCTCTAAGGGCCGGAGCCGGCGTTAAAGTTGCGAGTTCAAAGCCCCGGTTTCTAAAGGAGCGTGAAAATTTTTCAGTCCTGCCTTTAATTATCATTCCTCTCTGCCAGGATGTCATGTCCGGACCTGGGAAAACTGACCGTCTGATTTCTTATCTCACTGCGATACTGTTGTTCGGAGCAGCCGTATTCCTGATTATCAGCGGGAATACGGTTCTGGGCCTGGGAGCGCTTTGCCTGGCCGGGCTGTCCTGGTTTACCAGCCGCCGCCTGTTGAGACGGCAGGGTAAACCGGACCGCGAGTGGCTTTTGGACGAGCGGCTGTTGCAAACGCAGAAATTGGCCGCCATGGGGGAGTTGGCCGCGGGCGTGGCCCACGAGATCAACAACCCCCTGGCCATCATCCGCCAGGAGGCGGAGTGGACCGGCCAGGTGCTCAGACAGGCGGAGATACCCGAAACACCCCAACTCGCGGAGGTCAGGGATTCCTTGCGGGAAATTGTGCAGCAGGTGGACCGCGCCCGGGACATCACCGCAGGGCTTCTCAACCTGGCCCGCAAGCGGGAGCCGGTGATCCAGAAAGTGGACCTCAACCGGCTGATCCGGGATATGGCGGCGCTGGTGGAAAAAGAGGCAAAAGCGAGCAACATTCAGGTGATTCGCCGCCTCCAGGAGGGTCTGCCGCTGATAGAGAGCGACGCGCCCCTGCTGCGCCAGGTGATTTTAAACCTGCTCAATAATGCCCGGCAGGCGGTGGGAAAAGACGGGAGCATCACCATCAGCACCAGGCAGGCCCAGGACCGACGCATCGTGATCACCATAGCCGATACCGGCAGCGGCATCCCGCCTGAGCTGATAAGGCACATTTTTGACCCTTTTTTCACCACGAAAGAACCGGGCACCGGGACGGGGCTGGGACTGGCCATCAGCCGAGGCATCATCCACAGTCTGGGGGGAGATATCACTGCGGCCAGCCGGGCAGGGGAGGGGGCCGAGTTCACCATCAGCCTGCCGCTCAGGCCGGAGACAGGAGTAAGGCATGCCGCAACAGCCTAAAATTTTGGTGGTGGATGACGAGGACAGGTTTAGAACCACGCTGGCAAAGATCCTCAGGGCCGAAGGTATGGACGTGAAGACCGCAGCCAGCGGCGAAGAGGCTCTGGAGCAGCTCAGGGCGGGGCCGTGCGATGTGGTGCTGCTGGATATCCGCATGCCCGGCATGGGCGGTATGGCCGCGCTCACCGCCATCAAGGAATTCGACCCCCTGATCGAAGTGGTCGTGCTTTCGGGCCACGCCTCCCTGGATGCCGCCATGGAGCTGATGCAGCGGGGAGCCTATGATTATCTTTTGAAACCCTGCCCCGCTGAAGATGTCCTGGCGAAAATCGAGTCCGCTTGGGAGAAAAAACAGCAACGTCAGAAGATCGGCATCAGGTAATCAAGGCCGAATAAAAAAATTCCAGTCAGACAAAAGCTAAATTTCCACTTCCTACCAAGTCTGCCAGTATAGGGGAGAAGGCAACCTCTCGCGCCTCCTTCCGGCGGACTATTCCGATTTCTCCCCACTTTCCCTTAAAATTTCCCGCGGTTTGTAGTGCTCCCGCAGCGCACGATTAAGTCCTTTTGCCCCTTAAATTACTTAATCCTTCAAAGGTTCGTCAATTCGACCGCCTGTTACCTTTATCTTAAGGACCTTCGTTCATTAATTGTTCTTTTCGGCATACTTAATCTGAGTTTTTCGGCTTGGTACGCGGGGCAATGAGCAGCGGTCAGGGCGAGAGTTCCTGGAAGGCCTCCGGCCCCAAATTGTATTTGCCGGCCAGGAAGCTTTGGGCCACGGCTTCGACGCTGGCCTCCGCGGCCATGAGCATGTCCATCTGGCGGGTAAAGACCAGCAGGCGGCCGATCAACTCCAATTTCTCAAGAATTACCTCGGCGGGATATTTCTGGAGACGGGCGTCCACCCGGTCCCCTTTGACGTCCACGTTGAAATCCAGCCCCATGAGCACGATGGCGATGGCCCGCACCCGGCGGTTGCGGCGGATATCGTCCGCGGCGCCGCCCTTGAAGGAAAAGGTGATGTAGTTCTTGTTCACCGAGGCGCCGGCATAAGCATCCAGGATGCTGTAGTGGTAGCCCACCCGGGAGCTGAAGTTCAGGTACTTGTCGGAGATGATGGCGTAGCTCTTTTCACCGAAGCGCTCCTCATATTGAGGGGTGGCGAGCATCTGCTCCCGCATCACTGCGAACAGGCCGGAAAACTGCACGGGCCGAGGCTCCAGGGCTTGCAGTTCCTTGTGGGTCATGCCGCGCAGCAAAGCCTTGAAGGGCACGGAGGCGATATTTTCCATGGTGACCTCGGTTGCCCCAGGGGGAACCCCGGTGAGGCCGGCGCCGAGGTCTATGAGGTAAAGGTCCAGCGGCACGGGGGCAGCCAGCCGCAAGGCCCCTTCGCCCCGGTCCGCGGCGATATCGCTGATCTTGAACATTTCGTTGTAGGAAAATTCATGGACCAGCCGGCTGAGGTCGTGCAGGCTGCGGCAGTGCTCCGGGGTGAAGTCCGCGGCTTTGGGGTCCACCAGGTGCAGGGGCACAATGAATTCGGCCACTTTTACCAGAGTCCGGTGCACCGGGGTGTCCCGCATGTGGGGCGTCCGGTCTTCGGCAAACGCCAGCAGTTTAGTGACCCGGCCCCGATAAACCCGCCCGCTGTAGGCATCCACGGTTATCACCTCTCCCGGCGGGATAACCTTGGTGGCCGAAGGGACGGCCAGCAGGCTGGGGACGTGAAACTCCCTGGCCACCGCGGCCATATGGCCGGCGACGCTGCCGGAGTCGGTCACAATGGCCTGGGCCTTGGCCATGACCAGGACAAACTTGGGGGAGGAATGCTTGGCCACCAGGACGGCGCCCTCGGGAAAATGGAGCAGGTCCTCGTCCGAGGAAATGTGGTAAGCGGGTCCTGCCCCCACTCCAGGAAACGCGACATCTCCGCCCTGCAGGAGCACTTCGAAACCCTCCACCTGTGGGGTGCGCCAAGCCTCCCTGACATGGGCCTCCGGGTGCAGAGGCCTGGTTTGCAGGATCAGCAGACGGCCATGCCGGTCCAGAGCCCACTCAATGTCCTGGGGACACCGGAAGTGCTCTTCCAGTTTGACGGCGTAGTCGGCCAGCATCTTAATTTGTTCGGCATTGAGACAAGGTTTTTCCTGGTCTTCCGGAGGGACCGGGATTTCTTCGGTGCCCTGAAATCTGCCCATGAGCAGCTGCACCGGTTTCGCTGTAATATGGGCTTCCACGAGGGGATAATCCGGCTCTTTGGCCACCACATAGCGGTCCGGGCTGATGGTGCCGTCCACGGCATAGGGACCCAGCCCCCACACCGCGGTGATGATCACCTGGTTTTCCAGGGGGTTGAAGGGATGCCGGGAATAAGCCACGCCGCTGGCCACGGAGTCCACCATGGCGAGGCAGGCGACGCTCATGGCCACATCTTCATCCCGGATGCCCTTTTGCAGGCGGTAGGCCATAGCCCGGGAGGTATAGAGGCTGGCCACGATTTCCTTATACGTCTCCAACAGCCTGTCCTGGGTGACGTTGAGGCTGGTAAGGTACTGGCCGGCAAAGGTCAGGTCGCTGTCCTCGCCGATGGCGCTGCTCCTTAAAGAAACCCGCAAAGAGGCGGCTTCCGGGCGAAACGGCTTGCTTTCCGCCTCCAGCCGGTCGAAAGCCCGGAATATGGCCGCCTCGAGTTCCGGCGGCAGGGCCGCACCCACAATGAGCTCCTGAATGGCGCGGCTGGCGCGGGCAATACTTTCCGGGTCCTGGGGTTCGATTTCCATTTTGCGCTTGTTGATTTCATCCACCAGGTCGTTATGGCTGAGGAAGGCCTCGAAGGCCTTGGTGGTAATGGCGAACCCGGGCGGGATGGGGAGGCCCACCCGGTTTTTGACCTCCCCCAGGTTGGCGTTTTTGCCCCCCACCCAGTCCACCGCCTCCTTGGTGAGGCGGTCGTAGAACAGGATGTGCTCCGTGAGCGGCAATTCTTTTTTGGGGCTCAACTCGCGTTTGATTTTTTCGTTAATGGCATCGAGCACCTGATAAAGCACGGGATATTTATGGCCGGAAAGCACATCCAGGTTTTTGATCATGCGAAAGGCGTGGAACGCGGCCCGGGCAGCCTGGGAGCGCACATAGGCCATGCCGAAGACCTGACGGCCTTGGAGCTTTTCCTCAATGTCCGTGATAATAGCCAGGAGCTGGGCGTTGGAATCCAACAGGTCGCGAAAGCAGGTGTACTTGAAGCGGAAGACCTCGGAGACCTCCCGGGGCGCCGCCCGGCGGGCGCGCCATTTTTTATAAAGCTGGCGAAAGAGGTTGAGTGTTTCCACCATGGCTTAAAAAGTCTAAGTACAATGGTTCAGAAATTCGCTAATGTATTTTTCTGCTCAAGCGTTTTTGCGCCTTGGCGTCGAATATTTTTTTCCTCTCGCAAAAAGCGGCAAGGCGAAAATGTTGCAAAATAGGTTGCCGATTTATAAAAAGCTGTTCCAAGTTAAATTGCCGGAGTCGGTTTTAAGAGTTCAACGCTTCACCAGGAAATTCTACAAAAATTATACCATGTTAGCGGGCCCGTAGATATACTGTGGCTTTTCGGCCGCAGCCGGAAGACGCACCGGCGGGTGCCGGTGCCACAGGGGTTTTCAGGGTATTTTAAAACGCTAAAAAAAACAAAAAGTTAGTCCCTCTTAAACCAAATTTGGCCGAAATTTCCGTTTTACAGTCTGTAAAAAATGCTGACATAATCCGTCTTTCCCGCCTGACGAACGAGTTCTTCGCCCGCCCCATAAAACCTAATTGTTTCCGGTTGTTAACTAAAGAGTACGCGCTTTTCCGCCTTGGCACAACCATTGCGTTTCTTTTATCTGAATTCTCTTCAAGGAGGCTGCGCAAGCTTGACCACAGTCGGCAGAAATCAGCAGAAGGACAAGGCAAGAGCGGCAAGCAGGCTTGGGGAAGGTTCAATTAGAGAGAGGCCGGGCCGGGTGATTCCCGCCGGAGTGGCTTAATCAGGAGGAGGGCAGGTATGAAGGTATTAGTACCCACAGACGGCTCCGAGCACGCCATGAAGGCGGTGCAACGAGCCTTGGAAATGGCCGAGAAAAACGGCGCGCAGGTGACGCTGATGTCCGTGGCGCCTTATGCGCCGGAAATCCTGGACGAAATGACTCCCCGGACCCAGGAAAAGCTGGAGGCCGAAACCGCAGGGATTTTGAGGAAGGCCAGGGAGCTTTTCGAGAAAAAAGGCCTCAAAGTGGACGCGGTGCTGGAGACGGGCCAAGTGCCGGCCAACAACATTTTGAGGCGGGCGGAAGAAGGCAAGTTCGACCGTATTGTCATGGGCAGCACGGGCCGCACGGGTCTGGCCAAGATTTTGATGGGCAGCACGGCCGCCAAGGTGGTGGCCCATGCCCCTTGTGAAGTAACCATTGTCCGGTAACTGCCGGCAAACGGAGGGTAAAGAAAAATGAAAAGAATATGGACCAAGATTATCGGTCTGGGGGCTTTGGCTTTCATCCTGTTGCCTCAGATCGCCCTGGCCGCCGGCGAAAAGGCCGCACCCCTGGTCATCGTCGCCGACACCCGCAGGTTCACGGGCTGGCAGGCTTGGTGGACCAATCTTTACAATGAAAGCCATTTGTATTTCACCTTGGTCACGGTAGCCATCATTCCGGTGGTGGGGTTCCTGTTCGGCTGCTTGGCGGACCTGATAATGGGCCGTATCGGCATCGACCTGAAATCCCGGGAACTGGCCGAGCACTAAGGGTTATTAAAGAATCCTACTTGGAGGTTAATCCATGGATTGGTTATACGTTCTCATGCCTATTGCAGGGGTAAAGATATTTTGGCCCGGCCTGATTATTCTCGGGGTGGGCGTAGGCATTATCGGCGGTTTCTTCGGCATGGGGGGCGCCTGGATGGTAACTCCGGGCCTGAACATTTTGGGATTCCCCATGGCCTTTGCCATCGGCACCGACATCGCCCATATGGCGGGCAAATCGCTCATTTCCACCATGCGGCACGGCAAGTTCGGCAATGTGGACTACAAGCTGGGCATCGTTATGCTGGTGGGCACGGTGGTGGGTTTTGAAGTGGGTGCCCAGATGGTCATGTGGCTGGAGCGCATCGGTCAGGTGGAAAAGTACGTGCGCTATTTATACCTCATCCTGCTCGCGCTCATCGCCTGGATGGTCTTCGCCGACGTGGCCAAGAAGAGAAGAAAAGAGCGGGAGGCGGCGCGCACCGGCGCATCACTGGAAGCTCTGGCCACCGGCATCGAGTGGCACAAGACCATCCACCGCATCAAGATCCCGCCCATGATTCACTTCAAAGAGGCCCAGATTTACATTTCCTTCTGGATGCCGGTATTGGTCAGCTTCCTCACCGGCTGGCTGGCGGGCATTCTGGGCATCGGCGGCGGTTTGATCCGGATGCCGGCGTTGATCTATTTCATCGGCTGCCCCACTCATGTGGCGGTGGGCACCGACCTGTTTGAAGTAATGATTTCCGGCCTCTACGGCACCGCCACCTATACTTACAAAGGTCGCACCGAGCTGGTGGCCGCCATCATCATGCTCATCGGCGCGGCCGTGGGAGCCCAGATCGGCACCGTGGCCACCAAGTACATCAAAGGATATGGCATCCGCATCGCCTTCGGCCTGGCTGTGGTGGGCTGCGCGATTTCCATTATACTCAAGCTTCTGGCCAGGGCCATTCCGCCCTACGCGGCGATCTTCGACGGCTCAGCCACCGTGCTCATCCTGGGCTTAGTGGCGGCCATGTCCCTCTATATCTTCGTGCGCATGGTGCAGGGGGCCAAGCAAGAGGTGGCGGCCAAAAGGGCGGCGGCTAAAGTCCCGGTGGCCGGCTGACAACCCGGGGATCTCGCAAGGAGGAACGCTGTTATGATAAGAAGGCTGAGCTGGTTGATTATTTTTTCCCTCCTGCCCCTGGCATTGGTCACGGGTTGCGGAGAAATGGGGAAGGTGGACCAAGGAAGGGTAATCGCTTTTGACAAAGCTAAAGGCGTCGTTACGCTCATTCAGGATAAGAAGGCGGAGCCGGGTGCTCCGGACTATAACACCTTGCCCCCCCACACTTACACCATACCAGAGGACCCAAAGGAGATGGGGCCCGAACCCAAACCCGGTCTGCGCATGAAACTTGACGCCAAGGCCAAGGAAATCGTCATTTTCGATCCCGCCACCCAGAACTTCAAAACGATTCCTTACAGCCTCATCGATCAACGAGAGGGCGTAGGCAGAAGTGACCCCTTGGTGGCGGGCAAGACCTTCCCGGTAATTGACAGGGACAAGAAGACCATTACCGAGTATTCCAGCCGGCAGCGGCTACTGGTGACCTTCTCAGTTCCCGATGAGTATTTCAACCTGCCGCCGGAGACCTGGGAGGCCGGGGACGAAGTGCGGATTTATTATAAGGAGCCGGGGAAGGCGTTAAGGCTTATGAACATCACCAGAACCGATATATTCAAGAAATAATAAGCTGCCGGGTTCCAGAGGATCGCCCTGGCCAGTGGAAAAATCCATGGCGATCCTCTGTAACCGGCATAAAATTATGGCAGAGGGTCGTCGAACTGCCGCCCCTTAAGGAATCAAGACTGCCGGTCACCGGCTGACCACCGTTTTCCATGGACTTGTCACACGCCATCCGCTTGCGCAGCCTGGCCGGCTATACCGCCGCTTTTTTCTGCTTGCTGATCTTCCTGGCCGTGCTGGACGGCCTAATTGCCAAGTTTAGGGAGCCCTTCCACGTCTTTTACGTTCTGCCGGGGGCTGTGGCCGAAATCAACGGACCCCTTCCGGAAAGCGTCAAACAGGTCGAAGCATTGGCCTATATCAGTAATTCCCCCAACCTGAAAATCGAGTTCGAAACCCTCCACTCCGGGTATTTTTTAGGAGGCAACATGTGGCGGGGACGCCTGGTGGTCAGCCCCGATACACCGCCGGGCAAATATGTGCTGGCGGTCAGGCTCCCTGAAGGCAGTGCGGAAAAACCCCCGCCTCCGTACGGGGTGGTGGTCTTTGCGGATCAACTGAGTCTTCGCAAAAATTCCCGGTCTTTGCTTTTGCGCCATACCGGTCTTTCCCCCTGGCTGGCAGCCGGATTTTTTATTCCCTTTCTCTTGGTCAATCTCCTGGTGGTTTTCCGCTACTCCCGCCGGATAGAAGGGCTGTTGGCGGAGAAAGGCCTGGCTGAAATCTATAAAGTCGTAAAAGGTGAAGGCTTCTACATCCTGGCCTTCGGCCTGGGGACGGAGCACGGTTTGACCCTTGGCCAGGAATTTGCCATTCTGGACCCGGAAGGCCGGCAGGTGGGCTACGGCAAAGTTCAGGAGATTTCTCCTACGGACGCCATCGGCCGAACCTGGATGGAGCAAATCATGCCGGGATACCTGGTTTCCCTTAAACGGGAACATTGACGAGCAGCAGGGGTGTATTAGATGGCCGGTTTTCTCCAGCGCCTCAAGACCGTGTTTTCCCGGAAAGAAGAGCCACCGCCGGCGGAGGCCATGGAGGAGTTTCGCCGGCTTTTTAGGGCTAAATTTCTAGCTTTCAAGGTCTTGCTAAACGCCAACAACACGGCGCTGCAGATCATGGCGGAGATGGAGACCACCCTCCACGGCCAGCAGAGCTTCGGCATGACCTTTGTGCGCTCCCATGCCACGGCGGCCTGCGTCAATGTGTTCTCCATGATCCGCTCCTTAAACGAGTTGTCGGGAGGCAAATATCAGGATCTGTTGCCGGTGTTTGAGGGCATTCGGGAAAGCATCGAAGCCGTCCTCGAACAGCGCGCTTCCGCAGCCGTCGGCGAGCCGGTGCTCCCCCTGAGCCGGGTGCACAAGGATATGGCCGACAGTGTGGGCAGCAAAATGGCCAACCTGGGGGAAATCAAAAGCAGGCTGCAGGAAATCGCGGTGCCTGAAGGCTTTGTCATTACGGCCGCGGCGTACGAGCGCTTCCTGCAGCATAACGAACTTCAGGAAGAGATCAACCGGCGGCTCCAGGCTGCGGAAGGCCAGGGCATTGCCGACCTGTACCGCCTGAGTTCGGAAATCCAGATGCTCATTATCGGCGGGGAAGTGCCGGAGGATCTGGCCCGAGCCATAGCTGCGGCGTACCGGGAACTTGAGGCCGAAGTCCATCAGGACTTTCGCCTGGCCCTGCGCTCCAGCGCGGTGGGCGAGGATGCGGTGCAGACTTCCTTTGCCGGGCAGTATCGCTCGGAGCTCAACGTCAGCCCTGACAATATGCTTCAGGTCTACAAGGAAGTCCTGGCCAGCAAATACGCCCTCACGGCATTGAATTACCGCCTCCAGAAAGGGCTCAGGGATGAAGACGTGCCCATGTGCGTGGGGTGTCTCAGGATGGTGGACGCGGTGTCAGGCGGGGTTATGTATTCCCGGGACCCTACCAACATCCGCCGCGAGGTCATCATCATCAACGGGGTGCACGGGCTGGCCAAAACCGTGGTGGACGGAAGCGTCACCCCGGACCTGTGGGAAGTTTCCAAAAGCGAACCTTTGAGCATTATCAAGCGGGATATTCGCCGGAAGGAACTCCAGGCGGTATGTCTCCCCGGCGAAGGCATAATTTTGACGCCGGACACTGAAGGGGAAGCGCCTGCGCTCAGCGATTCCCAGGTCCTCGACCTGGCGAGAATGGCGCTGCTGCTGGAGAGCCATTTCCAGGCCCCCCAGGATATCGAGTGGTCCATTGACCGCGACGGCCGCGTCTACATTCTTCAGAGCCGGCCTTTGCAGCAGACGGAAGTGAGTGACCGGGATAGTGCGGCTCTGGCGGACATACCCAACCCGGTGATCCTCAAAGGCGGGGAGCGGGCCAGCCCGGGCGTGGCTGCAGGGCCGGTTTACCTGGTGAAAAACAATCTGGATGTGCTTCGCTTCCCTGACGGCGCGGTGCTGGTCACCGCGTTCGCCCACCCCGGCTGGGCCGCGCTTCTGCCCCGGGCCGCGGCGGTGGTCACCGACCGGGGGGGCATTACCGGGCACCTGGCCAATGTGGCCCGTGAATTCGGCATCCCGGCTTTGTTCAACACTTTCGAGGCCACCCGCAAGATGAAGCCGGGCCAGGAAGTTACCGTGGACGCGGATGGGCATACCATCTACGAGGGCCGGGCCGAAATTCTGCTTGCCGCAGCACCCCAGAAAAAAGGGCTTATGGTGGGCACTCCGGTGTTCGAGACCCTCAAAGAGGTGATGAGCTTTATCACCCCTCTCAACCTCACCAGCCCGGAGAGCCCGAATTTCAAGCCGCAGGCCTGCCGCACTCTGCACGATATTACCCGGTTCGCCCATGAAGTCTCCGTCAGGGAGATGTTTTCCTTTGAAAAGGACAAGGCCGTTACCAGGCACTTCATTAAAAAACTGGCCACCGAGGTGCCCATGCAATGGCTGGTTCTGAACCTGGAGGACGGCTTCAAGCAGGAGGTGCCGGGCAAGGAAGTGACCCTGGACAATATCAATTCCATTCCGATGCTGGCCCTGTGGGAGGGGATCACCGCGGTGCCCTGGGAAGGCCCGCCGCCGGTGGACACCGCGGGATTCATGTCCATTGTGCTAAGGTCCGCCGGCGGGACGGGCTTGGAAACAGCCGGGGACACCATCTACGGCAATCAGAACTATTTTATGATTTCCAGATACTTCTGCAATCTGACCTCCCGGCTGGGATTCCATTTCTCCACGGTGGAGGCCCTCACCGGAGAAGAGCCCTATGAGAATTATCTGCGCTTCAATTTTAAAGGCGGCGCCGCGGACCAGCCCCGGCGGGTGCTCCGGGCCAAATTTGTGGCGGATATCCTGGAGCGCTATGATTTTAAGGTGGACGTCAAGGAGGATGCGCTGTTCGCCAGACTGGAAGGCGAGCCCCTGGATTATATGTTGAGCCGTCTCAAGGTCCTGGGATATATCACCATCCATACCCGCCAGTTGGACATGATCATGCTGAACGAAACTGAGGTGGAGTATTACCGGAACAAAATACTGGCGGACCTGAACAGCTTGTGCCAAAAAAACTGAGGCGGGCTCTGAGGCCCGCCCCCTCAAAATGGAAATAGTGACCGGGTCAGGCGCAGACTTGAATGGGCCTGCGGCTAAGGGTTAACAAAGCTGTTAAAAGGGCGGCATCGGTTCCGTTACCGCCCTGTTTTATCAATCGGCCTTGGCCATCAGGTTGAGGCCGCCCGACAGGTCCTTGCCCAGGATGATCTTGACATCCACATCCTCGGGCAGGTTGGCGGCCTCTTCCAGCCGCGCGCTCCGGAAATATTTTTGGTTCAGGGCCCGGGCCACCCGCTGGGCCGGGCTGCGGTGCAGAATCTTCGTCTGCGCCATGCCGAAATCAATGTGGTTTTTGATGCGCACCACGGTGAAGCCCTGAACTTCCATCTCCGCACGCAGCTTCCGGGCCTGATCCTGGACGCCGTTGCCGTTGCGCAGTTCGATCTTCGTTTTGGTCAACTCCTCCGCAGTCAGCAGGACGGGCTGAGCATTGACCGGCTCGGAAACTGAAATCTGCGCCGGCGATTCCGGCGATTCATTCTTGCGGGACTGCGTCGTTTGGAGTTCGGCTTTCTTTGGAGTGGCCGCTACAGCCGAAGCTTTTTCGGATTTACCGGAAGAAGCCAGCATGACGGCCAGTTGGGCTCTGAGATCCAGGAGCGCTACGCGCTCTTCAATTTTTGCCTTCCTGGCCTTCTGGTCATGGCCCAGGGTGATGCGCACGTCCGTATCCTTGCCGAGTTTGTCGCTGGCCTTGAGGTCGGCCCCGGGGAAGAAGTCTTCCCTGAGAACCTGCGCGACCCTCTCAGCCTGGGGCTGATAAGAAATTTCCGTCTTTTCCTTGCCGAAATCAAGGTGATTGCCGATGGCCGCCACATGGAAACCTTCCATGGTTAGCCAAGTCCGGTTCAATGCGGCAATGCCCTGCAGACCGTTGCCGTTTCTGATGTCCAGGCGGGTGTTCAACAGTTCCTCTACTGTGAGGATCGTGGCTCGCCTGGGCGCGGGTTGAGAGGCATCGGCTGCAGGTGCGGCCAATTTCCGAGTCGCCGTCTTCCCCTTAGCTTTATCAGGGGAAGCCGCGGCAAGAGCAGCCTGCGGCTCAGCCCTGGCAGGAGACGGCGTCTGGGCCGGCGATGGCTGAACCGTAGCAACGGCTGCGGCCGGTGGAGACTTCGGGGACGATGCCTGGATTACCGGCGGTTTTACCGGGGCCGAAGCCGACTCGGTCGTCGCTTGAGCTCTTATTTCGGTTCTTTCGGCCGCTGGTTTAAGGGCGGTTTGCCCTGCCGACAAGGCCGAATGGGCTGCAGGCTCAGGTTTAACCGACTCCTTAGGAGTCCCTGGCACAGCTGCAGCCGGAAGCGGGGCAGACACAGACATGACGTCCTGAACAGCCGCGGTTGCCGCAGGCGCAGTCTGCGGTTCGGACTGCTTGGGCTGCTCGGCCATGACCGGAACCGCCGCGGTCTCCTCGGTCCTAGCCGGCGCGGCGGTCAAAGGCTGAGCCTGCGAGGCTGTTTGAACCGGCGACAGCGCGGTCTGAACCGGGCTTGGTTCGGCCACCTGCGGCTTAACCGGCATTGCCTGCGCCGCCGGCGCCGCCGCAGCTTCCTTTTTGGCCTCGCCGGCGCTGGCGACATCCATTTGCGGCGTCATTCCCAGGGCCGCCAGGGCTTGATTGAGGCGGGTCTTGGCCGTGGCGTCGTTTTCGTGCTCCCGCCATAAGCGGAAGGCTTGCTCCTGCCGGCCCGTTTTGACCAGCAGGAGACCCAGGTTGTTTCTCACCGTGGCGTTTTGAGGCTGGCGCTTCAGAAGATCCCGAAAGCAGGCCTCGGCTTTGTCAAACCTGCCTGCCTGGTAATAGGAGAAACAAAGATTATTGGCCAAGGCCGGGTTGTCCGGGTCCCGGTCCAGGGCTTGCAGATAAAGCTTTTCGGCCCGCTCCCAGGCCCCTAATTCTTCATAACACTGGGCCAGGATGTCGATGATTTGCAGATTGCCAGGGTCTTGATAATGTGCTTCTTCCAGTTCCTTCAGGGCCAATTCCGTGCGCCCCGCGGCCTTGAGATACCGAAAATTCTTCATCAAGCGCTCGGTATCCCCCGAGGCCGGCCGGACTCCGGCCCAAAACTTGTCCGGCAGTTGGCCCGACTGGCGGATGTTGCAGCTCGCTATGAGCAGAACCGCGGCCAGCCATGCAAGTCCGAAGGCACCGGTTTTCAAAAAGGCGTCTCTCAGACTTTTGCTGCGACTTTCGTGTGGTAGCATTTTCCCCCTCCCCCAGCTCCTATCGGTCTCTTTGTATGGACAAAGATAATATCCCCCGATATTCCAACAGGCTGCAGAGGATGTACAAGGGTATCGGGATGCTCGCCGCAGTCGGTTTTTGCATAATAGAAATTGAGCGTCCCGATCCCCCCTGGTGCGCCGTGGTGTGCGGCGCTGGTTATTGCTATCTTTCCGTGGTG
>JASEFS010000046.1 GCA_030018495.1 Deltaproteobacteria bacterium | reverse complement strand
TCCCCCATACAATGGGGGAGAGGATTGAGGTGAGGGGGTTTTGAAATGTCCTCTAATTCCCTAACCCGGACAATTCACCAAGGACCGAAGGACCCGGTGGCACAGGCTTTCCAGCCTGTGCAAAAAACACTCCGCTGTTTCGAACCTTCCGTTTTAATTACATATTTCAATGCGTTGCCGCATATTTTGAAAAGCTCATGAATAAAGTAGGCTACAAGTCCGCCAGGACCTGATCCACTTCCTCGTCGGTGAAATCCCAGGTGACATTGTGGGGCTTCAGGTTTTCCTTGAAGAACTCAGGCAGGCGGTCCTGGGCCTTGGTGAAACCCGCATCCCGGTTGAAACTGCGCTCGTCTTTGAGAACCTGCCTGCCCAGCGCGGTGACGTCGTCCCCGGTCAAGCTCAGGCCGTAGCGGGCATTGATCATATCGATTATGCACTGAAGAGCGTCGGGGTTGTCCAGGACAGCAAAGGCCACAAAAAGGCACAAGCCGGTGGAGTCAATGGCCGCGGTGGCCACCTGGAGGTTCCGGGAAAGTTCGATGTTGCCTTCTTTTTTCAGAGGATTGCCGCCGCCGGCGCAGCCCAGGAGGTTTACGGCCACGCCGTAGCCCGCGGTGTGATCGCCTCCCATGGGGCTGGTGGCAAAGGTCAGCCCCACACCCTTTTCGGCCCGGGGATCATAGGCCGGCAGCCCCTGGCCCTTAACCGCAGGAACCCGGTCCACGCCCAGGGCCTGACCGGTGAACACCGAGCCGTTGCCTACAATGCGGCCCCAGGGGTCGTCTGTAGCCACTTTCCTGACCATTTCGATGGCCGCGGGGCCGCTGCCCCAGGGGATGACACCGCCTTCCATGAGCACTCCCAGGGTGCAGCCCATTTCGATGGTGTCCAGGCCGTAGTCGTCGCAGAGGCGGTCGATAACCGCAATCTCATCCAGATAGCGGATCAGGGTATTGGCGCCCAAGGCCCAGATAGTCTCGTATTCAAACCCTGAAGTGAGGTATTTGCCTTCCTTGTCGTGATAGGTCTGGGAGCATTGAATGACGCAGCCGGGATGGCAGCCCTCCTTGGTTTTGCCGCCCCGCTGTTTGATCAGCTCCGCCATATGTTCGCCGCTGATGTCTTCGGCGAACTCGAAGCGCCCGCCCCGGAAATTTTGGGTGGGCAAAGCGCCCGCTTCGTTGACGATGTTGATGAGCACCGCGGTGCCGTAAGCGGGCAGGGCCTGGCCGGAAACCGGGTGCTCCATCAGATATTTGGCCCACTTGCGGGAGGCTTCCTTGAACTTCTCCCGGTCGGCTAAAGGCACAGGGTCGGCCCCGGCGTCGTCCACCACCAGGGCTTTGAGCTTCTTGGAGCCCATGAGCGCCCCAAGACCGCCCCGGCCCGCGGCCCGCCCCGGCCGCCCCGCGGGGTCGGCGAAATGAATGGAAGCTCCCATCAGGCGCTTCTCGCCCGCCTGGCCGATGCTCATGACGCCCACGCCCTTGCCGAAGCGCTCCCACAGGCGGGCCATGGTGTCGTAGTTGCCCAGGCCGGCAAATTCATCCGCGGGGAGGAATTCCACCCCGTCTTTGCTGATTTTGACCACAGAGAAGCCGCCGTTTTCCGGCCGGCCTTCCACCACCACGGCCTTGACGCCTAAGCGGGCCAGCTTGATGGACACGAGCCCCCCGGAATTGCTTTCTTTTATGCCGCCGGTCAGGGGGGATTTGCCGCCCACCGAGATACGGCCGGCGTTGGCCGCGGGCGCGCCGGTCAAAAGCCCCGGCGCCACCACCAGCTTGTTGGCCGCCCCCAAGGGGTGGCAGGTGGGGGGCACCTCTTCCCGCACAATGCGGGAGGTAAGGGCGCGGCCGCCTAAACCCTGCCAGTCCGGTTTGACGTCCTCCCAGCGGAAACTTTTGTCAACCATATTGAGCCGCAGAATTTTGGACACGTTTTTTCTCCTTTTCTGAGGCAGGAAAATTTATCAAGTGCAGGACGGCATTTTCAATCAACAGCCATTTGGCGGGCATGGAGGCCCGCTCCACCGGCCTTTTCTTTCGCGTGTCATAGAATGGCGGGAATGTCAACCGGTATTTAAGATTTATTCGGCAGAGTAATAATCCAGTGTAATTTTTGGTAGTTAAAACATGAGAATGCTATTTTGTTTAAAAAATAGCGAATTATATGGCGCCTGTTTACCAAGTCCCTAATTGAAAAGATTTTTGTTCTGATTGTGGGAATACCAAAAACCTTCATTGCTCAAACGAGCCCTCGGCAGGGGGCGTGATTCATCCCGCCCCGGAGGGCGCAATGAATCGCGTCCACTCACGAAGGCATCAAGGACCGGCTAGGATTTGTATGAATTTTTGGGACCTGATATCAGCGGGTCCCCTGGTCGATGGCCTCCAGGGTGATCCGGCACAGGTCTTCCAGTTCTGCCGGAGAGATGCACAAGGGCGGCATGAGGATGATGGTGTCGCCCAGGGGCCGCAGGATCGCCCCCAGTTTCCGGGCCGCCAGAATCACCCGGTGGCCGGTGCGCCGCTCAATGGGAAAAGGCCTTTTCGTATCTTTGTCCTGGACCAGCTCAATGCCCGTCATGAAGCCTCGCTGCCTGATGTCTCCGACGTGCCGATGGGCCCCCATCTCGTTCAGGCGCTGCCTGAAGAGTTCGATTTTCGGCGCGAGGTTTGCCAGCACCCGGTCCTTTTCGAAGACTTCCAGGCTGGCCAGGGCACAGGCCGCGGCCAGGGGGTTGCCGGTATAGGTATGGCCGTGGAAAAAGGCCTTGAATTCTTGAAATTCGCCCAGAAAAGCATCATATATCTCGTCTGTGGCCAACGTGGCCGCCAGGGGCAGGTAACCGCCGGTAATGCCCTTGGACACGCATAAAAGATCGGGGCTGACATCTTCATGCTCGCACGCGAACATCCGGCCGGTGCGGCCGAAGCCGGTGGCCACTTCATCGGTGATGAGCAACACCTTGAACTCTTCGGTCACCTCCCGCACCCGCCGGATATACCCCGGCGGCTGGGCGATCATGCCCGCGGCGCCCTGCATGACGGGCTCCAGAATCACCGCGGCAAGTTCCTGATGGTGGACGGCCACCATTTCCTCGAGCTTGGCCAGACATTGCTCCTGACAGTTCTCCTGTTGCGGGCATCGGTAACAGTAGGTAGTGGGAGCTTCCAGGGTGTCGAAGAGCAGGGGACGATAAATTTCATGGAACAAGGGGATGCCCCCCACGGACACCGCGCCCAGGGTGTCGCCGTGGTAAGCCTGGGAAAGTTTCAGGAAAAGCTGCTTCTCCGGCCGGCCCCGCTGCCGCCAGTATTGAAACGCGATCTTCAGGGCCACCTCCACCGCGGTGGAGCCGTTATCGGAAAAAAACACCTTGGCAAGGCCGGGGGGAGAGATTTCCGCGAGCCGGCGGGCCAATGTGACCGCGGCCGGGTGGGCCAAGCCCAGAAGGGTGCTGTGGGCCAGGTTATCAAGCTGCTCCCGCACGGCCTGATCCAACTCCGGGCGCCGATGCCCGTGGACGTTGCACCACAAGGACGACACCCCGTCCAGATAGCGCCTGCCCTGGTAATCATAGAGATAAACCCCTTCACCTCGGGTAATGATGAGCAATTCCTCCCGCCGGAAACCTTGCATCTGGGTGAACGGGTGCCAGAGATGGTCGTGGTCCCAGCCTACCAAGGTGTCGTAGTCGGGCTGCATATTTTTCTCCTTATGGGTCTAGAAACTATTTTAAAACCTCGTGTGCAGAGAAGATTATTGATCATCTTACTTCCCCTCACCCTGCCCTCTCCCCGGAGGGGAGAGGGAAAAAATCGCCGGGATAAGGCGAAATTCAAGATAACAGCAGGCTGCATGGCTTTTAAGGAAAAATTCCTTGATCGTCTTTTTTTCTCCGCTCCCCCATACAATGGGGGAGAGGACTGAGGTGAGGGGGTCCTCTAACACGAGTTGCCTTCAAAAGAACCGAACCGGCGCCAGGGACTACCCATGTATCGGCCCTGCCGAAAGGACGCCCGGGTCCTCCCCTACAGGAGCAAGGTCCTCCCTTGGAAAATAACTATTCGTTATAAGAAACCGGCACGACTGCCTGGTATTATACCACCGTGCCGCTTAGGATGGGGAAGGGGCCGAAAATTTCAAAGGCACGGCAAGCCGTGCCCCTAAAGTTCATTTAACGATGCGGTGCGGCGGCGAACCGCCGGCTTCCGGCAGTTTAAGGCTAAAAGCGCGCGGTCTGGCCGCCCGCCTTAATGCCGGGTTTGCGCCCGGGGGTCTGACGCCGGTGCTCCATAAGCTGAAAGCGCTTCATTTTATTGAACAGGGTGGTGCGGCTGATCCCTAAAGCCTGGGCGCACATCTGACGGTTCCATTTAAAGCGTTCCAGGGTTTCCAGGATAATCTGCTTTTCGGCGTGCCCCAGGGCGTCGTCCAGCGATAAATCAGTACTGGCCGGCACGGTGCACACCGCGCTTTCGCGGATATATTGCGGCAGAACCTCCGGGATAATGTATTCTCCGGGGCTTAAAATCACCGCCTGTTCAATGATGTTCTCCAGCTCCCGGACATTGCCGGGCCAGCGGTAACGCAGGAGAACCTGATGCGCGGTCTTGGACAAACCTTTGACTTTGCGCCGGTGAATCAGGTTGAACTGCTCGATGAAGTGCTCGGCCAGCGGTGAGATATCGCTCAGCCGCTCCCTTAAAGGCGGGATGGCCAAGGACACCACATTGACGCGGTAGTAGAGGTCCTCCCGGAAATTCTGCCGGGCCACCTCTTCCTGCAGTGAGGTGTTGGTGGCGCAGATGATCCGGACGTCCACCGGGATAAGGGTGTTGCCGCCCACCCGTTCGATGACTTTCTCCTGAAGAACCCGGAGGAGTTTGACCTGGAGGTTGGCCGAGGCGGAATTTATGTCGTCTATGAAGATGGTGCCGCCGTGGGCCTCCTCGAATTTGCCCTTTTTGTCCCGGATGGCGCCGGTGAACGCGCCCCGCACGTGCCCGAAGAGTTCGCTTTCCAGCAGGGTCTCGGACAGAGAGCCGCAACTGATCTTGACAAACGGGCGGTTTTTGCGGGAGGACTGAGAATGAATGTACCTGGCCAACAGAGATTTGCCCGTGCCGGATTCGCCGGAGATCAGTACCGACGCCTGCGTGTCGGAAATGGTGTGCACCAGTTCCAGGAGCTGCTCCATCTTGCGGTCCCGGAACTTCATGGTGTCCTGCAAGTCCCAGGGTTTGAGGCGCTGCTTTAGATTTTGATACGACAACAGCAGCTTCTGCTGCTCCAGAGCCCGCTGAATGGTGAATTTCAGCCGGGTATCGTCGATGGGCTTGGTTATGTAGTCGTAAGCCCCCAGCTTTATGGCCTCCACCGCGCCGTCAATGTGGCCATGGCCGGTGATGAACACGATAAAGGTGTTTGAATCCAGTCCCTTCAACTCTTTGAGCAATTCAATGCCGTTCAGCCCCGGCATGTGAATGTCGGAGAGTATCAGATGAAATGAATCCTGCTTCACCTTGTTGAGAGCCTCGGTGCCGTCCAGGGCCGTGTCCACCGCATAACCCTCTAGAGTCAGCAATTCTTTAAGGGAATCGCACACAAGCGAATCGTCATCCACCACCAGTATTTTTCTATGGTGTGCCAAAGCTACCCCCAATGCCGGATTTCGGCAGCAGTATTTTCACAGTAGTGCCTTGTCCAGGTTGACTTTGTACCGTCAGTTGTCCGCCGTAACGCTCCAGAATTTTCCGGCAAATAGGCAGTCCCAAACCGAGCCCTTGGACCCCCTCTTTGGTTGAATAAAAGGGCTGGAATATCTGGCTCAGTTCATGGGACGACAGGCCGGGTCCCGAGTCCTCGAAGTCGATTTCCACCTTTTTATCGTTGATGAAACCGGAAATACAAAGTTTTCCCCCTTGCGGCATAGCCTGGAGGGCGTTTTTGATGATGTTGATGAAGACGTGATACAGGTCCCCTTCCACCGTTAGGTTGCGCAGTTCGCCGGGCGGATGGAACTCCACCTGCACCCGTTGGTCGCTGGCCTGAAACATCATGATCTTGACCGCGTCCTGGAGGAGGTTCAGCAGGCTGTCCGTGGCCCTGGGAGCTTTGAGCGGATTGGCCGATGACAGGAGAGACCGAATGGTGAGGGACATCTTGTGGAGCCCCTTGATGGCTTCGCCCAAATAACGGTCCACCTCGCCGGGATCGTTCTTTTTCATTTGGGCCAGAGACAGGTAGCGCCGGATGCCGTCCAAGGGGTTGTTGAGTTCATGGGCCACGCACAAGGAGAGTTTGCCCATGATGGCCAGATGCTCGTACAGGTGCAGGCGCTGCCGCAGTTGTTCGATTTCGCTGACGTCTTCCACCATGACGATGGTTTGGGAGCCGTTACCCTGTTGCAGGGAGGGAATCATCTTGATGCCCAAAAAACGGTGTCCCTTATTGCCCTGGGAGCTCTTCAAGGGCGGCAGGTCCTTGGGTTCCCGGTCATCCAGGAGTTTCTGAAAGGATGCCTCCAAGGCTTCCTGGTCGGAGGAGGCAAGGCCCAGGATGGAAGTAAATTTTTTCCCTGCAAGGTGCTTGCCTTTGACCCCCAACAGGCGTTCCAAGGCCATGTTATTTTGAATTATCGTCAAATCCTGATCGACCAGCGCCACCCCTAAGGGAATGTGCTCTTTGATCAAGGGGCCCAGGAAAGGCTGCGGCTCCACCGTCGGGCGGGTCTCGCGTCTTTCCATGATCTCGACGAAGAGCATTCCCAGGAGCCAGCCCAAAAAGAGGTCCCGGGCGCTGAAAGGCTGGCGGTCCTCCCGGTCCGTGAGATTGATAACCCCCCAGAACCTGGAGCCCGCCAGCGGTATGATCATGAAGCTGCCGCTCTGGTAAGAGAAGCGCCGCCCGCTCAACGAAAACCGCTGGTCCAGGTCGATGTCTGCCACCAGCAGGGGACGTCTTTGGGTGACCACATATCCCATGATGCCCCCGGTAACCGGCACTGAGGCGGCCAGCCGGGCTTCCGCATCCGGCCCCCGGGCGGCCAAGCCGGTGAACATGTTCTGATTAGGGTCAAACATGAAGATTGACGACTGGGTGGCGCGGAAGATTTCATAGGCCGCATTCAGAAAGGCGTCACCGATTTCCTTTAATGACTCCCCTCTGGAGCCCACTTCGCGCAAGCGGCCCAGCATGGCGGCTTCCGGCGTTTCGGAGAGCAGGTCCAGAGCCTGGAAGCCCAGGGCCTCGGCCCCTTGATAGATAAATTCCAGGTCCCTCTGCATCAGAGATAAACGGCGAAACTCCAGAGCGCGATGGATGGCATGGCGCAGGATTTCGGTCTGGATGGGCTTGGGCAGATAATCAAAAGCCCCGAGTTTGACCGCGGTCACCGCATCCTGAAAATTAGCGTACCCGGTAAAAACAATGACCGGGATGTCCGGGTAATGCAGACGCACATATTTTACCAGCTCCATGCCCGCAATCTCAGGCATGACCATGTCGGTGAGCACCAGATCATAGGCCCCGTTCTGCAAGCGGGCCTGGGCTTCCTTGACATTATTAGCAGTATCCACCAGGTAATTCGGCCGCAGGAGATCCTGTACCAGCTCCAAAATACCAGGGTCGTCATCTACCACCAAAATCCAGGGGGTCGGTCTCATAAACCTGTTTTCCTTGCCAGATGAAGCGCCGCACGGCACTCCAGATGAAGGTGGTTGTAATCCTCCTGTTCGGCATCAACCATGGCTAACTTTATCTTCTCTCATGAACCGGTTGTCAGCCGCGGCTTAGATACTGCGCGGCCGTACTGCGCCTCCAGATAGCGGCGGTATTCCCCGGTGCGGACCCGGGCAAGCCATTCCTGATGATCCAGGTACCAGGCAATGGTGCGGACGAGCCCCTCTTCCAGGGCGACCTGGGGCCGCCAGCCTAACATCCGGGAAATTTTTTCGGTGTTCAACGCATAGCGCCAGTCGTGTCCCGGGCGGTCCGGCACGAAGGTGATCAGGCTTTCCAAATCCCCCAAGCCAGGGCGCAAGTCAGCTAGCAGCCGAAGCAATAATCGGACCAAATCCAGATTGGTTCTTTCCTGATTGCCGCCGATATTATATGTTTCCCCGACCGCGCCCGTCTCCAGCACTTTGAGCAGGGCGTCGCAGTGGTCCTCCACGAAAAGCCAGTCCCGGATGTTGGCTCCGGTGCCGTAAATGGGCACCGGTTTGCCCTCCAGCGCCTGGCAGAGGACGAAGGGAATAAGCTTTTCCGGAAATTGATAGGGCCCGTAATTGTTGGAGCAGTTGGTGATGATTACGGGAAAGCCGTAAGTGCGGAAATAGGAGCGGGCCAGCCAGTCCGCCGCGGCCTTGGTGGCGGAATACGGGCTGGAAGGGGCGTAAGGGGAGGCTTCCGTGCAAGGCGGGTCGTCCGGCCCCAGGGACCCGTAAACTTCGTCCGTGCTGACATGGAGAAAACGGCAGCCCGCGGCCTCCGGCAAGTCTTTCCAGGCCCGGCGGGCCGTCTCCAGGAGATTATAGGTGCCCACCACGTTGGTGCGCACGAACCTTTCCGGGTCCAGGATGGAGCGGTCCACATGGGTTTCCGCGGCCAGATGAACCACCAGGCGGATAGGATGGCGGTCAAACAGGGATGCCACCGTGTCCCGGTCGGCGATATCGCCGCGCACAAAGGTATAAAAAGAATCGCCGGCCAAATCCTGCAGATTTTCAGGATTGCCGGCATAGGTAAGCAGGTCCAGGTTGATGAGAGGCCAGTGTGGGCGGAGGCGGCGCAAATGCCTGACGAAGTTCGTACCGATGAAACCCGCTCCCCCGGTTACCAGCACGGCGCTCATGTTCAGCCTTCCCCCCTTACGGCTGAGGTTGTCTACCTGTCATTCTGTCATTTGCAGTGACTGCCCGGCCGCTTTAAGTCAAGCTTCGAGCATCCCCTTTCACCGCAACACGAAGAAGAGAATGTTCAAATAATTATACGTTAATCCAGCCGAGTCTGTAATTTTTTTTACATTTCCCTGATCAAAAATTTCAGACTCCGGTTTTAGTTAATTTTCCTTAACAAAAAACGTGCCAAATCCAGAACGTAATGTTAACAAATAGGAATATAAAAATCAATATTGTCAATAAAACCGCATTATTCAACGATAAAGATAATTAGAAAAACAGACAAGACAAGTACCGGGAAGTACTCCCTCAGAAACGGGCGGAAGGTTCGGCCATCTAACCGCCGCGGATGAATTTCACCACCATTAAGATCAAGGGATTGACATAAGGACTGATTATTCCGGTGCCGGTGAGGCGCTCCCAAAGAAAAACGGCCACAATGAGGAAAGGCCCCGTCCAGTTAAATACTTTTTTGAAAAAGTCGAAGCGCCGGGGCAGCCAGGCCACCAGGACCGCGCCCACCGTCAGCGGCGGGATAGGCAAGAGGTGATAAACCGCGGTGGCGACATTGACGCTCAGGACCATCATGAACACCAGGGGGTCCATTTCGATGAATTTGATGGCGAATACGAGGCTGGCGGCGATATTGGCCAGAAGGATGTTGGCCACAGGACCGGCCAGACGGGCCAGGAGGAGGTAGAGTCTGGGGTGCCGGAACTTGGTCGCATCGATGTCAATGGGTTTGGGCCAGCCGAAGCCGGCCACCAGATAATTGAGGCTGCCCGTAAAGCTCATATGGAACAGGACGTTGAAGTGAAACCGGTCCTTGGCCCCCGGGCGGACATCTCCCAGGAGCGTGGCCACCCAGGCTTGGGCTTCGGCGTTGATCATGATGGCCAACAGCGCTGAAACGATGAAGGATATGAAAACGTCGCCGGCCAGATTGCCGGGATCGGGAATATAGGGGATGGACCAGGGAGTTCCAGGGACCATGGCGGTATCGCTGTCCTTCCATAACAGAAAGAAGGCAGGGCGGCGCGCCCTGCCTTCCCGTGAAGATTATCTCCCAAGTCCTGCCGCGGCTAAACGCGCCTTGAGACTCGGGAAAGAGTTTGGTTTACTCAGTCACGTGCATCGGCCTCTTGGCGGCCCGGGCCACGATCACGCCGATGATCAGCACGATGGCGGAGAGATAGAAGGCCCATCTCAGGCTGCCGGTGATGTCCTCAATGGTGCCGCCCAGCCGGGTCATGAAGAACCCGAGTCCCCACCCCAGGAACACCAGGCCGTAGTTCATGCCCAGGTTCTTGGGTCCGAAGAAGTCAGCGGTGTAGGAGGGCAGGAGTGACAGACCGCCGCCGTACTGCCAGTAAGCGATGCCCACGGCCAGGAACAGAAGGAACAGGTTGCCGGAGGCAATGATCCAAGGCAGCAGGAACAGGCACAGGGCTGAAACCAGACAGTTGATGGTATAGGCGTTGTCCCGGCCGATGATATCGGAGTACTTGCCGGTGCCGATCCGGCCCAGGGCGTTAATCAGACCGCCGTAAGAGGCCAGGATCCAGGCGTTGGACACCAGGAAGGGAGTGCCTTTGGCCGCCTTGCCCAGGATGGGCGCGGCGTTGGCGATGATCAGCAGGCCCGACTGGGTGGTGGCGATGAACAGCCAGACCAGGGCGTAGAACTGCCAGGTCTTAATCATTTCCGACGGGTTCCAGTCGATAACCGTAGCCGCCTTGGCTGCGCCGGTGGCGGGGCCGGGAGCGGCCGGGGGCACATACCCGGGTTCAGGCCAGGCCAGCATGGACCCGGCGATGATGGTTACCACTGC
The DNA here is from genome assembly GCA_030018495.1 of Deltaproteobacteria bacterium. Lineage (GTDB taxonomy): Bacteria > Desulfobacterota > Desulfobaccia > Desulfobaccales > 0-14-0-80-60-11 > DTHB01. The sequence continues at coordinate 9,729 of JASEFS010000046.1, read as the reverse complement.
AAACAGGATACCCAACCAAATGAAGCTGCCGGTGAGACCGGTAGTCCGGATGAGAAATTCGCCCAGAGGCGAGACGTACAACGCGGCGCCGCCGTAACCGCTGACCACCAGGCCGGCCACCAAACCCCGCTGATGCGGGCCGAACCACTTCAAGGCCGCGGGAGTGGGCGCGGCATAACCGATGCCCATGCCGATGCCGCCGAAAATGCCGAAACCGATAATAAGACCGGCATAGCTCTTGGAAAGACCGGCGATGATGCAACCCAGGGCCAGGAAGAGACCGCCGGTGATGGCCCCGACTTTGGGTCCCAACCTATCCTGGATCCGACCTCCTGGAATCATTAATAAGGCAAAGATAATGACGCACAGAGAAAACGGCGTGGAGGCCTGGGCGGCGGAGAGATATTCCCAACCTGGAAACTGAGGAATAGGCTGGCCCACCATGTCAAGCGCGAGCTTACCTTCGACGGTCGGAACTTTCAAATACTTGGCCCAAACACTCCAGGCGTAGAGAATGCCCAAGCACAGGTTGATGGCGGTGCCTGAAAACACCACGCGCCATGCTTTGGCTGGAACTTTACCTGCTGCCATATAATCCCTCCTTCTTCAAATGAAAAATAAATAAGGAAACTGCCGGTTAAGGTTAACAAACCGAATCCATCGCCCCCGTTTATGCTTCTCAAAGCGAGCCTGGTTCCACCTCCTTTCCGGGGCAAGGCATAGAATAAAGGCAGGGTTATTATGTGCAGAATCTCCTTGCATGATATAGCCCTTTAAAAAAATGGCAAGGAAAAATTGGTGACAAAAACAGTTTATTTGTTAAATTTCCGACCCAAAGTGTACAAAAATGGACTAGGATTAATAGGCGCCAGGAAAGAATAATTTCAATTTAACTTTATTTATCCAGCCGGCTCCAGAAACGCAACCTCAGAGCGCTTGCAGAGGATATCACCTCCAAGCTCTCCCGACCCGAGATGGGGCCGACTAGCGGGACCAGACCCGCCGGGCCGCGGCCACGGTCTTCTCCAGGTCGTCCGGGGTATGGGCCAGGGACACGAACCAGGCCTCGAATTGCGAGGGCGGCAGGTACACCCCTTCTGCCAGCATACCCTGGAAAAATCGGGCGAAGCGGTCCAGGTCCGATTTTTTGGCGTCCTCCAGGTTGGCCACCGGGGAATCTGTAAAGAACAGGGTCAGCATGGAGCCCACCCGGTTGATGGTCAGGGGGACGTTCTGCCGGGCCGCGGCCTGGGCCAGTTCCCGGGCCAGCCAGGCGCCTTTCTCCTCCAGGTCGCCATAGGTGTGCGGCGTCTGCAGGGCCTCCAGGGTCGCCTGCCCTGCGGCCACGGCCACCGGGTTGCCGGAAAGCGTCCCGGCCTGGTAGACGGGACCCGCGGGGGCCATGTGCTGCATGAGATCCCGGCGGCCGCCGTAGGCGCCCACCGGCAGGCCCCCGCCGATGATCTTGCCCAGGCAGGTGAGATCGGGTTTGATGCCATACAGGGCCTGGGCCCCGCCCCAGGCCACCCGGAAGCCGGTGATCACCTCATCGAAGATCAGGATGATGCCGTGGTCATCGCACACGCGGCGCAGTCCTTCCAGGAAACCGGGTTGGGGCGGCGCCACCCCCATGTTGCCGGCCACGGGCTCCACGATCAGGGCCGCGATTTCTTGCGGGTACTCTTTGACGGCCCAGTGCACCGCGTCCAGGTTATTGTAGGGCAGGGATATGGTCAGTTCGGCGATCTCCTGAGGCACGCCGGGGCTGCCGGGAATGGCGTGGGTGAGCACGCCGCTGCCCGCGGCTACGAGAAAGGAGTCGGCGTGGCCGTGATAGCAGCCGTCAAACTTGATGACGCGGGGACGCCCGGTGGCGGCCCGGGCCAGGCGCAGCGCGCTCATGCAAGCCTCAGTGCCGGAACTCACCAGGCGCACCATCTCCAAAGACGGCACCGCGGCCGTCAGGGTTTGGGCCAGCTCGATTTCCTCGGGCGTCGGTGCGCCGAAGCTGGTCCCCCGGGCCGCGGCGCGCTCGATGGCGACCACCACCTGGGGGTGCGCATGGCCCAAAATCAGGGGCCCCCAGGAAGCCATATAATCAAGATAAGCGTTGCCGTCCACGTCGAAAATCCGGGCACCCTGGCCCCGCACCATGAGACGGGGGGTGCCGCCCACGGCCTGCCAGGCCCGCACCGGGCTGTTGACCCCGCCGGGCATCAGCTCCTGGGCGAGTTTAAAGAGGCGCTCGGAAGTGGCGAAACCGGTCATACGGTGCTCCTGAGACTCTGAAAAATTCCCGCCAGGGCAATAAGCCCTGCCGGCGCCGTCAGGCGGTCTCCTAAGAGAAATAACGCATCGTGGTCTTTTTCAGCTCTGCTTCGCTAAAGAGGATGTCATAATCCGCGATGCCTATATCCTTGGACATTTCCGCGGCCAGAGCTCTGATTTCCTCCGGGCTTTTGCCGTGGACCATGGAGTACAGGTTATACGGCCAGCCGGGCGCGGGCGGGCGGGCGTAACAGTGGGTCACGGCCCGGTGGCCGGCCAGCTTCTTGCCGACCCGGGAAAGCTCTGCCGGAGGGATGATCCAAACCACCAGGGCGTTGGCCTCAAAGCCTGAAAGCTGGTGTCTGAGAGTGGCGCCGAAGCGCCGGATATAGCCCTTTTCCTTCAGGCTGCGGATGGCTGCCAAGGCCTCCTCCTCCGAGACGCCGGCACGCTCGGCCAACGCCTGGAAAGGCTGGGGCACAACCTCCAGGTCCCTTTGCAAGGCAAGTATCACCCGCTTTTCCACGTCAGTCAGCATGTCTTCAAAATACCGTTTTGCCGGTCAGACCGCAAGTGAAGCAAGCGCATAAAAATTCATCAGCATTTCGCGTTGCATAATAGATTGAGGCTGTAAGACGACTTTAAGGATACCTCTAATTATGAGCAGCGCCGGTCTAAGCCTCGGCTTTTCTTAATCCCCGGCACTATAAAGGAAGGCGCGGCAATCGGCAAGCCGCAGAGGTTTCAGCGGACCGGAGCCGCCGCGCTCAGAGGCTGCTGGAAAGAGACCTCGTCCGAAGGGCCGATCCGGTGGCGGTCGCAGAAGCCGGCGGGCACCTCCAGGACATATTTCACCGGCACGGGGGAGGTCAAAATCCTGGCGTCGTCGGCCGCGATGTTTTTCTCACACCCGGCCACGCGGCCGCCGCGTATCCAGATTATATCTATGGCAAAGCGCATCCCCCGCATACAGAATTGCTGAACCTCCTCAATGGGCATGATAAAGAGCATGCCCCGGCCTTGGGGGAGGGAATTCCGGTGGCTGAGACCCAGGTATAATCTTGCCGGCTCCTGCACAACTTCCGCAGTCACTGCCACGCCTTTCACCATGACCGTGGTCAATCGGTTGCCGTATTCGGAAAGCTCGGCCGAAACCGCGGGCGCGGCCGCAACAGCAGCCAACGAAGCTGCCAGGACGATGCAGGCCGGAACGCAACAAAACTTCGGGGGCTTTTTCATCTCTTTACTTTTAACAGCCGATATCAGACAAGCTGAGCCAGAGACGCCTTGGAATTCTGACCGAAAACCAAAAACCGAAAACCAAAAACCCGTATTTAAGGTTGGTGCTCCGGCCGCAGCAGGTCCAGGACCGTTTTCACCGGGTTGAAGGTGATCAACGGCACTTCCACAAAGACCGTGAGCCAGTGCGCCATGGAGCCGTTCCACAGACCCGGCAGTTCCAGGACTTTGAATTTCCTGCCGTCCTTGCTTTTCCGGGAGATGAACACCGCGTCCGGATTCATGAACTCTTGCAAATTGAAGGCCCGGCCCCGAAAATCCCGCAGTCCCAAGACCAGGTCCACCGGATTGAAGTGGGTGGAGGAAGCCCAGATATCCCGCTGGGCCGGCAAATCAAGGTTCACCTGCGCGGTTTCCACGATTTGCAGGGACAAAGAGCCGTCTTGCTCCCGCACCCAAAACGGCGCGCCTCCCGGCTCCCCCTCGTTTTTCACCACGCCGCACACCCGCATGGGGCGGTTGAGGCGCTGCACCAGAAAATCCCGCTGCTGAGACAGGGGCAATGTTTGGTAAAAATCCGGGAAGGAAACCAGGAGTTCGGTTTCGGCAAACTCCCGGACCTCCGCCACCAAGCGCCGGTCTTCAGGGCCGGAGCTGAGGCGCTCCAGGTAGCCGTGCACCTTCTCCTGGAGAGCCGCCAGAAAGCCGCCCATGATTCTCTTCCAGAGGACAGTGGGTTCCTTCAGGCGATCCGGGACGACATTGTCGATATTTTTGATATAAACCAAGTCTCCGTCCAGACAGGCCAGATTGGTCAGGAGGGCCCCGTGGCCGCCCGGCCAAAAAAGCAGTCGTCCCTGCTCATCGCGGCAGGGACGGTTCTCCATGTCTGCCGCAATGGTGTCGGTGGCCCGGCTCTGAAATGAGAAGTCCACCTGAAAGCGGCAGTTTAAAAGTTCCTCCAGGACGGGCTGTTTGTGGGCTAACAGGTCTTGAAACCGCTTTTGATGCTCCGGCAGGATGGTGAAGTGCAGACGGCAGCGCCCTTCCCGGTCCCGGGCGTAGAAGGCCGCCTCCACCAGATGTTCTTCAAACGGGGTGCGGCTGAAAGATTCATACGCGTGGAACTTCAGCAAGCCCTTGGGAAGCGACAGATAGCCCAGCCCCGCTTCGGTTAAAAGATGTTCCAGAATCTCCCGGTAGCGCCCCTCGGCAGTCAGGCCGTGGAGGTCAAGCCCGGCTTCCCACATCACGGTACGCAAATCATCAAAAAAAGCGAAGTGGTGCAGGCATTCGCAGAAGGTGACAAAGGACCGGGCCCCCGGGTCGCCTTCGGCCGCGGCCCGGGAGATTTCTTCCAGGGACAAGGTTTCACACTGGCAGAAATAGTAGGAAGGCACCTGAAACATCCGGCTGGCCGCGCCCGAAGCCGGTACGAATTTGAGGAAGCGGCCGCGGTCCGCGGCCTGTTCGTGCAGCTTCAAAAAACCTGCTTGCTCATTTTCGCTGATCCGGCGGATGCCATCCCCCAAAGTACAGGGGCGGGCCAGGTCGGCAAAAAAGGCAGGCCTCTGGAAATGCTGCAACTGCCTCAAGACCTGAGACTCGGAAAGGCCCCGGCTTCTGATCTGCTGCACATCCGCTTCAGTGAATAATTCTTCCGGCAGCCTCTGAACCGGTTGACCCATGAAATCGCGGCTTCTTTGCGGAGGATTGGTGGTCATGGTTCACTCCCAACAAATTTGCCAGGCCCAACAGCATATCTTGCCGGCGTTCGGATCGCACCGGAATGATTTTATATTATACACGGAAACAGGCGCCTGGAACCGTGGAAAAGGTTCATTAAGGCTGAGCGGTCAATTAACTCAGCCGAACCAGACAACCTTTACAATAGTTCTTAGAACGCCCCAAGACAATACTTAGCGGCGAATTTACCGCACCTGGCCTGGATTTTGGGGACGAGGCCGCTCTCGGCGGTTAACCGGATGGGGCGGTGGCGCCAATGACTGTGGACTGTGGCCGGCCGCACAGCCTGATTCATGAAAATGGGGGGTCACAGGAAAATAAGGTTTCCAGCCTGTGCCCATGACGGGCTGCGCGTCGCTTTCCCGCTCTGCGGCGCCTCTTTTCCTAACCGCGGACCGCCGCGGACAAGAGAAGCCGGGGAGCAGGGCAGGGGAGAGGGCGGCTCTTGCGGAATTGGCTGCAGCCGATGCAAATCATTCCCCGATTATCTTCACCAGCACCCGCTTCCGGCGGCCGCCGTCGAATTCGCCGTAAAAAATCTGCTCCCAGGTGCCGAAGTCCAGCCTGCCGTCGGTGACGGCCACCACCACCTCCCGGCCCATGACCTGCCGCTTCATATGCGCGTCGGCGTTGTCTTCGCCGGTGTCGTTGTGGCGGTATTGGGAGACGGGCGCATGAGGGGCCAGCTTTTCCAGCCAGACCTCGTAGTCGTGATGCAGGCCGCGCTCGTCGTCGTTGATGAACACGCTGGCGGTGATGTGCATGGCGTTGACCAGGGCCAGGCCTTCCTTAATGCCGCTTTCCCGGAGGCATTCCTCCACCTGGGGAGTGATGTTGATAAAGGCCCGGCGGCCGGGGACATTGAACCAAAGTTCTTTGCGATAGCTTTTCATGCTTGTATCTCCCTCGGTTTCCTCCAGCTTGTCAAAAGACGGGGGAGATTGTCAAGACGGGAAAGACTGCGGGATTGACGAAGACTGATTTTGGACAGAACCTAAAAAAAGGCGGCCCTGAAGCCGCCCTTTTCAGATGCTTGGTAACTTATTAAATGATTACCGGTAGCCGCGGCTGCGGCCGCCGAAGGAGCCCCGCCCCTGGGGCCGGGCTTCGTTGACTGCCAATGGACGCCCGTCTACACTCCGGCCGTTCAGCATGGAAATTGCCTTCTGGCCCTCCAACTTGGTCTCCATTTCTACAAACGCGAACCCCCGGGGCTGGCCCGTCTGCCGGTCGGTTATGATCCTGGCCGAAGCCACGTGCCCGGCTTCCGAAAACAGGGTCTTCAACTCTGTTTCACTCATCTGGTGGGACAAATTTCCCACATACAATCTCATGCTCATAATGCTCCTTACAAAATGCCGGATGCCCGGCGGGCTCCGCTATGGTGAATTTTCGGTTTCTTCTTCAACCGCCGCGGCCTTTTCCTCAGCCGGCGGCGCCGTGGTTTTATTGCTCTGACGGCGTTTCATTTTTTCAGCGTTTTTTTCTTTCCGGGCCAACTCTTTGGCGCGTTTTTCCCAGCTATGACGATTCCTTGCCAAACTTTCTTTCCTTTCTTAGGGCTCAGAATGCCAGAACTCCGAAGGTCTGATGGTTGCCGGGCCGCCGGAGTTCTGACCCTTAAGGCTTTGCGGCCTAAAGTTTCACCACGTTCTGGGCCTGAGCCCCCTTGGGACCCTGAACCACCTCGAACTCCACTTCCTGGTCTTCGGCCAGGGTGCGGAAGCCTTCGCCCAGGATGGCGCTGTGATGCACAAATACATCAGGGCCGTTTTCCCGGGAGATGAAGCCAAAGCCTTTCGAGTCATTGAACCATTTTACCTTGCCTGTTTCTTTCATTGCTGATGAATCTCCTTAAAGATACCTACTGCATATTCCGGCCAAAAAAGCCGGCGTCCGGCAGCCGGGCAAAAAAAAATCGGTCAGGGAATAGCATCCCCTTCCGATTTTAGGCAGGACAGTAAGTCCTGCTTTCAGCCTGACATGCTAAACTTCTATTAGTTTACAAGGTAAATGGCAGATGTCAATCTTTAAATACGGTTTTCGGTTTTCGGTTTTCGGTTTTCGGTTAAAAAACCAAGGAATAGAGCCAGGTGGCACAGGCGTCTCGCCTGTGGCTTGTGGCAGGTCGTGGGGTGCGCCCTGCGCACTACTCTTCTTAAAAGGCATTTCAAAACCCCCCTCACCTTGGTCCTCTCCCCCCAAGGGGGAGAGGAGGAAAGAACGGCCCAGCCTTTCCACTCCTTTGCTGCCCTGTCGCCTGACAGGGACGGCAGGCAGCAAAGGTTTTCAGTTGTTTTCGCCCCTTAAAGTGCGGGTAGTAAAGAAGGGGCTCGGCTCTTTTGCTCTTCCATCCGGCCTGCCTGACCAGGATAATTCACCAAGGACCGAAGGACTCGGCGGCACAGGCTTTCCTGCCTGTGTTTGTGCGACTGCGCCCAATGCGGTTTTCGGTTTTCGGTTTTCGGTTTTCGGTTAAAAAACCAAGGAATAGAGTCCTCTCCCCCCAAAGGGGAGAGGAGGGACGCAATGGCCCATTTTTATACATCCAAGATCATTATGGTCTTCTGGAAGAAAGACAAGATATTCAAGCAAATTCCATGATTTTTTCCCTCTCCCCATCGGGGAGAGGGTCAGGGTGAGGGGGAAAAAGGGGCAGTCTTAAATGTCTCCGAGGTTTTTAGATGGCTTGTCATCCGCTTTTGACAGGGAGAGCAACTGTTCTCTGAATTTCGCGGCAAACTCGGCCATATCCTCCTGCCAGTCCCGCATAAGATTAAGGCCGGCGTCTTTCAGACCCTTGTTTTCCAGAATGGAATTTTTGGGCCGGACCGCAGGCGTGGGAAACTCCGTGCTGGGGCAGGGCACAATGCGGCAGTCAATCCCCATCTGCTCCAGGAAAAACCGGGCCAGCTCATAGCGGCTGCACCAGCCCTCCGCGGTGGCGTGAAAGAGGCCCCGGGCATCTGCCTCTATCAGGCGGGCAAGCTGTTGGGCCAGCCGCCAGGCCCAGGTGGGCGTGCCGAATTGGTCCTCCACCACCCGGATTTCGGCCAGCCGCCGCTTGACGGTCAGGTCGATCAGGAGGTTTAAGAACCCCCGGCCATGCCTGCCGTAAAGCCAGGCGGTGCGGACAATGGCATGGTTTTCCAGAACCTCCTTGACCGCGTTCTCGCCGGCCAGCTTGGTCTTGCCGTACCAGGACAGGGGATTGGGGGCGTCTTCCTCCGTGTAGGCTGCCGGAGGGGGTTTTTGCCCGTCAAAGACGTAATCCGTGGAGATATGGATGAGTTTGCCGCCGTAGCGGGCCAGGGCCAGGGCAAGATTCCCGGGGCCCGCGGCGTTGACGGCCAAAGCTCGGTCCCGCTCACTCTCGCAGGCATCCACGTCGGCAAACGCGGCGCAGTTCAACACCACTTCCGGCGCCAGCCGCTGAACGGCCTGCCTCACCCGGTCCGGATCGGTGATGTCCAGCTCCCAAGAGGTCAGGGCCGTGACCTTATGCCGCGGCGCCAGCACCGCGGCGGCTTCCCGCCCCAACAGGCCGCCCGCTCCGGTAATAAGGATGTTCATGGCTTAAACTTTGAAACACAAAGACACAAAGGCACGAAGACGCACGTACTTTGTGTCTTCGTGTCTTTGTGGTGAAACTCTAAAGCCTCGTTGCATACATTGGCAAATGCTCAGCAGGAACCTCCCGCAGGGCCGGGAAGGCCCGGTCCTTCTCGGACAGCACCGGCGCGGCCGCGGGCCAGGGGATCTTCAGGTCCGGGTCGTCCCAGCGGATGCCGTATTCATCGCCGGGGGCATAATAATCCGTGACCTTATATAAAAACGTGGCGGCCTCGCTGAGAACCCAAAAGCCGTGGGCATAGCCCGGCGGGACGTATAGCTGCCGCCCGCTCTCCCCGGTGAGCGAGGTGCTCAGCCATCGCCCGAAGGTCGGGGAGCCTTTGCGGATGTCCACCACCACATCGAAGACCTCGCCGTGCACCGCCATGACCAGCTTGCCCTGAGGCCGGGCCAACTGGTAGTGCAGGCCCCGCAGCACGCCCTGCCGGGAAAAGGACAGGTTGTCCTGGACAAATTCGGCGCCGATGCCGCCCTCGCCATATCGCAGTTTCTGGTAGATTTCCAGAAAAAAGCCGCGCTCGTCTCCAAAAACGCGGGGCTCGATCAACAGCACACCCGGCAGGCTCAATTCGGTGATTTTCATGGGTGAGGACGTTTTCTTTTTTCTGTTTTCCGTTTTCCGTTTTGGGATCATGGGGATTATACTTCCCCCTGCCGGGCTTGGCAAAGCTCTTTTGCGGGGCGAGGTGCCCGTTTTGAAACGGGGTGGGAAAAGGGGAGGGTGGTTTAAGGACGCAGCGCGGCGAGGCGCTCCCTATGCCGCAGATATCGCCATGGCGGGATGAGATACTAGTACTTAGTTGCATAAATCAGAGATACGATTAGCCAGACCTTTCGGATAAA
>JASEFS010000045.1 GCA_030018495.1 Deltaproteobacteria bacterium | reverse complement strand
GCCTACGTCAAGCAAACCCGAACGCCGGCCCAAGGCTCTCCTGAGATGCGGGAGGCCTGGAGGCAAAGCCTGATGAGCCGCCAAAAGGAAAGCCGGCCGGCCGCGCCTGGAGTTGACCCCGCAGAGGCCGGGAGCGTCCGGGAGCTGCTCAAGGCCATGCCCCAAATCATGAACCGGGAGGCGGCTCGGGACCTCACCGCGGTCTATCAGTTTGACATCAGCGGGACAGAGGAGTTCACCGCCCACCTGGTTATCGACAAGGGCAGGGCAACATATCATGAGGGGCCGGCCGCTAAGCCGGACGTCCTCATCAAGGCCCCGGCGGCAGTGTGGCTGGCCGTCGCCCGGGGGGAGAAGAACGGGGCCCGGGCTTTCATGGCCGGGGAATACCGGGCCGAGGGGGAGGTGCAGTTGCTGATGAAGCTCAAGGACTTATTTCCCACCTAGTTGAGCATCTCGCCGCTTTCATAATGTCCGGACCGCGCCTCTCCCCTTTGTCGCATTTTTTGCACCATGCCCTGGCAAAACCGTCGGATTTTGTACATATAGGGATTTAACCTTGGACCTCAGAGGAGTTCAGCTCTTCCTATTTTAGGGTTGTATTTTTGCCAAAAGGTGGCACAATTATCACGCAGGCCTTTCCCCACGCTAGGTATTGTATGCCTCTGGCCGAGCGGCCGTCTCCGGCCCCGGGCCTGCCGCTTTTTGCACGGTAAAGGAGAAAGTGCATGTTTCTTGATCCCATCCTGGGATGGTTTTCCAATGATCTGGCTATCGACCTGGGAACCGCCAACACCCTGGTTTATGTCAAAGGCAAAGGCATCGTGCTGTCCGAACCCTCGGTGGTGGCGGTGCGCAAGAACGCCCGGGACCGCAACAAAGTCCTGGCGGTGGGCCGGGACGCCAAAATGATGCTGGGGCGCACCCCCGGCAACATCGTGGCCATCCGGCCGATGAAGGACGGCGTCATCGCCGACTTCGAGATCACCGAGGCCATGCTCCGCCACTTCATCCGCAAGGTGCACAACCGCCGCTCTCTCATCCGCCCCCGCATCATCGTGTGCGTGCCCAGCGGCATCACCCCGGTGGAAAAGCGGGCGGTGCGGGAGTCGGCCGAGTCCGCGGGCGCCAGGGAGGTCTACCTCATCGAAGAACCCATGGCCGCAGCCATCGGCGCGGGCCTGCCCATTACCGAACCCATCTGCAACATGGTGGTGGATATCGGCGGCGGCACCACTGAAGTGGCGGTCATTTCGCTGGCCGGCATCGTGTATTCCAAATCCGTCCGGGTGGGCGGCGACAAAATGGACGAATCCATTCTGCAGTACATCAAGAGGATGTACAACCTGGCCATCGGCGAACGCACCGCGGAGATCATCAAAACCACTATCGGCAACGCCTACCCCGGCGAAATGGAAACCATGGACGTCAAGGGCCGGGACCTGGTCACCGGCATCCCCAAGATCATCACCATCAATTCCGATGAAATCCGCAGCGCTATCCAGGAGCAGATCGACACTATTGCTTCCACAGTGAAGACCGCGTTGGAGCAGACCCCTCCGGAATTGGCCGCGGACATCGTGGACCGGGGCATCCATCTCACCGGCGGCGGGGCTTTGCTCAAGAATTTGGACACGCTGCTGCACCTGGAAACCGGGCTGCCCATCAAAATTACCGAAGACCCGTTGTCCACCGTGGTGCTGGGGTCCGGCAAGGCTTTGGATAATCTCCATATCCTGAAAGAAGTAATGCTTGATTAATGCCTTTATCCGCCCGCCCCAAGACGCGCTTTCGCATTCCTGTCATTATAGGCGCAACCGTGGTGTTAGTCCTCTCCCTGCTCTCGCTGAGTCTGAAAAACTCGGTGATTTTGAGAAAGGTAGAGGGAGTTGTGGTATCCTTTACCGCCCCGGGCATGGACGCCTTGTCCGCGGTAAGTGATTCCCTCAAACAAGTTTGGTTCGGCTATTTTTATTTGGTGGGGGTTCAGAAGGAGAATGAACGTCTGCGGCAGCGTCTGGAGGAGGCGGTGCAGCGGGAGGCGCGCTATCAGGAAGCCTTGCTGGCCCTCCAGCGGTTGGAAGCCCTTTTAGAACTGAAGCGGCGGCTGGCGCTGCCGGTTACCGGGGCCCGGGTCATTGCCTACGACCCGTCCTTATGGTCCCGGGCGGCCATTATCGACCAGGGCAGTTCTAACGGCGTGGAAACAGGGCAGGCCGTGGTTGCGCCCGCGGGCATAGTCGGCCGCATCGTCGAAACCTACCCTCAATATGCCAAGGTCATGCTCATTGTCGACCGCAACAGCGGCGCCGACGCCATGATCCAGCGCAGCCGGGTGAGGGGGATTCTGCAAGGCCGGGGCGGCAACCGCTGCTCTCTGGGATATGTCCCCAAAAATGCCGATGTGCAGGTGGGCGACCTGGTGGTGGCTTCCGGCCTGGGCGGCATTTACCCGCAGGGGCTGGTATTCGGCAAAGTCACGGCCGCTGATAAAAAAGCAGACGGCATCTTTCAAGAAGTGGAAGTGAATCCGACCGTCGACCTCTCCTCGCTGGAAGAGGTTCTGGTGGTAAAAACCGCTAAGATAACCTTTTCTCCATAAGTCATGGTGATTCCTTTTATAGTGTTCAGCCTGATCGGCCTGAGCCTGTTCTATCTCCAGAACCTGGCTCTCTTTCCATATATCCATTTGCGCCTGTTAAGTTTGCTGGTTTTTTATATAAGTTTGCGGCCTTCCTTTTCTCTGGCCTTTTCTCTGGCCCTGTTTTTAGGCCTCCTGCAAGACAGCTATGCCCTCAGTCCCTTGGGGCTTCATATCAGCGGCGCCCTGGCGCTGGTGGCGGCCGGGAGATTCTGCCGGCGCCGGTTTCTTATCAACAGCGCGGGTTCCCAAATTTTGGCCAGTTTGGGGGCTCTGGCCGTGCAGGAAGCAGGCGTGCGCCTCATTATGCTGCTGGTGGGCTATAGACATTTTTTGCTGGGCACTTTGACAGGCATGCGCGGTTTGGAAATACTGTTCACCGCCCTGTTGGCACCTCTCATGTTTTCCCTGCTGCGGGCGGTGGAGCATGGCCTTAAGCGCCGGGGCTGGCGCCTGGCCGGCACCGCAGGTTCTCATTAATTTGCTTTTTGAGGTCGGCAGGGATTGTTATGGCCCTCTTGAGTCCTTCCAAAGATCCGGAATTCCCGCTGGCCGGTGAACCTTTGGGCCGCTCCATGCCGCTCGAGGAGCAGGAGCAGGCGCGCCGCACCCTGTGGTGGCTGTCCCTGATCGTCCTGGGTCTTTTTGGCATCCTTTTTTTGCGCCTTTGGTACTTGCAGCTCGTGGAAGGGGATGTGCTGTGCCAGCGGTCGGAGCATAACCGCATCCGTCTTCAGGATCTGCCGCCGTGGCGGGGCATGATAATGGACCGCAACGGTGAAGTCCTGGTCTCCAACCGCCCCAGCTTCGATCTGGTGGCCGTTCTGGAGGACGTTCCCGATTTCAACGCGCTGGCCCAAACTCTTGCCCACTTGCTGAACCAGGACCCGCAGCAGCTTCTGTCCCAGTTGGAAAACGCGCAGAGCAGCGGCTTTCATCAGGTGCGCCTCAAGGGCGATCTCGACTGGCAGGAAATGGCCCTGGTGGAGACCTTTAAAGCAGAGTTGCCGGGGGTGTCTATCATTATCACCCCCAAGCGGGAATACAAGCACAGCGGCCTGGCCTGCCATTTATTGGGCTACCTGGGAGAAATCAGCGACGTCCAGCTCAAGAGCGGGCGTTTTCCCAATCACAAGATGGGAGATTATATCGGGAAAAGGGGCATAGAACTGGCTTGGGAAGATTACCTGCGCGGCCAGCGGGGCTTCCGCCACATCGAAGTTGACGCCTATGGCCGGGAATTGGGACAGTTGAATCAGAGGCTCTCTTCCCCGGGGGCCAATCTTTTTCTGACCCTGGATCTGAAGCTGCAGCAAGAAGCCGAGGCCTGCCTGGCTGACAAGACCGGGGCCATCGTGGCCGTGGACCCCCAAAACGGCAAAATCCTGGCCCTGGCCTCATCGCCTGGATTCTCCCAGGAAGCCTTTGAACGGGGTTTGAGTTCGGAAGCCTGGCAGGAGCTCTGCAGCCGCAAGGACCATCCTCTGGAAAATCGGGCCCTGAAAGGCCAGTATCCCCCCGGCTCCACCTTCAAGATTGTCATGGCGGTGGCCGGGCTGGAGGAGAAAGTCATCACCCCGGGCACGGTAATTTACTGCAACGGCGCCATGCCCTTCGGCAACCATGTTTTTCGCTGCTGGCGCAAGGGGGGCCACGGCGGCATGAACTTGCACAGCGCCCTGGTGCATTCCTGTGATATTTATTTTTATAACGTGGGACGGCGGCTGGGCATCGAGCGCATCGCCAAGTGGAGCCGCCGCTTCGGACTCGGCGCGCCCACCGGCCTCAAACTGGACAAGGAAATGCCGGGGCTGGTGGCGTCTCCGGCCTGGAAATTAAGCCGCTTCGGCTGGGCCTGGCAGGAAGGCGATACCGTGTCTGTTTCCATCGGCCAGGGCTACAATCTGGCCACGCCGCTCCAGATGGCCCAGGTGATGGCGGCCCTGGCCAACGGCGGCACCATTTATGAGCCGCAGCTGGTGGAAAGGGTGGAAAGCCCGGCCGGGGAACTGCTCTTCCAGGCCAAGCCGGTGGTAAAATCACACCTGGGCGCGGATCCCAAAAATATCGCCTTGGTGCAGAAGGGTTTATTGGGGGTGGTGAACGACGGCACCGGGCGGGGCGCCCGCCTGCCCTACCTCCAGGCCGCGGGCAAAACCGGCACCTCCCAGGTAGTGGGCCTGGAGAAAGAAAAGGCCAAAAAGAAAGAATACCAAAACCACGCCTGGTTTGTGGCCTATGCACCCTTTGAAGAACCCCGCATTGCCATGGCCGTCCTGGTGGAGCACGGGGGCGGCGGCGGCGCGGTGGCTGCGCCCCTGGCCAAGCGCCTCATGTCCGCCTACTTCCCTGAGCCCCAAGTGGCCAAGGCGGATGGGGCAGCGGGGAGCGCGGGCCAGTGATCAGCTGTCAGCTTTAAGCTTTAAGCTTTAAGCTTTAAGCTTTTTTTAAAAAGGCTGATATGTGGGGAGAAGTATACGCACAGGTAATGGGTGATAAAAAAGGATTCAGGTTTTGGGCACTGCTTTCTGCTTACCGCTCACCTGCCACCGGCCGCCGGCCGCTGCCTCAATAGTCCGGCTCTTCCGCCTTCCAGCCGTGCGCGCCGATGAGTTTCACGAAGCGGCACCCCCCCAGGTATTCCGTTTTCAAATCACCTTCAGGCGTCCGGCGGATGCGGGTCAGGTTCTGGGAGTAGCGGTCGCCCACCGGGATTACCAAGCGCCCGCCCAGGGCCAGTTGCTCGATCAGGGGCTGGGGCACCTGGGGCGCGCCCGCGGTGACGATGATGGCGTCATAGGGGCTCTCCGGCGGCCATCCCAGGGTGCCGTCCGCTACAATGACATGCACATTGGTATACCCCAGGTTTTTCAGGACGGCCTCGGCGCTGTGCGCTAAAGAGGGAATTCTTTCAATGGAGTAAACCTCTTTGGCCAGCTCCGCCAGCACGGCGGCCTGATAACCCGAGCCGGCCCCGATCTCCAGCACCTTTTCCGTGCCGACCAGCTCCAGGGCCTCAGTCATCATGGCCACGATGTAGGGTTGTGAAATGGTCTGGTTTTCGCCGATAGGGAGAGGGTAATCGTTATAAGCCTGGTCCCACAGATGCCTGGGCACAAACCGATGACGCTGCACCGTGCGCATGGCTTTGAGCACGCGGGGGTCCGAAACCCCGCGGCGCTTGATCTGGCTCTCCACCATCCATTCCCGCGCCGAGGTGAAATTGTTGTCTCGATCGTGCTCCATGGGACCGATTTGTCAAACAGCTGGCTGGGCGCTGGAATTTCCGCAAACCCGGGTCCGATGGGCTGAATGGCCTTCCTGGCGGTTCAGCCTACCTGATTTACGTTATTTCTGTTACTATAACGAAAACGGGAACAAAAGATCAATATGGAATGCCGCTTTCATCCGGGACAGGAGGCTGTCGTCCGGTGCGAAAAAATGGAGTACGGCTATTGCCAGGAGTGCCTGGACGAGTGCACGGCCTGCACCGACCCGTGCAATTACTGCAAGACTCGGCCTCAGTGCGTCATCTGGGAACTGTGCGGCAAAGAGGCCAAGAAGCGCTGCCGGGAGGAAAACAACGGATGAATTGAGGGGCAGGGAGCTATGCTCCCTGGTCCACTCCCCCCTTACACCTTCTTTTCCCACCGCAGCAAGTCGGTCACTTCGGCTAAAGTGCGGCCTTCCTTGATTTCCTCCCGGATGCGGTTTTCCTTTTCCAAGACGTCCATGGCCCGGTTGGCGTATTCCACGGCCAGGCGCTGAGGCAGGACCGCAACGCCGTCATCGTCGCCCAGGATGTAGTCGCCGGTCTCCACCCGGAGGCCGCCTAGGCGGATGGGAACCCCGATTTCTCCGAAGCCCTTGGGCTCCCCGGCATTGGGCATAATGAGGCGGCTGAACGCGGGGAAGCCCAGCCTGACGATGTCGCCGGAGTCCCGAATCGCGCCGTCGATAACCACTCCGGCCACACCCTTCTGGAGGGCCGAGTGGGTGGCCAGTTCGCCCCAGATGGCGGGCCCCACCCCGCCGGCGTCGATGACGATAACGTCGCCGGGCTGGGCCAGGTCGATAGCCTCCACAGGTTTGGCCCAATCCCCGGGATAGGTCCGCACGGTCAACACCCGGCCGGTCATCTTGATGCCCCGGAACAGGGGCCGCAAGCCTTCCAGCACCCCGGCCCGGTGCAGGGCGTCGGAGAGATTGGCGGCTGAGACCATTTGCAGAACGTGCATGATTTCCGCTTCCCCGACGCGTTTGAACAGCGTGGTGGGAATGACCGCGCCTTCGTCCAGGGCCTTCCGGATTTCCCGGGTGGCGGCTTCAGGATCCTTGGCCTTGGTGATGGCGCCGCCCACGATGACGTAGCTGGCGCCGTGGGCCACAGCCTGGGCCGCGGTTTCGGAGTTGATGCCCCCCGCCACTCCCACGGGCACCTTGACGGCCTGGCTCACCGCATAGAGTGTGGCGAAGGGGTCCCGGCCCCGCATCTGCTCGTCGATGGCCACATGCACGCTGATAAAGTCCGCGCCCAGGGCCTCCACCTGCTTGGCCCGCGCCACCGGGTCTTCCACCGCGATGAGGTCCACCACGATTTTAGCCCCGTAATTCTTGCCCGCCTGGATGCATTCCTCAATGGTGGCGTCGGTGGCCGCGCCCAGCACGTCGATGATGCCGGCGCCGGCCTTGGCCGCGGCTTCCACTTCGGTGCGGCCCGCGTCCATGATTTTCATATC
Source organism: Deltaproteobacteria bacterium (assembly GCA_030018495.1). Taxonomy (GTDB): domain Bacteria; phylum Desulfobacterota; class Desulfobaccia; order Desulfobaccales; family 0-14-0-80-60-11; genus DTHB01. Next base: position 14,518 of record JASEFS010000045.1, on the reverse strand, counting down.
CGCCACCACGGTCTTGCCGGGAAAGCGCTTCTTGATCTCCCGGACCGCGTCCAGGCCCTCGCTCTTGATCAGCGGCGTGCCCACTTCGATCCAATCCACTCCGGCGGGCACGGCCTTTTCGGCCACCAGCACGGCCCGATGCAGGTCCACAAAGTCTAAGGCCAGTTGCAGCTTGACGGTCATTTTGAATTCCTCGAAAAGACATTGGGGAAAAGTGGCTATGATCTTACACAGGCTGGAAAGCCTGTGCCACCGGCCTTACCCCCTCCCCAAACCATTATCTTAATCGGAAGCACAGGGCTTCCAGGCCGGTGCCGCCCACGGGCAGGATGCCCGTGCTCCCGTCTGAGGGGGTTGGGAGGGAGTTTGAGAGGCTCTAAGGGCGGTTCGCGAACCGCCCCCCACGCTCCCCCGGTTCTTCACTTAAAGAATTTCACTCCACATCCGCGTGGCGGGAAAGCATATCATGGTGGTTTTGGCCCAGCCGGTTTTTGTAAAGGATGAGCACCACACCTTCCAGAAACAGAAACGTGGCCTGTTCGAAGAGGCTGCCCGGGCACTGGGCCGAAGCCGGCTCCTGGGCCTGGGCGAGTTTGGTGGTGCCGGGGATATGCAGGGTCACCCGGGCTTCCCGGCCGATGGTGGAATCCGGGCACGCGGTAAGGGCAAGGGTGCGGGCGCCCACGGAATTGGCCCGGCGGAGCACCTCCCGCGGCTGGGCCGTTTCTCCCGAGCCGGAGATGACAATCAACAAATCATCGGGCTTGAGGCGCGGGGTGACCGTCTCCCCCACCACATAAACGGTGAGGCCCAGGTGCATGAGGCGCATCATAAAGCCCCGCAGTATGAAGCCGGAACGGCCCACCGCGCAGCCGAAGATGCGGGGGGCCCGGTCGATTTCCCTGATCAAGGTCTCGGCCAGCTCCGGAGACAGGCGGGTGAAGACTCCCCCCAGCTCCTTAAGCATCTGGTCCAAAGCCTCAGTCAATGCGCCGGTCACGGGAGCCTCGGAAAAAAAAGCCTCCCGGCTCGCACTCGGAAGGCACATGGTTCCCTCCTTTCGGTCTCGGTCCGGCGCCGGTGCCGGATCCAAGCCAGACAATATAAGAGGAATTATTAAAAATTAACTAACATAAATTTTTTGAAATAACCAGAATTCTTAATCAAAGGCAGCAAAAACCTTTGTGAATTTTCCGGCTTCGGTGAAGACTGCCTAAAAAGGCGGCGATTAGATTGAAATTCCCTTCAGGCGTATTAACAATTTGAATAGGCAAGTAAAAAATCAACCGTTAATTTGTGAGGCCGATTCATGGAAAAATACAAAAACCGGAAGTGGAGCGGCGAAAAAGGCAAAAAGTTCGGAAAAGTGGGCCGCACCGATGATCCTTACATGCCGGCCGAGGGGCAGGAAGCCTCCATATGCACCTCCTGCCAGGCCGTCTATCAGGAGAAGCGCTGGTTTTTTGACGAAAAACTTTACCAAAAGCTGGCCGGCACGGAAAAGGCCAGGGAGGTCACCTGCCCCACCTGCCGGAAAATTAAGGACCATTACCCGGAAGGGGTCCTGACTTTGAGCGGCGAATTTTTTGAAGAACACAAAAATGAAATCCTGACTCTTTTAAAAAATGAGGCTGACCGCGTAGCCGGCCGCAGCGTGGCCGACCGCGTCATCAGCATGACCGAAGAGGGGAAAAACCGCCTGGTGGTGGAGACCACCACGGAAAAACTGGCCCAGCACCTGGGCCGGGCCGTATACAAGGCTTACAAGGGAGACCTGGATTTCCGCTGGTCGGAAATGAACAAATTTGTCAGGGTTTATTGGAAAAGGTAGGCTTCACACCTTGCCCTTGCCTGCCCCTGGCTTTCTGATCCGCTCTTTCAGAGAGGCTTGCTTTGGGCGGCAGAGCGGGTTAAGTCAGAGCTTTGCCGCCTGAGGCCGAGCCGCCTTTTTGAGCAATCTCATTCTTTCAGTGATTTCCGCCTATTGTCCGCCATCCGCCCCATTGTTTTTTGTCGAAGGGCGCTTATTTTAGGATAAGTGGCTGGGCGGCACATATCCCTCATCCTCTCCCTGAAAAGAGGTCGGGCCGGGAACCCGGCGATGATCACGGGAGTTTCCCTTTTAAGGAGGCCGGAAGTGGCAGGGCAGAAAAAGCCAGGTCTTGCCCGGGAATTATGGGAGTTAATTAAGGAAACGTACGCTGAATGGAGTCAGGACAAAGCCCCTCAACTAGGGGCGGCCTTGGCTTTTTACACGATTTTTTCCCTGGCTCCGATATTCCTCATCATTGTTGCGGTAGTGGGCTATGTATTGGGAAAAGAATCGGTGCAGGTCTATCTCGTAAAGGAAATGGCTACATTTATCGGCCAGGAAAATGCCGTCAATATAATGAACACCGTAAAAGCAAGCCATCAGCCCGGCTCCGGGCTTAGAGCCACCCTGGTGGCGATTTCACTTATGCTTGTCGGCTCTACTACCATAGTGGTGATGCTCAAAAATGCCTTGAATATTATTTGGGGAGTGGAGCCCCAGGAGCAAGGCTATGTATGGGGTATAATCAAGGAGCGGGTTAAATCTTTCTTAGTAGTTTTATTAGTCGGTGTTTTCCTCTTTTTATCCATTATTGCCAGCTCAATATTGTCCGCATTAAACAAGTTTCTGGGAAGCTACGCCGAAATTCCGGTATTTTTTTATCAGTTATTGGATTTTGGTGTATCCCTCGCACTTCTCACCTTTTTGTTTGCCATGCTCTATAAAGTTCTCCCCGACGCCAGCATCGCCTGGAAAGACGTCTGGATAGGCTCAGCCATAACCGCACTGCTGTTTACGCTGGGGAAGTTTTTCCTGGGCCTTTACATTGCCAGAAGCGGCACGAGTTCGGTCTACGGCGCGGCCGGTTCTTTGGTGGTCATTCTTCTGTGGGTTTACTACTCGGCACAAATAATCTTCATAGGAGCCGAGTTCACCCAGGTTTACGCCCGCAGGTACGGCTCCGCCATCGAACCTGGGTCGCTGCCGTGAAGCCGGTAACGAAAACATGAAACAAGGCTGGTCCAATACTAAAAACCGCAGTCTTTGGGGCGGTGCGTGGCGCCGGCCGGTTGTTGATGATTTAAAGCCTGCAGCTATAAAAAAGCCCTTCTCGCAACCGTCCATGCCCTTGGCAAAACGGTTTACGGCTGATCTCTTTTTTGTCCTCCAGCTGGTCTTATGCCTGATTTCCGGGGGCAGCCAGTTTGTCCGCCTTCTCTCCACCTCCCAGGGGGTCAACATCAGTTGGCTGGTCTGTTGGCTGGCCTTCCTGCTCATCAACCTGGCCCTCACCTTCCGGGCCCACCGCCTTCAGCCCAGCCGGGTCACCCTCCAGACAGTTGTGACCTATTCCGCCTGGACCGCCGCCATCAGCGCGTGCCTGGTTCTCCTGCTCTGGAAGGGCACGGAGGTATGGGACGGAAAAGACACCGCCACCGCGGTCGTGGTCAGCCTGGGGGTGCTTACCGCCTGGCTGGCGGCCCGAAGGCTGGCCCTGCCCCTTACCGACCCCCTGGTGCATGGCTGGTTCGGAGTGTGCTTCATCGGTCTCCCCCAACTCACCCTGGCTTACAAAATCTTCACGGTCGGCGGCGCGGGCCTGGCCGGGGGCATGCTCCTGGCCGGCCACATCGCCATTACCACCCGGCTGGGGCAGCTTTGGTTCGCCATCCGGGAGGCCGGCTGGGACCGCAACCGCCAGGGCGCGGCCTTGAGCGAAGTGGCCAACGAGATTACCTGGCTCCTGGTCACGGGAGCCTGGCTCTGGCCCAGGTAAATGAAAGTGATTGCGGGGAAAGGGTTTTCGGGAGAGGGGCGAAGGGTTGCGTACCCGTGGGGAGGGAAGCTCGAGGGAGGGTGGGAGGCCTGCCGCTTTCCAGGCCCTCCGCTTCAATTGAGTCAATTCGTGCTTCTGGTAATAAGGTTTGGAAAATGCCGCCGGCCGGGTCAGGCTTAGCGGGTCGGGGAGGCGCAGTTGGAAGTTCTTATCATCAGCACCAATCGGCATAAGCATCCGGTTCCGGTCATGCCCTACGGCGCCTGCCTGGCAGCGGAGGCGGCGGCCAGGGAAGGCCATGGTGTGCGGCTCCTGGATCTCTTGTTCGAACCCGACCCGCTTGCAGCCGTCAAGGCCGCCATCCGCGCCCGCTCCCCGGACATAATCGGCCTGTCCATCCGCAACCTGGACAACAACGACATGCAGGCTCCGGAGGATTTCGTCGCCGAACTGGCGGAGGTCACCCGGACAATACGGCGTTTGTCTGCCGCCCCCCTGATTCTGGGAGGGGCTGCGGTGGGAGTCATGCCGGAGCCGCTGCTCCGCTATACCCGCGCCGATTATGCCATTCTGGGGGACGGCGAAGCGGCTTTCCCCGCGTTTCTCAAGGCCATGGAAAACGGGGGAGCCCGATACGAGGTGCCGCGCCTGGCCTGGCTGGAGAAAGGCTATTATCGTACCGGTCCGCAAGAACCTTTGGAACTTGAGGCCGCCGCCCTCAGGCCGCGCTTTGAGAACTGGCTCAACGTCAAGGCCTATTGCGCCGCCAATGCCGCCCTACCTGTCCAATCCAAGCGAGGCTGCCCGTATTCCTGCATCTACTGCACTTATGGCACCAATGAAGGCGAGGAATACCGTCTTTTCCCTCCGGAGGACGCGGCCCGCGCCGTTATTGACCTTGCTGCTGCCGGCCGGCGCGATATCGAATTCGTCGACAATGTGTTTAATTCCCCGTATCTCCATGCCTTGGAAGTATGCGACCACCTGGCCCGGACGCCCCACCGGGCGCGCTTGACCACCGTGGAGCTGAACCCGGCGTTTGTTGACCGCCGCCTCCTTACGGCCATGGAAGAAGCCGGATTTGTGGGAGTGGGGGTCACTGCCGAAAGCGCCGCGGACGAAGTTCTCGCGGGCTTGCAGAAAGGTTACACCAGGAGTGAGGTGGAGGGGGCCGCCGCGGCCGTGAGAAAAAGCAATCTCCCCTGTTTCTGGCTCTTTCTGCTGGGCGGGCCGGGCGAAACCGAACAAACCGTGACCGAAACGCTTGGCTTTGCCCAACGGGTCCTTCGCCGGGGGGATGTTGCATTTTTCAACGTGGGCATCAGAATTTACCCCGGCACGGAGCTGGCAAGGCTGGCCCGGCAACAGGGTGTGCTCCAGGATTCTGGCCAAGCTATGCTGCAGCCAAAGTTCTATTTTTCCCCCGAGCTGTCGCGGGAATGGACTCTCAAGCAGGTGCGCCGCGCCGCGGCCGCAAACCTCAGCCTGCTCCATTCGGCCTCTCTAAGCCATCCCTGGCTCCCGGCCGTCAACCGGCTGGTTGGCAGGCTTCCCATGAGGCCGCCTCTCTGGAGGCACACCCGCATCATCAGAAGGGTCATCAGGGCCTTGGGGCGGGATATCTGAAGAAGGCACCGGTAACAGATTATGACACCTGACCCGAAACGCGTCCGGCTGGCTGCGGTGGCTACGGCCACGCCGCCGTATGTGGCGGACCAGCGCCAGGCGGCAGACTTTTTCACCCGGCACTTTGCGCACCGCCTGAGTCACCGGTCTCTGGAGCTGATGCGGAAATTCCTGGCTCATCCCAGCATTCGGGAACGCTGTTTCGCGATTGACGGGCCGCGCTGCCTGGTGGCAGAGCATCCGGATGACAAAATCGCCCGCTTTTTGAAATGGGCGGTATACTTGTCCACCCAGGCCTCCCGCCGCGCCCTGGCCGGGGCGGGCCTGAAGCCCCAGGAGATCAACGCCCTGGTGGTGAACACCTGCACCGGGTACGTCTGCCCGGGCCTGACCAGCTACCTGATAGAGGAACTGGGGCTGTCCAGAAGCATCCGGGCCTACGACCTGGTGGGAAGCGGCTGCGGCGGGGCCGTCCCCAACCTTCAGATGGGGGAAGAATACCTCAAGGCCAACGGCGAAGGCGCGGCCCTGTGCGTCTCGGTGGAGATTTGCAGCGCCACCTTCCAGATGGAGAATGACCTGAGCCTTATTCTGTCAAACGCCCTGTTCGGCGACGGCGCCGCGGCCGCGGTTCTGTGGACCCGGCCCCGGGGCCTGGAGCTGGTGGCCGACGGCAGTCGCCACCAGCCCGAGCACCGGGAAGCCATAAGATACGTCAACAAAAACGGACAGCTCTATAATCAGCTGTCCCGCAGTCTTCCCGAAATCGTGAGCCGGGCCGTGGCCGAAGCGGTGCGCGGGGTTCTTGCGGGCAACGGTTTGACCGCGGCCGACATCGCGCACTGGGCCCTGCACAGCGGCGGCGACCGGGTCATTACGGCCATAGCCGGGGAACTGGGCCTGCCGGAGGAAAAGCTCGCCCCGACCCGGACGGTCTTGGCCCGCTACGGCAATATGTCGTCCCCATCGGTCCTGTTTTCCCTGCGGGAAATCCTGAACAACGGCATGAGGCCGCAAGACTGGTGCGTCCTGGCCTCCTTCGGGGCCGGCCTGTCCGCCCACGCCTTGCTGCTGAGGTCGCGGTGAGCCCGGGACCGAGATGAACCGGCCAACAAGATCGCTAGGCTCCCGGTCACCGGGGCTTGGCTCTGGCCGCGGCTACAATTTTTTTATTTATAAAAAGTCTCAGGATTTCCGATATAGCGATAGAATTTTTTTAAAGATTGTTATGTTTGTGATATTGTGAATATATTAAAATGAACGTGCATTATAAAAATCTCCAGCAAAGCCTATTTTCTTCAACAGTTATGGCAAGCGCTAAAATCGTCAACGTGGCTTCGGTTCCCCAAAGAAGCCCTTTCCGTTATCCAGGAGGAAAGACTTGGTTAATCCCTGAAATTCGTGCTTGGTTGCGTAGCTTACCGAGAAAGCCAGAGATTTTTATTGAGCCTTTCGCCGGAGGAGGAATTGCATCATTAACGGCTGCTTTTGAGAATCTTGCTGACCATGTTTTCATGATTGAAAAAGATGACCAAGTGGCTGCGGTATGGGATGTTATCCTTAAAGATGCAGATTGGCTAGCTGACAAAATATTAAGTTTCAATTTGACTCTTGAAAATACTCTTCAAGTTTTATCTACTCCCCCACACAATCTTCGAGAAAAAGCCTTTCAAGTCATTTTGAGGAATCGAGTCCAACGGGGTGGAATTATGGCCCCCGGAGCAAGCTTATTGAAATTCGGTGAAAATGGCCGAGGAATCGCCTCCCGATGGTATCCTCAAACACTGGCAAAACGAATAAAGGCTATTTATGAACATCGAAACCGGATAATGTTTAAGGAAGCTGATGCCTTCGATTTCATTCCCCATTTTCTTAATAATCCCCATGCTGCCTTTTTTATTGATCCCCCCTATACTGCGGGAGGGAAGCGGGCAGGCAAAAGACTCTACTTGTATAGCGAGATAGACCATGATGAGCTCTTTTCAATGATGGCAGAAGCCAAAGGAAATTTTATGATGACTTACGATGACACCGAGGAGGTAAAAGAACTTTCCTTCAGGCATGGCTTTTCTATCCGGCGGGTTCCTATGAAGAGCACACATCACTCCAAAATGTATGAGCTTCTGATAGGTCCAACTAGCATTTCCAAGCAATCGGCTGATTTATTTTTTTAATTTTTTCCGAATCCTTCCTTCAAATTCTGGCAAAGAAACCGGAGTTCCTGCCGTTAATCCCTCGACGGTTCTTTCAAGCGTCGTAAAGCGAATTTCCCCTAACTCTAATGCTGCTTGTCCCTTTTTTTCGTTATATTTCACAATAAACCAAACGATGTCACAGTTTGATATATCCGAAACATGATCCATCTCTCCCATAGCCCCAAAGAAACTGGCATCCATCACAACAGCCATTTTCTTCCCCCAACGCCGAAGAGTGGGGACTTTAATCTGGAGTTGCGGCATTAGCCTTTTGGGCCCGCTGCTCCGAAAATCAGGGCGTCTTCTCCCTGCCGGAAAGGGAAGGGTGGAATCCTGATGCATGGCGATTGCCTTAAAGTCACGGCCCATTGCATCGCCGGAAAAATAAACAGCTTGCATTTCCAGAGCGCACCAAAAAAAACAATCTAAGTCAGGGCGAATAAGAATCATATCAATCTTACCTACATCTGCCGTTTCCTCCCCTTCTTGATGGCGCAATCTTTCGAGAAAGCCTATTTGTTCGACAATGATCGGCTCAGGATGTCCCAGGATAATTTCTCCTACCCATTGAAAAATTTTTTTGTCCTCTCTAAATCTTTCAGGACAGGTGGTTATGAATTTCCCATCCTTTACACGTATCGTCTGGTTTATTAATTCATATTGACGCAGAGAGCAGACACCTCCATTTTTGGTGCAATTTTGATTTGGGTTTTCTGCTAGGCGCGGGATGCATGGTTGCTGCCTGTGCTGACCTTTAATAGAGAGAGTAGCGAAAGTTCTTTTTTCGGCGGGAGTTAAATGGATAAAAGACTTCCCGTACCATTCGCCGATGCCGAAGCGGAATTCACTCATAAGCACCCGGCTCCTTGCCGATGGTCCAGATTTTATGGGCAACTTAGCATATACATCTCCCTTTTGGCAAATATCATCAAAACTGCTTCGTTTTTTCCAGCTTTGAACTCCTTCGGCGGCGTGAGGGGCGCTTCTTTTTTTCCTCCGGCGGCTGCTCAACCGGGGCCTCGTGGCCTTCGGCCAGGACCAGGTTCACGTGCCGGCGCCTGATGTCCACGTGGGCCACCCGGACCCGGACGGCATCGCCGAGCTGGAAGATGCGCCGGTGGCGGCGGCCGATCAGGCGCTGGCGAATGTCGTCGTACTTGTAGTAGTCGTCCGGCAGGTCCACCAGGCGCACCAGGCCGTCCGCATAGATGTCGTCCAGGGACACGAAAAACCCGAAGGGGGTGACGCCGGTGATGAGGCCGGAGAATTCCTCATCAATCCGCTGGGCCAGGCAGCGGACCTGCATGCGGGCCAGCATCTCCCGCTCGGCTTCGATGGCCCGGCGCTCCCGGTTGGAGAGGTAGCGGGCCTCCTCATCCAGGTCATCGGGGTTCAGGGGCGGGCGCTTCCCGGCCAGCTTGGCCAGGAGCAGCCGGTGCACCAACAGGTCGGGGTAGCGCCGGATGGGCGAAGTGAAGTGGGTGTAGTACTCCGTGGCCAGGCCGTAGTGCCCCAGATTGTCGGCGTCGTAGCGGGCCTGCTTCAAGGACCTGAGCAGCATGAGCTGCACCGTGGCGGCCAGCGGGGTTTGGCGCACTTCCTCCAGAAAATCCCTGAGCACCCGGGGATCCCGGTTGGCCTCCTTGGGGAGTTCAAAGCCCAGCCCCCGGACAAAGTCCCGGAAGGCCTCCATCTTGACCGCGTCGGGCCGGTCGTGAACCCGGAAAAGGCAAGGCTCCCCCAGGTACTGAGCCACCGCTTCATTGGCCGCGATCATGAATTCCTCGATAAGCTGGTGGGACAGCAGGTGGTCCACCCGCTTGATATCCACGGGCCAGCCTTTCTCATCCAACACCACTTCGGCTTCAGGGATGCTCATGAGCAGGCTCCCCCGCTCCGCCCGGCGCTCGCGCAGCAGCAGGCAGAGTTCCCCCATCTGCGCCAGCATTTTGAGAAAAGGCCTGTAAGCCCGGCGCAATTCCCGGTCATCTTCGGTCATCAGGCGCTGCACCAGCCGATAAGTGAGGCGGGCCTTGTTTTTGATGACCCCCCGGATGAAGCGGCAGCGCCGCAGGTGTCCCCGGCGGTCGTAGTCCAGCATGACCACCACGGCCAGGCGGTCTTCGCCGGGCCTCAAACTGCAGACATCAGTGGATAGGGTTTCCGGCAGCATGTGCACGGCCCGCTGGGGAAAATAGACGCTGGTGCCCCGGTGGTGGGCTTCCTCATCCAGAATGCTGCCGGGGGTGACATAGAAGCTCACGTCCGCAATGGCCACGTAGAGGGTGTAGAAGCCGCCGGGCTTCTTAACCAGGGCGATGCCGTCGTCGAAGTCCCGGGCGCTTTCGCTGTCAATGGTGACGAAGGGCAGATGCCTCAGGTCTTCCCGGAGCTTCATGACCTTGGGCGACAATGCCGCGGCCACCTCCTTGGCGGCGGCCGTCACCTCCGGAGGGAACTTGTCCGGCAAATCATATTTGCCGACCACAATGTGGGTTTGCACCTCCGCGTCTTCCAGGGGTCCCAGGACTTCCACCACTTCGCCTTGGGGGTTCAGGTGCGCGGTGGGGTAATGGGTCACCCTGGCCCGGACCACGTAGCCGGGTTCGGCGCCGTGGAGTTTGGCCGGCGGGATGATGAGGTTGAAGAGGAGATGCTCGTCTTCGGGCTCCACATAATAGGTATCGGCCTTATGGGCCAGGAGTCCCAGGACCTCCTGCACGCGCCGCTCCAGAATGCGGATCACCCGGCCTTCCCGGCGTTTGCCGCGGCGGGCTTCCAGGCGCACCACCACCCGGTCGCGGTGCCAGGCGTCCGTCAAATCCGCGGCCCCGATGAAGATATCCTTGCCGCCCCCATCCGGGGTCACAAAGCCATAGCCGTCGGGGTGTACGGTGAGTTCCCCGGCCACCAGATTCATCTGCTGGGTGAGCCCGTAGCGATTGCCCTTGATGAGGACCAGTTCGCCTCTTTCCACCAGGCGGGCGACGCCCTCGTCAACCCAGGCGAGCTGCTCGGGAGGCAGGGCCAATTCCTGCTTTACTTCTGTTAGGGAAAGGGGCCGTCCGGCCTGCCGGAAAATCCTGAGGAGCTTTTTTTCACCAGGCGGGAGCTTTCTTTTTTTGGGGGACAATGTACCTCCAGGGTGGTCAGTGGTTAGTGGCCAGTGGGCAGAAGCGAGCAGTCAGCAGTCAGCCGAAAAAACTTATAAGGGTACAGGTGTTCTCAGCTGACATCTTAATTCCATGGCGGGATGCGCTTCGCTTTCCCGCCCTACGTCTACTTTGAAATAATCTTCTCCCGGCCGACTGCTGACTGCTGACTGCTGACTGCTGAATTGCTTTGTTCTTTCCTACACAATCATATATAATGCATTTTGCAAGGAATTTCACCTGGACGGGACCGGATGGCCGATCTCAAACTGGAGTATCTCGACGAACTCACCCCGGAACGACAAGCCCGCTTGCTGAACCGTTCCAAACTCGATGTTACGGAAGTGCTGGCGGACGTCAGGGCCATTCTGGCGGACCTGCGCCGGGACGGCGACGCCGAAAGCCTGCGCTGGCACCGCCAGTACAAGGCCGATATCACGGTGGGCGACCTGGAAGTTACGGCCGGAGAAATCGAAGCGGCGTACCGCGCCCTCGACCCCAGGGTGCTGGACGCCCTCAAGACGGCCGCGGCCAATATCGCAAAATTCCACCAGGCCCAAATAGAGCGGGAGATGTACGCCCTGGAGGTGGTCCCCGGCATTTTGGCGGGGCGCCTGGTGCGGCCTCTGGAGCGGGTGGGCTGCTATATCCCGGGGGGGCTGGCCAGCTATCCCTCCAGCGCGCTCATGAACATCATCCCCGCCAAAGCGGCAGGGGTCAAAGAAATCATCGCCTGCACCCCGCCGGGGCCGGAAATGGCCCTTAACCCCGCCACCGTAGTCGCGGCGCATCTGGCCGGAGCCCAGCGACTGTTCAAATTGGGGGGGCCCTGGGCCATCGGCTCCATGGCATACGGCACCGCGCTGGTCCCCAAAGTGGACAAGATCGTGGGTCCGGGCAACAAGTATGTCACCGCGGCCAAACTCCTGGTTTTCGGGGAGGTGAACATCGACTCCCCGGCCGGCCCCAGCGAAGCCCTGATTATCGCCGATGATGCCGCGGAGGCTCGCCTGGTGGCCGCGGACTTCCTCTCCCAAGTGGAGCACGACGCCGACGCCGCGGCGGTGCTGGTCACAACGTCCGCGGAACTGGGGCAACGGGTTATCGAACTCATCACCGGCGAGTTGCCCAGCCTGCCCCGCCGGGAGATTATCACCGCGGCCTTTGGCAATTCCGCCTTTCTGGTGGCGAAAAACCTGGACGAAGCCCTGGACTTCGCCAACCAGTATGCTGCAGAGCATTTGCAAATCATGACCTGTGACCCTTTCGCGGTTCTCCCCAAAATACAACATGCCGGCTCTATCTTTTTGGGGCCCCACGCCCCGGTGCCGGTGGGCGATTACGCCAGCGGCACCAACCACGTGCTGCCCACCGGGGGCTGCGCCCGCATGTTCTCGGGCCTGTCGGTGGACGACTTTATCAAAAAGCCTACTTTTCAGCACCTTTCACGGGAGGGCCTGGCGAATCTCAAGGAGACGGTCATCCTGCTGGCCGAAGCCGAGGGCTTGCCGCTCCATGCTCGAGCTGTGGCGGAACGGTTCCGATATGCTTAAAATAAAGATATCAGGTGCAGAGAAATTGGACTGCGGTTATCAAGGATCAGCAACCGCGGTTGCACCAGATTTTTCTTTATAGGAAGCGACTATGTCGACTCAAAAATCAATCATTTCTTCCCTGCCGCCGGTGGAAATCGCTGACGTCCAGACCCGGCCCAGCCCCCGCACCATCGATATTGACAAAGTGGGGGTGAAGAACATCTCCTATCCTATCGTGGTTCTGGACAAATTCAACGGCACTCAGCACACCGTGGCCCGCATCAACATGTACGTGAACCTGCCCCACCGCCACAAAGGCACCCACATGAGCCGATTCATCGAGATTCTCTCGGAGTGCCGGCGGGACATCAGCATCAAGAATATCGAATCCATCCTGGAGGTGACCCGCAAACGCCTGCACGCCCAATCCGCGCATATAGAAATGACTTTTCCCTACTTCATCGACAAGCCGGCGCCGGTGACCAAATCACGGGGGCTGATGGAATATATCTGCAGCTTCAAGGGCTCCCTGGACGCCAACGGCCAGATCGATTTGATCGTGGGCATCACGGTGCCCATCACCACGCTCTGCCCCTGTTCCAAGGAGATCAGCAGCGTGGGGGCCCACAATCAGCGGGGGGAAGTGCGGGTGCAGGTGCGCTTTAAAAAGTTTTTCTGGATTGAGGACCTGATCCGGCTGGTGGAAGAATCTGCGTCATGCGAGGTCTATGCCCTGCTGAAAAGACAGGACGAGCGGTTTGTCACGGAAAAGGCTTATGCCAATCCCATGTTCGTGGAGGACGTGGTGCGGGAGATCGCCCACAAGCTGGGCAAGGACAACAATTTTACCTGGTATGCCGTGGAGTCTGAAAACTTCGAGTCCATCCACAACCATTCCGCGTACGCTTATATTCAATCGCACTGACTGAATCTGCCCGCACCGTGTGACGCTTACATAGATTTCAGATGGGCTGCCTCAAAACTTCTGATTTTCTGCTTTAAATCGGTGGTCTTGGCTTCGATCTCCTGCTGAAAGGCGCTGAATTCCCGGGGGCATTCCCGCCTCAGCTGATTGAGCTTTGAGGAAATCTCCCTCACCATTGCATGGATTTCGGAGGCTGAAGGGTAGAGCTTTTCCCGTTCCGAGGGCGGCATCGAGTCAAGGGAGCTGAACAAATCGTAGAGCCTGGCCTTCAATCCCACCATTTCCGCATTTACTGCTTCACAATAATACGGTGCATCCATCGCTTTCCTCCTGATTGGGAATTTGCCTCTTAAATAAGCAGCCAGGCTAGGAGGTCAAGGGGAAATCTCGACGAAGTGCGGGTATCAACTGAAGCGAGGAGAGGGCCGGCAGAGTCCCCCGCCCTATCGAGCTAAAATCTTCACTCAAGTAAATCTCTTTTAAAGAATAAAAAGGGCGGGAAACCTCGCCTTTTCTGTTTGAGCGAAGAAATTAAAAAAATTAAGTCTTTTTTTCCAGAATTTCCTTAACCAATTGATGTGATCTGTTTAATTTTATGGCCGTCGTGGGAAAAGAAGGGTTTTTAGGATTAGGTTGATTGAATGTCTTAGCTATGCCTTCATCAATGGCCTCATTAACAATACGTCCCCTTAGTTTTGGATTTTCAAAAGATAACCATTGGTCTCTAAATAATTTTAAGGCTACAAAGGGAAGAGTTTTTTCCGCTTTTGCAAGCAAATTTATAAATTCCTCCCAGTTGTATTTAGGTTTTGGAGAAATTAAAGTTGAGGTTGTGACAGTTATATTTAAAAGACTTTCTATTGAAACAAATGGATTAGAAATTGTTATTATTTCCGGACTTGCTGAATTTGTCAATGCACAAACTATTAATCTCTTACCTTGAGATCTTATTTTTCTTGCCAGATAAGCAAAATCACCATCGCCAGAAACTATCATAAATGCCGTTATATTGCTTCCTTGCAGCAAAACCTCATAAGCTTCTAAAGCCATTGTTGTATCAGTTCTATCTTGACCTGATGGCTTAACGGCTACTTGCTTAGCTTCATAACCGTGTTCCAAAAAAGCTCGTGGTGTATGAACCTTTTGTCCAGCAAAAGTATGGGAAAATGTCCAATCACCATAGACATGGCCCATCAACATATCTCCATACTGCTCACAGCAATCTTTAATAATTTTTGCTATTTGGCGAGGGTCTACATCAATATTGTAATTTTTC
>JASEFS010000007.1 GCA_030018495.1 Deltaproteobacteria bacterium | reverse complement strand
CCAAGTTACCGTCAAATATACCCCAATTCTTTTCATCTTTTCTCATCTGGTTCCCAAGCTCCTGCTTGGGAACCGTCCTGGATGCAAAGTTCCGCTTTGCTTAAAAAACCAGACAGGAATGAGGGCATAATCGGTTTGCCAAGCGGAGCTTGGCGGTCATCGGCGTCCCCAAGCAGGAGCTTGGGGACGAGGCAGGGGGTATTACATTTCGTTTATGACTCAGCGCGCTGTAGCGCGCCGCTTCCCGCGGCGTCCGAACTGCCTGGGGCGGTGGTTCTGAATATTGAATTCATCGGTGTTGTGCCGAAAGATTCTTCAGGCGGCTTCGAGGGTCTCCCTAAATCCTAAACGCCGCAGGCGGGAAAGCGAAGCGCATCCTGTCTCTGGCATCAATACCAAGTTACCGTCAAATATACCCCAATTCTTTTCATCTTTTCTCATCTGGTTCCCGAGCTCCTGCTTGGGAGCCGTCCTGGATGCAAAGCTCTGCTTTGCTTAAAAAACCAGACAGGAATGAGGGCATGATCGGTTTGCCAAGCGGAGCTTGGCGGCCATCGGCGTCCCCAAGCAGGAGCTTGGGGACGAGGCAGGGGATGGACTCAGGCCGTAATTGGTGAAGGAAAGGTCATGCAGTAAACTTTCATCTTCTTGGAGAGAGCCAACGTACCGTGGGGCGAATGCTCTGAAATGCCTGCGAAAGTCTTGGCGGCAACGGGACGAAGTCAGATCAGGTCCGGCTGGTAAATGTCGTGGATGCGGATTAGCCCCAAACACCGCTTGGTATCGGGGTCCACCACGGGCAGGACGGAGATTTGCGAGGGGCGGTCCTCCATGAGGCGGGCCGCGTCCTTGAGGCTGGCCGGTGCGGGCACGCTCACCGGGCCTTTAGTCATGATGTCCTGAGCCTGTACGTCACGGAAATCTTCATAGGTGAGAAGCGCACGGCGGATATCGCCGTCAGTGATGATTCCCAAAAGCAGCGAATCCTGATCCACCACGCAGGCCGCGCCCAAGGGGCGCTTCGTCATGGCGATGATCACCTGGCGCAGGGGCGTCTCCGGCCCCACCCAGGCCACTGCGGCCCCCTGGTGCATCACATCCGCCACCCGCAGCCATAAATTCCGGCCCAACTGGCCGGCAGGATGGAACTGGGCGAAATCCTGGTGCGTGAAGCGCCGGGCGTGCATCAGGGCCACCGCCAGCGCGTCGCCCAGGGCCAGGGCCACGGTGGAGCTGCAGGTGGGCGCCAGGTTCAGATGGTCGGCTTCCCGCTCCACCCGGGCGTCCAGGACCACATCAGCCTGGCCGGCCAACGGCGAGTTGAGGTTGCCCACGATGGCTATCATGGGGGACTTAAATTGGCGAAGAAGGGGCACCAGGCGGAGCAGCTCCCCGGTGGCTCCGCTTTTGGATATAAGGATGCTGGGGTCCCCCGGCGTGTAAATTCCCAAATCGCCGTGCACCGCTTCCGCGGCGTGCAAAAAAACCGCCGGAGTGCCGGTGCTGGAAAGGGTGGCCGCGATCTTGTGGCCGATATGGCCGGACTTGCCGATGCCGGTTACCACCACCTTGCCCCGGTGTTCCAGAATCAGGCTGACCGCTTTGGCCAAATTGTCATCCAGGCGGTCCGCCACCCTAAGGAGGGCCTGGGATTCAATCTCCAGCACGGCCCGGGCCACGTCAACCCACTCTTTGGTTTCTTTCCGGCCATCCATGGTATGTTTTCCGTTTTCCGTTTGCCGTTTTCCGAGAAAGACATAAACGGGAAGGCGGTGCCAGCCAGCCGCCGAAATGCGCACGACGCACATTTAATTCTTAGCGTGTTTTGTCCGGCAATTCAAGTACGGTCAAAACCAACATTTTTCAAATTTGAGAGCTCAGCGAAAGTCCTGTAGGGGCTTGATTCATCAAGCCCTTTAGGGCGCAATAAATTGCGCTCCTTACTGAATTAAAAATGCTTTTATAAGAACACCTTGGCATTTTCTTAAGCGCCCAGAAGCATTTGGCACTTTAGCAGAGGTCTCAATTTCCAGGTTGTGGTTTCCCGTTGCGGTATGGTGGCCTTTTCAGCTAAAAAACAGGCGGCACAGGCGTCCCGCCTGTGTGAGCACAGGTCAGAGGCCTGTGCCACCAAGCCCCTCCCTGGTAGGGAATGGCTTCGGATGAAAACAAAGGAGGATGCTGCCGGCCGCAAAAAGGAAATATCAATTTCTCGCTCTCCCGCTTAGTAGCAGCCATGAATGTTTCCTCATTAAAAAGCTTGGCTTAACAAAGCCCGGATTTTTTCCATATCCAAATGGCGTCGAACCGTTTGGGCCAGCCGGTCAAGCTGTTCCTCCTGGAAGGACTGCCAGGAGAGGTCCGAGTTGTCAGACCTGGCAACACCCCGCTCCCGACTGACCTTGTCGAGAAAAGCCCGGCGGAAGGCATCGTTGTCAAAGAGGCCGTGCACATAGGCGCCCCACACCCGGCCGTTAGGGGCAACCCAACCGTCGGTGAGGCGCACGGGCTGGCCGTTTCTTTCCGTGACGGCCAGAGCCGGCTGTCCCGGCCCCTGGATTTCGGTGACTCCCATGTGAATCTCGTAGCCGGTTACCGGCAGGCCGGCCCCCGGCGCCCCCAGGGCTTCGCCTGCCACCTGGGTAGTAGTCTTGGTTCCGGCCATAGTGGTAACTATAGGCAGGAGACCCAAGCCCGCCTCGGCGCCCGGTTCCCCCTCTACCCCCACGGGGTCCCGCACCTCCAGGCCCAGCATCTGGTAGCCGCCGCAAATCCCCACGATGTGACCGCCGCTTTCAGCAAAGGCCTGGATTTTATCGGCCATGCCCTTGTGCTTGAGAAAAACGAGGTCGCTGATGGTGCTCTTGGTGCCCGGCAGTATCAGGACATCCAGACCGTCCAGCGACTCGGCCGCGTCAAGATAGCGCAGATGCACTTTCGGCTCCTGTTTCAGGGGGCCGAAATCGGTGTAATTGGAGATATGGGGGAGGCGGATGACGCCGATGTTAAGCACTCCCTTTTTGGCTGGTTGGCCGCATGTCGACCTCTGCCGGTCCAGGGGAACGCTGTCCTCCTCAGGCAGAGCCAGGTCGGCGAGATAGGGCACCACTCCAAGCACCGGCCGCCGGGTGCGCTTCTCGATGATTTTTACGCCTTCGGCAAACAGGGCGGGATCGCCCCGGAACTTATTGATGATAAAGCCGGCCAGCAGGCGGCGTTGGCCAGGAGTGAGCAGATTAAAGGAGCCGATGGTCGCGGCGAACACGCCGCCCCGGTCGATGTCCGCCACCAGGAGGGCCGCGGCCCCTGCCTTTTTGGCCATGGCAAAATTGACCAGGTCGCTCCGGCGCAGGTTGAGCTCCACCGCGCTGCCCGCGCCTTCCAGGATAATGAGTTCATGGGCCGCGGCCAGCCGGCGGAAACAGGCCATAACAGTGCGCATCAGGGCGGGTTTGCGGCGGTAGTACTCCGCGGACGTCAGATTGCCGTAGACCTTGCCTTGGACGATGACCTGACAGCCCACCCCGCGGCTGGGTTTAAGGAGAATGGGATTCATATCCACATGCGGGGTCAGCCCCGCGGCCTGGGCTTGCAGGACTTGCGCCCGCCCCATCTCCCCCCCTGCCGGGGTGATGAAGCTGTTCAGGGCCATATTCTGGGCCTTGAAAGGCGCCACCCGGACGCCGTCCTGCCGGAAAATCCGGCACAGCGCCGCGGCGAGCAAGGTTTTGCCCACATCCGAGCCTGCGCCGAGAATCATCAGAGGGCGATAAAGCATGACCAAAAATCAGGTTTTGACAGGCACTTGCCAAGCAATTATGATAAACAATTCCAAGTTTGACAACCTCTGGTGGTTTTCTTATCTTGAACCAAGCGAGGGTGCAAGGATGAATGAAGCGAAACGGCTGATTATTTCCCGTGACGATATCGCCCGGCGGGTCCGCGAACTGGCCGCTCAAATCAGCAAAGATTATCGCGCCAAGGACCCCATCCTGGTGGGCATACTTAAAGGGGCCTTCATTTTCCTGGCCGATCTGGTGCGAGAGCTCGATTTTCCCGTGGAAATCGATTTTGTGCGCCTCAGGAGCTACGGCCCCGGCACCACTTCCTCAGGGGACGTCCGCATAACCAAGGACCTGGAAGTGCCCATAAAGGACCGCCACGTCATCATAGTGGAGGACATAGTTGACATAGGCTACACACTCCACTATTTGCGGGAGCATCTTAGCCTGCAGCATCCCCTCTCACTGAAGGTCTGCTGTCTGATTGACAAGAAAGAGCGCCGGGCTGTGAACGTCCCCTTGGATTATGTAGGCTTTACCATTGAGAAAGGGTTTTTGGTGGGCTACGGCCTGGATTGCGGCGAAAAACTGCGCACCCTGCCGGAGGTTTATGAGCTGCTGGATTGAGGTCAAAGCCGCGGATGCCTGCCTTCCCCCGAAAACCAAGCCATGAATCGGATAGCCGCCATTGACCTGGGGAGCTTGACAGTACGCCTGGCCGTGGCGGAGATAACCGGGCCTGGTCGCTTCCGGGTTCTCGGGCATTATCGGGCAATCACCGCGCTGGCCCGGGGCCTGACAAAAAACGGCAAGCTCGCCGCCGGGTCCATGGCCAGGACGCTGAAAGCCTTGGAAACTTTTGCGGCAAAAGCTCAAGAGCTGGGAGTTCAAAAGTCGGCCGCGGCGGCTACCCAGGCCGTCCGGCAGGCAGCCAACCGCGAGGCGTTCCTGGCTGAGGTGGAGAATTTGGGCATTCCGGTGCGCGTCCTCTCCCCTGAGGAGGAAGCCCGGCTGACGCTTAAAGGGGTGCTCTCGGCCCTGGACCGCAGCTGGGTTGACGCCGGTCCCCTGTTGGTAATCGACGTGGGGGGCGGCAGTTCCGAGTTTGTCCTGCTGAAACCCGGTTCCGAGCCGGTGTTTGCCGGCCTGCCCTTGGGGGTGCTGACCTTAAGCCAGGAGTTTCCGGTGGGCGACCCCCCGGAGGCGGAGAAAGTCGGGATTTTAAGACACACAATCAAAGAACGGCTGCAAGGATTTATTAACGAGAATTTTGCAGACCTTCTTCAGGAACCGCCTGTTTTGGTAGGCACCGCCGGCACGGTGACCACGCTGGCGGCCCTGGCCTTGAAAATGACGGACTATGACCCGCAGCGGGTCAATAACCTGGTTCTGGACAAATCTCAGATTGACGCTATGGCGGCGGAAATGCTGGCTTTGCCCGAAGCCGACCGGGCCCGCCTGCCGGGCCTGGAAGCCGCCAAGGCCGGCGTCATGCCGGCCGGTGTTCTGATAATCCAGACTATTCTGGAAATTTTCCCCCGGGAATCCCTGGTGGTTATTGATGCCGGCCTGCTGGAAGGCCTGCTGGCGGAAATGGCGGCCTGAATTTTATACCTGACGAGCGCCGGGAAAAGCCTGGAGCTAAAAAGATTTTTGAAGCGATTACGCCATGCCGAGGGCAACGCGGGCTTTAAATGCACGCTCGCGTTGCTTTTTTAGAATGACCTCTGATATTTTTTTCCAAATCATCGGTTGACCCGAAAAACCTGAAAAGGGAGTAAATGTGCGATGCCCCAGGATCATATTCCCTACGCCTTGACCTTTGACGACGTTCTCTTGCTGCCGGGCCCCTCGGCCGTGCTGCCCAGCGAAGTGGACTTGAGCACTCAGCTCACCCGGCGCATCCGCCTGAACATTCCCATCCTGAGCGCCGCCATGGATACCGTGACCGAGGCGGACACGGCCATCAGCCTGGCCCGCCAGGGCGGCATCGGCATCCTGCACCGCAACCTCGCTATCGAGGCCCAGGCCCTGGAAGCCGAGAAGGTCAAGAAATCGGAATCCGGAATGATTTTGGATCCGGTGACCATCGGCCCGGAGGAGCCCATCGCCAAGGTATTGGAGCTGATGGGCCGCTATCGGATTTCCGGAATTCCGGTAGTGCAGGGCAAAAAGCTGGTGGGGATCGTCACCAACCGGGACCTGCGCTTTGAGACCAACCTGGGCCAGAAGGTCAAAGAGGTGATGACTTCGAAAAATCTGGTCACCGCGCCCGTGGGCATCACCCTGGAGGAATCCAAGGCCCTGCTGCACAAGTACCGCATCGAAAAACTGCTGGTGGTGGACGACAACTATGAATTAAAAGGCCTGATTACCATCAAGGACATTGAGAAAATCAAAAAATATCCCCTGTCGTGCAAGGACGAATACGGGCGTCTGCGGGTCGGGGGCGCGGTAGGGGTCGGCCCGGACCGGGAAGAGCGCATCGAAGCGCTGGTGCGCGCCGGGGTGGACGTTATCTGCATCGACACCGCTCACGGCCATTCACGGCGGGTGGTGGAGACGGTGGCGGACACCAAGCAACAATTCCCGGACGTGGAGGTCATCGCCGGAAACGTGGGCACCGCGGAAGGCGTGCGGGACCTTATCAAGGCAGGCGCGGACGCGGTCAAGGTGGGGGTGGGGCCGGGCTCTATCTGCACCACCCGGGTTATTGCCGGGGTGGGGGTGCCCCAACTCACCGCGATCCTGGAGTGCTCCCAGGCCGCCAAAGAGGCGAAGATTCCGCTTATCGCTGATGGCGGCATCAAGTACTCCGGGGATATTACCAAGGCCCTGGCCGCGGGCGCCGACGTGGCGATGATCGGCAGCCTCTTCGCGGGCACCGAGGAAAGCCCGGGCGAGACGGTGATTTTTCAGGGCCGCAGCTATAAAATTTACCGGGGCATGGGCTCGGAGGAGGCTATGAAGGCGGGCAGCCGGGACCGGTATTGCCAGGAGGACATCGACCTGGAATGCAAGCTGGTGCCGGAGGGCATCGTCGGCCGGGTACCGTCCCGAGGCCGCCTGGCGGACGTGGTCTATCAACTGGTGGGCGGCATCCGCTCCGGCATGGGCTACGTCGGGGCTCGCACCATCCCCGAGCTCCAGGAAAAGGCGCGGTTTGTGCGCATCACGCCGGCGGGCTTGAGGGAATCCCATGTTCACGATGTCATCATCATGAAAGAGGCGCCGAATTATTGGCTGGAGTAAATTGCCGGGGAAAAGGGAAAAAAGGAAAAAAGGCGAAAAGGAAGAGACACCTTCGCTGTCCCCTTTTCGCCTTTTCACCATGAAAGAAAAGGGGGCGGGAAACGTGCGGTCCCCCGGCCCCTCCCTCGACTTAAGCGCCTCAGGTCCCCGGATATAAATCCAGATATCTCTCCACCAGAGTCTCCGGCGGGTCTTCGGTCACTCCCACCACTACTTCGATGCCCTTCTTTTTCAAAAGTTGCTGGGCTTTTTCTCCCAATTCCCGGGTGAGCACATGAGTGACCCCTAAATCTTCCAGCCACACCGGCATGCCCCCCGGCTCGTGGGGCGGAGTGTCCAACAGTTCCTGGCCGGCCACAGCCCGGTCTTTGACGGTGATAATGGCGAACTGTTTGGCCTCGCCGAAGCGGGCCGCAGGCTTGCCGTCGTCCATGGGAACCGCGAACTTGAACACTCCCGGCTCCCGCTTCTCGGCCGGTCCGGGGGGCAGAATCTGAGCCAGATAACTCACCATGGGCTTCATGGCCTTCAGGAAGGCGCTGTCTTCTTCAGCCAATTGCATTAGCCGGCCCTCATCCGCGGCCTCCACCACCACGGGGTCAAAGGGGAGCGACCCCAATAAGGGAATATTGAAAGCCAGAGCCGTTTTTTCCCCGCCGCCTTTCTTAAACAAGGGCAACTCCTTGCCGCAGTGCGGGCAGAAGTAGCCGCTCATATTTTCCACCAGACCTAAAATCTTCATGTTGATTTTCTGGCAGAAATTGATGGACTTGCGCACGTCAGCCAGAGAGATTTCCTGAGGGGTGGTGACGATCACCGCCTGGGCGTCCGGGATGGTCTGGGCCACGCTCATGGGTTCGTCGCCGGTGCCCGGGGGGGCGTCGATGATCAGGTAGTCCAGGTCGCCCCACTGCACCTCGCTCAGGAACTGGCGGATAAGCTGATGCTTCAAGGGCCCGCGCCAGATGACGGCGATCTCCCGGTTGCGCATCAGGGCTTCGATGGAGATGACCTTCAAATTGTGGTAAAGGTCCGGCGGCAGGTCGAACTGGGCGTGCTGAATATCGAAAGGCGCCTCCAGACCCAGCATGCGCAAAACGTTGGGCCCGTGTATGTCAACATCCATGAGCCCCACTTTATAGCCCCGGCGGGCCAGGCTCAGGGCCAGGGTCACGGCCACGCTGCTCTTGCCCACCCCGCCTTTGCCGCTCATGACCAGAATCTTATGGCGGATGCCTCTTAAGGTGCGGAAAATGGCCTTTTCTTCGTCCTCCGGAGTTCTTGCTGCTTTTTCGGAATCAGCGGCGACGCCGCAGGAAGCACAACTCTTGCTGTCGCCGTGGGAACATTTTTCCATGAAATGCCGTCCTCCTTATGCAATAAGCCAAAGTTTTAAGCTATAGTTTATATCAATCCTGGCAAACTTGAAAATCGTTTCCTTGAAAATCGTTTCCAGGTAAATACTCTTTAAATATTATTACCAGGAGCATTCGTCCGCCACCCTTAATTTGACATAAAAGGAGAGGCAGGGGATAGCGCAGGTGGTAAAAAACCCCCAGGAATAATACCAGGTCGTACACTTTGTTCATCCGGGCCAGTTCATAAACCTGCATCTGTCTGAATTCCACCACATCCGCCAAGCCGAATTGGCTTGCGGCCCAGCGCGCC
Organism: Deltaproteobacteria bacterium; assembly: GCA_030018495.1. Taxonomy (GTDB): domain Bacteria; phylum Desulfobacterota; class Desulfobaccia; order Desulfobaccales; family 0-14-0-80-60-11; genus DTHB01. Next base: position 117,357 of record JASEFS010000007.1, on the reverse strand, counting down.
TGCGCCAGGTAATGGGGATTCATGTCGATGCCCGTGACCCGGGCCCCCCGCAGCGCCAATTCAAAACAATAAAAACCGGCGTTGCAGCCGATGTCCAAGGCTTCCCAACCGGACAGATTTTCGGGCAGGGCCGCCGAGATTTCCCGCCATTTGTAAGAGGGGAAATCGCCGAGGGGGTGATCGGGCGCCGTTTCAGTGCCGTCAGGCAGATGCAGGTTATGAAACCAGGGCCTGAAACGGCGGACTGTCTCCTGTAGCTCCCCGGCCGGTCCGCTGGGTCGAAGTTGCTGCAATTCCTTCATGGGCATTCCTCCTGCATTCCTCCCATGGTGTAAATCAACTTAACCAGCGGGAGTGCGAAAGCAAGGCAACCGGTTCTGCTTCCTGTTACCCGTACAAAAGGCGGGCGCTCTTAGGCTCAGGCAATTCCGTAAAGAATATGGTGGGACGGCATTCCGGAATGCTGCTGGTGGCCGCGGCGACCGGCGTACCGTTTCAAAACGCTCTCTTTAAGTATACCGCCCGAGGCAAATAAGTTTTCCCCTCTATAGCCCTTTCCCGGAGTTGTTATTACCGGTAAAGGCAAGATCGAGTGCAAAGTGAACTTATCAATATGCGGCAAAAAATCCTGATCACCGGAGGGGCGGGCTTTATCGGCTCGCACCTGGCCGACCGGCTCATCCGAGAAGGCTGCCGGGTGCGTGTTCTCGATAACCTGTCGGTGCAGGTGCACGGCAACCGTCAAAGGGTGCCGGAATACTTGAACAAAGACGTCGAATTCATCCGGGGGGATGTCCGGGACGAAGCAGCCGTGGCCCGATCGCTTAAAGGCATTAACACCGTATTTCATTTTGCCGCGGCGGTGGGCGTGGGTCAGAGCATGTACCGAATTGACGAGTACACCAGCGTCAACAACTTGGGGACCGCCGTCCTGCTAAAGTCCCTGCTCGCCCATCCTGTAGAAAAACTGGTCGTCGCCTCCAGCATGAGCATTTACGGGGAGGGACTTTACCGCAACCAGGCAGGGGAATTGGTGCAAACCGGAGAAAGGGACCTGGAGCAACTGAAAAGAGGCATTTGGGAAGCGAGCGATGCGCAAAGCAACCCCCTGGAGCCGGTGGCCACTCCGGAGAACAAAACCCCTGCCCTGGCTTCGGTTTACGCCCTGTCGAAATACGACCAGGAAAGAATGTGTCTCATGATGGGCCGGACTTACGGGATTCCCACTATAGCACTGCGCTTCTTCAATGTTTATGGCTCCCGTCAGTCGCTCTCCAATCCTTATACCGGAGTTTTGGCGATTTTTGCCTCCCGCTACCTGAATGACAAACCCCCGCTGATATTTGAAGACGGACAGCAAAGAAGGGATTTTGTCAGCGTTAATGACGTTGCTCAGGCCTGTTTGCTGGCCCTGCGAAGCAGTAAGGTGGACGTCGGGGTTTTCAATATCGGCAGCGGCCGTTCCCTCACCATCCTCGAAGTTGCCGAGGCCCTGGCGAAAGCAATGGGAAAGGAAGACTTGAAGCCGGTAATTACAGGGAAATACCGCATCGGGGATATTCGCCATTGTTTCGCCGATATAACGACGGCCCAGGCCGTGCTCGGGTACCGCCCCCAGATTACGTTTGAGGAAGGCTTGACAGAACTGTCGGACTGGCTGGAGGGCAAGGCCGCGGAAGACCGGGTGGAAATCGCGGCAGCAGAACTGGCTGTGCGGGGTTTGACGCTATGACCCCGGAAAAAAATGTCGTGGCCAAGCCCGGCCAGACACCAACAATCGGCTTGGTGGCATCATTTGACCCCCGGGATAAAGCCGGGGTGGAGCAGTTCCTGGAGGACATGCGGCAGCTTGGGGTCAAGGAGCTGCGGATACCTATCCGTGGCTTCGGCGCCAAGGCGCACCAAAGCTGGTTTGAGTGGCTTTTCAAGAGGGTCTCACAAGAGGTGGGCTTGCTGCCGTCCCTGATTTTGGAGGTGCCGGAGGCTTCCGGGCTGACGGCCCTGAAACAGGCCGATCAGTTAGTGCTGTCTTTGGGCCGTTATTTCGATTGCCTGGAACTCTGCTTTAATCCCCGTCCTTTTGAATTCCGGACCACCCGGAAAACAACCGGCGCCAAACTGGCGGATGAGATCGGCAAAATCTGCCGCAGGGCGAAAGTGCATGGCAAGCGCCTGGCGCTGGGAGTAAGCATTCACCACAGCAATTGGGAAGGCCTCGTCGCCGCGGTGGCGGACAATATTGATGTCTTGGGAGTTCAGGGCTTTTTAGGCAACCGCCGGAACTGGCAGGAACTCGTCCAGGCCCTCTGCGGCTGGCTGGCTCGGCTGGGCCTCGCCATTCCCATCTGGATAACTGAAACCGGCTATTCGACTTGGCAATATGACGAATACCAGCAGGCGCAAAGGTTCCAGGAGCTGCTGGAAATCCCGGTGGAGAAATTCTTCTGGTATGCCGGCGCTGACGCCGGCAACAAACCCGCCCCCACAGCCGAATTTCCAAACGGCGAATACCTGCTCCATTGCGGCTTGAAGCGCAGGGACGGTGCGCCCAAGCTGTTGTTCCGCACTTTAGTTCAGGGTGGACTTAGCGGCCTGAAAAGTCTGATGGATATGGGATATGAAGGTCCTGGACGGGAAAGCGCCAAGGCCTCCAGCACACGGGCCGACACCTTTAGTTTGATAACTGGGGGGGCGGGGTTCATCGGCACCAATCTCGCCAGGCGTCTTCTTGCCGAGGGCAGGCCGGTGATGATTTACGATAATCTTTCCCGTCCGGGGGTTGAACAAAACCTCAGATGGCTGAAGGCACAATACGGGGAAAAGCTTAAGGTTAAAATTGCGGACATGCGGAATCCCATCCCCCTGAAGGCGGCTGTCGAAAGGGCCGACCAGGTCTTTCATCTGGCCGCGCAGGCGGCTGTAACCACATCCCTGGCCAACCCGGCCGAAGACTTCGACATCAACCTGCGGGGCACCATTAATCTTCTGGAGGCATTGCGCCTTTTAAAGTCGCCGCCGCCGCTGGTGTTCACTTCCACCAATAAGGTCTACGGCCCTTTGGAGGAAATCGGCTTGCGCCGCAACGGCACCAGATATGAACCCTCTGATCCAATCATAAAAAACTGGGGGGTCGATGAACGACGGGCTGTTAATTTCTGCAGCCCGTACGGCTGCTCGAAAGGCGCCTCTGATCTCTACATTTTGGACTATTCCAAAACATACGGCCTGCCGGCCGTGGTCCTGCGCATGAGCTGCATATACGGCCCGCATCAGTTGGGCACCGAAGACCAGGGCTGGGTGGCCCATTTTCTCATCCGGGCGCTCCGCGCCCAGCCGATTACCATCTTCGGCGACGGCTTCCAGGTCCGGGACATTCTGTACGTTGAAGACCTGGTAAACGCCTTGCTGCTGGCCGCGGCAAACATGGAGAAAACCCGCGGGCAAGCCTTCAATATGGGAGGAGGCCCGGCCAACGCCGTCAGTTTGATCGAACTTCTGGCCATGATTAAGGGAGTCAACAAGAGCAGGCCGCCGCTTGTCTATTCCGGCTGGCGCCAGGGCGACCAGAAGTTCTACATCTCTGATACTCGAAAATTCAAGGAATTCACCGGCTGGGGGCCGGAAGTGGGCGTCCAGGATGGAGTAAAACATCTTTACAAATGGCTCAAAAAAAAACAACAGTCTGGCCGCTTAACATAAGGAGGTCCAGTGATCAGAGGGTACATGCGTGCGGCTATCTTTGTCGAGCCCGGCAAAATCGAGCTAGGGGAGATCAAGATACCGGAACCCGGCCCGGAGGAAGTCCTGGTGAGGCTTGAAGGATGCGGGGTGTGCGCCTCTAACCTGCCCTTATGGGAAGGCAGGCCATGGTTTAAATACCCCCTCGAACCCGGCGCCCCCGGACACGAAGCCTGGGGCGTGGTGGCACAGGCGGGCGACAGGGTTAAACATGTTCACGCAGGCGATCGCGTGGCCCTCCTTTCCGGCCATGGCTACGCCGATTACGATCTCGCTCCGGCGCATTCTGTGCTGGCACTGCTCCCCCCTCTTTCCGGAAAGCCTTTTCCCGGCGAACCTTTGGGTTGCGCGTCGAACATTTACCGGCGCAGCGGGATCTCATCAGGCCAAACCGTCGCCGTCGTAGGCATCGGTTTTTTGGGGGCTCTCCTGACGCAGATGGCGGTGCGCCAGGGGGCCAGAGTCATCGCGTTGTCCCGCCGTCCTTTTGCTTTGGAAACCGCAAGCCGGTGCGGCGCCGAAGAAGTTCTCCCCTTGAACGGCCAGGATGGCATCGTCCAGGAGGTTTACGGCAAGACAGGGGGCAAAGGCTGTGACGTGGTGATTGAATGCGCGGGCCAGCAGAGCACCCTTGATTTGGCAGGCGAACTGGTTCGCATCCGGGGCCGTCTGGTGATCGCCGGCTACCATCAGGAGGGGGTGCGCCGGGTCAACATGCAGCTCTGGAACTGGCGCGGCCTGGACGTCATTAATGCGCACGAGCGGGAAGCCGCGGTTTATCTGGAAGGAATCCGCTCGGCCATGGTGAGCCAGTGCGCCGGGCAGTTGAATCCGCTGCCGTTGTATACCCATGCATTTGAGTTGACCCGCCTGCCGGAAGCTTTTGAAGTCCTGAGGGAGCGGCCGCCGGGTTTTCTCAAAGGACTTATGTTAAATGGCGGAAACAAGGCAACCTGGCAATAGCCGGAAAATTAGCCTGGGCTTTCTGGGAGTCGGCTGGATCGGCTTTAACAGGCTTAAGTCCCTGGTGGAAAGCCGTCAGGTGCAGGTGGAGGCCGCGGCGTTGGCCGACCCCGCGGAAGCCGCAACGCGGCAGGTCTTGAGCGAGTTCCCGGCCATTCGCCGGTTTTACGGCCTGGAGGAGCTCCTGGCCCAGGATTTGGACGGCATCGTCATCGCCACTCCCAGCGCCCTGCACGCCGACCAGGCCATCCGGGCCCTGGCAGCCGGATTCCCCGTGTTTTGCCAGAAACCCCTGGCCCGATCCGCGGCAGAAACCCGGCAGGTTCTGGCGGCTGCCCGGAAAGCAGACCGTCTGCTGGGGATCGATTTATCCTACCGCCATGTGGAGGGGATGCAGCAGCTCAGGGAAATGATTCAGGTGGGCGAAATAGGGTCGGTCTACGCGGTGGACCTCGTATTTCACAACGCTTACGGGCCGGACAAGGAGTGGTACTACGATCCCGCCTCTGCGGGAGGTGGGTGTCTGATGGATCTGGGCATCCACCTGGTGGACCTGGCCCTCTGGACCCTTGGTTCCGCCGAAATTTCCAAGGTGACAGCCTGCCTTTTGGCCGGGGGCAGACCATTGGCGAACCGCCGTAACGCCGTAGAAGATTACGCCCTCGCTCATTTCCAAATGAACGGCGCGACGGTGTCCCTGGCCTGCTCCTGGAATCTGCCCGCGGGTTGCGAGGCCGTTATCAACGCCTCTTTTTACGGCACCAAGGGAGGGCTGGCCGTCAGGAACGTCAATGGCTCCTTTTTCCAGTTTGTGTGCGAGGTGCTTAAAGGCACCAACAGGGAGGTATTGGCAGGACCGTCCGCCGGTTGGTGGGGGAAGGCGGCTGAAGCCTGGGCCGGCAACCTGGCCGCCAGCCCTGCCTATGATCCGGGCGTTGAAACAGTCCTTGCGGTTGCGGAAGTGCTGGAAGCGATATACGAAGCGGCCTGTCTCCCTGAAGACCGACATATTACCGGCTCCCGCCTGAAAACAAGTAGACATTCATTATAGGAGAAGCACCATGAGTGAGTATGACTCGAAAGAAACGACAAATCATGCCACGATTCGCAAATGGGCCGAAGCCAGGGGCGGCGTCCCCGCCAGCGTCAAAGGCACTGAAAAGGGTGGCGAGGAAGCCGGCCTGCTCCGCATACATTTTCCCAAATACAGTGACGATAAAGATCTCAAGGAGATTTCCTGGGACGAATTCTTCCAAAAATTCGAAGAGGCCAAGTTATCTTTCCTGTACCAGGATAAGACCAAAAGCGGAGAGCAGAGCCGGTTTTCCAAATTCGTCAGGCGATGACCTTTGCGGCGTTTTGTTCTCTGAATGAGGTTTGTGAAGGAGAATAAAGGAAAGGATATCGGCATAATTTTGACTTAAGAAAATGGCGCCCCGGACCATCCATCGCGTGCTGATGACCACCGATACCATGGGAGGAGTATGGACCTACGCCCTGGAACTGAGCGAGGCCCTGGGGGCTTACGGCGTTCAGGTGATGCTGGCCAGTATGGGGGAGCCGCTGGATAAATGCCAGTGGGATGCGGTGCGTAAAATTCCAAATCTTGAGATTTTCGAAAGCGGCTTCAAGCTTGAATGGATGCAGGACCCCTGGGCCGACGTCGACCTTGCCGGCGACTGGCTTCTCGAACTGGAAGCGCTGACCGCTCCTGATATTGTTCATCTTAACGGTTATTCTCACGCCGTCCTGCCGTGGCAATCACCCAAGCTGGTGGTGGGGCATTCCTCGGTATACGCCTGGTTTGAGGCGGTTAAAGGTTCGGAACCGCCGGCGGCCTGGAAGACCTACCACAGCAGGATTTCGGCCGGACTGAGCGCCGCCGACCTGGTCACCGCGCCGACTTTTACTGAACTTGCCTCCCTGAGACGGCATTACGGCTCTTTCCGCACGGCCGGACCGATCTACAACGGGCGGAAATCTTCCTTGTTTCCGCCGCGCCCCAAGGAGTCCTTCATCCTGACGGTGGGCCGTTTGTGGGATGAGGCCAAGAATATTCCGGCGCTGGAAGCTATTGCCGCGGATTTGCCCTGGCCGGTGTATGGCGCAGGCGAGAACTGCCACCCTGAGGGGGGCCGGCGCCGGCCCCGGGGCATACATTATTTAGGGAAATTGACGCCTGCCGAAGTGGCCCATTGGTTTTCCCGGGCCGCCGTCTACGTGTTGCCGGCAAGATACGAACCATTCGGGCTCTCGGCTCTGGAGGCGGGCCTAGCCGGTTGCGCCCTGGTCCTGTCTGGCATCCCCAGCTTGAGAGAGATTTGGGGCGACGCGGCAACCTATGTCGCGCCCGGATGCCCTGAGGCGCTCCGGAAGGCCGTTGAAGAACTTATCTATGACCATGAGCGGCGGAGCCTGATGGCAGAGCGGGCCAAGGATCGCGCCCTCCGGTTTACGCCGCCGCGTATGGCTGAATCCTATCTTAAGACCTATGCCCTGATGCAGCACCGGAAAACGGCAACTAAAGAATGGGGAAAACGGCTGCTCGCCCGAAATCGCCCTTCCTTTTCCGGCAGCTTTATTTAAATGCATAAGCAGCCCATGAATATTGCCCTTTTTTATCACTCGCTGGTGTCGGACTGGAATAACGGCAACGCCCATTTTCTGAGGGGCATTGCCACGGAGCTGCTTTGCCGCGGCCATCAGGTCGGGATTTACGAGCCCGCAGGCGGTTGGAGCCGCGCTCAGCTTGAGGCCCGGCACGGCTCTTTGCCGATCCACGAATTCAGCCGCCGTTATCCGCACCTGGAAAGCACGTCCTACTCATTGGGCGAGCTGGACCTTGACCTTATACTGAAAGAAGTCGACCTGGTTATCGTGCACGAATGGAACGAGCCGGAGCTGGTTCGCCGCATCGGGGAACACCGGAGGCGAAATCCTCATTACAAACTGCTTTTCCATGATACTCATCACTGCGGTTTGACCAATCCTGAAAAAATTAACTCTTGCCGTCTGGAAAATTTCGACGGCGTCCTGGTCTACGGCAAAGCACTGCGCACCATCTATTTGAAAAGAAAGTGGGCCGCCTTTGTCAGCGTCTGGCATGAAGCCGCGGATATCCGCGTTTTTTACCCCCAAAAAACCCGCAAAACCGGTGACGTGGTCTGGATCGGCAATTGGGGGGACGATGAAAGGACAGCCGAATACCTGGAATTTTTCATTAGGCCGGTACGAGACCTTGGTCTTAAAGCACGCGCCTATGGCGTCCGCTATCCTCCCGAGGCCGTTTATTTATTGGCCGCCGCGGGAATCGAATATTGCGGTTGGCTCCCGAACTACAAGGTGCCGGAGGTGTACGCCGGTTTCAAGGTGGCGCTCCATATTCCCCGCAGACCCTATGTCAAAAGGTTGGCGGGCATTCCCACCATCCGGCCTTTCGAGGCGCTCGCCTGTGGCATTGCCTTGATCAGCTCGCCTTGGAGGGACACGGAAGGGCTGTTCACCGCAGGACGCGACTACCTGGTAGCCCGCGACGGCTCGGAGATGAAAACCTGTCTGCGGATGCTTCTGGATGACCCCGCCAAGCGCGGCAGACTGGCCGACCATGGCCTCAGGACTATCAGGGAGCGGCACACCTGCGCCCATCGGGTGGACCAGCTTATGCAGATATGCCGCGAGCTGGGATTGCCGGCCGAGAAGGACCTGGAAAACCAAGAACCTCAACAGGACCGGTTTAAATGCCGCCTCCCCGTCTGAATCTGGCTTTTTTCGGCTCCAGCCTGATATCCGCGTATTGGAACGGCGCGGCCACTTATTATCGCGGTCTGCTTCAGGCCCTCAATGATCTCGGGCATGCCATTGTGTTTTATGAGCCCGATGCCTATGATCGCCGGGCCAACCGCGACATTCCGGATCCCGAGTATGCCCGGAGCGTCATCTATGCCGCTGATGAAAAAAGTGTGCTCCAAGCGGTGGAAGCAGCCCGACATGCCGACGTGATCGTCAAGGCCAGCGGAGTCGGGGTCTTTGACGACCTGCTGGCCCAGGCGGTGCTGGACCTCAAGAAGCCGCACAACCTCGTTGTTTATTGGGACGTGGATGCCCCGGCCACCCTGGACCGGCTCGGCAGCGTGCCGGACGATCCCTTGCGGCCCCTTCTTCCTGACTACGACCTGGTTCTAACCTATGGAGGAGGGGAGCCTGTCGTCAAGGCCTATGAGGCGCTGGGGGCCAGGAAATGCCGGCCGATCTACAACGGCCTGGACCCCCGCACGCATCATCCCGTCCCCCCGGAGCCGCGCTTCGAGGGGCTGCTGGGTTTTATCGGCAACCGCATGCCGGATCGGGAGGCGCGGGTTTGCGAGTTCTTTTTCAAGCCGGCCTCCGCGTTAAGCCGTCACCGCTTTCTTCTGGGAGGCAGCGGCTGGGGCGAAAATGTCCCGGCCCTGCCGAATGTGGTTTATTTGGGACATGTCTTCACTTGCGACCATAATGCCTTCAACTGCAGCCCCAGGGCCGTCCTGAACATCAGCCGTGAAAGCATGGCGCGCTATGGCTTCTCTCCGGCGACCAGGGTTTTTGAAGCCGCGGGGGCCGGCGCCTGCCTGATTACGGATGCCTGGGAGGGCATCGAACAGTTTCTTGAGCCCGGCGAAGAATGCCTGGTAGCCGAAAGCGGCGAGGCCGTCGTCGACATCTTGTCGGACCTTCGACCCGAGATGGCCCGGGAGATCGGCCAAAGGGCAAGACAGCGCGTTTTAGCCGAACACACCTACCGGCAGCGGGCCGCGGCAACAGAAGCGCTCCTCCTGGAGGCGCTGAACGCAGGCGCGCAATGAACCTTGTCATTTTGGGACTCTCCATCACCTCCTCATGGGGAAACGGGCATGCTACCACTTACCGCGCCTTGGTGCGGGAACTGGACGCCCAAGGGCACCAAGTGCTGTTCCTGGAACGTGACCGCCCCTGGTATGCCGCGGCGCGCGACCTGCCTCACCCTCCCTGGGGCAAGACGATCCTGTACGACGGCCTCCCGGAATTGCAGGAGCGGTTTGCCCCGGCCGTTGCGGCCGCGGACCTGGTGATCATGGGCTCTTATGTCCCGGAAGGCGTAGCCGTGGGGGAGTGGCTTTTAAAAACGGCCCAAGGGGTTAGGGCTTTTTACGATATCGACACCCCGGTCACCCTGGCCAAACTGCGGCGGCAGGACTACGAGTACATCGCCCCTCACCTCATTGGGCAATTCGACCTGTACCTGTCGTTTACCGGGGGGCCTGTGCTCGACGAACTGGAACGTATTTATGGAGCCCGCAGGGCAAGGCCGTTGTACTGTTCTTTCGACCCGTCGGTGTACTACCCTGAACAGCACGATTTGTCCATCGACCTCGGCTATTTAGGGACCTATAGCGATGATCGGCAGCCGGGCCTGGAGCGTTTGCTTATCCAACCGGCCAGAACCTGGCCGGCCGGCTCCTTTGCGGTTGCGGGCCCTCAATACCCCGCATCCATAAACTGGCCGGAAAATCTGCTCCGCATTGAACACCTCCCTCCGGCTGAGCATCGTTCTTTTTATTGCCGGCAACGCTTCACCCTGAATATCACCCGGGCTGAAATGGTCCGCACCGGGTATGCCCCCAGCGTCCGTCTTTTCGAAGCAGCCGCGTGCGGGGTGCCGGTCATCAGCGACTATTGGGCAGGACTGGAAACCTTTTTTTGTCCGGGAAAAGAGCTTTTGGTGGCAAACTCCACTGAAGAATCATTGAGTTATCTTCTGGAAATGCCTGAAGCGGAGCGGCAGCGCCTCGGTGAGCGGGCGCGGGACCGCGTTCTCAGGGAACACACCGCGGCGCACCGGGTGCAGGAACTCGAGACCTATTTGGCGGAGGCGCGATGATCGAAGCAATCAAATTCTGGAACGAGCCCAACAATCTTTCACATTGGGACTTTGAGATGGACCCGGAGTGGCGGGATTTCGCCCGGATGACGAAATTGGCGGCTGCCGCGGTGCGCGAGGCGCGGCCGGACCTTTGCCTGGTCTTGGGAGGGTTGGCCCCCATCGACCCCAACTTTATCAAATTGCTTCGGAGTTACGGCACGCTTGATGACCTGGATGCGGTGGCGGTGCACGGGTTTCCTCTTGATTGGAACCACTGGCAAATCAACGAGTGGCCCGCCAAGATTGAAGAAATCGAACAGGCCGCGGCAAAACCCGTCTGGGTCACGGAAGTGGGCGCCTCTTCCTTCGGGGCCGACGAGGTGCAGGTGTTCGGTCTGCGGCGCACCCAGGAATTGCTCCTGGGTCGGGTGGAGCGGATTTACTGGTATAGTCTGCTGGATCTGCCGCCCGCCTGGAAGGCCACCACCCGGCACAAGGAAAGCGAGGGCAGCGCTTATTACCGCCACTTTTACCTGGGGTTGATCCGCGCCGACGGCACGCCGAAGCCGGCCCTGGAATTTTTCGACCCGGCCATGGGCATCTGCCAGTGGGTCCATTATGAGGATCATCGCCTGGAATTGATAGTCGAATGGCTTAATAAGATGGGCATAAAACGGTTGAGGAGCGGCATCAGTTGGGCCGACTGGCACCGCCCGGGCGCCACCGCGTGGTTTGACCGCCAGATGGCCATGCTGGAAGAATTTGACACCACCCTCACCCTATGTTTCACCCCTCCTTCCAGGGGAAAGCGCTACTGTCACACCAGCCCGCCTATAGACCTGGCGGAATTCGCCGAATTTGCCCTGGAGGTGGTCAGGCGCTATGTTCCCGAGACCCGCAGCCGCCGGATGGTTCAAACGGGACTGCGGGAATGACCATTTTGCTGCTGATCCGCCACGGCGCCACCGATGCCCTGGGAACATATCTGGCAGGCCGCCAGCCCGGACTGCATCTGAACGCTGAGGGACAGCAACAGGCGCTCCGGCTGGCAGAACGCCTGGCCCATCTTGATATAAGCGCGGTTTTGAGCAGCCCCCTGGAAAGGGCCCTGGAAACGGCGGCTCCCATTGCCGCCCGCCACCTGAAGGAAATCCTTGTCTGTGAAGAACTGAACGAGATCGACTTCGGCGACTGGACCGGACGCCCCTTCAGCGAACTCTCGCAATTGCCGCTCTGGCAGGCCTTCAACGTCTTCCGCAGCAGCACCCGCATTCCGGGCGGAGAGTTGATGGTGTCAGTTCAGCAAAGGGCGGTGGGGTGCTTGCAGGCCTTCTCAAATAATGCGGCTGGGGGTATCCTGGCCCTGGTGAGCCACGCGGATGTAATCAAGGCCGCCCTCTGCCACTATGCGGGCATGCCTCTGGACCTGCTGCTCCGGCTGCGGATAGACCCTGGCTCTGTAAGCGGCATTTCTGTAGCGGATCGGGGGGCGGAGATCTTGTTCCTGAACCTCACTGATTCACTGGGTCTGTGACCTTTTCAGCCGCCGCCCCCGCCGATGGCTGCCCCCTCTTCTTGCCCTAACGCCGCCGTCGGCCAGCCCCGGCTCCGGACCAGACCGGGATGCCCTGGGCATCTCTGAGTTTCAAAACCTGATCACCTTTTTTCACTTCCGCCGCGATGATGGCGGGCTTTCCCTGATAGGTGATGCGGGAGCCGGTGACCTGCAGCTTGTCTCCCGCGGCAAAAGCCATGCCTTGCTGCTCCACATACCAGGATGGCCCCAGGTGCACGTCAATGGTTTCAGCGGCGGTCTTTAAGCTGAGGTGTACCCCGTAGCCCATGCCGCGGCCCGGCATATAGCGGTCTACCTTGATCACCTCCCCGCCCAGGGTTTCAACTGTGGCCGGGTTGTACAAGCGGCCGTAAGACCCTCCCGGCCCCCAGCCGCCCCAACTCCGGCCCCTGCCTGGCTGGGCCGTGGCCGAGGTGACTAGGAACAACCCCATGATGACCCAAACGCTCACCAGCCCAATTGCTCTTTTCATGGCAATCTCTCCTACTCGGCTTTTATTTCTGGCGCTCTGACGCCCTAGCGTGCATGCCAGTCGTCGCCGTCGGCCCATACCGGACGGCCGCCGGCTTCCCTGAGTTTCATGGTGCGATCGCCGGTCATTTCGGTGACCAGGATAAATGGCCGGTTCATTATGACAATCCGGGAGCCGGTGACCGTCACCCGGTCTTTGGCGGCTATGGTGAGGCCCTGCTCTTCCATAAAGCTCTTAGGCCCTAAAACCGCGGTGATATTTCCTCGCGGCGTCTTAAGCAAGGCCTGGGTGCAGTAATGCCTGCCGTTCCCTGCAAGGACATAATCCACCCGCACCACTTCGCCGGATACGGTGTCCATGGTTTGGGGGTCGAACAAGTTGCTGTAATGAATACGCCCGCCGCGCTGGGCCCAGGCCGAGGAGGCGGCGAACACCAGGAGGAAAAGTCCGACGGCAAAATTCAAGCAGGCCCTTTTCATGATTAAGTCTGTTTTTTGTTTCTTGAAATACGGATAATTGCCCTCTGCATTAATAACAACCCAACGCTTCGAAATCGGCGAAGCGTAACTTGTTTTTTTCCATGAGAGGCAGAAGAACTCGGCAACTAAAAGGAAGGAGTCATGGTCTCGAGCTTGGACTGCTAAAGCTCAGCAACTTTTTGGCAGACCAAAGAGGGGGTCGGCGGCATGCCATCCGCCGAATCCGATAATACAGGCGGTGTGGGGCAGGCCGCCAGACAATCGCGGCAGCCCGCATGTCGATGACCATGCCCCTCCGATGGCCGATTTTTCTAGTAGTGGTTCCAGTCCCGCTGCTTGGGATCAACGGGCCTTCATATTATATTTTCCCGCTTTATCGAACTTGCTATTTTTCCTTTTCAGTACCGCTCGGTTGCCCATCCCCGTTTTTCAGCTTCCCCAGTGCCTTGGTCATTTCCAGGGCCACGCCAAGACCCTGGCGGCATTCGGCATCCATCAGGCGGAACATGAGGCCCATGGGTCCGGTGGGTTTAGCCTCTTCCAGTTTCATCTGGGTGGGGATGTCCATGAATTTTTCGACGAACCGGATGAATTCCGGCTCGGAAAACTTCTTGATGATGCCGTGCATGCGCACAAAGCCGTCGCCGATGGCGGCGATGTCCTCCGGGGTGTAGTGCTCGGCTATCTTGGCGTACATGTCGATCATGGCCCGGTTGATGCGAAAAATGCCCTTCTGCTCTAAACTGTCCAGGTAGTCGATGAAATGCGGCACCGCGATCTTCAGTACCGGCTCCATATCGTGCCACCAGTCGATGAGGTTCTCCAACTGCTCCAGGCTGTAAGAGATATAGCGCAGACGGGGCAGGAGGTTTCTCAACAGAGTGAGGACATCCTCCAGTTGGAAGCCCGTTTCCACTTCCACCAGTTCATCGGTTAGGTGCTGGACCGCAGGTTCCATGAGCAGGGAGACGTCCCGGCTGAGATCATGGAAGTTCTCCCAAGTACCGGCGAAGACTTGCATCTGCTTCTCCAGGCGGTCCAGCCCATCCAGCTTTGCTTCGATTCGGGCCAGCCGTTCCAGAAGTTGTTCTTCCGGGCTCATTTCCGCCTCCTCATGCGCAGGGGCATTTCAATGTCAGGGGACAGAATGCCCCGTTCCTTGCCGGCCAGGATGAACTCAGACTCCAGGGGCAGGTGACTGCCCTTGAGCATCAAATTAAAATACACCCAGCGGAACATCATCTTGGCCACATAATTGCTGAAACTCACCTTCAACAGGTCGAAAGGACCCAGGCCCGGAAAGGGGAATTTGCCGGGCAGCGGCTCAATTTTGTAGTTGAAATCGAGAAGGGACCCCTTCTCGTAACCCGTCACCACCAGTCAGGTGGCGTGGCCGTCATAAGACGGCAGGGGCGGCTGTCCGTCGATTTCCCGGATGAGGTTCTCGGTAATTGTGTCGGCTTCATAATGGGCCACGGCCCCGGCCTTGGAGGTGGGCACATTGGTGGCGTCGCCGATGACGTAGATGGCATCGAAGTTTTTGGCCCTCAGGGTGTTGTGGTCCGTGTCCATGTAGCCCATGGGGTCGCCCATGCCGCTGTCAATGAGGCATTGGGCCCCGAAGTTGGGGGGTATGGACACCAACAGGTCATAGGGCACCTCCTCGCCGCCGAACGACTTGATCACTTTTTTGCCGGCGTCCACCTCGGAAATCTGAAAGTTGGGGGTGACCTTGACGTTTTTCTCTGCGCAGATGTTGCCCAGCACCTGTGCGGCCACCGGCTTGGTAAAGGCTGCGCCCAGCGGCGTGGTCAGCTCTATTTCGATGTCGTCGCGCACCCTGTTTTTTGAGAAAAACCAGTCGGCCATAAACGCGAATTCCAGGGGCGCCACCGGGCATTTGAACGGAAGCTCCGCGATGTTCACCACTACCCGGCCCTTTTTAAAGTACTTCATCTGCTCATACAGGGCCATGGCGCCTTCCAGGGTGTAGAAATTGAAAATGTTCTTGCCCCAGCCTTCCATCATGCCTTCCACTTCCGCGGGCATGATGCGGCAGCCGGTGGCGATGATGAGCCAGTCGTAGGCGTAAGTGTCCCGCTTGGTCTTGACCTGCTTCTGGTGGGGGTCGACCTCGATGATTTCATCCAGAACGAAGTTGACCCCCGGGGGGATAAACTTGGCCTTGGGCTTGACGCAGTCCTCTTTGGTGTAAATGCCGAACGGAATGAAGATCCATCCAGGCTGGTAGTGGTGCTGCCAGTCCTGATCGATAATGGTGATCTCCCACTGGGATTCGGGCAGCTTCTGCCGCATCTTGGTGGCCATGATGGTGCCACCGGTACCTGAACCTAAAATAACCAGCTTTTTCATGATCAAATTTCTCCTAAAGTTTGGTCTCGCCTCCGGCCAGCGCCAAAAAAGTCACAAGAGGCGGTAGCCGCCAGAAACTACATTTCAAGCATGGAGCTCCTGCAAGTACTCATGTGATATTTTCTAAGCACTCCAATGGGAAGTTTCAAGCAGCGTAGGCAAGTTTTCCTATGGAAAAGCTAGGAATGGCTGGCGTGAAGCTCAAAGAGGTCCAGGGGGGAATCGAGTGGGGCGCAGCCCTGAAAGCGGCGACCATGTGAATGTTCGCTTTAGAGAAGCTCAGGCAGCGCTAAATGACATGGGAATTGACGCAAAACCGCATGCCACCCCAAATTTGGCTTCAAAATCAAAAAGGGCTGACACCCCCCGGGTTGCCAACCCTTGTAATACTTTGCTTATTATTGGTGGAGATGAGGGGATTTGAACCCCTGACCTCCTGCATGCGAAGCTACAATACTTAACCATATCCCAGTAAATATCAGTGTTTCCGTGGGGCCCCAGTCTCGGATAAATCTGGAAAAAGGGGGATAAATGCTATATCCTACTCAGTAACCTACTCAGTGATTTGGGGGGCTTTTATTTCACCCGGTTGCCGGAGTGAAGGGCCTCAATCAAAATTGCTGATCCTCTGAAACCCTTGATTTACTGGCCTTTCAGAAAATGGAGGTTCACCCCGTGACCCCTGTTTGAACCCAACCTACTCGCCAACCTACTCGCCCTCCCGGGGGTCTTCCCAGCCTCTTTTCTTGACCCCCTTAGAGGCAGGGATAAATCGTGTCCAAGGTGTCAGGTTCCCAATCTCAACTCGCATTCTTAACCCTATGGTTTGGGTCATCGTGAGCATTGCTTGTTTCGGGTGCCAATTTCTCCTTTGACCCCAAGCCTCGCCTCGACTTCATCACGAAAATTGAATAGTAAGCGGTCCAGCTCCCACCCATTGATCCCCGCATCGCGAGCTACGTTAAGGTAGAATGACTCGTGTTCAGCATAAGACGAAAACGATAGACCGAGCGCCTCTGAGATGGCCTTAATTCGAATATCCAGGGCTATGCTATTCCGAAATTCCTCATGATAGACGTCCATCATGATGTTTCTGGCATACTTGGGCCCAATGCCAGGAAAAGTTTGGAGGAAGCGGATCTTTGCCTCACGCCCCGGTTGGGCGAGCAGCTTAGCCTTTGCGGCTTCAGGGCCGCCAAGCTGCCTGACATAATCAAAACAGAGCAGGATGTAATCCGCTTTCTTATCAGGCATACGAACCTTGGCTGCCCTACACACTTCCCGGATTTGCGTTCTGCGACCTTCCGGAGTCAGGGTGGCGAGGGCATGGTAGGTTATCTGCTGGTAGTTTTTCTTGTTAGCAATAAGCCCATGCCAACCGGAGGCCCTCCCCATTGTTGAGAAACTTTGCAAGAGATAATGCCATACAAAGTCAGGGCGGGAAAGCCCGCTGTACTCCTTCTTAAGTCGTTCGAGTTCAACTCGCTTCTCTGTGGCTAGTTCGCGAATAACCGCAGCGAGTCGATTCCGGGCTGCCATCTTGTCCATGCGAGGCCTCCCTTTTTAGGGAGGTAACTTTCCATCTCAAATGTGTCTGAAAGTAGCTGACTATTAGAGCTTGCGCAAAAATTGCCTTAGATCGTCAACATCAATAAAGAGATCCTTCATGAACGGCGTCAGCTTGGTGCGAGTGATACCTAAGTGGGTCTTGAGCAAAGCCAAGGCACCTTTCCATTCTTCAATAGTTGAAGGTCCACCCATCCGAGTATCATTGATAAAGTAGATATTATTGAGTTTGCGCAAGAAATAGAGATGGGCTATCCGGTTCGTGTACTGGTAGAATGTCCGAGTCCAATCGACGATGGGATTCGCGTCGAGAAAAGCTTTTGTCTCATTCAGGCTCTTAGCGATGCGCTGGAGAGACCTTGGAGAGGCACCTGATACGGACGAATTTATCTCTGGAATGTGTGCCTTTGCTTCAATAAGGAACACTTTGCCTTCGGGATTGGAGGTTCGCGCGAGGGCATCCCACACAGGGCCGCCTTTTGGCCAAAAGTCCTTTAGGGGAATTTTTAGATTTATGCGAAGTTTTTCGACAAACTGTTGGTCCTGATATTCAGTATAAGCCATCGCCAAAGGAGAAATCCATTCTATCTGCTCGCCAACGTCGAGTGATACGGCTTCTATGACCTTTTGGTTGAAAATTTCCCGTGCCTCATTTACCGCTATCCGCAACCAATACTGGCTACCGTACATTTTATTGTTATGCTCCATCATCATCTTGAGTTCATTATGGCTCTGAAACTATGCCTAAGCCTTTATCTTTTTCTGTTTAGAAGCTGGCAACCGACATCCCAAATGTTAGGATTATTTTATAAGAAAAAGTTCGCTGATTCCATGAAGTTTTACATTCATATGGTATACCTGCACGGCTACCATGACGATCATGCTCAGTGTACCTTTGTCACACTGCAGCCGGAGCCGAGGTGGATATTGTGGTGGACGATGGCGGACGGCTATCCCTTTGGAGGTTAAACTCTCCGATACGCCCCGACCGCCATGACCCGCAACCTCACAGTTTCCAAAAGGACTTACAGGACCGTGCCTCCCCCGACTACGTCATTCACCCTGGCGAAGTACTCCTGCCCCTAACACCTGGAGTAACCGAGTTGCCATTCAGCGAACTCTAATCAAGCAAGTTATTATTCTAAGCTTATTCAGCGTTTATTGCGCAGGCACACTCTCCTGCAACTTTTCCTCTTCCCGGACGACCTTTTCTTGTGGAGCCATAACCACTGGAATATCGAGTTTAAGGACGTCCTGGCCTCCCTCGGAAGCGAGTAAAAGCCGGATTGACTTGATGTCCTTGGCCGGGAAGTAGACCAGTCCTTCATGGGTCATCTCTTTGGATAGGACCTTGGGCTGAAGGTGATTGGCCATCAGCACGGTCCTCACTCTCATCTCCATGGCTTGCCGGTTAGCCACGGACCCCAAGACCAGCCCCTGGGTTCCTCCACTGGCCGCGCCTATCGCCGCACCCCGGGCCGCCCACCGGCCCCCGCCGGCCACACCGCCGATGGCCGCTCCTAACCCGGCTCCGATGGCCGCACCCAGGATCGCCCCTGCAATGGCCCCACGTACGTAAGAGTTGAACGCCTCCGAGGAAACCACGGCGTCTCCCGCCTCGCGAGCGTCATAGGGCTTATAGGTCACTCCGGCCGAATCGGTGCAGGTTATCTGCGTGGGGTCAATCATGATGGGATTATTGGAACCGTTTTCCAGGATGAGCCGCGCAGGGCAGACCCCGGCCTTAAACCAGTTAAAATCCGGGCGCTTCTGGCTGGCATCGTTGGGGCTGGCATAAATATCCCGGTTTGGATCAAACAGCACGGCTGCCACTGAGACCCCGGCCACAGTGGTTGAATTCGGGTAACTGGTGGCAGGCAAGACAACCTTTGGCTTCGGGGGGTGAACTCCGGCGCAAGAGATAATGGTGGAAGTGAAAAAGCTAAGAATAACCAGCCAGACCAGGCCCTTGCCTGGCACGTTCTTCATACAACCCGGCTTTTTTGATGCGGGCGCATTGCCCAGGATAGCCGCCTCCATCAATTGCCCATTTTTTGCCATGGTTTCCTCCTGAATCCTGCATCCGTGATCATTTTTGGATGCTAAAAGTCCCGGTTAAAGGAACCCCTCCTGCTGGCGCGAGCCATTCCGGATTTGTTTTTAGAGCCGTTCTTCGAAAAAACCGAAAGATAGAGCACCGTGCCTTCATGCATGAGGCCGGAGCCAATGACCTTCTCACTTTCAACCCTGAGGTCCTCTCCTAGGCTCAGAGAAGGGCTGGATATTACGGGTAACTCCCTTATCTCCTCAACCCAGGCCTCAATTCCATCCTCCGGGTGTTTGGAGGATTGTCCTTGTCTGTGCAAATCAATGGCATCCAAGGCATAGCTCTGGATCAACTTGGTAAAGTAATTGGCCAGGGAATCTTGGGAGCCAAAGGCTTCCATGCCCGCCATCCGGCCATTAATGGCCACCAGGAAACCTTTCTGGTTCGGGGATAAGCTGAAGCTTTCGGTATATTGCCTGAGTTGGTCCTCATAAGATTCATAGATGTCGGACATGGCGCCAGTGGGAGAATGGACCGACATCCGGGCAGACTTGGTGCCGATCTCGTCCCAAACCCCCGATTGATTGGCCCGGAAGCCGCGACCTTCCCTTATTGAGCACGCCAGGTCTAACTCGACCCTGGAACGGAGCTGCGGCGAGGACATCCGCCTTTCACTCATGAAATGTTTGCTCTGATAGCTCCAACGGCCTTGCTCCACGCAGGATACCGGAATATTGAAACGGGCCTTCCCGGCAATCAGGAAGGTGGCGTTGACGATCCGGTTTTGCTTGGCTCCCACCAGTTCTTCGCCCGCCAGGATCAGGATGGGAATCTCACCTTTGTTAGTGACTTTAAGATTAGGGACGTCGCCGCCCTCGCTCACCTCGGCAACCTCGATAACCCCACTGGCCAGGGCGGCATCAAGGGGGAGGTATTGAAGACCGGCCTCCGCCATAAAGAAGAAGGGAAACACGCTCATGTTTTGATGGTCTGCTCTTGGCCCTATCTCCAGGCCCTGGAAATAATCTTTGACCGGCTTTTGCATAGCGCCTCCTATGGCTGAATGGCTGGAGATTATTTGTTTACATTGCCGGATTTGTAAGCTAACATCAGACCGTTCCAAATTGCGGAACATGGAAAATTTTTTAAATAAATTTTTCGAGGGGCCTCATGCCTGGAAAGATCAGCCCCTATTCCTCGCCGGCGGCCAAGATTCTCAGCCTCTACGGCCTGCTTTTATTCAGCGGGAAGAAGTATTCCTTGACCCAGCTTGCCCAACTGCTCCGCTGTTCCAAGCAAACGGTTCTCCGCATGATGGAGCAAATCGAACTGAGCCACCAGGCCAAGGTGGATAGCTGGATCGACGGGGGCCGGAAATGGTTCAAGGTCAAGACTCCTCCGGTCAGGCCACAGGTTTGCCTTGATGCCGAGGCCATACAGTTGCTCCTGGTCTGCCGGGATTTTGTTTGGCACCTACTGCCGCAATCATTAAGGGAGGAGATCAGTCGGACCATTGCCCATACCACGGTCCTGCTCCCTAATATGGAGGACCGCTCCCGGGCCATGACCAAGCTGGGAGAGGCTTATTCCAAGGGATTAATCAACTATACCGCCCATCAGCACTTGTTGGACGTGCTTCTCGATGCCATGGTGGACCACAAAATCTGCCGTGTCAGGTATCAATCCCCGAAGAGACCTGAGCCCAAGGAATACTGCATCGCCCCATTAACCTTGATCGCCCACCATGCAACCCTTTATGTCCAGTGTTGGCTGGTGACGGACTCCGGGGAACCGGACATCATCTATGACGGCATGCTTTTGGCGGTCCAAAGGCTTTTGCAAGTTGAGCTGACGGAGCGGACATTTACGGTCTCGGAAGACTCGTTTAAAGATGGCCAGCATATCTTCGGCCTGATGAAGGGGGAACCTTTCCGGGTGCAAATCAGCTTTCGGCCGGAGGCCGCGGTTTATGTGAAAGAGCGCCAATGGAGCGCAGACCAGGTTATTTCTCCGCTGCCGGATGGCGGGATCTTCCTGGAGTTCACCGCTACCAGCCGGCCAGAAGTGATCTCCTGGGTCCTCAGCTTCGGTCCCAAGGCAGCGGTGCTGGCGCCTGACGATTTGAGAGATGAGATGAAGGGGGCGGTAAGCGAAATGATGAATAATTACATTTGAAGATAGCTTCCCTAATAGCGATCTCTTTTTACTAGCTGCTGCCCCATGGACGTAAGGCTTTTTGGGAAGGGCCAAAAGGTTTGTTGAACCTATTTTCCCAATTTAATGGAATAAAAGGAACTTAGAGGCTCTCATGCGGATCATCTTTGGCTATGAACTCGATTCCGCCAGTTTCCCGGACGCTTTGGGACAGGAAGTGGCTTGCCAGGGAACCGCCGTCCTCGGTCCTCATGGACTGCTGGGCGTCGTTGAAACGAGCTTGGGACTTTCAGGCGTCCAGGTGCCCCAGGCGGTGCGCATTGGTCAATATTTAAAAAGATTAAGAGAAATTGACGATGGCCGGCGGTTTTATTCCCAATCATTGCAGGCCGATGCCTGGTCAGTAGCCAAGCAGCTCCTGACTTGGCGGGATGAACTGGTCATGGCTGGTTGGCAACGGGGCGTCCCTAAAGGGGCCAGCCCTCGCCTTCAAGACATGGCCACTGTGGAACAACTCCACCATCTGGAACTTGCTCCTGGAATAGGAGAGCGTCTGAACAATGTCATAGGTGCCTTGGATTCCGGCAGGAAATTAGCCCTCCAACTCATCCAACTGGTAGATAGGCGGTTATCATTACCTCAAAGTTGGTGCCGGCTCCTTGACGCGCTTTTACGATGCGGCGTGAGGGTGGAAGAAGTTGAAACGACAGTTGTTGATTTTGCCTACCAAGATAATTCTGACCTAAACCTCCTGCGACGAGCTTTGCAGGGAGAAAAGCCTGACCCCGGGTCAATCCGGGTTGACGGTACCCTGGCTATTCTCGAGGGCGCCAATGAATACGAGGTGAGCGAAGCTTTAGCTTCTTGGCTTGAAGTTCATAGAGACTTGTCCAAGGTGCTCATCATAAAAGGGAATGGGAGCGTGGTCCTGAACGATGCCTTGCACGCTCACAATCTTCCCGGACTCGGCAGCGAATCGCGCTCCCGCTGGCGCACGGCTATGCAGGTCCTCCCGTTAATTCTCAGCAACTACTGGGAACCTTTTGACCCGCAACGGCTCTTGGAAATCCTTACCCTTCCCAAGTCTCCCATACCTCGATGGGCGGCCCGGTATTTTGAAAAATCTCTCCGCGATCATCCCGGCATCGGCGGTCCGAAGTGGGAAGAGGCCTGGGATTCGGTTGTTGCCGGTTATCATGCGAAAGCTTTCGGTAAAGAGGGCGGGGCACCGGCCAAAGGCTCCGTGGAGGCATTCCAGGAAAACCTCAGTTTCTGGCTCGGGGAAAAACGGTATGATCCCAAGGAAGGCATGCCCACCACTGTCATCCGAGACATTTGCACCAAGGTGGCCAATTGGGCCTCGACCAGAGGCGGACTTGAAAACGATGAACTGCTTATTACTTCAGCAGCCCTGGCCATCGCGGTGGGGGACTCGGTGGTGGCCTCGGGATTGGACAAAGTAACCCTGCCGCAACTGAACCGGATACTGGATTCGGTGATGGGGGAAGGCCTGGAAAACCCCGCTGATTTTCCCCAGGCTGCTCCCTGGTCCCAGGTGGAAACCCCGGGGCAGCTTTGGGGGGCGGCTGATACCGTGATTTGGTGGAATTTTACTTCTTCCGGAATTGACCAACGGCGTATCCCCTGGACATTGGCAGAAAGGGAAGCGCTCTGCTCGGAGGGGGTTAACCTTGAGGACACCCGCCGAGCCAGGCTGAGAGAAGCCGAGTACTGGCGGAAGCCGGTTGCCTTGGCCGCAAAACAACTGGTCCTGGTCATCCCTGAGAGCATCTCTGGCGAGGTAGCGGTTCCCCATCCCTTCTGGGACGAAATCCGTTACCTACTAAAGTTAAACGAGACCGAGATTCAAAAATTAAGCTTCAATGCCCTGGAACTATGGAAAGATCAAGCCACCAAGGTCATAGATAGTCTCATAAATAGAAAGAGCATTCCGGAGGTCTCCATTCCCGTCCCCTGCAGGGAATGGAGCATCCCGCCGGTGTGTATTCTTCCCAGGGAACGCGAATCAGCTTCGAGTCTGTTCAAAATCATTCAATGTCCGTTGTCCTGGGTTTTCCAATACATAGCAAATCTTTACCCGGGGGATTTGCTGGCGCTCCCGGGAGTCAGCCAAATGTTGGGAACCCTAAGCCACTTCATCATTGAGACGTTGGTTTCAGAGTCATCGAAATGGACCCCTGATGAAGCAGAGCGGAGGGCGTTGCAGCTTTATGACGAGTTTGTCCCAAAAATCGCCGCCGTTTTGGATCATCCGGGACGGGAGTTGGAGAAACTTCGTTATCGCCAACAGGTAGGACAGGCGGTGAAAAGACTGTTTTCTCTCATCGAGGCTGTCAATCTACAGATAGTCGGTTACGAGGTAAAAAAGGAAAGGAGCTTTATTGAGGGCAAGGTACTTGAGGGGCGAATAGACCTGATTCTGGCAAGCTTAGAGGGTAGGTCAATCATCTTGGATCTGAAATGGGCTAAGAGAGCCCGGTACAAGGGGGAGGAACTACGGGAAGGGAAAGCGCTACAGCTTGCCACTTACGGATGGTTGCTGGAAGCAGAAGAAGGGCGTTTCCCTGCTGGGGGCTATTATATGCTGGCGCAAGGAGAACTCCTGGTTTCCTCTTGCCCGCTTTTTCCTGACCAAAACGTCATCCAGGATGTGAATTTGGAGGACGTTTGGCAGCGCTCTCTCAATGCCTATCGCCAGAGGCTGAAGCAGCTGCAAAATGGGCTTGCCTTGGCGGCAGGCGTAGAAGACTTTGCAGAAGCGGAGAGCCCGACCGAAAAACCAGAGATAGAGGAAGCCGAAGACGGCTTGGAATTGGAAGCCCGCTGCGAATGGTGCAACTATCTGAACCTTTGCGGCGCCAAGGTTTAGGAGATAAGATGGGTCTTCCGAACATCACGCTTATAAGCGCCAGCGCCGGCTCGGGAAAGACATATCGCTTGACCGAAAAGCTTGCCGAAGCGCTCAATGGTGGGCTGGATCCGGAAAGGGTCTTGGCAACCACTTTCACCAACAAGGCTGCGGCCGAATTGACGGAGAGAGTCCGTACCAGCCTCTTAGGCCAGGGTGAGTGGGAAAAAGCCCAACGCATCTTTGATGGCTATGTGGGCACAGTTAATTCAGTATGCGGTCGCCTTCTCAAGGACTTCGCTTTTGAGGCAGGGCTTTCGCCAACTCTGGACGTTTTACCGGAAGGCGAGGACCAGGCTATCTATGAAAAGGCCATTGCCTCTGTGGTGCAGAAGCATGCCCCGGAGATTGACCCCATAGCCCGGCGCTTTGAGGTGGACAATTGGCGGGACGATGTCAAAAGCATCAGTGACTTGGCGAGGACCAACAACATCACCCCGGAAAGTTTAACTGAGAGTGCCACCCGGTCACTCAAGACCTTTCAGAAACTTGTGCCCAAGGCCGAACCCGAGGCCAAGGAAAGTCAGTTGGACAAGTCTCTGTTTGAGGCCATTGGCGAAGCGGTAATCCAACTGAAAGACAGCCCGGATGAAACGCAGGCTACCCAGAAGGTTTCCCAAGACTTGCAGAAAATCCTGCGACGTCATGGGGAGGATTTTCGTTTGTCCTGGCCGGATTGGGTCCGTCTTTCAAAGCTGTCTCCGGGAGCTAAAAGCCGGGGCATTGTGGCACCGGTGATTGCAGTGGCCGCGGTGCACCCCAGGCACCCCCGCTTTCAACGTGATATTAAGAATTTCATTCTCAGGATTTTTGCTTGCGCTGCCGAGGCCATGCAGAACTTCGCTAATTTCAAGAGGGAACATGGGCTCATCGATTTTGTGGACCAGGAAACCCTGTGTTTCCAATTATTGCAAAACCCTGAGGTCAGGGCCCAGCTCCAAGAGCAGGTGAGGCTGGTCTTAGTAGATGAATTTCAGGACACCTCGCCGGTGCAGTTGGCTGTCTTCCTTCAACTGGCCCAGATTGCTGATCAGGCGATATGGGTCGGAGACCAAAAACAATCGATTTATGGGTTTCGCGGCACAGACCCATTGTTAATGGATGCGGTTATTGAAAATCTAATCGGTCCAGAAAATTTCGAGATTCTCACCCAATCTTATCGCTCCCGCCCCGGGCTGGTTGCTCTCACCAATGCCCTTTTTGCCGAGGCCTTCCAATCAGTGGGAATACCAGGAAACCGGGTGATACTCCAACCCGTTAGAAAAGAAGTAGGGCAAGCCTGTCCCCTTCATACCTGGTGGCTTCAGGCAAAAAACATCAACGAGGAGACCGGGGCTTTGGCTGTGGCAGTTGGCAACATGATTGCGAGGGCAGGTGATTTTCAGGTATTGGATAAAGCCACTAAACAGCTGCGTTCCTTGCGGGGCGGAGACCTGGCCATTCTTTGCCGGACAAATGCCAAGTGCAGCCAGGTTGCCGAAGCTCTCGAGAGCCATGGCGTGCGGGCAACGTTGCCCCGCAGTGGGCTGCTTGCCAGGCCTGAGTGTATCCTGGCCCTTGCCTGCCTGAGATACCTGGTCGATGCAAACGACAGCCTGGCCGTCGCCGAAATCCTTCACTTTTCGGAGGACCCGTCCAACCCCCGGCAGTGGTTTAGCAACTGGCTGACCCAACAAGAGCCCCCGCCATGGAAGTCCCATCCGATTATCCGGAATCTGGAAGCAGAACGAGAGAAACTGCTCCACCTGACACCCAGTGAAGCGTTGCAACTGGCCATCAGCGCAGGGACAGTAAGCGACAGGGTGGTATTGTGGGGGGACGGTTCACCAAGGCTGGCTAACCTGGAGGTGCTGAGAAGCCTATCGCTCAAGTATGAAGAAAGGTGCTTGATTGCCAGAAGTGCTGGCACGCCAGCCGGCTTGATGACCTTCCTTGCCAATGAGGTGAAAAAGTCTGAGCTGGACAAGCAAGCTGAGGGTCATGATGAACACAGCGTCCAAGTTTTGACGTATCACCGGGCCAAGGGGCTGGAATGGCCAGTGGTAATACTCAGTGATCTCCAGGCAGTGGAGAAGGACAATCCTTTCGGGGTAGATGTCTGCCCTTCCGATAAACCTTTTGATGTAAATAACCCCTTGTCGGGCCGTTGGATCCGCTTCTGGCCATGGCCTTATGGCAGCCAAAAGGTGGGAGTGGGACTGGATGAGGCCATAAATA
Source organism: Deltaproteobacteria bacterium (assembly GCA_030018495.1). GTDB lineage: Bacteria > Desulfobacterota > Desulfobaccia > Desulfobaccales > 0-14-0-80-60-11 > DTHB01. The sequence continues at coordinate 90,968 of JASEFS010000007.1, read as the reverse complement.
AATCCGAGGAACGCCAGGCGGTCCTGGTGAAGGATAAAAAGGAACTGATGCGTCTCCTGTACATGGGCATGACCAGGGCTAGGGACTACCTTGTCTGCGCCGCCCGAGAGGGAAAGAAGCCTTCAACTGCCTGGCTGGATTCCCTCAAGGATGGCAATGGTGACCCGATTTTTACCATGCCGTCGGGGACGGGGGAAAAGACCATCGAGATCGGTAGACAAACTTTCCAGTTCTACTCCTCTTCGTTTCAGCCCCTGGAAAGTCAATGGCAAAAAGAACCTGGACAAGTTCATGTTTCTGCCACCATTCCTCAGAAGAAACCTTTCCTGCCTGCGCGTCTGACCGCGAGCAAGGCTGGGTCTACACTTTTCACTTTTACGATCAAGGATTCCCAATTGGTAACTTTGGGACCCCGCTTGCCCCTCAATGGTCGCCCCGACATGACCTTACTGGGTGAAGTCTTCCACAGATTCCTGGCGGCGGATGATTCATCCTTAAGTCATGAACAGCGACTGGAGATGGCCAGGAAACTTTTGATCAATTGGGGGGCTGATGGCATTGAGCCGGAAGCCCTTCTCGTCGCGGGCGACAGGTTGTGGAATTACATTAGGAATAATTATGGCCCTGGATGCACTTGCCACAGTGAGTGGCCGGTCCACCTCAGGATAGGAGAGCAGAAGCTGAGCGGCTGGATTGATCTTCTTATCGCCGCTGGAAAAGGATACGTTGTGATCGATCACAAGAGTTTTCCCGGGCACGTGGACCAATGGCCTGAAAAAGCCAAGGAGTATGCCCCTCAATTGTTGGCCTACCGTAAAGCCATGGAAGAGGCCACCGGCCGCCCAGTCATTGAGACCTGCATCCACATGCCCATCCTGGGAGTAATGTTAAAGCTTGATTTGGACGAAAGCGATAATTGAGCAAGCCTTTTCGATCCTATAGAAAAATTTCGGATATTAAGCTCACACCAAACTTATTGTCGCCAATGAACCAACAAGGAACTTAGAAATGCCTATGGTTGCCTCTTAATCATAAGGATGGCCTATGTTCAAGGGATTGTTTCACTGGATCGCGGGCATTTTTCGGCGTCGCCCATATCGGATTAACCTGGAGAGACATGGGAATCACCTTCAGCTTAAGGCTAATAAGGGGAAGAAAGCTATTCCGGTTGCTTACCTCGCTGAACATTACGAAGAACTTAGGAGCCTTAAAAGCCTGCAATCATCCAAAGATATGTTAATTGTTCCAATTTCCATGCTTTCCGAAATAAAACAGGTCTTGAGCAATCTCGACAATAAACGTTTTGAGGTTCTAATCAGCGAAGGTGCGGATAACCTTCAGGCTGTATCGATGCCGGAAGGCTTTGAAGTGAGGTACGTCTGGGTAGATGGTCTGAGTTACGTAAAGCAAACGGTGGCTGATGGGGTTGCCTACTTGGGAGATGGCTGGTTCCTCCTAGGGGACGCTTACTGGGAGGTTGAGGGAACAAGCGAGGAGGACGACAAGTGGCTCAGAATGGAAGCGATAACCGGCGAGGACATCCTCACCCTCATCACTCGAAAGGTCAGGGAATGGAAGGAGCGTGAGCTTCCATACATATGTGTAGTCAAATACTCCGATGAGCCACTCTTCCTATTAACGATCAAAGAAGTAACTGAAGATGCAGTGGAACTTCATGTCACCTTCAGAATCGATCCAGCTTCAGCAAAGGAAATCCCCTCGCTTGGCAACCACATCATGGTTGCTGAAACTATCATGCCGGGCTTTGCACCAGCAAAACTATTCGGCGGAATGTTCACCAAGACCGGGACTTATCGTCTTCGCGGCGAGCTCATCCCTCACTTTTTGATGAATGTATTGCCAAAGGTTCTCAAGTGGACAGACGGGAAAAAGGAAGCGCTTCGGAGCAGGCATAGGGTCATACAGGATGAATGTGAATTGATACTATCCCTTGTGAGGGAGGAGCAAAATGGGATCGGGGTGGTTTCCGCTCTTCCTGAACTTGTCTGTGGGAGCTTTCGCAGAAAAGCCGAGGAAATTTCCCGGGAGCTCTCAAATAATAAGAGGTTCATAAGGATAGAGCCTGGCTGGGTTCCGATCGAAAAGCTGCGGCAAATAGGCATTGGACCTCTTGGAGTAGCCGATGACGGAAGCTCCCTCAGTCCTATTCCACTTACTCCTACTGAGGTTCTCAACCGGGGATCTGATCGACTGAGAGGACCTTGCTCCAGGATTGAGGCCCCAGAGCTCAGGTTCCCGCAGGGAAAAGATGCTCAGGATACCGCCCGGCTACACCTTGAATTCCTCAGAGCCTGGGGGCTTCCGGGTGGAATCCTTGGTGAGCGAGATTTTCATGTGGATGCATTCTATGAAATGTTCTCGACCCTTCTAAGCAAATCACCTCAGGTGAAGGTACTTGTGATTGCGGCCAAAAAGACACTCGACAGCCTTAGGGAGGAATGGAGCAATATCATTGCGGCACGCTTTGAGGGAACCCGAAAAGACCCTGAATTCAAGGCCTCTATCCAGGGGGTAGTGCTCGCTACGCCCAAAGCCTTGGAGGCTATTCCAGCCATTACCAGTGTCAAGTGGACAGTTCTTTGCCTCCTCGAAGCTGATTCACTGGTAAAATCGGGGACATCCAAGCTCTTCAAAAGCCTCCTTGAATGCCGGAAGACCTTAACCATCGGCTTATTTTCAGGAATTGACTTCCTCAAGCGCACATCAACAAGAGAGGCGCTCTCGCAGGTCTTCGGAATTTCATCGCGGGACGGCAGCCTGCTTTGGAAGTATGGGCTGCGCAATCCTGCAGAACACGCACCCTCGGCCCCCCTCGCTTATCGATTGCCACCAAGGCAGCAGACCGGAACTGGAGCAAGTGGACCGGCGGAATTTACCCTCGGGTCTTCACCGGGCTCAAAATCGATTCCGATTCCTCCCCGCCCCGTGTATGTGGAACCCGCTGCTGTAGCCACGGAAGAAAAATCATCGATCGAATTGAAGGATTTGGGAATCCGCATTGAGATCAGCTATTCGACAGGCTATTCCGGCAGCGCCGACAAGTTCATACAGGATGCGAAAAAAGCCGTGAATCATCGCGGGACGACTGTAGCACATGTCCCCTTCATGTGCTACTGGCCTACCTACGATTCCATGACAAGCTCACAGCTCAAATGGTACTTCTACTGGCGTAGCATGGTCCGCGACGGGAAGTATCCAGATTCGGATCTTTCCTACATCTTTGTCTTAATTTATGAACTCATCAACAATGTCGGAGTGAAGGATGCCAAAGATGGCTACGAGCAGCTCAGACGTGTCTGGCTTAACTACCGTGACCGGCAACCAAAGCTCGATAATTACCTCATAGACTGGATCTTTGACTATGCTCTAATCAACAAGTATCCCGCTGATCCCATGGAAGTTCTGCGGGAAGCGTTTAGAGTGACCGCAATACCCCGTTACAATTATATCGATCTGGTTTTGCCATGGTACATTACCGGATCACTTGTTGAAATACCGCTCGTATTGATCGATTCCATCTCGAACTACAGAATTCTCAGAAGCAAGTTCTTCAATGAAGGCTACCAGAGCGTTGTGGAGGAGTTTATTCCACGTAGTCTTGATGAAGTGAACAGGCACATGACCGAGAAGTTTGGAGCAGGCATCTTCGGCCTCTTTAAACCGAAAAGCTGCTCGCCTGTCGAGCGTTATCCATACCAAAGCGCCCTCTATAGCGGAAGGCTCGGCACGATCAAAATGGGCAACATCGTCTCTTACTCACAGCATGCTCCTTTGCGGGATTTCATTGCATCTACCGTCAAACACACTGAAAACCGACTTCGCGAAGCGAACAACTACAAGGGAAGGCTTCGTGGGTATAGTATTGAGCCCGAGATACAGAAAATCATCGACAACCTCATCCCGTCTGCTCCTCCGAAGACAGTTCCTGTCTTCCCACCCAAGCAAGAGATCGTAATCGACTTCTCAAGAGTCCAGACCCTGATTAAACAGTCGGACCAAGTGCTGCAAATGCTCCAGACAGGCGAGGAGAAGGGGTCAGAGAAACTTGCGGAGTACCTAATTACTTCGCAGCAAGACATTGCCGGGAAGATCGCCCGTCCTGAAGGTACTCCTGATCATCTCCTGACCGATCTCGATAGCGTCCATGAGGTTCTTGCGAGGCTGGATAATGATGAGAAGGGTTTGATCAAGGCGCTCATGAGGCATGGATGGGAAGTGGAAGCAAGTGTTCTTAGCGAGGAGCTTCCAGGAAAATTCATTGAATTTATGGTGGACCGCGTCAATAGTCTATCGCTCGAGATGCTTGGTGACCTTCTTATTGTGGCCGAAAACCAGACGAAAGTGGTGGCCGAAGATTTCAGAGACGAACTCGAGCATCTTCTTTTGGCGAATGCCGGCGCGCCTGCTATGAACCGTCAAGGGGCAGAGCAGGACCAAAGCACCGGTGACGACCTTCCCGAGGAATGGGCCCAATTTCGAGCCGCCCTCAAAGAACATCAGCATCAGGCTCTCAGAGCCATTCTTGCAATGGAAGACCCAAGTGAAGAGCTCGCCAGGCTTGCCGATGAGAGCGCCATAATGCCTGAATTTCTCATTGATTCGATAAACGAGCTTGCGCTCGATACAGTCGGTGACATCATAATTGCGCCAGGTTCCGCCCCGCCAGCCATCGAGGAGGAGGATCTGGAGTTCGTCCGAAAACTTGTACAAGCCTAAAGATGAGGTATAGACCTATGACAGCTTTAAAGATCCCTAAAAGAATATCGACCGCACTGATAAATTCTCTAAGCGCCGGTGTGGTCCCGAGGATCGGTTTGGAATATGTGGCAGTAGATCGAAAAGAGGAAATCGCTGCTCTCCTCCAGGACCTTGAAAACATCTCGGAGGCAGGAGCGGCATTTCGATTCATCGTTGGCCGATACGGCTCCGGGAAGAGTTTCCTTTTACAGCTCATCCGGAACTATGCGATGGAGCGGGATTTTGTGGTCGGTGACTGTGATCTTTCTCTTGAGCGACGCCTTACCGGGAGCAATGGGCAGGCCCTCGGCACTTACCGGGAAATCATGCGAAACCTTTCTACGAAGACCCGGCCGGAAGGAGGAGCTTTAGCGGCAATCTTGGAGCGCTGGTTCTCAACGGTCCAGGCGCAGGTTGTAAAAGAGACCGGAATGCGGCCGAGTGATCAGGGTTTCAGTGAAGTACTGGAAGGAAAAATCCTTGAAGTTGTGAACAACATGGTGGGAATGGTCCATGGCTTTGATTTTGCTGCCGTGCTCAAGAGCTACTGGCAAGGTTACCGTGAAAATGATGACACATTGAAGGATTCGGCACTCCGATGGCTTCGCGGTGAATATTCGACAAAGACGGAAGCGAACAACGCATTAGGGGTTCGGGTAATTATCAATGATGACAGCTGGTATGATTACATCAAGCTTTTTGCAAAGCTCGTCTCAGATATCGGCTACAAGGGGATGCTGGTGATCCTGGACGAGGCGGTCAATCTCTACAAGATCACCCACAAGGTCTCCCGGGAAAGCAACTATGAAAAGCTTCTTTCCGTATTCAACGACATTATGCAGGGAAAGGCGGAATCCCTTGGCTTTCTCTTAGGAGGGACTCCTCAATTCTTAGAAGACCAGAGGCGAGGCCTTTACAGCTATGAAGCCCTGCGCTCTCGCCTGACGGAAAGCCGGTTTATAAGGGATGGGCTTAGAGATACTTCAGGGCCGATCATACGGCTTCAGACATTGAGCCATGAAGAGATTTTCGTGCTGTTGACCCGCCTTATCGGTGTGTATGGGGCTCACCATAAGTATGAAAACAACCTGGCACCTGAGGACCTTCAGGCCTTCTTGCAGGAGACCGTAAAGAGGCTAGGTGCGGAGGAGCTTCTCACACCTCGGGAAATCGTGCGTGATTTCATCAGCATCCTCAACATTCTTCGCCAGAACCCCCAAGTGAGCTTCGGGCAATTGATCCATGGAGCGGACTTCAAACCAAGTGTAGCAGGCGCCGATCCCGATTTGGTAGAAGTCGGAGAGTTTTCGGAGTTCATTTTGTGAGCACGCATCCATTCCACAGGCTTGCTCCCTTCATTCAAGACTACATTTATACGCACGGATGGACGGAGATGCGGGCTGTGCAGGTCGAGGCTTGCAGAGTCATATTCGATTCGAATGCCCATCTTTTGCTGGCCGCCGGTACAGCGTCTGGAAAGACCGAGGCCGCCTTTCTTCCTGTCATAACCCTTCTTCATGAATCCCCTCCTGCAACGGTTGGAGTCCTCTACATTGGACCTACTAAAGCTCTTATAAACGACCAATTTTTAAGGCTCGATGACCTTCTCAAAGAAGCCGAAATTCCCGTTTGGCACTGGCATGGAGATGTATCGCAGAGTCGCAAGATAAGGCTTCTTAAAAAGCCGGGTGGCATCCTTCAGATCACCCCTGAGTCTCTCGAGAGCCTACTCATTAATAAATCCGGCGAGTTGGTCCGGCTGTTTGGAGACCTCCGGTTCATCATAATTGATGAGGTCCACGTGTTCATGGGCTCGGACCGCGGCCGTCAGGTGCTCTGTCAGCTGATGCGGCTTGCAAGGTTCGGTCGGACAGAGCCTCGCAGGATCGGGCTTTCCGCCACACTTGGTGATTACTCCCTTGCCGAAGCATGGCTCCAGTCTGGAACAAAGAATAAAGTCATCACTCCTAAGATCGAAGGCGGCCAGCATAAAATACGTCTTTCAGTTGAGCATTTCTTCATCGAGCCACAGAAGAACCGAAAGGAAGGTGAGAGTCTCGAAAAGAGCAAGAACTCAGCAGTGCCAGATCGATCCAAATCCGCGGAAGAAAAATCCATACAACCTGCCGGAAGTCCTTACTTTAGATACATCTTTGAGGTGAGCAAGGCCAGAAAGTGCCTGATTTTTGCCAACAACCGCTCAGAAACCGAGTCAGTGATAGCCAGCCTGCGACAGATAGCCGAGGCGGAAAGGCTGCCCGACATCTATCACGTTCATCACGGGAGCATAGCGACGCCGCTAAGAGAGGCCGCCGAAACCGCCATGCGCGAATCCATGAGCCCAGCGGTTACAGCGGCAACGGTTACACTTGAGCTTGGTATCGATATCGGACAGCTTGAGCGGGTCATACAACTCGATGCACCCCACTCGGTGTCGAGTTTCCTGCAAAGGCTCGGGCGCTCCGGAAGACGTGGCAACCCTTCAGAAATGTGGTTTGTATGCTCCGAGGAGACTCCGACCGGAAAAGAATTGCTCCCGCTCCAAATCCCCTGGCACCTCCTGCAGTGCATCGCCATTATTCAGCTTTATATTGAGGAACGCTTCATCGAACCTATCCAGCCCGTTAAGTATCCCTTCAGCCTCCTCTACCACCAGACGATGAGCACCTTGGCATCAACAGGCGAGCTTTCTCCGGCAGCACTGGCGCAAAGAGTCCTAACGCTTCCCTCATTCCGGCACATTTCTCAGGAAGATTTTCGCGCCCTTCTGCTTCACCTCCTTGAAATCGACCACATCCAGAAAACCGACGAGCGAGGACTTATCATCGGACTAACCGGTGAAATTGTAGTTAGAAATTTCCGCTTTTATGCCGTCTTCCCGGATAATGAGGAATATTCGGTTAAGGAGGAATCCAGGGATATTGGCACCATCGTTATGCCTCCACCACCGGGAGAACGGTTCATTCTCGCAGGAAAGAGCTGGGAGGTTCTGGATATTGATCTCAAAAGAAAGACTGTCTTCGTGAAACCTGTAAAAGGGAAAGCCAGCATCCACTGGCATGGAAGCGGTGGAACGATCTGCACCAAAGTTCTTAAAAGGATGAGGCAGGTCCTCTTTGAAGACATTGAATACAGCTATCTACAAGAGCGAGCACGAGAAAGGATCTCTTCAGCTCGAAAGCTGGCAAGAAGCGCAGGACTAGACCAGAGCAATATCTTGCCCGTGGGACAAAATACCTGCTCTGTCTTCCCTTGGTTGGGAACAATCGCCTACCGCACCTTAGAACGATGGATTCGTTATGCCGGAAAAGAAGAGTTGGGGATAGTAAGCACAGGCGGCATATCACCCTACTTTCTGACAGTCCAATTCAGAGGACCTGCCATTGAAGAGTTTCGCCAGTGGGTTATCTCCAAGCACGATGAGGAAATTGATGAAGAGGACCTGGTTGGCGAAACAGAAGCTCCGCAGCTTCAAAAATACGATGAATTCGTGCCCCCGGAGCTCCTCCGCAAAGCCTTCACAGCGGATTGTCTCGATATCGAGGAGATGAAAAACGAGGTGAGCAAGTGGCGATGAGTACGTCGATGTAGAACATTCCCATGAGCTCTTAACCAAGGTTCTGATTAATGGAAAGCGATTGCACCAAAGAAGTACCTGGTCTCTGGGCCAGATTAGGACTAGACACGATGCGGTTGAGGAACGGTGCGGGGGGCTAAGCTAAGGTGGGTTCCACAACCTATCCTACAGGTTGATCTCACTTAGCTCCTTGGTAAACTCGGAAGTATGCCAACTCTCCCAGGATCCTATCTAAATTTATGATAAGAGCTCAACCAGCAAGGTAGCTCTCCAGAAATGCCTTAAAAGGGTATATTGATCAAAGGAACAATTCACCGATGTTTGCGCTCGGGAAGATGGTCCGGGACAAAGTTCATTCCCTTTTCATGCAGTAAATTCCTCCTCCCACTGCTACACCGCCACTTGGTCGGCTCTTCCCAAGGCCTTGCTGCCGAAAAGATTCCAGCTTCTCTGTATCTCGGCCTTTCCTATTCGTCCGGGAAGTCAGGCATGGTTTCCTTGCCGGGCGTGTTCAACAGGTGTTTGACCTTCTCGCCCACGCTGCGCCAGGCCCCCACCACGGAGTTGGCTCCATAAACCCCGGCCACGCTCGCCAGGGCCACCGTGTTCATGGTGGTCAGGTGCCCTACCCAGGCATCCGGCAGGCGTCCCCATAAGCCCAGAAGGATTGACATGGCGTCCAGGGCCAGGATGCCCAGGATGAGCAACCCAAAACACAGCCGGCTCATGGAATATTCCCGGGAGCCCGGGTCTGTAAAGAACTCGGCCAGTCGATGAGGAGGCGGCTGCTTGAGGGCCGTCGCCACCTCCTCCCGGATGATTTTTTCGAACATTTGTTTGAGTTCCTGCATGGCTTACTCCGGCCACCGGAAATGGCTGATGCGATCCCAGGAATAGCGGCGCACGCTCACCCGATTGCCCTGATTGCCCCCGAGACAGTAAACCCCCACGTCGTCTTCGTCCAGGTAGAGGGCCACATGGTTGCCCCCGGTGCGGCTCATCACCACCACGCAGCCGAGTTGCCCGTTTTTCAGTTCCCGCCCCCAGTCGCCCCAGGAGGCGGCGGCAGCACTCCTGGTGCTCGAGATGCCAGCCCGCTCCATCCACTTGCACATTTCCGATGAACACCAGGGCGTTTCGTCGTCTTTGGCCCCCAAAGTGGTATAGCTGTGGGCCTCCACGATGTCGGGGTTGTCCTCAGGGCCCGCAATCTCTGCCACCCCCTTCCCCAAGTCCAGAAGGGCTTCCTGTAACCAGGGAGGCAACTCCCCCGTTTTGACCGACGGTTCCGGTTGCGGCTCCTGAGCGTCGAACAAAGCCTCCCGGGTTTTGGGTCCGACAATCCCATCCACCACCAGTCCACTGGCCTGCTGAAAGGCCCGGACCGCAACCTCGGTCTTTTCCCCGAAGTTCCCGCGAGGAGTCCCGGTGAAGAAGCCGGTCTCCTGGAGTCGCTGCTGCACCCGGAGCACCTCCGGGCTGCTCATGCCACGCTTAAGATTCATGATTATTTGCCCTCCTTCTCGCCATTCAGGTGGCGGTGGAATTCATCGCGCCGCACATAATCGATGGGCAGCTTTTCCCGCAGTGTCAGTTGCCGGCTGACAGCCTCATGGAGCGTGCCGTCCAACCCGGCGATCTTCTCGTCCAGGTGGGCCCGGCAAGCCTTGCAGTTCTCCTTGATTTGGGACAGGGCCTCCCGGCTCATCTTCTTCATGACCCAGAAGGTCAGCCCGGGCGTGCCGCAGGCCGCCAGCACAATAGAGAAAAGCTGGGCCACCGTCAAAACTTCCTGGCTCATGGCTGCGTCTAACCTCCCTTGAATTTCATTCAGCCCACCACCGGGAATTTTCTTTTGCCAAAATGGCTCTGCCACCTGACCTTCGGATGGGGAACCGGGAAGACCCGCTTCGGAGGCGGAGCCACGGCGTAGAGAGCCATTACCCCGGCGGCGTCCGCTCTCACAAAAGTCTCTTCCGGGATCAGGGAATAAGCCACCTGGACCCCCAGGGCATCGGCCTGAAGGAAGCCGGCTAGGTGATAACCTACATGGGAGCCAAGGGCGACGCCCCTGGCCTGGGGCATCGGCCCGCTGTAGGTCCCGGAGCGAATGGCGTCGATCTCCAGGGCGGACAGCAGTTCATTGAAGACCACCATTTCATCGAGGAGGCCGTCGAAGTAATTGTCGCTCCCGCCGCCGTCGCTGGCGCCGATGACCAGCTTGGGGTCCCCGACATACAGCTCGTTGTTCAACGTCCCGGAATATTCGGAAATGGTGGAATTGCTGGCCCGGAAAACCCGCACATAGATGGACTTCCCCGTTTTGCCATCAATGCAGACGGCCACGTGGTACCATTCCCCGTTCCAGAGCGAGATCCCGGTGTCGAAATTCTGGTACTGGATGCCGTCCGTATGGCCGCAGTTAATCTTCAGGGTGCTGGAATTGCGCTGAATCTCGAGGCTGCGCTTGTTGCCCGACCAGTTCCACTTCGTGAGAAAGCCGGAATACGAGATGTAGCTTTCCGGCTTGCACCAAAAGCACACGGAGATTTTCTTGAGGGCATCCCCACTTTTTAAGGGGAACCCGGCATCGAGATCGACATCATTCCGGTAGCCGTATTCAGCGTTGTCTTTTTCAAAGTCGGCGGCATAATTGCCTTCTTTTTTATCCGCGGAGGTGAACCCCACCGTGTTGACGTCGGTCAGGTGGTTGCCACCCCTGGCGTCGGCCAGGTTGTTCTCGAACCGCCACAGGGCTTTCACCCGGCTGTCGGTGGAAAAGTCGTTCGCCATGGATCAGGTCCTCGACCTGGCCAGGAACTCCATACCATTCACCGCGGAAACGCTCCAATTGCCGCCCGCCGGGTTCTGCTCCAGGGCATGGCTCACCAACCCCTGGGCCAAAGGCAGGGCCTTGTCGGCGGACAGGTAATCGTTCCCGCCGATCCTCACTCCAAGCTGGAGGTTCTGTGGCGGCTGAATACTTCCCTTGAGGCCCCAGAAATCGAGGCGCACCGCCTTGACGGACTGGGCCTCGGCGGGGAGGTCTTCCAGGCCAAGCACCTCCAGAAGATCGGCGGTTGCGGCCTTGAGGTAGTCGGTGGCCGAAATCGGCACCTCGTCCACGCAGGCGAAATGACTCCCGGTGGGGGTCGGCTCCCACTGCACCGAGCCTCCGTCAGCGTTGGGCTTGAGGAGCACCACTTTCAGGCCGTTGGGCCAGCTGTTGTTGACCTCGCCGGAGGTGTCGAAGATCACCACGTCGTCCAAGTTAAACACGGTGGTGCCGGTGGTGGCCCCCCAGCGCATCTTGTCAAAGCTGGTATCGGCCCCGGGTTTGGTGTCGCCGGAGAAAGTGGCTTCCAGATTACCATCGATTCTGAGTTCGATGATCCCCCCGGCATCGGCCATCTTGAAATGCAACTCGATCAAATACCAGACGTTCTGCTGGATGGGCGTGACGCCGGTGCAATACACCGCTCCACCATAGCCGGAGCAGACCTGGAGGCGGTAGTTGCCATCCTTGCTGATGCTGACGATGTCAGTGCCGCTCTTGGAAATCACGAAGAACACCGCGGTGGAACTCCAGCCGGTGCGGTAAGCGAACTGGACGTAAACCTCAGTCAAGGGCTGGGGCAAGACCTTGTGGAGCCATTGCCCGTTGCCGATGTCGGCGGAGTAATTGCCGCTCCTTTTCTGAGAGGTCACCACACTACCGGCCACCTGGTCGAACTCCCGGTTGGTGCCCCACTCAAATCCGCTCATGAATACCAGGCCCATGGTATCTCCTCAGGCGAATTGCTCGGCCTTGATGGTTACAGCAAACGTTCCGGCCTGCGATAAATCGTGATTGACAATCCTGATGCGCAGCTTCCGCTCTGTCCCGGAGTCGTAAACCCAAAAGGGCAGCCAGTCCTCGAAGGGGTCGCTGCCGGGGATGACGCCCTCCACCTTGTAAAGCAGGGTGGAAAAGGCGGCGTCGGCATACAGGTGCACGTCATAGACGTTGGCAGGGAGGCCGGAAGTCTCCTCGATCCTGAAGTAGTGCACCAGGCCCCGGTTCACAAAGTTCTCGAAGGTCAGGTCCACCTGGCTGTTGGCCGAACAGGGGATATTGCTTTGGGTAAAAGTCTTCTCCTGGGTGCCGACCCCGTAAACCTCTTCGAAATACCCCAGGAGGAACACTCGCAGATTGGCGGTGTCGGGTCCGGAGGCGAACACGAAAAACTCCACGGTGTCGTCGTCCCCCAGGGGCACCACCAGGTCGGCGGGTTTCGGCTCGCCGTCGGACTCGTCGGACCAGACGGTGAAGGCAGTCGCCGGACTGAAAGCGCCGCCGCCTTTCTTGAAAAGTACCTTGGTGTTCACGCCGGGGGCGGCATCGTTGAAGAAAACCCGCAGCACCACGGCATTGACGCCGAACTGGGGACTGCCCAGATAGCCGCTCAGGTCAATAGGTTCGTAGTCAATGGAAGAGCCCCGGGCGGTGTCCGTGCGCACCTCCGGCGGGTTCTCCTGGGGGACATATTTGGTGAACTGCTGGGCCGCGAGGGACAGGTTCACCTCCCCCAACACGCTCCAGGAAGTGCCGCCGTCTTCGGAATACTCCCAACGCCCGGTGTCCCGGTTGAACTTGAGTGCAGCGTTGGGATCTTCGCCGTTTTCCACCTCGATCCCGGCCCTGCTTGTGGGCGAGCCAGCCGCGTCCCGGTCGATGGTAAAGGTGTCGCCACTCGTACCCACGTCGGTGTTCTGGGTGTGACCACCACCTCCACCGCCCCCGGTCCCGGCGATGGCCGGGGTGCGCTTGTCCGACACCGTATCAATGGCGCCGGAGGCCGTGGCCACGACATACAAGGGAAGCCGGCCGCTGGTGAAGCCGGTGGTATTGGCGCTCACCGCGCCGTCAGCGGGATCGACCTCGACATAATTGGTGGCGTTATCGGTAAGGGCCACCTGGCCGGCGGGGGTGAAGGAGACGGCGCTGTCATTGCGCACCAGGCCGGCCTGGTATTTGAAGTTGAGGCCCGAGTGGGGGAGGTCCTGGGCATAGTAGCCCGAGAACACATCCTGACCCTGCTCGATCTCCTCCAGCCGGTCGGCCACCCTGGTGAAGCTCTTGGACCGAGCGGCGGAATCCAGCATGTCGTGGTAGTCGTCCCCGTCAAACAGGACCGCCACTCCGGCATAAAGCTGCTTGTTTGACACCTGGTGGCTGCCGGCGTCCCAATGGAAGCTCCGGAGGGTGTTGTCCTTCACCGTGTCGCTCAGGGCCGGGGCGCCACCGCCATCAAGGTAAATGTAGTAGGTGCCGGTGGCTCGACCCGCCAGGGATAGGGTGATGGCGGTAGCCTTATAGAGAAAGGCAGTGCCGGACCAATAGGCCCCGGGAGCGACGCCCAGGTTGTAATTGGGACCGGTGAGCGTCCCCTCGTCGAAGTCGTAGGAGCCGACGCCGATGAGGCCCTTGCGGTCGAAGATCTCCTTGAGGCCCTGGGGGACGGCCAGGTCGCCGCTGGACTGGCCGGTCAGGATGCCCAGGATGTAGTTGAGGTTCGACTCGATGACGGAGTAGTTGGAATTGTGCTTGGCGATGTAGTCCGTCATCCCCTGGATGAAGGCTTTAAAAAGGGTCACACTCATCAGTACCACTCCACGATTTCAAGGAAGGTCCCGTCGGCCCGGAATTTGCCCTGCACCCCGTAGGGGAGCGTGCCGTAGCCGTAAGGGGCAATCAGTTCTCCCAACTCCCCGTAGGTCAGGGGCCGGATCACGTAGCCCCTAAGTACCTTGCGGTTGATCTGGTACATGTCATCCGAGAACGACAGGTAAATGAAATGCACCGTAGACTTGAGCGACTTGGCCAGGCCGGTGATCACCCACTTGCCGTTCCCCAGACGGGACAGGGTCACGGCCCGGCCCTGCTCGGCGTAGATGATCTCCCGGTTGTTGGCGGCCACCGGCACGCAGCGCAGCACCTCCTCGTTTCCCAGGTCCACGTCGCAGGCCCAGACCCAGTGACCGGCGTAGTCATAGTAATAGTAAAAGGGACTGGCGATGTTGCCGATCTTCTGCCACTCCGTTTCCTGGATGGCCCAGTCGATGATCTTCCTGATGCTCATGCGGTCATCACTTTGCCGCCATCGATGATGAGGGTGGGCACTTCCCCCCGCTTGATCTTCTTGTTGAGCGCGGTGACCAGAATTTTCCGGCCGTCGGGCAGGGCCACGATGTCACCCAACTCCAGGGCGGGGTCATCCTCGATGGCGATGCGCCGGGGCCGGCTCAGGCTCTTTTCCCAGATGAGTTCGGTCACCGCGATGGTGTCGGCCTGGTCGTGGGTGCCGATGAAGTCGTTCTTGATCTCCTTTTCGTTCTCCAGCCAGTACTCCAGCCCCTCTTCAATGGCCACCGACTGTTTTTCCAGGTAGGCGTAGTCATAGGGCGTGCCCCAGACCTCGTACTGGGCGCTGCCGATGCTCATCATGATCAGGAGAATCCCGATCATAGCCTGCGCCTGCATGATCCTGCCCCAAGGTATCGTCCACCCCGTACCGGGGATCTGTTCCACCGTTCAGGCCCCGACACCTCCCCCGACCGAGGTAGCCCCGAAGGTGTAGTCGAAGATGAAGGCCGCGGCCAGGTACTCGGCGATCATCACTGTGGCCAGAATGGGCACCCAAACGGAGATTTCCACTTCGATGACGCCATGGAACTCGTCCACCTCGGCATACTCTTCGGAGCCCACCGGCAGGATGCCGGAGTTCACCGACTTGATCACCTTCATACCGGTGCCGGAAGCCCGCTGCTTGTGGTCTTCAGACCACCAGCACTCCAGGCGCTCATGCATGGAGAAAAAGCCGGTGGTTACCTGAGCAGTGCCCAATTGCTGGTAGGGACTGTCCACCCGTTCCAGTTGGGCGTCCAGGAAGGTCACCTTCACCTTGTTCACCGCGTCCTGGCTGCGCTCCGGCACCTCGTATTCCACGAAGCTGACGTAGTCTTCCAGCACTTTGGCGGGAGGCCGTTGCAGGCTCTTGTTGACATAGGAGAGCTTCCCTTCCCCGTCGAAGAAGGGCACGTAGCAGACCACCTCCAGGAGCGAGGAAATGCCGTGCCAGGGAGATACCTGGGCCAGCTGGTTCACCTTGTGCTTGAACTGGCGGCCCAAAGTGAAGGGGATGCGATTCTCGGCCTTGGTCAGCCCCATGAACGTTTCGCAGATGTCGAACAGGGCAATCCCCAGGTCTGTCCCCACCGTGTATTCCTGGCTGGTGATCTTGCGGCGCTTGAAGGCCTGGGTCTCGGCCCGTCCAAAGGCGGTCACCTTGGAGGCGATCTCGCCGGTGCGCCGGGTTTTCTTCCACCCCACCTGGCCGTGAATCTGCCCGGTGAAGGTGACCAGCCAGTCGGCCTCCGGGAGCACCTCGTCCCCCTCCACCAGGCGGATGATGGCCGCGTCCCGCAAGTAGTTCCGGTACTCCCCGGTGTCCGGGTGAAACAGATTCTGCGGGTCCACGATGGTAAAGCCGAGTTGCTTGTCGGACCAAGTGATCTCCGAGGCATAGGGCGTCAGGTCCAGGGGCTCCGGGAGGCTGGAGTGGTGGTTCCCCGGGGCCGAGACCACCTGGGAGATCGTCGTCACCAAAGGGTCCCAGGCGTAAATCTTGTAGGCCGGGCGCCGCCGCCGGCTCTCCAGCACCTCTTGCAACGCCGCCGAGATGTAGCGCATCAGTTCGCCTCCCCGATGATGCGAAACTGGAAAATCACTTCGAAGGGGATGAACTCCCCGCCCCGCAGGGCCACAAAATCAAAGGTCACGAGGTCCTGGCCCCCCACCTGGACGCTCTCGATCTGGATGTTATAAGCCTGCTCGGTGCGGTCCCTGGGGCACCAGGTGATGTAGCCCTCCTCCGGCGGGTAGGCGAAGTACTCATACAGCCGCCGCAGCATGTAGGCGGTCATCCGGGAACGGCTGTCCGAACCCTTCCAGATTTCCCGGACGGAGCGGTCCGGGAGATAGCCCTTCCACTGGACGATCTGGGCGGAGGCGAGGGTCAATTCCGCCTTCACCTGGGGCCGGTTGGTCATGGGCGCGGAATCGAAGTTCTCCCAGCGATCGGGATTCGACTCGTAGATGAGCGGCGGCAGTATGTCGCCGGGATAGCGCAGCTCCCGCAAAGCCCCGGCCCCGGCGTTCTCAGGGTAGAGGTAGAGGTCCTCCGACTCCTCAAAATATTCGGGAGCGGCGATGACGTTGAACGTGGTCTCCGAAGTCAGCTCCGCCATGTCACGACTCCTCCACTGTCACTTTCAGCCGCAGGGTCTCGGTACAGGCCTGATCCGGTGCCTGGTACTGGAAGCAGACACGGCCGTTGAGTTCAGTCCCCGAGAAAGGCGTCACCAGTCTTCCCTCCACGGGCTCCAGGAGTTCCCCTTCCACGGTGTAGGGCGTCACCCCTTCCCCGGCGTCCCCGATCAAGTGGGCCGCCAGGATGATGCGGTTGCCGGCCCGAAGCGAGGTCACCGGCACCGGCTCGGTGAGCCGGCCAGCCTCCACCATGGGGTAGTAGAACTCCAGCTGGTTCCGGCAGGCGCCGTCCGCCGCGTCCTCCCGCCACCTAAAGACCACCACCCTTTTACGCCTGGTGTCATAGGTGATGTAGTAGTTCCGGGCGTCCGAAGTCGGATTCTGGACCGTGGAGATCATCTCCCAACGGGGCACCTGGTAGTCGGCTTTGAGTATCACCCCGTCCTTGGTGACCACCCAGCAATAGTTCCGGGACTCATAGGCTAAATACCCCAGGGTATTGGGCAGGCGCAGTTGCCCGAAGCGTTCCGGCGCTGTGCCCAGGTGCCGCCAGCAGTCCAGGGTCCAGGAGCCGATGGCGGCAAAATGGTTGTCCACGCGGTTCACCACCGCGAAGCTATAGATGGACTTGGGGGTCCAGGTATAGGAGTCCACCCACCAGCCGCCGGACACCGGCTCCGCGGTCCGCCAGGAGATTTCCCGGATGGCGGTCTCGGAGTTGCGGCAGGCGTAAATCTTGTTGAAGCTCCCCATGGTGCCGTCCCGGGTCCAGGCCGCGCCCCAGATGCCGATAAAGGCCTGTTTGGCCAGGACCTCCTCCCGGTTGAGCCAGGCCCCGTCTTCAGCGCTGAACTCGTAGCGCTGCACATCCCAACTGGGCCAGTAGGTGGTGCTCAGGATGATGTGCGCCACCAGCCAGTCATTTCCCGGTTCATAGAAAAAGTTGGCCACGTCATTGGTCGTCTGCTTGTAATGCCGGGGGCAGGTGATCAGGTGGCCGTTATAAATCAAGCCGTCGGGACCCCAGAGCGGCGGGGTCGTTGGGTAACAGGCCCTCCCCAGTTCAATGTATTCCATGCAGGGGGCGACGGTCCGGACATGCCACAGGCTCATCAGTAAAGCACCCCCCAGGTCCTGATCCGGGACTGGCCCGCCGAAATATCATCGGGGCCGAAATAAAAATTTTTGGCCCAGCCCTCCTTGTCAGTCTTGGAAACCAGCCTGTCCAAATACCCCAGAGGCGGATTGCCTCCCACCCCGAGCAGTTCCCAATGCACCCACCAGTCCGGGCAGGGCTCCCCATCCTGGCCGGTGAGCCGGGCCTTTACCCGGTTGGCCTTGAGGCCGTAAACCGTAGCCGGTTCGAAGACCGGGGCGGACAGCGCCGCGGGCCAGGCCTCCCGGCAATACACCCTGGCCTTGTGATCCGTGCCAATGGCGAAGAAGAGGTGAAAGGCGGAATCATAGGCCGCCACCTTGAAGGGCTCGATCCTTCCGGACTCCAGGACCCGGGGGCTGCTCAGATAATCCATGATCCTGACCTTGCCACTGGTTCGGCAAAGGCCCGTCACCTGGCCCGGCTGCACCCAGGCCAGGGAAGCAAAATACTCCCCAGCGTTGTGATTGATCTCCCCTGCCTTTTGCCCATTCTCCAGGTCGTAAAGGTCAATCCGGTTGACGTTGGGCTGGTGCAGGTACACCTGGTTGACGTCATCGATAAATTTCCCCACCTGCGTGGACGGTCCCAGGCTGTAGCCGATATCCCAATTGGGGTTCAGCACCTCGTTGGGATTGGGGAGGCCGTTGATTTCGAAGGCCGGGTGCACCTTGCCGGTCCACTGATTCCAGTAGGCCGGGAAGCCCTTGACCCGGGCCAGCATGGCGTAACCCCCGGAGGTGGTGGCGAACTTCACCCTGGTGCCGTCCCGGAAGACCCGGGACCACTCCCAGATGGACTGGGCCAGGAAGGTGTCCCAGGTGCTCATATAAACGAGGTAATACCAGGAGTCCCCGCTCTGGGCCGGCTGCGCCTGTTTCGTGCTTTCGAAGACCTTTTCGTACATCAGTCCAAAACCGCCTTGACCGTCACTCGGTCATAGAGGCCGGATTCCTGAGCGTATTTGACCTCACCGAACTTGTAGTGCATGCCGTAGCGGATGCGGGGCGGATGATCCGGGGCCAGGTAGATATTGGTGGCCCGATAACTCTTGTCGGTTTTACGCCGCTGCCACCGCAGCGAGCCCACCGGCGGCCAGGGTCCCAGCCCGGGCCGGGGATCGATGGCGTCAAGGAACCAGTAGACGGCCTGTTCAGCCTCATTACCGATGAAGGTCAGCACCCCGCCGCCTCTGACCCTGGCCTTGAAGGGTACCTTTAACCGGTCGCCCACGCTTCAATCCCCGCTAATACTTGATGATGTAGTTGACTACCAGGTACGGCGGCAGGTTGTTGTGGGGCTGGCCTCCGCCTGCGGCCCCGGTGGTGTACTTGGGGGTGGCGCTTCCGGCAGAGCCGCTGGCGGAGCCTGACCCGAAAGTCGCTGCGGCCCCGTCCGCCTGTTCATGGGTATGGCTCGGGATTTCCTCCACCGTCAGGGTATGGGTCTTCTCGCCGCCGGTTTCTCCGAGAGCGTCGAACTCCGGCTGCGTGGCGTCCAGTCCCACCAGCATCCTGCCCTTGAGGTTGGGGAGGTTAAAGGTGGTGGAGCCGTCCCCCGGTCCGTAAGTCGTGCCGATAACCGCAAAGAGCCGGTCGTAGGTGGTGCGGGAAACCGCCGAGCCGTCGCAGAGGAAATAACCCGCCGGCGCGCTGCTCCCCCCGAAGGGCAAAATCACCCCCACCGGCATGCCCCAGCTATCCACATATTGTTTGGGCACGGCGTGGAGGTCCTGCGTAGGGTCGCCCGGCAAAGTCAGCGGCCCGGTCATGGCATCCCCGGCTTTGGCCACCCTGGTATCCCGTTGGGCGTCCACGTAAATCTTGCGGGCCAGTTCATTCCCCTGGGTCGGATCAGCGTTAGGTCCCTGGGGGATGGCGCTAAAGGTCTTGACCCCGCCGATGGCCTGGTCGCCGGATTTGGCCACCAAGCCGGCTGCGTCCGGGGCCGCCGGTTTCCAGGCATGGTCGGCGGGGTCTTTGAAGAACACCTCCCCATCGCTTCCGCCGCTGAAGGCTTCGGCAGTATGTTTGTGACCAGGGTCCAGACTGGCCGGGTTCTTCAGCAGGTAGTCCAGAGAAGTGGGGACGGTGGAACCGTTTATTCCCACCTTGGCCTCAAGATTATTCAGGTGGGCTGCCTCGATTTCGGTGAGGCCGTCCACCGCATTGGTCAGCTCATCAGGAAACGGCATGTTATTCCCTCACGACCTCGACGTTGGGGCCGTACTTTTCTTTCAGGGAAAGTGCCAGGCTCTCCGGGTCGGGACCCTCCACCTCTTCCACCAGGTGGCCGCTGGCCTGGTCGAAGACTCTGGCCGTGTAAGTCGTTTCTGTTTGCATGATCTTCACCGTGTAGCCCCAGACCGAAAAGTCGTGCAGCCTTTCCAGCAGCAGGTCCACCACCTCCAGGGGCCGGTGCATCCAGGCCTGAAATGCTGCCGGGATGACCGTGGCGTCCAGGGATACCGGCCGGACCGCCGGATTCCCCGCGTCGGCCAACTCGTCCGCCATCCGGGTGAGCCAGCAGTCCAGTTTGGCTGGGCTGCCGAAGAGCGTAAAGAAGATGGAGCGCATCCCCTCCAGCGCCTCCGGCGGCAAGAGGCCATGTTTTCGGGCCGCCTCTATCTGGCCCGGAATCGAGAGTCCCTGCTCGCCGATCATCCCCTGGCCCCCATCAACAGGTAATCCCGGAAGTAGGCGTCCATGGCCTCCCGGATGGCCTCCTTGACGCCCTGGATGGTGACACTCACCTGGGCGCCGCCCCCGCCCCCGGAGCCCCGGGTGTTGAACTCGATCTGGCGGAGCACGGATAGATGCGGAGCCACGGCCTCGGCCAGGGACTCGGACACCTGGGCCACGGGAATGCTGGTCTCCCCGGCGACAATGCCCCGCACCGCCTCGTGGCCGGTGACGCTGCTCTGCACCCCGGACGGCGTCCAGGAGGACCCGCCCCCGCCGCTGGTCAGAAACATGCCGATGAGGGCGATCACCCCCATGAGGCTGTTCAGGATGGTCTCCCCCAGGCCGCCGAACATCTGCTTGAAGAAGTCGGTGAGCCACTGCATCATCTGTTTCATGGCCGGCTCAAGGGCCTGCTTGAACAGGGACTTGAAAAACTTGTTCAGGGTCTGGCGCAGGTCCATCTCACCGGCCATGATGGCGTCCGTCAGATCGCCGAAAAAATTGGTGATGAGATTAGTATAGGCCTTGATCTGGTCACCGAAGCGTTTGTTGATTTCCAGTTCCCGTGTGACACGGTCGAAAGCGCCCACCTGTTCCGGGGTCCCTCCCAGCCGAATCAGCTCTTCCCGCAGTTTCAGGCGCTCCCGGAGCAGCCGGTTGATCTCCGCCTCCTTCTCGGCGACGGGCCCCAGGGCGGCTTCCTCCCGGCCCGAAGCCAGCGTGTCCTCGATGCGCTTGCGGTTCTCGAACTCCTGCTTGGCCAGGTCGATGAGCTTTTTGGCGTTTTCGATGCCGATCCGCCCGGACTCCCCCTTGAGCTGGATGAGCCGCATCTCGTGGGCTTCCCGGAGCTTGGCCAGCTCCAGTTCCTGGGCCTCGGGGCTGGCATCACTCCGGGCCACCGCTGCCCTGGCCCGCTCGTAGGCCTGATTTTCCGCGGCGATCTTCTTCTCGATGAGGGCCAGGGCCTGCTCGGTTTCGGCCTGCTGCATCTCCTTCAGGGCTGCGTAATATTGTTCCCCGGTGATCTTCCCCTCGGCCAGGGCCAGCTCCAGTTCGGCCCTCTTTTTGTCGTTCTCGGCCTTGAAGGTGGTGAAGGACTCCTCGGCGGCCTGGATCTCCTTCTGTTGCTTGGCGTCCAGGTACTGGTCCAGCATGGCCAGGAGGTCCTCGGTGGACTTCTCCGCGGCCCCTTTGCCCTTGGGCTCCTTGCCGGGTCCCAGTCTGGCCTTGGCCTCCTCCTCCGCCTTCTTTTTGGCTTCAGCGGCCTCCCGTTCAGCTTTTTCCTGGTGAGTCTCCTGACTTTGTAAAACCGGGGGGAGCTCCAGCAGGGGCTTTTTCTCGGCCTGGCGCTTCAGGTTCTCCTTGATAATGCGTTCGATTTCCTCTTTGGTGACGCCCCGCCTTGCGGCCTCGGTGGCCAGGGCCTGATCCCCTATCTCCTGGTTGAACCTGTCCCGGTCCCGGGCGATGCCCTCCTTGATCTTGGGGCCTAAATACGGCCCGGATTCGAAGGCCCAGGGGACTTCTTTCCTAAGCCGTTGTATCTCCTTCCAGGCCTCATAGAGGCCCAACAGGCTAACGGTGATGATGAGCTTCCAGGGGCCGCCGATGAGAGCCTTGAGCCTAAGAAGCAGGGCCGTCAAAATCCCCACCTCGGCCGCAGCCGCCCGGAGGCCACCAGCCAAGCCGACAAAAACCCCGGCAATCTTGCTCGCTATCCACAGCTCAGCCAGGAGTTTGAGCAGGGTCTTGAACTCCGCCACGAACTCGATCACGGCCCGGGTGGCCTTGGCCAAGTCCACGATGAACCCGCCCATGGCCTGGCCGTATTGGGCCAGCGTCGCCTGGTTCGCCTTGGCCCAGGCCTCCAGGTCCTTCCAGGCCTGGGACATGCTTTTCACCCCAGCCAGCATGACGGGCTGAAAGAGGGCCCATAGAGCATTCTTGGCCTCTTCAGCGTAGCGGGACAAGGAGGCCAACTGCTTCCCCACGGTGGCGTCCGCCGCAGCCGCGGCCCCGGCGAAGCGGGTGCTGGCCTCCAGGACGGCGTTGAGGACGATGTTGGCCCTGGTGACCGCGTCGATCTGGTCCTTTTCGATCCCCAGGGTCTGGGCGTGCCGCTTCAGGAGGTCGTCGATGTGGCCGACGTTCACCATGAGGCGGCGGAGCATCTCGGTCTCCCCGGAGATGATGCCCTGGATCAGGCGGGAAAAGGCCTCGGAGGTGTTGACGTTGGCCACCACCGCGATGTCCCGGGCCCGGGTGGCCAGCTCCTGGAGCTTGGTCAGGTCCAGACCTGCGACCATGAACTTGGTCACCCCCAGCATGGCCTCCTGGGTGGTGATGCCTGCGGTCTTGAGCCTCTCAACGAAATAATCCAGGGACTGGGCCGAAAGTCCGGCGTTTTTCCCCACCTGCTCCATGGCCACCCGGAGGGTCTCGGTGCGGGCGCCGGTCATGGCCGCTTCTTTGGAAAAGGACTTGAGCGCCCCGGCGATCTCCCACAGCCCCACCGCCACGCCGGCAAAGGCCAGAGTCTTTTTGAGAGAGGAGGCGAACCCCTCCGCGTAACTCTTGAACCCCGAGAGCTCGTTCTTGGCTTTGCCAAGACCGGCTTCCAGGCTCTTCAAGTCAGCCGAGAGTTTGACCAGCAGTTCGCCGATGGTGGTCGCCATGTTCAACCAGCTTTCTTTTGCGGCATGGAAGTGAAAAATGCGAAGGCCCGCTCAGACATCCTGGGCCTTCTGGCTTGAGAGGGATTGGTTTCCTCTTTCAGGATCTCCCCCATCCAGACGTCCAGCACTTTGCCCTTCCCCTGGTTCAGGGCCAAATCCAACGCCCCGGCCACCGCCACCGAGAAGGCCACCGTCTGCTCCGCCAGGTGGTAGCGGCGCTGCAGCCGGGAGGCAGAGAGCAAGCCTTTCACTAACGAGGCCGGGTAACCGTCCACCAACAGGTGGAGGTCGTGGCCCTGGGACACCAGCTCCTGCAGGGCCACGGTAACGGCCAAAGGATGTGAAGCTACCTGGTCAGGGTCCCGGCCTCCCCCAGGACCAGGTTGAAGGCGTTTTTTAGGTGTTCCACGTTCATGGCCAGGACTTTGACGCCGATTTGCATGGCCTGGCCCAGGTCCAGCTCCTCCATCTCCGCCTTATCTTTCTTAAGGGAAATGGCCAGGAAATCGGGAAGCTGGGGCAGGGCGGCCTGGAGCAGGTCCTTCAGGACCAGGACGCCGTGCTCCTCGACCAGCCGGTCCAGGCTCTCGAAGGAAATCTCCTTCTTCCCCAGCTCCTCGGCCAGCTTGTCCAGGATAGGCATCACCTGGAGAAGTTGCTTGATGGTCCAGGGTTTGACGGTGTAACCGTCCAGGTTTTCCTCAGCCAAAAGACTCGTCAGGACTTGCGAGTCGGTGATCTGTTCCGTCATCTTTCACCTCTTAAGCGGCGTTTTCGTAGCTCACGTAGTAGCCGAAGGGGGCATCCGGGGTGTTGGCGCTGTCGTCCAGGGCCTCCAGCATCATGGGCACCTCCAGCCACTTCTTGTCGTCCAGGCCGATGGCTCCGTTGGGCTTGAGCAGGCACTTGGGGACCACCACGTCGAAGCGCAAGCCCCGCCCGGCGTCAGGGTGCACTTCCAGACGGGCCGAACCCTCCACGAAGGATGCCCCGGCGATGGGGAAGCGCACCTGCTCCCAGGTGGCGTAGGTGAAGTTGACCTTCACCTCTTCACCGTCCACGATCTTCCCGGTGGCCAAACGCCCGATCCGACCCGGCAGTCTCCCTGCCGCGCCAGCCTGGCCGGGGTCCGCCACCCAGTCGGTGTTCTGGGTCAGGTTCTGCCGGAAGCAGTTCACCGTGGCCGCGGTGGTGACCGCAGTGGCCTTAGCCCTGATCCAGTAGAGGTTCTGACCGTTGACCGCGGTCCGGGCCCAGTCCGCAGGCAGGGTGAAGGTGACGGGGCCGTCGGCGGCCAGATTCGCCCCGGCACCGGCGACGGCGAGCGCCTTCCACTCATCCCCGTCCCAGTATTCCCAGGTGAGACCCGTGTAAGAGCCGTTCACCGCCAAGTCGGCGTAGACCTCCTTGAACCTGGTGTTCTTCCCCAGGTAGAGGATGTCGTCCGCGTCCACCAGGACGTCGAAGGGAGTGCCGCCCTCGGTGTCCGCCTCCGCCGAGTGGTCTATAAAAGCAGCACCGTCATAGCGGAAGACCTTGTCCAGGAACTGCCGGACGGTGACGCCGCTCAGGCCGTAATACTGGCCCACCGAGTGGAGCAGCGTCCCGGTAAGAATGAGCTTCAGGTCGCTCTTAGTTCCGGTGCCGGACGTCACGTTCTCCAGGTCGCCGCCCTTGAAGTAGTAGCGCAGGTTCTCGATCACCGGCTCGTCGAACTTAAACTTGAGGTTCAGCTTCTCCTCCAGGACGATGATCTTGTCCTTCAGGCGTTTGCCGGAGCGGTTGCTGAAGTGCTCCAGCTCCTCCGTGCCGGTTTCGATGTCCAGGTCCGTGATGTTTCCCAGGTCCCGCTCCCCGGTGCCGTCGTCGAAGAACAGCTTGACGCCGCCGGGGACGGTGTAATTGTCGATGCTGGGAGGCACAGGCATAGTCCAAACCCTCCTCAATAAACAGTGGTGAAGGCATCGCCCCAGGCGTGCCCGTAAGTCAGGGTGAGGCTCATGAAGAGCACTCCGTAATCGTCATTGGGAAACTCCTTCCACACCCGCTCTTCCTGGAGGTTTTCCACCAGGCCCTTTAGTTCGGTGGTCCGGATCAGGGCGTTGTGAAGTTTCCCCTGGATATTGTCGGCCAGGTCGTTGAAGGAGGCGGCTCCCGATGGGCTCAGCCGGATAAAGACCGCCAGGTGCATCTTCAGCACCCCCGTCGCCAGGCGGTTCCGCTTGTCCCGGGACTCTTCCTCTTCCCAGAAAAACAGGGCCGGAGTCTTCACCTGGTCCAGGTCGGTGGGCTTCCCCTGCCAGCGGTGCACCGAGCCCAGCTCCGGGATGGTTTCCATGACCTCGGCCAGCTTCCGCATCGCCTGCACCTTGATGCTGTCCGCCATCAGAGACCCACTTCCGCCACCTTGGACAGGTCGGCGATGAACTGGGGCTTGATCCAGTTTAAGAGGTGGACGTCGGGGTCCACCCGCCGGGGCACCACCACTGATCGCTTCAGGACAAAGAGGGGGATGGGGCTTTGGTATTCCTTTTTCGTCCCCTTCTTGAACCCGAAGATCACTCCCTTGGCGATGAAAGTGGGGCCCCAGATGTTGTCCAGGGGGCCACCCCGGGGCACTCCCGCCGCAGTTTTGGCCGCGGGGAGCGGTATAGCCAGGAACTTCTTGTTCTGGGGCCGGATGGTCACCTGGCTGCCGGCGGGGCCGATATGCACCCCGGCGTATTTGGCGGAAAAACCCAGGCCGCCCGTGATCTTGTTCCCTTCCATGGCCACGGAGAGCGGCCGGGTGGAGCGGGCCAGGGTGCCGCTCCGCCGGGCCAGGCGGTCGGCAGCGGTTCCCCCGGCCAGGTGTCGGCTCACCGTGTGCTCCCAGAGGCGCTTGCTGTTCTCCTGGATGACCTTTTTCACCTTGGGGGCCAGCCCCTTGATGATCTGGTCCAGGTTCATAACCGGGTCTTTAGCCATGGGGCCTTATCCGGTAGCGGTCCAGCACCTGCTTGACCATCGAGAGGAACTCCCCGGAACTCACCTTCTGGATGGAGCCGTCCGGGAAGCTCACCGACTCCAGGCCGATGTCCTTGCGCCGCTTGAAGTCGTAAGCCGCCTGGGTGCGCACCGCCATCTCCAGGTCGGCGGGGATTGCGTCTTCCGTATAGCCGCCGGTGTAGATCACCTTCAGGGCCTTGGGGCCGTAGGGCCAGGTTCCGAAGCGGTAGGCCACCATGCCCGCATTGAGCAACTGGTAGTGGTCGGCGGGAAGCAGAGCGTCCTCGTCCCACTCCCAAACGTCGGAGCCGTGGATTGAGGTGATGGTGGTCACCGGCAGCCCCTTGAGATAGAGATACCGGCCACCGCCGTCGTGGTATTCCACTCGCTCCTTCTGCTCGAAGTCCCGGTTGCAGTAGGTCCCGGCCCTTTGGGAGACCGCGGCGATGAGCTCTTCGAGAAGCCCGTCCCAGTCGGTCTCCGTCAACTCCAGCAGGGCCTTCACCTGGGAGAGCGTCGTCAGGTTCACTTCGTCTTCGCTTCCTTGACGGCCCGGTCCTGGGGCGGCTCAGTCACTTCCTTCTCTTCAGGCCCGTTGTCTTTGGGCTTGTCCTTGCCGGCGTCAGCATTGCACAGGTCGATCTTCCAGCCCTGACTTTCCAGGATTTCCTTTTCCAGCTCACCGCTCAGCTCCACCTCTTCCCCGGCCTGGGCAAAAGCCTGGTGGGGCAGGTGAAGGCAGTAGCCCGGCTTGACTCTGTATCTCGCCATCTTCCACCTTCCTTAAAGCAGCAGAATCGGGGAGGGGAGTCACCCCTCCCCGTCCGGTTAGCTGTTCTTCACCCCGGTGCCCAGGCAGAAGCTCTCGGTGTGCCGGAGGCCGATATCCACGTCGGTGATGATCCGAATCCAGGTCTGGTTCTTGGCGAAGGCGTCGCCTGCCTCTTTGGAGGGGAGGATCGAGATGCCGGCCCACTGGCCCACGATCAGCTCCTGCCAGTTGCCGAGATAAATCTCCGTCTCGTTGGTTCCCGCCCCCAGGTTCACCGGGATCTGCGTGCTCATGGCGAAGGGGTAGCCGATGAAGGCCTGGAGCTGGGCCGCATCCATGGGCCGGACGATGTATTCGCCCCCGGTGTCCCCGGTGAACTGGGCCACCTTGAGTTTGGAGAGGGTCCGCTTCACGCAGGGGTGGAACACGAACCCCAGCCTGCCCCTCAGGGCATTGTCCACCGCAAGCTCGTACTCCATGTCGAAGAAGTAGTCGAAATTGGGGCTGTTGGTCCCGAAGGCCTTGGTGTTGATGCCCGCGGTGTTGGCGATGCCGGTGGGCTGGCCGCTGGCGCCGCTGCCCCGCAGGGCCGCGAGATCAATGGCCAGGGACACCACCCGGGCGATGTCGGCCCGGACCATCTGCTCCGCCGAGGGGTTGGACATGCGGAGCAGCCGATTGGAGAGCTTCACCAGGCAACCCACCGATTTGGGGGTGAGCTGGAGCTGCCCCAAAGTGGGGTCGCTGCCGGTGAGGGGTTCGTTTTCCCCCACCCAGTAGGCGGTGGCCCCGCCGGTCTGCTTGGGGATTTCCACCGGCGAGCCCGCCAGGTTGTCCAGCAGGGTCGCCCCCATCTGGAAGATCACCGCTTCGGCCCGGAGCATCTCGATGAGTTCCGGGATGGCCTGGGCCGGCACGAGATACCCGCCCGAGCTGTCCGGAGTGGTGGCCATGTCACGGGTCTGCCTAAAGACGTCGGCTTCGAACTGGGCCTGGGACCAGTCGCCGGTGCCGATGGCGTAAATGGCCTTGAACAGCGAGAACTTCTCTTTTTCGTCTTCCAGGCCGTGCACGTTGGCCCATTTGCGTTCCCGGCTGCGCTTTTCCAGCTCCTCGAAGCGGGCCGCCAGGTCGGCGTACTTGGCGGCCAGATCGGGCAGCATCCTGAAGACTTCCGAGATATGGATCACCTTGCCGTCCTCCCCGGTGTAGGAGAGGGACTTGTTAACGTCTTCCAAAAGCTCTTGAATGCGTGCCAGTTCAGCTCCCATATTCATTCTCCTTTGACGAGTCGGTGCAGGTTCTTGACCGAAGTAAAGAGTTGTGAAAAGCCGGGACTCCCGCCCGGCTTCCCCCCTTCAGGCTCAGAGCCGGGGTTCAACGCCAGGGAGTAGTAATCGGCGGGCTTGGCACCGGATTGGAAGAACTCTTCCAGCGCTTCCCGGATCATCCCCTTCAGTCGGGCGGGGTCATCCTGGGTAGGCCGGAGTTCGGTAACCCGGGCCGCCAGTTCGTCTATTTTGACTTTGAGGTCCTCCACCAGGCCTGCCAGGGCCAGGAGGTCCGGTTTCATTTCTTCTTTGTCGATCTCCGGGGGCTGAGCGGTCTTTTCTTCCAGGTCCGGCTCATTGGCGATGGTGGTGAGGTGCTCCACCTCCTGGGCACTCACCACCCCCTTCTGTACCGCCATAATCAAAGCGTTGGGGTTGGCCGGAACAGGGACCGCAGAGAGTTCATAGAGTTCCTGCTTCTTGTAACGGAAACCGGTCTGCCTCCCCTCCTTGTCGGTGATGGGTTCCCGTTCCAGGTCCCGGAAGCCCACTGAAGTGGCCCTGAGATACCCACCCAGGTAGAGCTTGTAAATGGTGTCGGCAAAATCGTATTCCTCAGCGGTCGGGAACTTGACCTGGAAAAGCAGGCCCTTCTCGGTCTTCCCCACTTTTACGGCCTTGCCGACAGGCGGCTGCTTGTAGTCGTGGGTCCAGAGGAAGACAGGGTTCTTCTTGTAATTCCTCAGGTCCCAGCCCTCCATCTCGATGACGTCGCCGTAGCGGTCCACGTCCGCGGTGGAGCCCACGAACTCCAGGGTCCGGTCTTTGGGGTTCCCCACCTGTTTCACTTCAAAGTCCAGGGTCTTGTGGATCAGCTCCATATCAATCTCCTCACACCACCGGCGCGGCCACGCAACGGCAGTTGATAATCTCCCCCGCCGGCCCGCCGGGGTCGCAGGGGAAGCGGCAGCCGTTAGGAAAGGCCTGGCCCCGCTCCACCACCAGGCCGGTCAGCATTTGGTGTGATTGTCTGACGTGCTCGTCCCCGGCGGTTACCCAACGGTGCTTTACCACCTGCATCTGGCCCATGGCCGCGTCTCGGGCCGCCCCTGCCGCCTGGCCCGTCTCCGTCCTGGCGATGGTCAGGGCCCGGGACTGGGCGAAGTTGTAGACCTTCCTCACCCGGTCCATGAGTTCGGCGGTGGTTTCCATCTTCCCCAGCCCCTCGATCAGGGTGTCCCGCAGTTGCTCCCGCACCGTGTCGTTGATCCCCACCACCTTGATGAGCTTGTTTTCCAATGCGGCCATGGCCGGAGAGTCTACCAGGGTGAACAGATCAGGGTCGGCTCCCAGCTCGGCCAAGAGGGCCTGCCCGGCAGCGGTGCCGATGTCCAGGTAAAGGGGCCAGACCAGCTTTTTAAGCAGGCCGTTTTCCACCTCCGGGTCCACCAACAAAGATTCCACCGCCAGCTCCCGGACCAGACCGCGCCCCAGGTGTTCCTCCAACCGGCGTAGTTGGCGCTTCCTCTGCCCGAAGAAAAAGCGCCTGACCTTGCCCTCGAACTTCTTCTCCAGGGGAGTGTGCAGGCTCAGATAAGTCTGCCAATAAGCCTCCCCGTCAAACCCCTGGACGAGGTGGACAGGGGCGGTCGGCGGAAGGATGGGACCGGCCGCCCCGGCCCGGTTGGCAGGGAGGGGGTATGGGATGGACTTATCAGGAGAACTATCGGCCTGGCCCACCGGC
This sequence comes from Deltaproteobacteria bacterium, assembly GCA_030018495.1. GTDB lineage: Bacteria > Desulfobacterota > Desulfobaccia > Desulfobaccales > 0-14-0-80-60-11 > DTHB01. Next base: position 61,029 of record JASEFS010000007.1, on the reverse strand, counting down.
GTCAGGTTGAAGGGGAGATAGCCTGTATCACCCCCTTCAACAGCCGGGAGGCCCAGCCCCAAGTATTCGTTGGCGGTGTTCAACGGCACCCCCATGGACCAAAGCTTGTGGGCGCACTCCACCAGGTCTTTGCGGTCCTCCTGCAAGGCGCCGATGCCCGCGTAGTCAAACTCGGCCCAGACGCGGCCGCCTCCCAGGGGGCGCAGAAGCTGGCTCCAGAGGACGAACTCGAAGAGGGCCATCTTGGGGAGCAGGGTGTTTTCCCAGAAGAGCTTCCGCTGGGTCTTGGCGGTGGCGTAATTGACGTCCTCATAGAGGCCCAACTCCCCCTTGGGTACCTTGAAGGCCGCCATGATCTCTTCCCGGTTCCATTTGCGTTGCTCCAGGAAGTCCATGTCCTTCTGGGACAGGCCCGTCTGCTTGTAGCTGAGGCCCCCCTCAAGCAGGGCGATGGCGTGGGCCTTGGACGCCCCGCCGTGCCGGTCCTGCCACTGGGCCAGTACCCTCTGGTATTCCTCGTCGTTGAGGTTGCCGGAGGTCTCCAGCACCCCGCCAGGCTGGGCCGAGTTCTTGAAGAACGCAGTGTTGTAACGTCCCGCCCAGTAGTCCTGTTCGATTCCGGCCCTGGCCGCCTGCAGCGGGGCCAGACCCCGGTAATCGTGGTAAGGGTTGAAGTAGCGGAAAAAGACCACTTCATGGAGTTCCAAGGGCACCTTCTTCTCCCCCTTGCTGTAGAGCCACCCGGTGATCAGGCCGGTTTTGGCGTCAACCACTTCCTGGAACCGGCCAGGATGAAAGACCCAGAGCTCCTTGGGAATCTCCCGTTCATTTATCCGTTCGGCGATGTAAAAGGCTTCGCCGGTCAAGCCCAGATAAACGAAAGTCGCCTCGATGAGCTGGTTCCCAGACATCATGGGGTTGGGGGCCTCAAAGAGGTCCACCAGCCGGTGTGACTCCACGACCTTTGGGTCCTTGCGGGTGCCGGTTTTAAAGAGGAGGGGAATACCGCTGAGGCTCTGGGCGACGGCATTGATACAGGCATAGACCCAGACGTGCTCTTTGTAAGGCTGGTTCAGCCTGCCTTCCGAAACCTCGGTTAGCAGGTGGGGCGAGAGGAAAAACAAGCGGGTGGCTTCCGGGAAATAGGGAACCTCACGTCTCACCGCCTGACTGACAGAGCCTTCCCACAACGCCGCCAACCCCCTCTTGATCAGCCCCAGCAAACCCCACCCCTTGTGCCGCCAGATTTATTGACATAATTATCTTGGGCCTAAAGGGGATTACGCAATTCCGCTAATTGACAACCAATGGGGAGTATTTGGGGTATGTTATTACCGCTATAAAAAAAAGCGGGACCCAGAGTTCGGGTCCCGGCTTTAAGGATACTCCCCGCTTTCATGGGTGCGGGGAATAAAATAGCTTAGCTAACCATAATAAAACATTAATAAAATCTAATATCTAAGTGAGATTCCTCAACATCACTAGATCATCATTTAGGCCATGACGAAGGATATCGAGGTTGGCAGATACCGCCAGCAAGTTATCAACCTGGATTGGCTTTAGAAGGAACGGGAATAAGCTGGGGCTCTCGATCACGTCCTTCAATGGGGCGGACCCGTTGGACCGCGCATGAAGGGAGGCTTCAATCAGCCACGAGATCAGCCGGGGATCGTCAACGACCATCGACCGACCCGCATGGTAGATTCCTCTTACGCCTGACTCTTTGAGCACACCCCAGTCTATATAGGAACGTAGCACGCGACGAGCCGCTCTTGAAACTGTCTCCCGCTCGCCATATTGCTCTCGCAATCGTCGTTGAATCTGGGCAGCCGCAACAGAGCCCTGGAGTTTTAGGAGGCGCCCGACATTGATGGCCACGACCGACCAAAACGGATAGACTGCGGTCACCATCCCCCAATGAACCACAATCCGGTTTGTTCGAGGAAGGCCTTTCAGCAGTTCTAATCCGTCGCCACGAAGGGCTTCGAGTTTCAATGGCACATTGAGCCAGATTTTCATCAGGATGGTGATGATCTTCTCTCGGGTGCCGCGCTCGGCATCTCCTCCCACCGATACTTTTTCCTGCAGAAGCTCTTGCAGAGCGGCATTGATAGCAATTTTATCATTTCCTGCCAAGATAAGATTGGCAGTATGTTCGAGCCACTCCAGACGAACGCGTTGGCTGAAACCTACCTGTTCCGCAAGACGACTCATGTATCCCTCCTCTCGATTTGAACGAGTGGGACAATGAGCTCCTCAATGGAAAGGCCGCCGTGACTGACGATCTGCTCCCCCTCCCGGACAAATGCCAACCGGCCAGGAGCAATCAGCGGCAAGTAATCTTCGGGAAGACCGACCGGTGGCCATTTAATAGCGCTTGGGAATCGCTCCTGAACTTTGTTGCGCAATAGCGCATCAGAGTAAACGCGAACCCGCTCACCGCGCAGATCAGCGACCAACCCTTCAGCAGGACGTCCACAGCCTTCAGCCTCAATATTGCCGTGATCCGAAGTAAGGAAAACACAGAAATGCCGATCCAGAAGTAAATCCAGAAGCGCAACCATGTAAGGCTGCTGAGCCCATTGACGTACCTGATTATGCATACCAGTTGCGCCCAATTCCATACCATGCATGATCTTGTCGACCTTATCGATGACCAACCCGGCAACTCTTACTTGGGAATGAGAAAGGACTTCTTCGACACTATTCAAGCCCCCGTCGCCCAAACCTCTGACGTAAACGACTTGGTTCTGGGAAAGCCCTTGGTCCGCCCAGAACTGAATCCAAAGGGCCGACTCCTTGTCGGTAATCTGGATGCTGTTCGGAAAAAAGAAAGGAGGTCGGCCAGCAAAGGCGGCTTGGCGGGATACCGAAGTGATCGTCGGTATCCAGGCAAACACTGCGTTCTCCCGGAAGATGAGATGTGGCCGCCGGGAAACAAGTCCCTCACGCATAACAAGCCATTGGTCAAAAGAAAGTCCATCCACCAAGAGTAAGGCCATCTTGCAGTTCCGGTTTTCTCCTACCCGACGCGATAGAAACCGGGGAATGTGATGGAGCATGACTGGGGGAACAGGTGGCAAGTTGACAAGCCCAGCGTACCGCCTCGCTAACCACGACGTGAACGCGGCATCCACCTGGGTCTGAAGGTATTTTAGGCTTTGAGGTGCTGTTTGGTTGGTGTCGTCTACCTGCTCATGGACCTGCAGGGACAGCTCCGCCCACCCACGGGCGAAGTGGAGCCAATCCCCATGCCTGGCATCCTCGGACGGGATGGATGCCTGCAGATTCTCGATGAGCATGTTAAGACGGCGAGACCTGTCTTCGGATGGATCGGTTCGAATGCCGATGCGGACCCAAGTCTTGGTAAGGATATCCGCATGCTCGTGGGATACGGAGTGGAGCAATCCCTCGAGGAACAAACTGTCCATGTAGACACGGATGTCATGGTGATCGAAGGGTAGATCGACGGGCCCCTTGATGGCCAAGCCGTAGGGCTTTTCGTCTTCTCGAGCGCCAGTTTCTTCTTTGGTGACTTTGCTATTGAGGAAGATCGGCCAGCGCTCCTGAAGGAATGTGAAGAAGGCCTCTCGGTCCGAGATAAGGGTCTCAATCGGCCAGCCTTCAAATGTGTTGTCTTGGCGAAGGAGCTGGATGAACCTTTCGTCGAGAATAGCCGGAATTCGCAGACCGCGGTAATGGCGTCGGAGGAGAACCCGCAACAGGTCGGTTGGCTGTTTGATAAGCTCCGGCGCGATTTCAAAGAGGTGACGGAGGACAAATTCCTTTGTGGCGTTGTCACCTAGATGACCAGGTGTATGCCTCTTCTGGGCCTCATACAGGATATCAAGGTCGCCGCGGTCAAGAGCGGCAAGGACAGGATAGCTGAGATTGGGGAAAATCTTCCCAAGATTAAAGGAGAGCCTGCGGCCGCTCTCCAGGAGGTCATAAGGCAGGGAGCCGAGATCGCTGGCCTGGGAACGCAATACAACCACGAGGTCTGTCTCTTCGCCCCGGTCCCATCGGGAGCGGAACTTCGATTCATAAGCGTAACGGAACGCGACGTGATCCTCGAAGGGAATTAGTTCGAAGCCTTGTTCCCGAATACCTTCAAGAATCTTTTCCTCAAGCAAGAGACTATCTGGATCCGCCACTAGAGTGAGCCTAGATACCTTTGGGGTAAATTCCTTCAGGATCTGATCGCGCCAACTACTCATGACTGCCGCCTTCCACACGAATCATAAGTAAAGGCAACATCTCGGGATATACTTTAGACTTGTGCTCAAGCTTTTCTTGAAAGCTGCGCTCTTCCTCGGCCAGAAGGTTCAGGCGGTAGCTTCGGACCTGTGAAAGGCCGATTCGCTCAATGGCTTTGCGCCGCGCTGTAAAGGCGTACTCTGCCTTCTCTCGCTCTCGGTCGATGCTGGCACGATGTTGTTGAACAAGCGTTGCGTAAATCGGTTGTCCATGTTCCTCGGCTGCCTGCCGCATTTGTTCGAAAGCGTCTTGAGAAAACCCCATATCGAGCGTTCTGTGAAATACTGGGCTGGCTATCAGGAGTTGATCCCAGATATGCCGGGCCGTTGGTATTAAGACCTTGCCGTTATCGCCCAGGAAGAAAGGCATAATGCGATGGCGATTCCACTCAGAAGTGACGATGGCGATTCGCCAGAGAGACCAGAATCCTGTGATTTCCCGAGAGATGCCTGGAACCAATACATTTGGAACAGGTTGCCCCGGGATGAAGCGTGGGATCCTCATCGCCAGACTGCGGACCCTTGGATCTTCTAGCGTTAGGTGGCGGGCGGTATGGTTACCCTCGGCTTCTTTTCCCGTAAAAACCACGCCGGAATACATCTCGCCATTCGGCCAAGTGAGATTCCAGCATCGATCTTTTTTCTCAGCCTTGCCGCCATGGGCCAAAAGAAAACTCACAGTCATGCGCTCAACCCAATGGGGCAAGGGGTGGCTCATAAACCGCTCTGCTTCACTTGGGTCCAAATCTTCCGAGATACCGAGCACCGATGCAGTTTCCCGGGCTTCTCGTACCTGTTCCTGAATTCGTGTGACTAGGCTATCCACGGAGTCCTCAACCTTGTCAGGATGAAGAATAGCCTCCACATAGAGGTCATCGAACATCCGACCGGCCTGGGCCGAGTCGAGAACATCGGCGGTTTTGTCGATGCCGAATTCCTCAAAAATAACTGCCAGTTTTTGTTCCAGGACTTCATGAACACGGTGTTCTACCGAGCCCTGGAAAACGAAGTTGACTGCTCGCACCGTATGAGTCTGACCGATACGGTCTACGCGGCCGATGCGCTGCTCCAGCCGCATGGGGTTCCAGGGAATGTCGTAGTTGATCACGACATGGCAGAATTGCAGGTTCAAGCCCTCTCCGCCGGCATCCGTAGAAATGAGGATGCGAGCCTCGCGGGCAAAAGCTTCCTGGGCCTTTTTACGCTCTTCCAAATCCATGGAACCGTTAAGACAAACGACCTTGAAGCCTCGCTCGGTGAGGAACTGCAGCAGCATTTGCTGGGTGGGGACGAACTCGGTGAACAGGAGCACTTTTAGGTCCGGGTCACCTTCCTCTGACTGTAGGCGGTAAATCCAATCAAGCAAAGCCTCAGCCTTCACATCAGCCCCGGCTTGTTCGCAGTGAGCGGCAGCTTCCAGGAGCAGCTTTACCTCGGCTCGCTCGTTCTTGAGGGCCTTGAGATGGGTGCGGAGCAACGCTTCCATCTGCTCCTGGGCATCCAGATCGGCCCATTCGTCTTCAGAATAGAGGGGAAATAGAGACAGTTGCTCCGGGGGGGCAGCTAGCGCCTGAAGTCTTTTTTGGAGCGTCGTTCGTATGGCTCTCGTGCTTGAAACCACTAGGCGCTGCATCAGGATCATCAAGAACCCAATGTAGCTCCGTTTCTCGCGTATGGCTTGGTTATATCCCTCGCGGACATATCCCGTGACGGCTTCATAAAGGAGCTGCTGATCACGGTGTCGCTCTTCCCAGGAGACCGGAGCAAGCTGGGTGCGCCGAGGTTTGAATAAAGGGTTTCCTTCGACGTCGATAGCATGGCGTTTTTCCGTCCTGATCACATACGGCTTGACCCGCTCACGAGTAACGCTACTGATCTCTGGGAAAGCTTGGGCGTCTATCAGGGACAACAGCCGATGAAAAGCGTCGGTCTTGCCCTGATGAGGAGTGGCCGATAGAAGCAGGAAATAGGGGGCCGCCTCCGATAACCCCTGCCCCAGTTTGAAGCGGGCCACCTGATCGGTGCTCCCACCCAGACGATGAGCCTCGTCCACTATAACAAGGTCCCATCCGGCGGAAATCAAGTCCTCGAAACGGTCCCGGTTATATTCCTCTACCTGCGTTGCCGTCCACCCACGGCGTTTGTCCAGGGGTTTTACGGAATCCATTGGCACAACCACCTGGGAGAACATCTGCCAAGCATTGGCCTTCTGAAGTTCTTGAAAGCGGGTACCGGGTCTCTCGTTACCCGAGCCCGAAATCGGCGCCATGCGTTTCATAGTCCTCAGGTCTTCAGGTAGCACGAGCTGAAATGTCTCTCCGAAGTGGAAGCGCATTTCGCTAACCCACTGGGTTACTAACCCCCTAGGGGCTATTACCAGCGTCCGCTGCACTAATCCGCGCAACTTGAGCTCCCGCATGATGAGCCCTGCCTCAATGGTCTTGCCAAGCCCGACCTCGTCCGCCAGTAGATAGCGCACGCGGTCGTTGGCAATGGCGTGGGACAGGGCCCTAATCTGATGTGGAAGCGGGATAACGGAAGATTCGATGGGAGCGAGCAGCACGTCCTGAGTCAGTGCCTCAGACACCCGAGCTGCTGCGACCACATAAACTATTCCATCGGCGGTGCAGATGCCAACTTCTTCCAAGGACTTGAGCCGAGAAACCGGCAGGCGTACTATCGTATCTTGGCTTGGCAGCCAGACGCGGCAAGTTTGCTCGCCCCAGAGTGTTTGGGACTCAATTATGAGGCACAGCTGCCCAAAATCCGGGCAGTAGCGCCATTTGTTGTTCTCAATTAGTTCCATCAACCAGTATATTCAGGTCCAATGGCCGTCCTTCACATATGACTTGTGCTGCCTTGGCCAACAATGCTGCTCTGGCCTCTAAGAAAGCCCCATAATCAGCCTTGATTTTGTTCTTCCTTTCATCAGCAGTAATACCATCATAGCCCACAGCTATCTGCTTATAAGGAATCAAGTGAGTTTTCAGACGGCGACGTAAATCCTCTTCTCCCAGGGCAGCATTATCTGCGCGCTCTTTCAGATAGGTGACAGGATCCTTCCCAGAAATTGCCCTGTTGGTACGCCAGGTGATGAGAGCGCAATTCATCGCCCGATATATCTGCTCTCCAGGAATTTCAGCATTTTCCAGGAGTGATTCGGGAAAAAGATGATGATACTCCCTCGGATGTTCTTTGGAGGTAATGCTTCCCACAGTGGCCTTGGCTCCGTCTGCAAGATCTTCTGCTCCGGCTTTAAGTTGTAGGGCCAGCAGGCCTCGCCCTAAAATCGTCTTTCGTCTAGGCCAATCAGCTTGAAGTATCAACTCCTTGCCAGGCAAAGGGTAAGACGACTCATTAAAAATCGGGACAGTGCTTTCATCTCCGGCTCCCAAAATTATTTGCTTTAGACCCCGGTAATCCTGCAAAGCATTGGTTGTCGAAGATTGCTCGTAACGAGAGGTTAGAAAGGCCCGCCAGAGAAACTTCCGCAGCGCATGCCTGGCGTTCCCAAGTTTGTCCGGCTGAGTGGGAAGAATCTCCCATAGCGCTGCAATTAGCGGGATGGCGGGATAACTTGGTAATCTCTGGGCATCGAAAATGCTTTCGTCTTCCAGGAAACTGACCATACCCCGGATGCCCTGGACTACTTTATCCCATTCTTCAATCATTTTGGTGTAATCAATTCCCCGGTAGCCTGCCTGACTGGGAATACGGTCCTGCCTCAGAGCCACTACATCGAGCACCAATCCCGGCAGATCACCATAATCAGCCGCCCTGGGGACCGCCGCCGCCAAGGCCTCTACGTGATCATGCAGCGACTTGCCCGTTTCTTCTTCCACGAGGGCCACGACAATGTCATAAGTCGATAGTCGTACCGAGCTGGTGTTCATCTTGATAAAAACATCCAGGGCGACTTCCTTTTGCGTCTTGGCTGGCAAAGCCAGATAAGGCAGGTTGAACGCCTTCACTCGGTCGCGTAGAGCGATGACCTCATCGAAGAGCGCATCCTTTTGTTCATGATCTCCTTTGACCGCCTCATTAATCCATTGGCGAATTTCCGGGAGAATATCCTCTGGCCGCAACAGCTTTATGGGAATAAATCCTCTTTTCCAGCACTCATGGGGATCATCCACCCACATAGGATAAATTGTACCGTTTTTAGTCCAACGGGCCTGGCCATACACATACGGAAGCTTATCACCGGAGTTGCTGGGGTCTTCCTCAAACCCAATCAGGTAGGTACGATCAGGATATTTATCCTGAAGGCTGCGCCACAAGGCTGTTAGCCGTTGCTGGCCGTCCAGGAGCTGCTCGGTGACTTTCTCGCCGGACTCGGGTGCATCTACCATGGTGCGGCTCTTAAACTTCTCATCATCACCGACTTCTAAGATAAGTGTGGAGCCAGAAGGGAGTCCCCGGATAACCGTGGTCAGTAACCCAGAGACTTCATTATGGCTCCACGCCACGAAGCGTTGAAACCGAGGCAGGGTGATCTGCCGAGAGCGGATGCGGTTGAACCACTCCGGAAGAAAGCGGTCATGGGCATGCATGAATTAACACTCCTTGGCTAATGGGGGTTAAACTTCGCCGCATCTTGTGAGTGCCCTGTCGTAACACATTTGGAGATCGGGGGCTTCCTGGAGGAAGATTTGCATCGTCTATCAGGCCATCTCGATGAACGTAGGAGGAGGTTTGCCCTCCTTTTATCGGCCCGGACAGGATAAGTCATTACTCATCGAGTAATGACCTCTGCCCAAATTCAGGAGCTACGTATCGTTCCGGTCTTGTTAATTTCTTAACCTTTTGTTCCTCCGAGGCTCGTTTGAGCCACGCCTTGGCTTGTGACTTTTCAATCCCCAAGTCCTTCGCAAGTTGACTGACAGTCAGCCTGCTTTGGGATCGCAGTATATTAGAGATTGCTGGCCAGACCTGGTGATCCCAGAAATAATCGGCATCGACTTGATGTAAGGCTCCTTTCCCAAACTCATTGAGGAGGTGGTGTCTTTGTGATGCATCTACTGCCCTTCCAGCATGTGCGCCTAATCCTGATTCTTCGGGAACCGCCGATTCTTTCTGGATTGATGCCTGCTGAAGGAGGTCTTTCAATCCTCCTATATGTTGAAGGACCTTCCCCTGATTTAAGGGATTGGCACCTTCTTTAATGAGCCTCTTGTTACTGGACGAAACATCTGCACCATCTCGCACCAATAGTGGGACCCAGTTATACTTAAGATTCTCCAAGGCGCCCGTCCAGGTGCCTCCTTTTTCAGTCTCAGTGCTGACCACCAGGGCCCAATCTGATAAGGCATAAATTAGCTTATTCCGGGCCATGGCATTACCTACCTGAAAGCGGGTCTCGGGAGCACAGGCAGAGAGAAGCACTAATTGGCCATCACGGATTGCTTGGCGGTACTTGCCCGAGACCGTTGCCCTCCCTAGGTTATCCGAAAGAATGCCAATAACCTCACCCCCCTGGGCCAAAGCCGCCAGCATCGCCTCTTGATCCACACCTTTAGCGCCGCCTGAAATGACCTGAATATTCTCTAGGGCGCAGCGCTGGCCAATCTTACGGGTGAATTCTAAGGCCTTTTCATCGGCGTGCCGTGATCCGATTACGGCCAGCCCTCCTCTTGCTAACAGATTCTTGATACCAGCACCAAAAAGTATAGGCGGAGAATTTTGTTTCAAGCGATCCTTAAAACGTCTCGGGTATTCCATATCACTGCGGCTCAGGACCCAGATTCCTTGATTGGTCCATTTCTCCACCGCCAAAGCCATGGCCACGCCCCTCGCCAAAAGCTTTAAAGCCTCTTCCGCCTCTTTAAGTTGATCCATTGACTGGCGTAATTTTTCCACTCCTTCTTGGTGGAGCAAATCACCAGGGCGAAGATGTTGATTACGGAGCCAACTTGCCAGACGGTTGTATTGTGCTAACGTCAGCGGTTTTACCCCTGAATCGGATTTCGCCTCAAAGTTGGCACAGAGCAATAGAACCGCCTGGGTGTCCGGGCTGAGGATATGGCTTTCTCTTGACATTTTTCACTCCGCCGCTGTGGTCAGTGCCAGTGCCAAAGGGAAGACGAGACCTGCCCCAGCCTCTCGCAAGAGGGCAGCGATGACTGTCATCGTCCAGCGGGAGTCGACCATGTCATCTACTAGGAAAACCGGACCTTTTTGTATCTGCTCTTTTCTCACGGTATAAGCACCAGCCAGGTTATTAGCCTGCTGATAACTGTTTTGCATCTGCTTCTGTGGGCGGGTAGACCGCAATTTTTCTACACAGGGTATAAAAGGTAAGGCCAGCGCCTCAGCCACCCGCAGTGCAAAGTCGGGCACCAGAGTGGGGTGATTCAAGGAGGGCACGCAAGTCACCCAAGTCGGAAACGGTGTGGGTTGCCAGCGATTTTTTACCATATCCACTACTCCAGCAACCAACTCGTCGGCGAAACGCCCCTGCACCTGTTTGCCCTGTTTCACCAATTCTCCCCAGCCGGCGTCTCCCCAGAGACAGAGAGCGCGTCCTTCTTCAGTCCGCAAACTGGCAGGGATGGTCCCTTGCCATCCTTGGGCTATTAAGGCATCGCCTGGCCACTGCTTGCGGGGCTCAATCACCTGATAATTGCGTCGCAAGAATTCTACAGCCCGGTTGGCTGTCCCCAAGGAATAACCTTCGGGTAATAAGGGTTGCCCCACACATGGCGAACATCGCCCACAGGCTTCCGCCTCGGGATCATCAAGTTCCTGTCCTAAGAAGGCCATAAGACAAGATGAGCTGCTCAGATATTCGCGCATCCTCGCCTGTTCTTGTCGGCGAATTTCGGTAAGGCGAGTTATCTTGGCATCGTCAGGAGTATAGGTAATTGCCGTGGCATACCAGCGTGAGCCCCGCTTCACTATGGGGGCCGGGGTTTCTACTGCGAGAACTTTTAACACCTTTTCTATCTGGCCCCGTCTTAAATTCAAGCACCCTTCCAGTTTGGGCAAGCTAAGTCCATCTTCTGCGTCGTTCAAAGCCGCTAATACTTCCCGGGTATGCCCTTCGGGAGGGAACGCGGTTCTTATGAAATAGTCGGTGATATCCTCGTCCTCGGCGCCGCTTAACATGATGCCGTAAGCCTCATCCAGAGCGCGGCCGGCCCGGCCCACCTGCTGGTAATAATGCACCACTGACCCCGGGCGCTGGAAGTGGATAACAAAGCCCAGGTCCGGTTTGTCGAAGCCCATTCCCAGGGCGCTGGTGGCTACCAAAGCTTTGATGCGGTTGTCGAGCAGCTTCTGTTCCAAATCCACCCGGCTGTCGTTATCCAATCCTCCCCAGTAAGCAAAAGCCTGGATCCCTTCCGATTGTAACCAGGTGGCCAGCCGCTGAGCATCCCGAATGGTTAGTGTGTAAATAATGCCGGAGCCGGGGAGAGCCGGCAAATGCTCGGCCAGCCAGGCCATCCTGGCCGCCTGGCTGGGGAGATGAATATTCTGCAAGCGCAAACTGGCCCGGCCAAGAGGACCACGGAGCAAGATCAACCGCGGCCCCAGTTGTGTTTGAACATCATTAACCACCCGGTCATTGGCGGTGGCGGTGGTTGCCAAGACCGGGATATTGGGCGGCAATGCCTGCAATATCCGGGTAATCCGGCGATAGTCCGGGCGAAAATCATGTCCCCAGTCAGAGATGCAGTGGGCCTCATCCACCACAAACAGGCCGATGGCGCCGGCCAGGGGCATGAGCACCTGTTCACGGAACTCGTCATTGGCCAGTCTCTCAGGCGACACCAGCAGGATATCCACGTCGCCTCCCAGGAGACGAGCCTGGATTTCCTTCCATTCCTCCCGGTTGGTGGAATTGATGGTTGCCGCTCTGACCCCCAGGCGCTCCGCCATCTCCACCTGGTTGCGCATCAAGGCCAGCAAAGGGGAAATTAAGAGAGTCGGGCCCTTACCCTGGTCCCGCAGCAACCGGGTGGCCAGAAAATACACCACACTTTTTCCCCAGCCGGTGCGCTGCACCACTAATAGCTGAGAATTATCCTGGACAAGGGCGGAGATAGCTTCCCATTGACCCGCGCGAAAAGTTGCTTCCGGCTGAGCCAAAGCCTGGCGTAACAGGGTCAAGGCCTGCTGTTTCATCCTTTTGCTTCCATACGGGTTAGAGCCTGGTCGTAATACATCAAGAGCTTGGGGTCTTCGTGGAGGATGGTTTCCGGGATTTTGCGGGCCACTTCGATGATGGTGGAGTAGTCCCGTTCCTGCCAGGCCTTCTTGAAGCCAGCCCGCACTGCTTCCAGCCGGAAGACCTTGAGTTTCTTCTGGGGGGATTCCCGGTATTCCTGGAATTCCTTCAGGAGTCGCCGTTCCCGCAGTTTTTCCAGGTCGGTGGCCTTATTGGGATCGGGGACATACCAGCGGTCCTTGGCCTTGGCCCGCAGGGCCGGGTCGTCTTTGGGAAGGTTGCGCAGTTCCTTGAAGTTGGAAGAGAGATAGCTGTGGATTTGGCCGGGGACTTCACCCTGGCCTTCGTAGCGGAGAAAATTGTCGGCCAGGAGTTCCGAGAGCTCCAAGGGCTTTTCGTGCTTCTGCCAGCCGCCGATTTCCTTGAGGAATTGGGGGTGCAGGTCCTGGAAGGTCTGGGGCTTAGCGAGAAGCTGCTGCCGGAGCCACTGGATGGCGGATGATTCGTCGATGACGAAAAGCTCAAGCTGCATGATCTCCTTTACCGTCAGGCGCTTCTTGTCGTACTCCGCCACCTGCTCAGGGAGAAAATACATGCCATCCCGCTCCGGAAAGCGCTGGGCCAGCCCCTGATAGAACTCCGCGGCGGACAGGGGCACGGTGACGCCCCGCTGCACGTGGAAGGCTACCATGCGGTCAAAGAGCAGGTAGTTCTGCCGCTCGGCGATGACCTCGGCCCGGCCGTCCTTGGTGACGAAGACCGGGAGTTGCTTCAAATGTGCTCGGATGAAGTCCCAGACCCCTTCTTCAGCCCCAGCCGTGAGCTTGAATCTTTCTTCGAGACCACCGTTAGGTTTGTATGCTGATATAACAAGATCTTGTTTTACTGCTCCGGCCCTATTTACTACATTAAATGTTCCCTGCTTTTTATCGAGAATACGAACGTCAGCGACGGTAAACCCCGCTCTCCAAAGAGCCTCTTGTATTGCCATCCATACACTATTCTGTGAGTTGTGAAACTCAACGGTTATCCATCTTCCAGGTTTTAGAATTCTATAAGCCTGGGTGAAAGCACCGATCATGAGGGCTTGATAGAATGGAAGGTCCTTGCCATGTACATAATTCAACACACAGTCCTGTTTCAACTGAGTATATACTCTAAGCCATGCTTCGTGAAAAAAGTTAAGTTCAGCATATTGCAATGATTCTCCAAATGGTGGATCAGTAAATATGTAATCAACAGAGTTATCCTGGATATTAAAAAGATCAGCATGAGATTGGCAAGTGACGATTGAGTGCCCCGCAAAAGTGTTAAGTCCAAGGGTCTCAAATGATTTCCGTTTCCTTTCAATAACATCAAACGCATTCTTTTCGATTTGAAGTGATGGAACATAAAGTGTGCCTGACTGGGCCCCTTTCCCAGTGCCATCTCTATAACGTTCACGCCTAGAGAGAAGAGTTAGAACAGAAGACAAAAGAAAAAGTCCATTAAACCTCCGTTTACCAATATCATCTTTGAGGATCAATTCCCACGCCTGGCTTATAATAGCCAATGATCGCGGTGTAAACATCTGCGAGATCGTCGATATTCCAGAGCCGGATTTTACTTTCCGAGTTTGCCGGCCATGGGGGAACTCATCAGAAGGTACCCATGCCAGCCCTTTTCGGACAATTTTCTCGAGCTTCTCATGATCGTATTTCGTAGGAGCGAACCTCTGCGTGCGATTTTTGATCCGAGCAGAGACTTCAACGAGTTCGCATCGTGCTTCTTTTCGAGGCTTATTATTTGTGGGATCGATCGAAGTCGTCCAAACTCTGTCCAGATTCTCCTTTGTCAGTTGCGCATTACACGAAGGACATGAGAAGTCGGATTTCAGTTTGTAAGTAGCGATATCAACAGCAAAGACATATAAGGGTGCCGAAAAAGCGCAATGAGGACAGGCAAATACCTCTGACCAAACATAGAATTGAGCGATCCCAGGGAAGCCAGAGTCTGGGGCTGTTGTATCGTAGTAATCACCAAATTCTGACTTCAGTGTTTCGATTATTTTTGTCATCGCACTTGAGGAAAAGGTTGGAGGCTGGAAATCGTTATATCGAGCAGCCACAAAGGATGCGATTGGCGAAAGGTCACAAAGGATAGAATATCGCAAACCAATTTTACCGATTTGTGAATTACCCGAATCTGAAACTACTCCGTCTTTTTGCACTCTAAGATTAAGCTCTTCTATAGCAGCTCTGTCCGCACACATTTGGGCTGCAACCCCAGTCATGCCTGTCCCACAAAACCCATCAAAAACAATATCTCCTGGTTCCGTATAATGCAGGATGTACCGCATGATGGCCTTGTGGGGCACTTTGGTGTGGTAGGAATGGGCGTTGTAAATAGGATCGTTCTTCCCTTCGCTCACATCCGCGGCAAAGGGCTCCCGGCGATAGGTGTCGGTGGCCGGGTCATAGGACTTGCCGTAATGCTTGATAAAATCTTCGATGAAAGGGTTAGGACAGGCGGTGTAGTAGGGCGGGTCGGACAGAGCAAGGATATCTTCATCCGACCCGATTGGAAAGCCCTCGATCTTGCGAAACTTTGGGTCCTTCAGCTTCTCCCGCAATTTTTCAAGGAAATATTGCCGCCGGGTCTTATCGTCTGGGAATGTCATCCCCAGGCATTCCACGGGGTGCTGCCCTTCTTTTATCCTCTCTTCATAAAACTTTTCAAACATGTGCGCCTGCGGCTCGGCGAACAATTTTTCAGAAGGACCGGTGCTTTTCTTTTGACTTGTCATGTCATCCGCCTTGACTCTGGGACTCACCCCGATTCGGCTAATGCTCCGTATCCTTGGGCGGATTGGGATCATTGCCGGGCGCTATGGTATCCTTGCTCCTTATCTTGCCGTCGCGGCCTTTTGTCGTCAGCTCTCCTCCACCTTGTTTCCGCAGCATCTCTCTGGCCGCCTGTTCTGCTTCTTTCTGGGTCTGATGCAGGCTGGATGCTTTCTTGGCATCATTTCGCTTGTTTTCCCAAGTGCCATCAGGGCGGCGAGAAACTGTACGATCTCTACCTTTGCTCATTTTTATCTCCTTTCCCCAGCAAAGATCCCGGTGTATATATTTTAGGCAACCGGCTCCAAATATTTTTTCGACTTCAACTCCTCGACGGCGTCACGGATTTCCGCATTGGTAAATTTGGGCTTTATTTGTTTAACAATTTCTACAATGTCATCGGCTGAAAGAAGTTTTCCCTGCTTTTGAGAATCTCGTTGTACGAAGATAATCGTTGAGCGAAGCTCCAAGTCCTTGGCCCAAAAGCGTCCAAATTCATCAACCAGGGTTTCAATGGCCTTTTTCACCTCCCCCTTGTTGAGAAAGTCTGATCCCTTTTGAATAAGTGCAGCCGCCTGTCCACCGGGACTGATCTCATATCCGCCCGTCATGGACGCAACAGGATGAATTTTTACGGCGCCAGTGTGCTCCACAAGATCCAGGTCTTGCAAGAGCTGAGGGGTGAAAGGACCATAGGCGTAGATATCAAAATCATAGCCACAATCAATATGAAAAACCTCTTGCAGCAGATACACCATTTTTTGCAGCACAGTTTTGCCGAATTGAGGGCATTTTCCTTCGCAACGCTGGGCAAGCTCAGCAATGAGCGCATACCTTTGCCACGGAATGTCCAGACTGACTTTCATGCTTGAGCCTCCTTTTGCTCTTTTTGCTGGCGGAGAACACGAACTCTCTCAAGTGCCTCCTCTTTGTTTTCAATGGCGACATAGACACGAGTTCTGCTGACGGCTTTCAGACCACTGACAACCGTGGACAGTCTGGAAAGCTTGGTGAGCTCCTCGTCACCCTGGCCTGGTCTGAGTAAAATCGGGATATCAGCCGACTCGAACTTGTACCAAGAGCTTTCAGCTTTATCCACGAAACTTACAAGGTCATCTAATCCTGCGAAAACTTGTTCTGCGAACTCAAGGTCAGAAGTATTCGGGACTTCAGGGGTTTCGAAAACCCGGCGGTGGTGTTGACGATTTAATAGTATATCACCATGTTCACTGGCGAGGCCACGATGAATCATCCCAAGAACGCGCCAGTCATCCCATTTCAAATACTGCTCCATATTTTCTCGTGAGGTTGGCGAAGGAAAGGCTTCTTTGTTGGCGAGATCGCCGCCTCTTTGCGCCTCCATCAAGAGATGTTTAATAGCCTGGACGGAATGGTGATCGTATGCACGTCTCGTATGTTGGAAATATACCTGAGTAAACATGAAGTACCTTGCAAGAATCAGAGCCTCAGCCGCATGTACACCTCCATCCTCGATCGCTAAAACAGGGGATTCGGTTTCAGGATCTAAAGCAATGGTTAAAGTTACCAATAGGCGGTTAAGGTCGTATCTCCCATAAGCTACTCCGATGTGATGTGAATCACGGAGCAGGTAGTCGGCACGGTCGGCGTCTAATTGACTTGAAACGAGGCTCCGCCAAAGAAGGACTCGGCCAAGAGCCACCCGGCCGTTGAGGAAATCAGCAATCTCTTGGGCTGTTATTTTGTAGTTCTGATTTAACGGGTGATTCTCAATCACATCCTGCATCAAGAACGCCACAGCTGCCGCTGAATAGTTTTCATGTTTATAAGACTTGTTCGTTGTCGGATCCTTATCCATCAATCCTTCAGCCGCATGAGAAAATGGAGCATGGCCTGCATCGTGCAATAGGCATGATAGCCGAACAAGGACACGATCTCTCTCAAGGCCACCTGCAGTGAAAGAAAGCTCTGTTTCTAAAAAATCTTGCCGGCGCTTTACGATCTGGTCGAACATTTTTGTGGCAACGTGCATGACACCGAGTGAATGTTCGAAACGGGTATGCATGGCGCCTGGATATACCATGTCAGTGAGGCCAAGCTGACGAATCCGGCGTAGCCTCTGAAATACGGGATGATTAACGATATCCCGCTCCCATTCATTCAGCTCGATAAAACCGTGTATCGGGTCTCGAATTTCGTAAGTCTTACCCATCACTCTCATTCCAAAACAATCCGTACTTTTTCAGGTTCCTTACCCTTGGTGAGTTGATCCAAGTATTCTTCAAACCGCTTTCTCATCTCCGTTGGCGTCACCGGGGAGCCACCTGTGAGCAGTGCGGCCCGGAGATCGGTGGTCTTGACCGACACCTTGAGAAGCCCGGAGAGAACTTCCTGCAAGGCCTGGATGAATTCTTGGTCCAGTTTATCAGGCAATGATCTCCTCTTAATGAAGTCATCCACCAGCTTTCGGGGTTCAGGCTTGAGAAGGTCCAAATTGCTTTTAGTGGTGGGGTCCTCCAGATTGGCGAGCAGCGTCTGGGTCCAGTTGTCTATCAACTTGTCCAATTCAGCATCCAGGCTGTTTAGAACTTTGCCAGCCGGGGCCGTTAGTGCTTCTGCAGCGGGTTTATAACTGCAGTGCGGGCAAACAGGTGAGGCGCCAAGTTCTGGCTCAGTAAGGGCAAAGCAGCTTTTCAGGCCTGCCAGACGGTTCTGAAAATCGGTCAGGTGCTGGCGAGGCATAAGGTCGATGGTGGAAAGCTTCTGCAAAACCCTCAAACGCTCATCCACCATGAGCTGAGCCTTGAATTTGTCTTCGTTTACACCAAGACGAGCCTTGGTATGTAAGCTAAGATAAAACTGTAAATAGGCCTTCTTAAGATCGATAAGCTGACGTTGGGTCTGTTGCCGGAAATTTGCTACGCTTCGCTTGGCAGAGTCGCTGATTTGGCCGAGAACCTCATCTCGCACTCTCTTCACTTGATCGATCCATTCATGCCCGATGGGCAAGACCGCCTCAGCTGTAGAGAGATAGGAAGCTGTGGCTCCGAGGTCAGTAACCAGTTCTTGCAAGGACTCAATCTCTTCTAAAGCCTGGAGCCCAGCCCGATGACTGGTCACTTCCTGAACATCGTAGCGGAAATTCTTTAGTTTACCCGGAGAGTTGTAGGCCTGAAGCAACTCCAAAAAGTTTTTGGTCTCATCCATCTGGGAACGTAACCCCTGAATTTCTTCTGCGGTCAGCAAATTGCGACCCCAGAAAAAAACCCCGGTTAGTAGGTTCTGCTGGGCAAGCACAAGCCTTTCCACCACCGCTACTATGGCCTTTTGGAGCTCCTGAACCGGCTCTTCCTTCCCTTGGGTGACCAATTGGGCCAGGCCCGGCGTCAGCCCGAGCAACTCGAATAAAGCCTTGAGTGCCGGCAAGTTCCAGTCCTTAGGCCGTTCGATGTGTTTGAACTGAGTCAGTTCATCGATTCCTGTTCCAGCCAGTTGAGTAAGACCAGTGGCATCAAACTTTTTACCCGGAATAGCCAGCACTATCTCGCCGGAGTAAACCAGCGCGGCTAGGACGACCACCGCCCATTCAGGCTCAAGTCGCATGGTCTGCGGGGCAAGGTATTCCACTCCGAGGACTTCTTGAATCAACTCGGAGCGGTTGACCACCTGGCCGTGTCCCTTCTTGTTCACGAAGTCAAGAATGTGTTTGGCGTACTTCGACCGGTACGGATCAAGCCGGTCTCCGTCAAGGAGTTCAAGGGCATCTAACACTGCGGTTGCCTGCTTTGTCCGGTTCTGCCCAGCGATGGCCCGCAGGGCGTCCTGGGCTGCTTGGGCTCTGTTGGCTCCGGTAATGAGCACCGAAAAGAAAGGGTACTCGGGAGCTTGGTCCTGGAAATGGGCCCCAAGGCAGATGCCGGCTATGGTGTTCACCAAATCGCGGAAATTGATGCGTTCGTAGGAGGCAATGCCAGACAACTCTCGGATCGACTTACCCTTGGCCCACTCGGTTAGGGACTTGTTCCTCCCCTGATAGGTAACCTCAAAAGCCGTGGTCATACTTTTCTGTAGCCATAGCACTAGATCCCGCAGGAAGCTCGAGGCCTTGGACTCGTAAGTAGATTTGGCATGCCCAGAGGCAGTGGAAGATAGGTCGAGGGCCGCAGCATAGTTCCGCAGAGCGCTGCGGAAGGCTTCATCAGTATTCGTCAGGCGTAAGAAAAGCTCATCAGGCTTTTTTTCATCCTTGAAGTGAGGCGCGTCGAAGGGCTGGATAAAGTAAAGGTAGAAGTCGCGTGGTGGCACTGCGGTGGACCTTTCATTTGGCGCCCCGAAAAACAGGTAGCCTTGGCGCGCCGCCTTCCGCTCCAACCATTCGAGTTCGTGCTGCCAGATCTTGTAGCCGGTGACATAGGTCTGGTCGATGCACTCCATTACCCGCTTCAGGGCCTCGTAGTAGTAGCGGTCAAGCTGCGAGTCGTCGAGGGTCTCAGCACGCTTTTCAATGAGTGCATCAAAGTCATCGGTCTTCTTCAGGTCGAGATAGTATTGTCGGTTGTCCGGGTTGGACGAAATGAACTGGCCGCTCACCGTTTTATGAATTTCTCGAAGAACAACCTCCACCTGGGAAAGCAGATCATCTGCCGGGTTGCCGCCCAAGTCCTCGATACCAGGCTGATACAGGCATAATCCGTCACGCAGTTCCTCGGCCGTCGCACCCAAGGTGGCGTATATATCGCCGGTGGTTAACCGGTGGACAGATAAGGCATGGATTATTGTGAGCGCCATAGGCTTATATGCCGGCCTGGTAAAGGCCTGCTGGAGGCGGGACTCCAGTACTTGGCTGCAGTCGATCACCGCCCTGATGTCTGGAACAGCACGAAAAGATGGGTTTTCACGCAAGTTCGCCCAGTAGCTGTCGTAAGCAATCAGCCCGGGGCGGTCATCCGGGACATCTTTATCAAGCAGTTTCTTCATGGCGAGAGAAAGAGTTCTAAGGACTTCGCGTTTTTCGGCAATTCTTATCTGCTCGAAGACATCAATGTAGTCTGGATGAACAGGGAAGAGGCGGACAAACTCATCCATACGTTCATTCATACGTCCATAGAATTTGGCAAAGGGAGTGAGGTGGTCACGGATTTTAGTCTGCTGCTCACCGGTCTTCTTGAGTAGTCGCTCGGCTACTACGAACTTGACGTCCCTCCGGGCGATGAGAATTTGCTCAAATCGGTCCTTCACCCGGCGGATGCTGTCGGCCACAAAGGCGAAACGGGGACTATCAAAAATGGCTTCTTGGACACCGGCGATGAACCGGAAACGCAAATCTTTGCATATCTCGCCGATTACTCTGAGGAAGTTTAAATCCAGAATAAGTTCTTGGTCCTTACGGCTGTTGAGATAGTCAAGAAGCTCATCCACAACAAAAAGAAGGCCATGATCAGGAAACTGCTCATGAAATGCTGTCATCATCTCTTCGAACAAGGTCTTATGGCTGAGCGTTTGTTCGTGCGGGGGAAATTGAAATTCCACTCCCCAATCACGGAAAACTTCCTCAAGATGCCCACAAATAAAATCCCGGAGGGACATCTTTATTCCTTCCAATTCCGTGCGCACCACTTTAAAGCAGCCACCGATTTTACCTGCTGCAGCGGCCACATTTCGGTCATTCAGATAGGAGGATAGCTCCCCGTTTTCGGCTAAAGCGGAGATCACCGACATGAGGTGGGATTTCCCGGTTCCATAATTCCCAACGACCAGAAGTCCTTTATTGTCCATGGGCTGGTCAAACTGAAGTTGTGGGATGACAAGGCTTATCAGCTTCTCGGCCATCTCTTCTGAGATGACATAGGTCTCAACAAGCTGTCGGGCGGCAGCCGCTTCATCGGCGTCCCGCAACTGAACTACGGACTCAATAGGCTCGAACCGGATCAGGTCTCTATATTTCATAGTCTCCATCCCCTTACAATCTTCCCTTTGCCATCATACCGTTACTTCGGGCTTACGACCAGGAAATCTCGGACCAAATACCGCTTGTACTCCGGGTGATCCGGCGTCGCGTAAGTCATGTATTCATTATCGAAGGAACCGCTCCAGGCCACGATCACCTTCTTATGGCGAGAAAGACTCTGCAGAATCCGAAGTGGGTCTTGTCTGAGCGATATATCGAAAAGGATTTCGATGTTATCGAGTATGCTCACATCCCTTTCAGAAGTATTCACAATCTCAGAAAGCAACCGAGGAAGTTGCAGTGCCCGCTGACGCTCGGTTAGGTCAAGCATGCGGCGAGAAAGCTCCAGATTAATGTTGATCATAGGTGAACCGATGCTCTTGCTCACTTCACGCAGAGCCTTGGTTTTTCCTGCTCCAACCGGCGCCACTATTATCAAGAGGCGGTGATAAAGCCCGGCCACATGGCTGAGCTTTTCTATCACCAAGTCTGCAAGGGGATCTGCCATTACCGATCCGCCTCCGAATGTGGTTGTTGTATTCTCGTCTCCTCGAGCCATCGGTCGATGGCCATTTTTCGGAAGCGCCAATGCCTGCCCACCTTTTGGGAAGGAATCTTGCCTTCCCTAACAAGCTTATATAATGTTGACTTTGGGATTTTTAGGTAGGCGGACAACTCCTCGATGGTTAGGACCCCACCAGGATATTCGTCCATCAGAAGCACCTCTTAGGCTGCAGGGAAAAGACAACTAGTTAATCCTATAGTTACCTATCATTACCAGTTAATGTTAGTTGCTGTCAATCATTTTCCAATCACTATCAACCGAGTCTCCAATTTATCCGGCTTGGTTAGCTCATGAAATTCTATCAGGCTCCTTTCACAGGCTTGATGATAAGGCCGCAAATTAAAAAAAGCGCCGGAACCCCCGAAGAGGTCCTGGCGCAAGGTGTTGGTTTAATATCTTATTTCAAACGGGGCGGGCATGTAAAACCATATCAATAGCCTCTTTTAACTTCGTGATTTTAACCGGCTCGCAAAGGGCTTGAATCTGCTTTATGCCCACGCTCTTTTGGTTCTGGAATTTTTGGTCAATCCATTCAGTAGGAACCACGAAGAAGAGCCATGAGGGAACATCGAGAATATCGGCTTTTTGATGGTCGGTTTCGGGGTAATAGCAGAAAACATAGCAATCCGAGGAGCGGACGGCCATGTCTAACGAAGCGTTAGTCTCCGCAGACCATGATTTCTTCTTGGCTATGTCAAACCTGATAAGGGAAGGGGTGCTTTGTTGCCAGCTTTGGATATGGGCGGCGCACTTCACCTCAATCCTCTTTCCCCGGTATTCCAAGTCGTAAGCATCCCATTCTATTCTGCACTTATCGTGAAGGCCCAAGGCGGTAGCCACCACAAATTCAGCAAAAACCGATCTGTTCAGGTTGCCCATAATGTCGGAATAGGCCCAAGACCAAAAATCGCCCACGGTCAGCCCTCCCAGCCCTGTGATTGTTTTGTCTGGGGGTATTTTCCTCTTTCCCATATTCTCCAAGTCTCCCTTCCCATGAGTGGGTGGGCGCTAAGACCCGCAGTAGCCTATTGTAAGGATGTAAGGATGGGCAAGTCAACCGAAAGGGGCATCTCGGACAGATGCCCCTTTTCAAAAACCAAAAACTCTATCAACGTGGCTCTTTCAGGGGTTCCGGCGAAAATCGATTCTCTCGGTCGTTTTATGGTTGCTCAGGGACAAGATTCGCTTTAGCAGGTCTGGCCGTTGGAGCTTCTTCATGCCCCTCTCCAGACCGGTCTTGGTGATGCCCAGTAGAGGCCAGACGGCTTCCCGCTCCAGACCCTCGTTGAGAAGGAACTCCACCACGGCCTTGGTGTTCAGATCGTAAGACACCACCTCCATGGGACCATAGACCAAGTCCCCCACCTGGACTGGGCCGTTCTCCTTGACCCATTCCTTCAAGCGGGCGGCCAGTTCTTTCTCCATCTTTTGTAGGGTCAGGAGAAGGGAGGCGGCCTTTTCGGCCTGTTCCCTGGTGGCCGGGGCCAGGACCTCTATAGGAGCCAGGGCCTTAGACATCACCGGGCAGTAGGGAGTGATTCCACAAAGGCCACAGAAGGAACCAGGGGTAGGGTCATAGTTCTTGTCCACCTCAATGGTCGCGATCCGGGCCTCTAGTTCGTCCGGCACTTCGGCCAGGTCGTGGGATATCAGCATCACCTCCCGCTCTTTGCCATAACGCAGAAAATGCAAACGCAGGAGCACCTCCTGGATTTCGGGATAGAGGGCTTGCTTCAAGCCCCATCCATAGGTGCGTAGTTGAAGGTCTTTGGCCACTGTCTGGGGCACTTCCCGATTGGTTTTCCAGTCCACGATGACGCCCAGGCTGTCCTGGCGGAAGTGGAAGTCTATTACCATGCGAAAGTAAGCCTCCTCTGAGAAGAATTCGCAGGGTTGCCAGCTTGCATCAAAGGCCAGCCGGTTCTCCACCCCAGGAGACCCAAGGCCCTCTGGCATGGCGAAGGTTTCGTAGAACCGGTTCCACATCTCTATGGCATCAGATAAGGCCTCCTTGGGAGTCGCACCTCTGGCCCAGTCCCAGTCGGTGGGATGGCCTGTGGCGATCAGCCGATTCAGATAGTCTGCCACCAGGCCATGCAGGAGTTGGCCGGTTTCCCGGGCTTCGTTCTTTGCCCGAGGGATGCGGTCCAGGTAGACGGTCTTGTAAGCCCATGGACACCTCTCGTAGAGGTCCAGCCGGGAAAACGAATATTGGGATTTTTTCATCTCGTCCTCCTGAATGTTAGCATAGTGCGCTTCCCAAACCGACCCTCTGAGACGTCCGCAGGGGGCCGATTTGGGGGCGGGCAAGGTTTGTATGGGTTTAGAAAAGGGTCTTGGGCTGGGAAGACGCTTCCTGGCCCTCTCCGGACGGAGGGGGTGGTGGGGCGGTGGGATCAGTAGCCAACTCGCCTTTCCCTTCCTGAATTGAGGGAGGTTCACAACCCTCGCAGCGCGGCATCCCTGCTTCGTCCTGCCAGGTGGCCGGGCGATCGGGGTGGTAATGACAAGGCCTCAGTTCCGGGGTTTTGGCTTTCTTTCCCCTTTTGCCGTTTCCCTTGGATTTGGGTTCTTCCTGCACGGAAGGAGCAGGGAGGTCAGGCGCTGGATTGACCGGGCCGCCTTCCACCCCCTCAGGGTAAAACTCCTGGGCCGTCTCCTCCTGCTCCTGGAGAGGCTCCTGCTGGGGCGGTAGCAACCGGGTTCGGGCCTCGGCCTCGATCTGCTCCATCTTGACCCGGTGCTCCATCCTTTTGCGGGCGATGTCATAGCCCAGTTCTGCCAGTTGGGACTCGGTGCCCCGGAACTCCAGGCTCACCACGTAAACCAGCATGCTCTGCCCGGTGGTGGGTACGGTGACTGTCTTGGGGGAGAGGACCAGGTGCAGGGGGATACCCGCCAGGGGTCCACCGGTGACGGTTTTGACCAAGGCCAGGGAAGAGAGGATCGCATTCACTGTATTCCAACTGGTGGTGCGATATTTCCAGACGCCGCCGATCCGGTCCACCCCCTCGATCAGCGCCTGCAGGGTGCCCAGGATTTTACACTTGTCCGGAGCGGCATATAGCGGGTCAACCCGCTCGCAGGGGCAGGTGACCTCCTGGTACTTGCCGTTCTCGCCGGTGAGACGGTGGGCTACCTCCCCGTCTCCGGAGCACCAGCAGCGGGTTCCCCTATAAGAAGCAAAGCGGGTCGGGAAGTTCAGATCGATATCGTCATAGAGCAGGCGCACCGGAATCTCGGTGATCTTGCCGCCTTCGGGCTTGAGCCGGGCCATGAGGGCCGCGTCCGGCATCAGCCGCCCGGCCGCGTCCCGCTGCATGGTGGTGATGAGAAAATGATCGAGCTTTCGGGGTTGGGCAAACTGCTTGCCGCCCTGGGAAGTTTTCATCTCTCCCCGCTCCCCGATCTTGATTTTCCCACGTTCCGCCAACTGGGGCGTTAAACCTTTTACAGCCATGAGAATTTCTCCTTAAAAAGTGTTTTAAAAATAGGGCGCCAAGGCCCAGGCGCAGCAGTAAAAAGCCGTTGCCAGGAGCAGCAGTTCCAGGAGGTCCGCCAGGGCCAGGAGCCGCTCCTTCCAGGTGCCCCCTCTAAGAGGCCACAGCCAGTCGTCCTTTTCCATCCGCCGCCCTCCGGTGGTATCTCAGAGAAATAGTCCAGTTCATCCCGCAGGCACACTTGCTGAAGAGCCTGGTCCCAGTGATGAGGTCCTTCTCCTGCACCCCCAGCACGGTGGCCTCGCCGCAGAAACAGGTAATGGTGGTTTGTTTTGCCTTTTTCATCCCCCGCATTATTCCTCCTCTCTCCTCAAAAAATTTGGGGCCGCCGAATTGGCGGCCCCTGGGATTGTTGATGGTTAAGGTTTTTACCCGATGAGCTGGCTCACCTCCTGCCGGGAGGCGCTCTCCAGCATGGCCTTCTTCACCAGGTTCAGGTGTTTTATGATCATCTCGATTTTTTCCAGGTTGACGTGGGTGTTCCCCTGGTACACCTTGGCCAGCACCCGGCAATCATCCGGGGAAAAGGATTTCACGATAAGACTTGTGACCGCGTCCAGGACCTTCTCCCAGCGGGAGACCACTTCCAGGTCTTCCTTCTTGGGCAGGGCAAACAGGGCGGTCTGCTTCTTGGCGTCTACCATGGCGGTGACGAACCGCCGCAGGTGGTTATAGGTGGGAAGCTCCCCGGCCCTGATCTTCTGGAAGACCAGTTCCTGGTCATCGGGGTTCGCCAGCCGGCTCATTTCGAAGGCCTGTGAGGGAGAGATGATCCCCTGCACCAGGGCCTCCTGGAGCTTGGGGGCCAGCTTCAGCAGGCTCAACCTTTCATCCACCCGCCACACCTGTTTGAAGCCCAGCTTCTGGGCCAGTTCCTCATGGGTGTAGCCGGAGTCGATCATGGACTGAAAGGCCCGGGCCTCCTCCAGGGGGGTCAGGTCCTGGCGCTGGATGTTCTCCACCAGGGCCATTTCCGCCACCTGCTGGTCATCGGCTTCCAACACCCTGACCGGAACATTTTCCAACCCGGCCAGGTGAGCCGCCCGCCAGCGTCGCTCCCCGGCGATGAGCATGAACCTGCCATCCCTGGGCGCCACCACCAGGGGCTCAATCAACCCCTGCTCCTTAATGGACAGGGCCAGCTCTTCCAGGGCCTCCCGCGGAAAGAACTTGCGGGGCTGGTCCGGATTGGGGTATATAAGGGACAGAGAAACTTCATTGCTCGCCTCAGGCGAGTCCTGAAGGGTGGTCTCGGGGGCCTGGTGACGCAGGCCCTTTTCTTTTTTCGCTTTTTTTGCAGGACCCTTAACGGGGTCCTTGGGTTTGCGGTTCTCGCACAGTCCCTCGGGCTGGGTGCATTTCCCGGTACCCCCCGGGATCAGCTTCCCCTTGATGGGGCTGGCCTTCCTCTTCCAAAAGGGACAGGTGGCGCAGTCCCCGGTTGCTTTTGCCTTCGCTTTCGCCATAGCCTCCTCCTATCTCCCTTCCACCCAGGCGTCCGGGCTTGCCAACGCTTCTTCCCGGGTGGCAAAGGGGCCGGCCGTCTCATAGCCGTCGCCGTCGTCATCGAAAAAGCCGAGGTATTCCCCTTCATCCGAAGAAATCTTCTCGGGGTCCTCGGCCTCCACCAGGTACACGCTCCAGGTCTTGCGGGCATACTTGGTGATAAAGAAAGGCATCGCACTTACCTCCTTAGTCAAAGAGACTTAGCTGGTCGGGGTTGTAGTGGTGGGGCAACTCCGGGATGACCACCCCCAGGTGCTCCTCCAGCCACTCCGCCACCAGGCGCCGGTGGCAGAACTGTCCTGCACCCTCCCAGCACAACAAGATTGACTCGCTCCCCAGCTCCTCATAAACCCGCCGGGGATCGAGCAGGTCCAGGATTCTCCGGTACTCCCGCCGGTAGTCAGCTTCGCCCAGGTGCAGCATGTCCTCCCGGGGCGCCAGGGCCGGGTACCTTCGTCCCCGGAACCACTCCGGGGTCTTCAAAGCGATGGAGACCAGCCGGGAGTAATCCTTCAGGTAGAACCGCCAGAAGCTGCTGGTGAACATTCACCCTCCGTTTTGGATTTATCTTCATGCAGGCGCAGCAACTCTTCGCCCAGGTGCACGGCTTCATGCCAGGGCAGGCTCACGATGTGCCTGAGGCCGCCCTTGGGCCCCCGGATGTAGAGGTCGGTGACCTCGCCATATCTCAAGATCTCCACCCCGCCGTTGAAGGTGGTGCGCCGGCCGTTGGCCTCGCCAGTGTTGAAGTAGATGGTAGCCCTTTTATTCATGGCTACCTCCTCAGCTCAGCTCCATGGGCATGACCATGCTGAAATAATCCAGGTCGCCCTCCCCCCGGAGCCGGCAGGGCCGCCCCGGTTCGTTGATTTCCAGGATTACCTTCTCGCTTTTCATGGCGTTCAGGGGTTCCAGGAGATACTGGGCGTTGAAGCCTACCTTCAGGGGAAGCTGCGCCGCATCGCCCCAGACCAGGGTCAGGGGCAGGCTTTCTCGCCCTTCCCCCACGTCCGGGTTGGCAAAGGTGGCTTCCAGGGACTCCGGGCCGATCTCCAGGACCACCCCCTTGAATCGATCCGAAGAGAGCAGCGAAATGCGCCTGAGGATCTCCATGAAGGCTTTGCGCTCCAGGGTGAAGCCGTACTCGAACCCTTCCGGGATGATGCGCTGGTACTCGGGGAACTTCCGGTCCAGCAGGCGCACCGCCAGGAACTTGCCGTTGGCCTTCATCGCCAGTTCCTTGTCCGTCAGGCTCAGTCCCACCGTGGCCTCGCCGTCCAGGGTCCGGGCAAGCTCCAGCGCCCCTTTCCGGGGAATCAGGACACCTTTCTCGAAGGTGATATCATTATCCTGGGGAAGAGGCCGGTCGATCATGGTGAGCCGGTGGCCGTCGGTGGACACCATGCGGAGATAAGGGGTTTCCTCCTTCTCCACCCGCTCCAGGTAGATGCTCTGCAAAGCGTACTGGTAGTCGTCCCCGGAGGTGGAGAAGACGGTCTTGTCGATCATCTCCTTGAGCATGGGGGCTTCCATCTCCACCAGCGATTCATCGGCCACCTCCGGCACCGGGGGGAACTGATCCGGGGGCAGCCCCACGAACCGGTAGTAGGACTCATCCGCCTGCACCTGGAGTTTGCTGTTGCCGGTGCCGTTGAGGTCCACCATGATCCCCGGCAGGCCCTTTACCAGGTTGTGGAGGTAATGGGCCGGCAGGGCCAGGGCCCCCGGCTCCTGCACTTCCGCCGGGCAGAAGCCCCGGTAGCTGAGCTCCAGGTCAGTGGCGGAGATGGTGATCCCGCCGTTTTCTGCCTGCATGAGCACATGGCTCAAAATGGGCATCATGCCCCGGCGGTCCACCACGCCCAGGGTGCGATGCACCGCCTTCACCAACAACTCTCTTTCCACTCTTACCTGCATGACTGACTTCCTCCTTATGGGGTTTTATTATTGGGGGGCCGGGCGATTCCGGTCAGCCCCCCTTCCTGCCTTTAGCCTTGCAAATCGCGCCTGCCACCTGGTCCAGGACGGGGTCAACATCGCCTTTCCCTTCCACCAGGAGGCGCCAAACCGACTCCAATGCCGCAAGCATTTCTGAGGCCGCGGCCTCAACGGGGCCGTCCTCTTGTGTTTCCTCGTTGGGAAGGGCGCAGCCTTCCGCGTCCTCCTCCTCGATGTCGTGGAGCTTGAAATACTCCCGCCAGGTCTTGCCGCAGGTCTGGCAGGACTGCCTGAGCATGAGTTCCGTGCCGCCCAGGTCTTCGGGTGGCCCGGCCTCAAGGTCTCCGTCCCCGCAGAACGGGCAGACTCCGGGAAACTCCAGGTATGCCGCGATTTACCCCTGGGTGAATGGCATAAGCTGGGCCCTCCTTAGCTCAGGTCGATGAGTCGCTTGTAGTTGCCGGAGATGGTGCTCACGTCATCCAGCTTACCCGCCACCGCGGCCACCTGGTCCGCCAGGCCCGCCAACTGCTGCTTCAGGGCCTCGTTGTCCTTCAAGGCCTCGTAGTCAGTGCCATTGAGGGAAGCCCGCAGTTTTCCCAGAGCCTCTTCCACCCTGGTGTCGCCGAAGATATTGAGGTCCTTGAACCAGCTTCCCACCCGGCGCACGCTTTCCAGGGTGTCGTTCCTGACAATCCTGCCGTCCTTCAGGCGGGCCGACAGATTGGTTACCACCTCTAGGACCTTCTTGCGGAGATAGACCACGGCCTCTTCCACCATCTCCTCATACCTCGCCTGGAGTTCCGCTCTGGCCCGGTCGTAGGCCTCGATGACTTCCGGGGCGCTCCCTTCCTTGATCTCCGCACCCTTGATGTCAAAGACGCTCCAGAAAAAGTCAAACTTCCTTTTAAGCTGATTTTTGGTGGGATAGTGGGGTTGCAGGCGCGGCCAGATGTCCGGGTATTTCTCCCGCCACTGATCCTGGATGGCCTCGTAGTGGGCCACAAACTCGTCGGCCCGAACCAGGTACTCAGCCTTCAACTCCTCCAGCCGCTCCACTACCCGGGCCAGGTTCCGCTTGGGGATGGCCCGGACGTATTCCACCACGAAGGGGTAGGAGTTATCGTTCAGGTAATTCCGGGCCCGGCTGGAAAGCTGGGAGAAGAGTTGCCGCCACTCCTGGGGGTAGAGCTTCTTGTTCCCCAGGTAAAAGATTTCCGGGACCTCGCCGTCTTTCAATCCCAGGTCCTCGGCGCTCAGTTTGGCCTGCCCCGGCCAGGAGCGCACGGCCAACTGAATGGCCACCATCTCTTCGAAACCATTGCCGTTGCTTTTCATCACGTACCTCCTTAAATGATTAAGGCCGGTCAATGACCGGCCTTTTGGGGGAAACATCGCTCCCTCATCCCAAACCAGGGACTTAAGCCCCTGGGCTGGGTCAGAGAATGAGGTTTTTACCCTTTGGTGATGTTAGGTTGCAGTTCGGGATCGCCGCCCACCACCCGGAAAACCTCGTTCACATATTCCGGGTCCACCAGGTCTACCCCCTCGGCCACGTAATAGGTGTCATCCTCGAACTTCTTGAGCCTGGGGTTGTCATCCTCGATGCCGTCAATGTCTCCGTCCAGGATGATCACCTCCACGTCCTCGCCATCGGCCAGGACGCTCTGGGCGATGCCGCCTTCCATGAAGATCACCACTTTCGCCATTGTTATCCTCCTCACCCGCACCAGGGATTGGTTATCAGGTCATCCAGTTCCGGGATGGGCGATCCCAGGACCAGGAGCAGCTTTTGAATTTCCGGGGTCCACCACCAGGTGGCCGCCTTGCCGTCTTCCGTGAATACCAGGGTGTGCTCTTCTCCCACCTGATCTTTACCTTGCTTTGACCTTGCCATCTCTCCTGACCTCCGTTTGATAGAAATCCTGCTTCTTAGTGAATGAGGTTTCCACACCCAGGGCGTCCTTCAGGAACTGCATTTCCTTGAAACACGCCTGGCCTTTGAAGCCCTTGCCCTCCAGGTTCACTTGGCCGTCTTCCCAAAATTCCAGCACGATCTCTTCGCTCATGGCTTACCTCCTCAGCACCAGCCGGATGCGGCCGTCGTCCAGTTTCTGTTCGCTGACCCGGTAGCCCTTCTTCCTAGCTTCGGACCGGGCCTTTTCCACCCCGTAAGCCTGCTTGAGCCTGCCCATCCAGGCGTCGTCATACTTGTTGTATTTTTGGTCGTACTCCGACACCCAGACCCGGCACTTGCCGTCAGGCTGCCGCTCGAACCCCAGGTCGTTGGCCGCTTGGCCCACGTGCTCCCGCCGGATAATTACATGGGCCTTCGGGGGCCGCACGTCGCCCTGGTAACCGTAAAGGGCCTGGGCTTCCTGGTGGACCTCCACCTTGCCCTTGAACCCTAAACGTCCAAGGGCCGCCACCAGGCAGCCCTCGTCGGTCAACTCGATTGCGACTTCGCTATAGTGGGACATCACCGCCTCCTATGATGAATGTCTCCTTCAGTTAAGGGAGGGAGCCGGAACCGGGATCACCTTCCGGCTCGCCTCGCTGAACCACCTGAGCAACTCGTCCGCCACCAGTTCCATGACGGTGGCCTCGAGGTCTCCCTGGTGCAAAGATTTGGCCCTTGCCTCCAGGATGGTCCACAAAAACTTCGGGAGGGCCAACTTGAAGCCCTCCCGGGTCTCAATAACGCTGGTTTCAGACGATACGGTCACCAGCATCATAGCTGCACCCTCCTTTTTGCCTTCACTTCCTCCATGGCCAGCGCTTTGCTGGCCGGTATGGTCCTTGCCCTGGCCCATTCCCGCAGGGCGTCCATCTGCTGTTTTTGTGATTTACTTATGGGGATGACGAACCGGGCCGAGGCTTCCAGGTCCCCGCCGTTATAGGCCGCCTCGATGGCCACCTGGCGGATTTCCGCGCCGCTGTATCCATCCAGGTCAGGGATTTTGACCCGGCCGTCACTCTCGGCCATCAGAGTCCCGATGGTCTTACCCATGAACTGGTTGAGGTAAATGTCCAGGATGTCCAGTTGCTCCCTGGTCCCCGGGTTGTCCACGAAAAATATGGCGTCCCACCTGCCTATTCGGGTGTATTCCGGCGGGATTTTCGAATAATCGTTGCAGGTGGCGATGACGAAGACCTGGCTGGTATGGTCATTCAGCCAGGTAAGGAAAGTGCCGCCCACCCGTTGGGTCGTGCCCCCGTCGGAGGAGGAACCACCCACCCCTGCCAGCCCCTTCTCGATCTCATCTATGAACAGCACGCAGGGCGCCATGGCATCCACCACCTTCAGGGCCTCCCGCATCTTGGCTTCGCTTTCGCCCACGAGCGACCCGAAGACCCGGCCCATGTCTAAAGACAGCACCGGCCAGCTCACCTCGTTCCCCAGGGCCTTGGCGAAGTGGCTCTTCCCGGTCCCAGGGACTCCCAGGAGCAGAATGCCCCGGAAAGGTAGGCCGGGCTTCCGATTCTTGAAGCGATTCAGCGTCCAATCCTTCAAGTTCTCCAGGCCCCCCAGGGTGGCGAAGGTCTCGGTGAACTGGGAGAAATGAAGGGCCGCCGACTTCTCCACCATCTGGGCCTTCAGGGTGCAGATGGTATGAGGGTCAAACTGCTTCTGCCGCACCAGGGCCAGGGCTAGGGCGTTTTCCGCTTCCTCCCAGGTGAGCCCCTGGGCTGCATCCAAGACCACCTCTGTGTCTTCCGGCTCGATCCCTGTGCTTTCGACCAGGCCGCCCAGGATGGTTTTCAGTTCTTCCCGGGTGGGAAGGGGGAAGTCAAGCACCACCACCTCCCGCTCCAGTTCCAGAGGAAGCCTGACGTCCGCGGAGATGATGACCAGGGTGATGCCCTTGGTCTTGTACACTGGCAGGTTGTTCTGGATGGCTTGAATAACCGGTGGCTCATTCAGCCAAAAGTGGAAGTTGCGGAGAAACCAGACCGCTTTTTCCGTTCCTTTGGCCGCCATGTTGGGCAGGTCAAAGGGGTCGCACTCCTGCCACTCAGCTCCATTGCCCATTTCCCGGTAACCCCTGACCACATCCCACTGCAAAGATGTCCGGCCGTTGGCCTGCTGGGAAGCAGAGCCGATGAACCGCTCCGGCTCATGGGTCCTGACCAGCAGGACCGGATATCCGGCTTTCAAATAGTCGGTAATCATCGCTCGCCTCCTTTATTCCAGGGCCAGCAGTTTTTCCAGTCGCTGGAAAACTTCCTCGGATTCAATCCAGACCGTGAAGCCGTTGCCCTCTTCGTCCGACCCGGTGAGATATCCGACCCCAGGGCGACCGCCCCGGTCATCGCAGCCACAGGGACAGGGGCGGCACACCTGCAACAGCCGGTCTTTTTCTCCCTGCCAAACGATCTCTTTCTCTTTCATCGCCTTGCCTCCATAAAATGGTTTTTACCTTAGAGGAGTCACGGCAAAAAAAATCGGGGGCACGCAGGCCCCCGGGGTTGTTCAGACAAAGACCTCTTTTTTAGAGAAGGGGTCATAGACCCTTATCCTCTTGCTCCCCCTTTCCAGGTGGGCGTCAAGGTTGCAGTAAAGCCCGTCGTTTTCCGTATAGACATAAAGGTCTAAGACCACCTCGCCAGTTTCCGTTTCCTTGACCTCGAAAGCCGGAGGGGTCAATGCCGTGGTATATTCAAGGTCATCCTCTTCTCCCCAAAGAAGACTGTTCTCGGTGCCTGCCCTTACGCCAACTTCAATATCAGTAGCCTGGGGGACAAGTCCTTTAACGCCCCTGATTATCCTCTTGATTTGAGCCGGTGAGATTTTCATGGTTGCCCTCTCCTCTTTTTTTGCCCTTGGCATTTTCAATCCAACGAGCCATATCAGCCCAGGTCAGGGCGCCCACCAGTGGAGGGGTCTCGCCCCGCTCCAGGGCTGCCCGGGTTCTCCAGGTCAGTTCCCGGGTGACTGGCCCCATGACCTCCGCTGCGGCCACGATGAGGTGCTCGGGAAACCTTGATTTCATGCCGCCCACCTCTCATTCTTCAAAGCCTCGATGGCGTCCTCCAGGGTGTAGTCGCAGGACAGGCAAAATTCGCTCTGGTCCGTCAGGGCCGTCTCGATCCTGGCTACCCAGGTCTCATAGGACCGGTGGGCAATGCCGGGATGGTCCATCAGGACCTCCACCGCCTCTTCCAACAGACCCAGCATCTGGGCTTTGATCCGCTCCAGCTTGTCAATAGCCTTTTGGTGCATAGCTGCCTCCAATTTGAAAGGGTTTTACCCTTAAAGGAGGCACGGCAAAAAAAGGGCGAGGGCCCGGTAGCCCGGGCCCCCGTGGGGGTAGGATTCGAGGCATGGGTCCGAGGCGGGTTAATGTTCTTCTTTTTCCAACCCGGTCAGGTCGGCCAGGTGATTTACCATGTCGGACAGCTCCTCATGGGCTCTTCTAAACTGCCCGATGAATTCCATGGGGACTCCTCCACCATGGGCATCCAGGTTTTGCATGATGGAAAAGGCCCGGTTTTCGATCAACTCCAGGGCCTTCCGGATCATTTCCAGATCTTCCCGCATTTCCTCCAGGTCCATAGTCCCCCCTAATTTGCTTCGTAGCATCTCTCCCGGTTTCGAATCGGCCGGGGGTACTGGGTCCCGACTTTGGGCCAGCAGATGAACTCGCCTTCGGCTGCGTGCCTGGCCTTGAAGCAGCGGTATTGGCCCAGGTGCAGATGAAGATGCCGGCAGCCGATGCAACTTTCGCTCAGACAATTCGTGACTTGCTCCGCCATTTCTTCTCCCTCCTACTTCCATTGGTCCAGGAGCCACCAGCCGACCCGGTTTTCTTCCGGGCTGCCCAGCCGGTCGCAGATGGTTTCGAAGATGTCGTCCCGGGAGAAATCCCGGGGAACTATAATGCCCATGTAGTTGGCAATCCGCTTGAGGCTGCTCACCGGTTGCCTCTTCAAATCCGTCTTTGTCATCATCCTGTCCTCCCGTTTGGAATTCGAGCAAGGCGCTCAATGGGAGACAGGAACCTTGGCTCCCGCCCCCTCCTTCAACGCCTTGATCTGGGTCCTTGAGGGCAACCCGCCCAGGGTTCGTTATCGGCCCACCCACAAGCCATCCAGGGTCAACGGCTTCATCGCTTCCCAACCCGGCTGCTAATCATCGCTTGCGCCTCTCGCTTTCGCCTTCCTTCCAGCGGTCCCGTCGCTCGCACCACCCGCTGGCCGGCCTGCGCCTCAGGTACTCACTAACCGGCGTTCCCGATTTTCGCCTCGTCTCCGGCTCGGTTTTACGACTCAGGGTTTTAGGTGCCTGAACACCAGGATTCTTCTCAGTAAATCCAAAAAACTGTGAGCGTTTAGATTCATCATCAAGCCGCTCAGTTGCTGGTCGCTTTCGGTGGCGCCGCCTACCCGCCTACCCAGATTCGATCTAGTTCGCCGGGACCCCTTCGCCGTCACCCGCATTCAGGTGATCGGGGGAACTTGCAATTTCGCCCACCTCGTAAGGCTGCCAGGATTGCTATTTCCTCTCTGATTGGGCCAGGTCTGCTTCCGTTACCTGGGTTTTTTCGGTTAACATGTAACCTGTGGGAGCCGCATTCCCGTTTGGCCTCCCACCCGGCCCTGCTGTTATTTGATTAGCAAATAAGCATCACCACCCTTACTGTTATGTAGTATTAAGTTATTCATTATTTGTTATCGTGTTTTAGTTTATTCCTATAATATTACGCACCTATAGCAACATGTATTTTCTCACAATCGTAAGTTTAATCTCACAATCCTAAGTATTGTTGAACATTGTTATAAGCGTTACTTTTATTTTAGGACAAACTTCACCGCTCCCAATTGTTATTGGTCTTGTTATTATTATTTGGTTATGAGGAAAGTAACGTTATCGCTTTAGTTTAAATAACGTGTATCGACAAGTCGAATTCCTTATAGATCAGTCCCTCCTGGCTGGGCATGCGGCACAGCATCTCCGATTCCCAGGTCTCTCTGGACACCTTGCGTTTTGCGGAAATGGCGTCCTCCACCGGGTAAAAGCCATCAGCTTCCTTGGCTCTCCCTTCACAGTCCTCCCAGAGTTCGCAGGTCTCGCAGTCCCGGCCCACGCATTTTTCCATGACGTCAAAAACGCACCACTTGAAGACCCGGTAACCGCTCTCCGCCGCCTCGGTGATCACCCGGTTCATCAGGCCGTAGGCCTTGTGCATGGTGGAGTAAATCTGCACTGAGGCCCGGATGCCCTTGGCCGATTTGGGGATCAGGAGTGCGGCCTCATATATCCGGTCCTCAAACTCGTCCACCTCGTCCAGCTTCAGCTTCTGAGGATGGGGGCCACGGACGGACTTGGTGGAGGCTGTTAATATCTGGATGTTGGAGCCGTTCACCAGGTGGGTCCGGGTGCGCAGGGCCTCCCCCTCCACCAAGTGCTGGAAGGGTGGAGTGACAAAACTCTTGATATGCTCGTACATGCGGAGGCTCTGCTCCCCCGAGCCGCCCAAAATCTTGGTCTCGCAGTTGCCCTTGAACACCGAATCCAGCCAAGTCACCAGGGCGCCGTTCAAAGTCTTGCCACCGCTGCGGTTGGCCCAGCAGACGCAGTCCAGGACCTCTTCAAAAAAGGAGGCCACCACGTATTCCGCTGGCGGGGTGTGCTCCGGACAGACCTTAACCCGGGGCACCCGGATGTCCCAGAAGATGTCGATGAAGTCCAGGAGTTCCTCTGGACCGGCAAAACCCACGGCCCGATGGTGCTCCACCCACTGGAGGATCTCCCGACCGGTAAGGTGGCTATTGGAGGTGAGCACAGATGCAACCATCAAAGTCCCGGGAGACGAAACAAGGCAAGCACAAGGGTACGGTAGCACCCGGTATGCCAAAGCCCCGAAATAGCCCCGCCAGGGGTATCCCGCCTACGCCACTTTTAAGGGGTAAATACCGGCAAAACAGTAGTGCATATAAATGGTAAAGGAGTCGTTGTTCGCTTCGTTACACCCGTTTGCGTCCCCGGAATTATATTGAAATATAAAAAGGTTACCCTTGCTCGCCCCCAGGTCTGAAAACGGTGGGAAACAGGTGGGGGAATAAGGGGGGTGGTGGGAAGCCCGGCCCTTTTCCAGGGGGTCAGTGGGGAGTTGACCTTTTTGTAAAAAATTATTTTCCATATTTGTAATTAGCTGTTTTTTCTCACAATCCGTAGATTTTTATTCCCTTCGCCTTGGCCTCTTTCATCAGAGCGATGTATTTCTGACGGAATTCCGTGTCGCTGAAGGGGTTCCCCTCTTCAATGGACACCCGCTCCGGCACCTTGACGATGGCCCCCACGTCCTGGAGCAACTGGGTGATTTTCTCTTCCGCCCGGAGCGCAATGTTCAGAAAGGCAGCCTTGGCGTTGCCGCCTTCCTTGCAAAGCTGGTAATCCCGCAGGGCATTGGTCCGGATCAGTCGGAAAACTTTCAGTCGTTTCCCCAGGAGTTCCTCGTGATCGAAGGCCTGAACTTCTTCCCGGTTAAGCTGCCTGGCCAGCTTCAGGTCGTTCCACACCGTTCGCTCGGAAACGCCCATGAGATCGGCAATATCTCCGGGCCGCATGCCGCCGATGTAGTGGCCCTGAACCTCCATGGCACGAGCGATTTTCTGCTCCCGTTTGGACTGTTTCTTGTCCAAGTCCTTTCCCTTTTCCTGCAAAATTTTTTTCAGTCTGCCCCGGGCCAGCCGGCAAAGAAATACCGCAAAGCGTCCAGGGCATGGTGCCGGCCCCTGCCGGGTTCGTGGACCATGTAGCCCTTGAGCTCTGAGATCAATTCCTTGCAGCGGTGATGGATCAGGAGGCCAGGCAGGCCGTCGGGCCTCACCTTCAGCCAACGCCGCACCAGCTCCTGGCCCACCTCCACGCTGCGGCGGGGCGCCTTAACCTCTATCCCCAGGATCTCCGACAGCACCGCCCGTTTCTCGGGGTCCGAAGGATCGGCGTAGGTATCGGTGAGGCGGCCATAGCCGGAGGCCAGGTGGATTCCCAGGAGCGCCCGGCCGTTCTCCGCGGTGGTTCGGTAGCGCTGGTAGTATTCATCCAACACCAGCACCCGCTCGCCCTGGTCGATGGGCTGAATCCACAGGCAGGCAAAGGGGTTCTTGTACCCGAAGTCGATGCCCAGGTAAAGCTCACCCTCGGGGCGATAGTCGAACACGGCCAGGTTGCGGCTCATTTCAAATCTCCTGGCTTGATATTCAACTTGGCCATGAACTGCCCCGCCGCCTCTTTCTGAAGAAGGGTCTCCACCGCGTGGTTCAAGGTGCCGTCGGGCAGGATTACCTGTGTTCCTTTGAGTGCTTTGAACCCCTCCATCACCACCAAGTGAGGCAATTGGCTCAACGCCACCCACCCCTGAAAGTTGATACTAGTCTGCCGCCAGACCTCTTCCAGGTCCACTTCCTTGCCAGGGCCGGGAGGATCGGGAAGGGTTCGCGGCACCAGGGACCAGGTTGCCGCCAGGCGCAGGAGATGTTTGTCCTGGGCCACCAGGGCTGCTCCCTGGAAATTATCCGCCGCCCGGTAGGGCAAAAGGACTTCAAGCCACCTCATGATGAGCCTCCTCTCCATTCAATTCTGAGGATTGCAGGGCTTCTTCCTTGATCAACTGCTCCAGGCCGATGCGGGCCAGTTCCATCAGCTTCAGGAAGGCGGCGGCGGAGTTCTTGATCTGGCAGCGTTTTTTGATCCGCACGATGAGGTCGAAGAAGGCGTCGTAGGTGTTGAGGGAGGCCAGGTACACCGCATCCCCGGCAAAGGCCGCGGCAGTTTCCTTCAATAGCTGATCCAGGTCCTCCAGTTCCTCGGGCAGGAAAAGGAAGCTGGTCAGCTTGTAGCGCAGGCGCTGCTCGGTAATGGCCGCAAACTGGATGCCCTGGAGAGCCTTAAGGGTGTCCGAGTCCAACCCGGCGTACATCCGGGCCTGCACGTCCTTGATGCTCTCCCACAGCTCCTTCAGGATCACCAGGTCGTCTTGGCCGGCGATGGCATTATGGGAAAGCTGAATGGCCAAGCGCTCGTCCATGTCCTTTTCATCTGCGATCACCAGCACCAGGACCTGCTCCACCCCGGCCTGCCGGGCGGCCATGACCCGGTGGTTGCCGGAGAGCACCCGGAGCTTGCCGTCCTTCTCCCGATAACAGAGGGGCAATGAGGATAGGTTCCCGTCCTTCTTGACGTTTTCCACCAGGGTCTGGAACTGCTCGGCCTTCATGTAGCGGGCGTTCTTTTCCAGGAGCTTGAGCTCCCCGGGATCGGCCAACTCCAGCCGGTAGGGAAAAAGGCCCGAGAGCTTCTCGTTGAGCAGGTTCAAGACTTCTCGAACTTCTTCAGCCATAAGGGGATGACCTCGCTTAAATCCAGGATGCCCATGTCGGTTTCGTAGACCAGCTTGCCCGGGTCCCGGCGGGCCAACTGGTAGAGGCCCCGGTATTTCATGGACACCGGCTTGTCGGTGAACACCATGGTGCGGCACTTGGGTATCTCCAGGAGGAATTTCTCTTCCAGCAACCGCCGCACTTCCCGGCTCTGGGTCACCAGGAGCAGGAGCTTTGCCAGCCGCCGGTAGCGGCAGGAGTTGACCACGAAGTCGGCCAAGAGGTACACATCGCCGCCTCCCTGCATCCGGGAGTAGATCAAAAACCCGAAGAGCTTGCCGTCCACCGCGGCCACCAGGGGGACCTCGCCATCCGCCGGAATCCCCACTCCCTTGGAGAGGTACACGTCCCGGTAATAGTTCACCACCCGGTTGATGGTGGGGGTGATGGTCAGCTTGGACTTCGGGGTGATCTCGTCCTCTTCCGACAGCCTTGGAAAGGGCACAAACTCGGCATGACGCTGCTGCTTGAGCACCCCCCGGCGCAGTGCCTCCATGTTCGAGTAGATATGGACTGGCTTCATGCGCGCTTTCCGCACTGCGGCCACCAGGGGCAGGTCCGGCCACTCCTTGTCGTCCAGGAAGAGAAAATCCCGCTGCTTCATCTTCTTCAGGATGGCCGCCTTGC
The DNA here is from genome assembly GCA_030018495.1 of Deltaproteobacteria bacterium. Lineage (GTDB taxonomy): Bacteria > Desulfobacterota > Desulfobaccia > Desulfobaccales > 0-14-0-80-60-11 > DTHB01. The sequence goes on along the minus strand of JASEFS010000007.1, from coordinate 21,333 downwards.
GCTCGGCGTCAATCAGACCATAGCTGGGCCGGTCCCAGTCGAAGATCTCTTCCAGGCGCTTAAACATCCGCTCGTAGCCCCCGGCGTAGGTGGGGAGGAAGGCGATGGCCACTGCGTCCTCCGGCATTTCGTCCATGAGGTCGAAGATGTCTTTCGTGGTATAGGACTCCAGCCGGACCTCTTTCTTCCTCGCCCGGAGCTTGGCGACGGTAGCCTGGTGGAAACCCTCGAAGTTGTTCAGGTAGTGGGCCCAATGCCGCTGTTTGAACAGGTTGTCCGCCTTCTCGTATTTCAGCACTTCGAACAGCACCATGACCGCCGCAGCTTTGGCCTCCACATCAATCAGGTAGGGGGCGAGCCATTCGAATTTCTCTTCCTTGACCGCAAGATTGAAGGGCTGCCCGGCCAGGTAGGCCCCCAGCACCGAAGAATAAAGGCTCACGTCGTTCCCCCGGATTTTCGCCTTGGCAGCATACCGGGACAGAATCTGCTCCACCGTGAAGGCCCCGGAGCAGCCCACCCAGACCTGCCGACCATCGAAGGCCTGGCCGTTGTTCCCAAGCCACTTGCGGGTCTCGGCGTTTATGGAACCGATGAAGGACATGAAACCTCCATCAGCCGAAGCCAGTCCTTGTGCCGGCGGAGCCTGAGATTGAACTCTTCCACAACCACCCCCACTTGGGCCTTCAGCCAGGCTGCCACCACCTGGCGGTGACAAAACTCTCCGGGCGGCTCCCAACAGAGGAGCACAAAGTCATCACCCCCCAGGTCGCTCAGCACCTGCCCGGCATTTAGTCGGTCCAGGACTTGGGTCCGGTAAAGCCTGATGAACTGTTGCGGATCGGAGATTTTCACCAGCGCCCAGGAGGGAGCCAGGGGCCGGTAAACCCTTCCCCGCCAACCCCGGGGCAACCCCCGGGAGATGGCCACGGCTTGGGGAAAGTGTCCGGCGATTTTGAAGTTGCTGGTGAAAATCATGGCAGCAGACCCTCTTTTTCCTTCTCAAACTGGATTCGGAAAGGCTTCATTCTGCCCCCTGGACCACCGCAGGTGGGCCACCCCTTTCCCCTGCCGGAAATAGTTCCAGGCCTTGAAGGCCAAGGCGATGACCTCGTAATCCGGCAGCTTCGCCTTGCTGGACCGCATCCGGATGAGGCGCTCCCTGAGCCAGTAAATGGGGCTGGTCTTGGTCAGGTTCTCGCCGGTTTCGAATACCTCGAAGAAGCGGTCGGCGTCCTGCTGGTCGAGTAGGGAGAAGACGTAATGGCAGAATGCGCCCATGCTGGGCGGCACCAGGTGCTTCACCCTCTTCCCGAAGGGCACGCTGTATTCGATGTGCCGGTGCTCCTCCAGCAGATCGTAGAGGACCAGGTTATTGGGACGGGGCAAAAACCTGTGCAGGGCCTGGTTTAGGTATTTCCAGAGGTAATACACCGCTGCGCCCACCACCTTGTGGTCCCGGTAGTTGAGCAGGGCGGCGATATCGCTGGTGGACCGTTTCCGGCCCATGTCCAGGGTTTTGAAAACCTCGTTGTCCACCCCGTAGACCACCAGGGTTGTGATGGTCACTCCCGACATGGCAGAAGCCCACATCCGGTGCTGACCGTCAATCAGGTTGCCCTCCTTGTCGAAGATGATGGGCTCGCCGTTCAGCAGCCACTCACCCTTCTTCATGGTCTCGGCCAGCCGGTTGACGTGCACCTGCGACAGGGGCCGGTTCGCCGCCTTGTATTTTTCCAGGATTTCCAAGGCGTGCTCCGGCGTTATGGTGATGGTTTCGGCGCTCACTTCCTCGGCGCCTTTGAAATTGGGAAACGCTATCACGGCCATCTATTCCTCCTCTTTTTCAAATCCACCTTACTCTCGGCGTCGCCTCCAGGCTCAGACCCAGCACCAGGAAGTGCAGGGCCTTGATCCCGTGGGTATCCGCTTCCTGCGGCCGAGTTTTTCCTTCCGGCTGGTGGTATTTCAAAAACTCCGGGATGGTGTTCCGGCATTCTTTTGAAATGGTGAGACCGCTGGGCCTCCCTTCCCGGGTGTTGGCCAGGCGTTGCTTGATCAGGTTCCGGGCCAGGTCCTGCTCCTTGGGCGCAGCTGTCGCCGGCAGCCGGGCTTTTCTCATGCGGACGATGAATTCGGGCTCCGCTGGGTCGCAGAAAAACTTCCTGATCTTCAACTCCTCCCGCCACTCCCTGGCCACTGCCAGGAACTCGTCCAGGTAAAGCTCCTTGCGGTAAAGCTCCCGGAAAATCTGAATGTGGTCCGCCGGTGGCGGGGCGTATTCGGCCACCAGGATCACCGTGGGCTGAAGCAGCCCCCACTTGACCCCGGCGTAGACCTTGGGCTCAGGCTTCGGGTTCGGCTTCCCTGACATCCTTCAGGCTCCGGTAGTAGTCCAGGTTCGAGAGAACCCAGCGGCCCAGGCTGTCTTTCCGGGCCGCGGTGATCTTCCCCTCCCGGAGGTAGCGGGCGCAGGTCTTCCAGTGCAGTCCCAGGAATTCTGCAATGTCGTGGATGCCCACGTAGAACTCCAGCTTCATGTCCATTCCCTAAAACCTCCGGTCCGCTTCCTTGATGGTGATCTCCGCCCTGGGATTGGGGCTGGTGCCCATGATGCGGGAGCCGTCCCAGGAAACGATCTCCCGGTCGTCCACAATCACCCCGGCCTTCTCTAGGATGTCGGCGGTGGCCGCCATGAGGTTGTTCAGGTCCGGCCGGCGGTTGTCCTTGAGCCAGTAGTGCACGGTCACGATCACCGGCCCTGTGAATTCCGCCCGGCGGCAAGCGAGTAATGCCCTCAAGGCCATCTTCTCGTAAGCCCGGTAGGCCTTGGACTGGAGGACCACCGGCTTGCCGTTGACGCAACGGGCCACCTGGGAGTTCTTCTTGGTGGCCGGCTGGCCGGGAATTACCAAACGGGCTTCCATTTTTCTCACTTACCCAAGGCGTCGATGATCAGGTCGCATTCCCGGTTGCGCTTTTCCAGTTCCAGGGTGTATTTGACGCCATTGGCCGCGCTCCAGGCCGGTTCCCATACGCCGGACTCCCCGGTCTTGGGGTGGGCCAGGGCCTCGGCCTTCCGGGTTCCCGACTCTGGCCAGGCCGGTTTACTCAGACTTGGCTTTGTCGCCGAACACCCGGTTGATAAGGTCAGCCACAGCAGCAGCGTCCCCAGACCTGCCAGCCTCTTCCACCCGGTCGATTTTGGGTGCATACTCGGCCTCCACTTTCTGGATTTCCACCTGGGCCTCCGCGGTCCGGGCCCGGGCTTCCGCGTTCTCGGCCCGGCGCTTCAGCAAAATCACCCGCAGCCAAACGGCCAGGACCCCCAGGGCGCCGGCCAGGATTGCCCCGATCTTTGAAAATAACAGGCTCATTAACCAGTCCATGCCGCCTCTCCTTAATCCGCCAACCGCCGCTTGATCCTCTGCCGCATTCTGACCGTCCTGACGATCCCGCTCACGGTATCCCCCAGCCCCACGATCAGGACGAAGGACAAGGCTGCGGCGATCAGACCCCAACCGGCGGCAAACGCGGTTTTGAAAGCCTCGAACATAATGTCCTCCTATCAGCTAACCCTGCCAGCGCCGGTCTTTGCCCCGCAGAATCAGGGTCGGTCCCATGCCGGCGATTCGGGAGGCCAGGCGGTCGCCGTGGCCCAGGTAGTGCACCGCCAGCTCTTCCAGGGTCAGGTTGCTGGTGATCAGGGTCTCCAGGCACTCCCCGTAGCGCCGGTCCAGCAGGTCATAAAGGGTCTGGAGCACGAAGTCGCTCACCTTCTCGGCCCCCAGGTCGTCCAGCACCAGGAAGGGTACCCGGGCGCCGTAATAGTCCAGTAGCCGCTTTTCCGAGTCGCCGCTGCGGTCATCGAAGGAATCGCGAATCGACTTCAGCAGGTCCACCGTCCGCAAAAACCGGCAGTGTTCTTCCCCGTGGACCAGGAGGTTCTCCCGGAGATAGGCCACCGCCAGGTGGGTCTTTCCTATCCCCGGCGGGCCGGTGATAAAAGCCGGGCGGCGCTCCGGGACCTTGCCCCGGTAGTTGTCGAGCGAGCAGCCCAGGTAGCGTTTGCTCACCCCGGCCCTGGCCACCAGCGACTCGATGTTCTCCCTGCGGAACCGGGCCTTGGCCAGGGCCCGCTCTTGGGCTTTGGCCTTTTCCGCCTCGTCCCGCTTCTCCTGGCAACTTTCACAACAAGGCCCCCGCCTGATCAGGCTGCCAGTTAAAGGGCTCACCATGGTCTCGACCGCGAATTCCCCGCAGTCCGGGCAGCGAGCTCGCCCTTCGCCATCGACCTCCAACTCAGTCCGGATCGGGGACTTCGACGACGTACTGGTCCCGCCGCTGGTCATAGCCCCGGGGCGTCCGTTGCCCTGATTGACCCGGCCTTGCTCCGCGTCCGTTGCCCCGATTGTCGAAGTCTCGGTCATAATTGCCCTCCAACACTTTCAAACTGTTTGTGTCGTTTTTCATCAGGAAGTCGAAGGTCAGCCAGGCCTTGTTCAGCGCCTTGGCCTTCTCGAAGAGCCTTCTCCACCAATCGGGGTCTCCCTGCTTGCGCAGGCGCAGGCCGGCCTTTTTCCGGCGGTCTTCGGTGAGCTCCGACACCGTGGGCCGGCAGCCCAAGTCATTCCAGAGCTTCACGAGACTTGAAGGCCCAAACTTAGGCCTTGTTACAGCAGCACTTTTCTCTTCCCCACCCTCGGCAATATTTCCAACCGGCTCCGAAGAAATGAACGCGTCGTCAACCGGCGCAGCCGGTTCGACGACACAGCCGCTAGGCTGTTTACTATGTGATTGTGATGGTGATGGTGATGGTGGGCAGTTTTCCGTGCAGCTACTTCCCCTATTCTGCCCAGCCTCTGCAGATATACTGGGCATATTCTGTGCAGAATCCTGGTTAATTTGTTCGGGAGCCTGCATTGTCTCTGCACATATTCTGTGCAGAAGGCTGGCATAATAGGTCCGTTTGCGTTTGTCGGGATGCACGGCCAGGGCTTCGATGATCTTAAACAGCTCATAACTGACAGGTTTACCGTTTTGGGAGATTTCTTCAGCCCGGCTTTTGATGAGTTCGTCGGTGTAGCGGGCTGCCCGAGCCGCCAGCTTGGGACAGAAAACCACCCGAGTCTTCCAGGCCTCCTGGTCGATGGCTTTGATTGCCGCCAGGAAATCCAGAAAATGGATGGCGTTCTCTTCGGTGGTGCGCAGGTCCTGGGCCACGAGGTCCACCCCGTAATCATCGGGCAGGCGGAAGAACTGCCCATGACCGGCGATCACCTCCAGCAACCGGAAATACCAGCCCACCGCAGCCATGGCACCGTATTCCGAATGAAGCCGGGCTCCCCAGGCCTCGATTTTCCGGATTTTCTTGTTGTCCGCGGCGTCCGCCTGGTGTTCGAACCATCTCATTTACTTTTTCTCTGGCTTTAGCATTTCCTTCCATGGCGCCTTTGGCGTAGTTGTCTCCTACCTGCCTAGCCCATCTCCTCAAAGAGTTCCTTCACCGGGTGACCCAGGAACGTCGCAATCTCTCCCTGCAGCCGGAGGTTGGCTCTGTATCCGTATATGTTGTTGGCCACGGAGCCGACGGGCCGGTCGAGCTTGCGGGAGAGAGAAGAGATGGTTTCGCCTTTTTCAGCCAAGAGCCGCTTAATCCGCCAGGTTTGTTCAAAGTTCTTCATTTTTTCCTGGATAATCCTTTCCGTATGTGGTAATTAAATCCAGGGGAAAGATAATCAACGCATGCGGCTATTGTCAAGCAGAAAAATTAGCCGAGGATGGGTATAATGGCTAAGAAGATGTTTTCCAAAGAGATTTTCTTGGAGCAGGTTCAGAAGCTCCTGGAGGAGAAGGGCATCAAGGACCAGCAGCAGTTTAACCGGATGGTGGGCGTGCAGCGGGCCATAACCCGATGGAAATCAGGGGAATCCAGGCCATCGGTGGACAGCTTGATGGTGATCAAAGAGATTTTCGGGAAATCCATCGACTGGCTCCTGACCGGGGAGGAGCCGCCGGCATTTCAGCCTGTCCAGCCCATCATCGCCCTGGCGGGGACCGAGCCCGAGGTCCCTGAAGGTCTGCGCCCGGAATATTATCTGGCCGTACCCCTGGTGGAGGGCCGCATTGCCGCCGGACATGCCGGGGCCATTCCCGGGGATCATGTGGATGACTTGGTCTGGGTCTATAAACCGGAGATCGGGGCCCGTCAACACCACAACCTGCGAGCGGTGCGTTTAGGCAAGGATGCTAATTCAATGGAGCCTACCATCCGCCGGGGCTCCATCGTCATCATCGACCCCACGGAAACGAATGTTTTACCGAGGGCCATTTACGCGGTAAGATTGGACGAGGAAGGGGGCTGCGCGGTCAAGCGGGTTTCCCAAACCGACGGCCACTGGGTGCTGGTGTCGGACAACCCGGACTATCCGCCCATAGCCATGGAAAAAGTCCGGATGCCGAACATTGTCATCGGCCGGGTGATCTGGTCCTGGACCAGTTGGGTGCGGGAACCATAGTGAAGGGGGTAGGCCTGTAGCAAAAGGATTGAAGGAAAAATAACATGCGCAAATCATTCGTTTTCGATTCGGCAAACTCTTTCGCTGCTGAATTTGCCCGATGCTGCCGGGAGTATAAAACCCTGAACATCGCTGTAGCCTGGTGTGGGAATCCAAATCAAACACTTCCCTATAAGTTACTTGAAGATTTCGGCGGGTCTGTCAAGGCAATTGTAGGCATCGCTTTTAACCATACTCATCCCGATGCAATAGAGTGGTTCATTAATATTGATGCCGATATCCGTATTTTTAGAGATGATGCTGAACTTTTCCACCCGAAAGTCTACCTTTTTCGTGATCAACATCACTACGCTCTCTTCATCGGAAGTTCTAATCTCACTTATGGCGGCTTCTACACAAACTGCGAAACCAATTGCTTGATCGAGGGTACTGCATCCACTGAAACGGCTAAGGATATAGATTCACTCGAGGAAACTCTTGCTAAATGGCACACTCCAACTTTTTCCTTTCAACCCACAACGAGATGGCTCAAGGGCTACCGTCAGCGCTACAAGACAACCGCACAAAAACAACAGGAACAGGGAATACATACTCCTTCTGGGGCGGAAGAAGGTATTTCTACCGCTAGCTGGCTTCGCCAAGCGGATTGGGACATTTATTACAAGAAGGTTGTTGCGGGGTTGAAGCAGCACGAACGAGAGGGTGAAGGTTACCACGATGTGCTTGACGCTGCAGCTCGGGAAGTACCAATCCCGTGGACAACGCAGTATTTTCAAGACATCGAAAAAAGACGCATCATTGGCGGCATCAAGCAATATGGATGGCTCGGGCATGTCGCCGCATCAGGTCAGTTCCGAAGTCTGTTGGCAAATGGAACTCATAAGCAGTGGAAAAGCATAGTCGAGGCGGTAAATGCCATATCTAAGCTTAATCCACCCATTCCGTGGGCAAAACTAAAGTCGCATCTTGATCAGTTAATCTCTTTGGGACCGACTATGAAGGTTTGGGGCCGTCTTCTCTGCATTGTTCGGCCCGACCTCTATTGCACCGTCGCAGCAGTTTCCGTTAGAAAGAATCTCTCCAAAACGCTCGGCGTCCCACAAAGCCGATTTGACGGGTCAGAGGGGTACATACAATTGATCAAACTGATCCATTCGTCCCCCTGGTTTAACTCTAAAGAGCCTACAAACAAAACGCAAGCTGCGATATGGAAGCGACGCGCCGCATTTTTGGATGCTATTTTCTATTAATCGGTTGGTGAACATTTCGCCACATTTAATAAGGCTTCCATGCCCATCCCATCCCGCCAGTGATTTAATTACAGGATATCAAGATAAATGCAATTTTCTTTGATTAATTTGCACTATAGTGTGCTTTCCCGATGTCCCCCTGCAGAAAGTTTCTGGAAATACACACATACGGAAAATAAGCTTGACAGATATGCCATATGGGGGTATCATTCTTTCCAGGAATTTTCCGGCAAACGGTTCCGGTATGAGTTCCACCCGTCATACATCAGGAGAATGCCCTTGAGATTGAATGATTCCCTTTCCCTGTTGACCCCTCGAGAGGTGGCAGACCTCTTGAAGATATCCGTGAATACGGTCTATAGACATAGACACCGTTTCGGCCCCATCTATCCAGGGGGTCTGAAATGCCTGAGATTCAGGGAGGACATAGTCCGTGCCGCTGTGGAAAACCAAGTGGGGATGGCGTTGGCAGATGCAGGTGCTGGGGAAAAGGTATTCCGGCCATGCCAAGACCAAGGTGGAGGCCCGGGCCGCTATGGAAAAGAAGCGGGCCGAGTTGACCCGGAGCTCGTCGCCCGCGCCCAAAGAATGGGACTTCTTAAGTCTGGCGACGGAATACCTGGAGCAGGCCCAAAGAAAGTTCGCGGCTAAGACCTGGAAATACAAGTCCTATGTCTACCGGCATTTCCTGGAATTTTCGGGGAATCTGCCCCTGTCCCACATCACCCCGCACCTGATCGAATCGTACCTCCAGACCCGGAAAAGCAACTACAACTATAACTTTCACCGGAAGGACCTGTGCGCCTTGTTTACCTGGGCCTGGAAGCGGGGGTTATTAAAGGAAAACCCGTTCTTCCATGTGACCAAGATGCCGGTGGATGAGCCGAACCGGGTCAGTCTCACCCAGGAGGAGATGACCCGTCTGTTGTTGGCCGCGGGCCCCCACCGGCCATTTTTCCTGGTGCTTTACCACACCATGGCCCGGGTGGGGGAGGTGATGCGACTCAGGTGGGATGACGTCAACTTCTCCGAGCGCCGGATCAGGCTGTGGACCCGGAAGAGAAAAGACGGGGCCATGGAGTTCGACTGGCTCTTTATGAACGAGGACCTCTACCAGGTTCTGCGGGATCTCTGGAATAAAAAAGACAAGCACCCTGAGTGGGTTTTCCCCAACCCCAAGACCGGCAAGCCTTTTCAGGATCGTAAGAGGTTGATTCAGGGGGTCTGCCAGCGGGCCGGCATCCGCCCCATCGGGTTCCATGCCATCAGGCACCACGTGGCCACCCTCCTGGCCGATAAGGAAAAAATCTCTCTTCCCACCCTTTCCCGCTTCCTGCGGCACAAATCCCTGCGCACCACCGAGGTTTATCTCCGCAAGCCCGATGAGAGCCTGAGAGACGCAGCCAAAAGGCTGGAAAACGGCAACCTACTCAGTGACCTACTCAGTGAACCGGGTTTGGAAAAAGAAAAGGCCACCTAAGTGGCCGAATTCATTGGTGGAGATGAGGGGATTTGAACCCCTGACCTCCTGCATGCGAAGCAGGCGCTCTTCCAGCTGAGCTACATCCCCACAAGATTTGCTTTTATTATGAAGGCCAAATCCCTGATGTCAAGAGGAATCCCGCAGCAGAGTCGCACGCTTTGCATCGTTTTACATGTGCGCCAGGTACAGGCGGGCATAGACCACCGCGGGGATGGCGAAAAGCAGGCTGTCCAGGCGGTCCAACATGCCTCCATGACCCGGCAGAATCTGGCCGGAATCCTTTACCTGGGCCTGGCGCTTCAGCATGGACTCAAAGAGATCGCCCAAAACGCCGATTATCCCCACAACCAGGGCCAGCCCGCCCAGGATGATGAGGCTCTGGCCGGGCAACAGCCACCGGCCGAACATGACCCCGGCCAGCAGGGCAGCCGCCCATCCTCCCAGGGTTCCCTCCCAGGTCTTGCCGGGACTTACTTCCGGGTAAAGCTTCTTGCGGCCCAAGGTCAGGCCGGTGTAGAAAGCTCCGGTGTCCGCGGCGAACACCACCGCCAATAGCCACGCGGTCCACCATTCTCCCTGGGGCAAATATCTCAGCCATACCAAGTGTCCCAATAGGAGCGGTATATACAACAGCCCCAGAGCATCTACGGCGAGGGACCGACTAAATTCGGGAATCTGTCCGTAGGCGGCCAAATAGAAAAACAGGAGGATGAAAAAACTCCAGACCAGCACGAATAAAGGAACCGAAGGGGCGGCAGGCGTAGTGCAGAAGCTGACCACCAGCAAAGCTCCCAATATTATGGGCTTGGCATGCCGGGGCAGGCCCCCTTCAGGATGGTGCATCGTTTGAAATTCCCACTGGCCCAAGGCACTCACCAGCAATACCGTCAGAAGGAAGAGCTCGCGGCCCCCTTTAAAAATGATCAACAGCAGAAGCGGTACGAGCACAAGCGCGGTAAGCCAGCGATACAAATGCATGTTTACCCCTTAGTGAAAGTCAAAGTGAGTTTTAGGGAAAGGAGCGCGTCGCCGATTTTCTCAGCTCACACTGCCGCGGGTTCGCTTTGCCGCCAAAACCACAGCAGCAGGGCTCCGCAGACCAGGGCAATGGCCAAAGCGAACACCTGGGTGGACGGCATCCCCCAAAAAAGTTCCGGACCACGGTAATCCGCGGGATGGCGAAAGAATTCCACGATAAAGCGAACCGTGCCGGCGAGACTCAGGTAGGTCAGCGCCAGTTGGCCGTCAAAGCGCTTGCGGGTCCGCAGCCAGTAAACCGTCCCGAAAACCGGGAGAAGCAGCAAGGCTTCATAAAGTTGGCTGGGATGCAAAGCTTGTTGAATCGGACAAAGGGTGTCCGGGTGCGTAAAGGTTACGGCCCAGGGCAGGTCGCTGGGCTTGCCGTAGCAACACCCGGCCATAAAACATCCTACCCTCCCGAGACTCTGGCCCACGGGCATCCCCACCGCCAGGGAATCGAAGGTGACCCGCCACGGCATTTTCTGACGGTGCATGTAGAAAAAGGCCACAGCCAGGGCCAGCACCAGGCCGCCATGGAATATCAGGCCGCCTTTCCAGAGGACAAAGATTTGCAGCGGATTTTGCAGAAAATAGGGCAGTTCCGTGAGCACGTAAAGGAGCCGGGAGCCCACCAGCGCGGCCAGGATAATGTAGAAGCACAGGTCATAGAAGCGTCCGGCGGGCAGCCCGACCCGCCGGGCCTCGCGCCCGGCCAGGAAGATGGCGGTCACAAACCCCAGGGCCAGAAAAAATCCGTAGGTGAAAATCCTCACCGGCCCCAGTTCAAACAGGATGGGATACATCTTCTTCCTTTCCTTCGGTAAGGAGCGCCAGGATCAAAACGCCGACTCCCAGGCACACCAGGCTGTCCGCCACATTAAAGGCGGGCCAGTGGTGCCGCCCCAGGTAAAAATCCAGGAAATCTATGACCTCTCCCAGGCGCAACCGGTCAATCATGTTTCCCAGGGCCCCGGCCATAATAAGGCTGAAGCCCAAGGCGGCGGGCCAGTCGCGTTCCGGCAGGCGCCACCACATATACCCCACCACCAGGAGCACCAAGGTGGTGGTGGTCGCGAAAAACAGCCAGGCGAAGTCTGAGGACAGATTGGACAGCAGGCTGAACGCCGCCCCCCGGTTGCGGACATGCACCAGGTTGAAAAACCCTTGGATGACCTGAATCCTGGCCCCTAAAGCCAGATATTGGACGACAAGGAATTTGGTCAGTTGGTCCAGGGCTATTCCTAACACCAGGACCGGGATGAGGATGGCGGTTTTGCGACCCATGAATTTCAAACCCCCAGGGCCTTGCGGCAGCGGGCGCATACCTGGGGATGCTCGGCATCTTCACCCACGCTGGGCAGGTGAAACCAGCAGCGGATGCACTTTTTCCCCGGAGCCTTGCCTACCCGGACAAACACGCCGGGAACCTCCAACGCCTCAAGGCCCTGGAGCGCCGCTTGCTCAACCCGTTCGATTTGCAGGTGGGGAACCTGAGCCAGTTGCTTTATCTCCGCCTCCTGAGAGCTGAGCTTGTTGTAAAGATCATTGTCTGCGGTGGCCAGGATGACCGCGGCTTCTTGGGAGGTGGACAAGACCTTCCCCTTGCGGGCCTCTTCCAGACCCCGGTTGATCTCATCCCGCACTTTCAGCAGGAACTCGTATTTGGCCAGCAGACCCTCATCCGGAAACCCGGGTGCGGGCTCCGGAAAGCTGGACAAATGCACGCTTCTCTGGCGGTCCCGGCCGGGCAGGTAGCTCCAAACCTCTTCCGCGGTAAATGACAGGATGGGCGCCAGCATGCCCATGAGGTCCCGCAAAATCTCAAAAAGAGTGTTTTGGGCGCTGCGGCGGGCCGGAGCCTCAGGGGGGGAAATATAAAGACGGTCTTTCAGGATATCCAGGTAAATGGCGCTCATCTCCACCGCGCAAAACTGGTGCAACCGGTGGAAGACCAGGTGGAATTCGTAATCCAGATAGGCCTTCTTTACCCGGGCCATAAGTTGGGCGGTCCAGGACAGGGCCAGGCGGTCCAGTTCCTCACGCTCGGCCGGTGGGATAAAATGCTCTTCCGGAGTGAAATCGTACAGATTCCCCAGCATGAAGCGGGCGGTGTTGCGAAAGCGCCGGTAAGCATCCGCCAGTTGCTTTAAAATGTTGGGAGACAGGCGCACGTCGTCCCGGTAGTCTTCGGCCGTCACCCACAAACGCAGGATTTCGGCGCCGTATTCGCTCATGACCTCCTGCGGGGCTATGACGTTTCCAAGAGACTTCGACATTTTGCGGCCTTCACCGTCCACCACGAAACCATGCGTCAAAACCCCGCGGTACGGCGCCTCGCCCCGGGTGCCCACCGAAGTCAGGAGGCTGCTGTGAAACCAGCCCCGGTGCTGGTCCGAACCCTCCAGGTACAGGTCGGCCGGAAACCCCAGGCTGGGGTTGGGTTCCAATACGGCCGCAAAGCTCACGCCGGAATCGAACCAAACGTCCAGGATGTCTGTCTCTTTAGCAAAACTGCTGCTGCCGCATTTGGGGCAGGCAGCGCCCGGCGGCAGAATTCGGGCGGCGGCGTCGGTGAACCAAAAATCCGCCCCTTCGGTGGCCGCACGCTCTACAATGCCATCCAGAATTTCTTTATTCAGCAGCACTTCGCCGCAATTCCGACAGTGAAACGCGACGATGGGCACCCCCCAGGCCCGCTGCCGGGAAATACACCAGTCAGGCCGCTGCTCGATCATCTGGTAGATGCGCTCCCGCCCCCAGCGGGGGATCCAGGAAACTTTCTCGATGGCCTTCAGGGCTTGGCGGCGCAGGCCGTTTTTTTCCATGGAAATGAACCATTGCTCTGTGGCCCGAAAAATGATGGGGTTTTTGCACCGCCAGCAATGAGGATAGCTGTGCGTCGCCTTCTCGGCCTGGATGAGCATGCCTTTGCGGCTTAACAGGTTGATGATGCCGGGGTTGGCTTCCCATACCTCCTTGCCCTCGAACTCCGGCACTTCCGCCGTAAAGCGCCCCTCGTCATCAACCGGGGAGTACGGGGAGAGGCCGTACTTCAAACCGCTGTCGTAGTCTTCCTGACCGTGGCCCGGAGCAATGTGCACCAGGCCCGTGCCCGCGGCCAGGGTGACGTAATTCGCCAAAATTACCTGCGAATCACGATCCAGCCAGGGGTGGCGGCAAATCATCCCCTCCAAGGCCTGTCCGCGCCACCGGCGCAGCACCTCCCCTTTCAAGTTCCACTGCGCCAACAATCCGGCGGCCAGGTCCGCGGCCACGATGAGGATTTCCGGGCCGACCCGCACCGCGGCATACTCCAGATCGGGATGCACGGCAATGGCCAGGTTGGCGGGCAGCGTCCAGGGCGTAGTGGTCCAAACCACCAGGAAGTGCGGCCTTGCGCCCGGCTCCAGGCCGGGGACTCCCTTGGAGTTTTTTAAGGGGAACTTTACATAGATGGAAGGGGTTTCATGCTCTTCGTATTCCACTTCGGCTTCGGCCAGGGCCGTGCGGCAGGTGGCGCACCAGTGAATGGGCTTTTTGCTGCGGTAGATGGAGCCGCTCAGGAAGAACTTGCCGTATTCCCGAATAATGGTGGCCACGTAAGCCGGGTTCATGGTCAGGTAGGGTTGCTGCCAATCGCCCAGGACCCCCAGACGCTCAAATTCCTCCCGCTGGATGCCGATGAATTTTTGGGCATAGGCGCGACAGCGCTGGCGCACCTCGACCTGGGACAATTTCACGCCCTCGGCCTTGAGTTCCTTGTCCACTTGATGTTCAATGGGCAGGCCGTGGCAGTCCCAGCCGGGTACGTAGGGGCAATCGAAGCCCATCATCTGCCGGGATTTGATGATAATATCCTTGAGAATTTTATTGAGTGCGTGCCCCAAATGAATATGTCCGTTGGCGTAGGGCGGCCCGTCGTGCAGGATGAAGCGGGGCTTGCCCCGGCTTTTTTCCCTGATGCGGTCATACAGTTCCATCTCCTGCCAGAGCTTGAGTATCTCTGGCTCCCGCCGGGGCAGTTCCGCTTTCATGGGAAAATCGGTTCGGGGTAAATTGAGCGTTTTCTTATAGTCCATCCGCGGCCTCCCTCATGGCTCAACGCTTTAACATACCTCATTTGCCCAAAAAATCAACAAACTCGCCCCGTCCGAAATTCATTCTGTTCTCCATTGACCCTCCAGCATCATTTGGATATATTTAGCCCATGTCTTTTACTATTAAGGCTTTTCTCCTTTCCGCCCTGGTTTTTCCCGGCCTCGGTCAGCTCTACAAGCAGGACCGGCGGAAAGGGGTTATTCTCATTTTGCTGGCCAACCTCATGTTGGGTGTTGTCCTTCTTTCCGGATTGATTCATTTTTCTCAGGAATACATCGCGGCTTTTTATCCCGAACCCCTTACCTGGGAGGTTATCCGCCCGCTGCTTTTTTCCGTGGTTTCCCGCCCCTTGTTTTGGCTGCCGTTCATGCTGCTTGTGGCCGTCTGGGCGTTCGCCGCGGTGGACGCAGGCTTGAGCCGGTCGCCGGCGGTTGAGGATTGAACATGGGTGCCACCGACCTGTTCTGGTTTCTGCTCATAATCATTATGCTCCAGCCTTTCCTCAAGCAGAAGGCCCTGGAGTTCTCCCGCAAGCGCCTGATCGCCAAACTTGAGCAAAAGCGGTCCTCCCGGGTCATTCTTTTGGTGCATCGCCAGGAGACCATGGGGCTTTTGGGTTTTCCCATCTTCCGGTTTATCGACGTCAACGACTCGGAAGAAGTCATCCGGGCTGTTCACCTCACGGGCCCGGAAGTGCCGCTGGATCTCATCCTCCATACCCCCGGCGGATTGGTGCTGCCTTCTCTGCAAATCGCCCGGGCCTTGAGCCGCCATCAGGGCAAGGTTACGGTGTTTGTGCCACATTACGCCATGAGCGGCGGCACCCTTATCGCCCTGGCAGCCGATGAGATCGTCATGTGCGAGCACGCGGTGCTGGGCCCGGTGGACCCCCAGATCGGCCAATTTCCCGCGGCCTCGCTGCTCAGGACCGTCTCGAAAAAGCCTCGGGAGCATCTGGAGGACAAAACCTTGATCCTGGCAGACCAGGCCGAAATGGCCATTGTCGAAGTGCGGAACAGCATCCAGGATCTTTTGAGCGTCAATTTTCCCGAAGACAAGGCCAGGGAAGTGGCCGGCTTCCTGTCCGAAGGCAACTGGACCCACGACTTTCCCATAACCTTTGAAGTGGCAAAATCATTGGGCCTGCCGGTGACTTCCGACATGCCCACGGAAATTCTGGAACTCATGAGTTATTTCCCCCAGCCCACCCGCACTACTCCCACGGTGGAATACCTGCCCATCCCCCGGCGCACCAAGCCGTCTTGAGGAAATATTTAAATTAGGGTAAAAAAAGAGGGACCCCGCACCCCGACCTAAAAAGGTCGCGGCGCAGCTTATATTAACGCCGAGAACTTAGCCGAAAAGCCGACAATAGAGAGTTGATATGAGACAATATATGTTGGATGAAATCAGACGCCAGGACATCCCCCGCATCCGGGACTATTTGGGGGAACATGCCCATTCCTCCGGTTTGTCCGACGTCTGGTGGGTGGATTTCAGCGAGGATTTACTCAGCCCCGAGCAGTTTGAGCACCGGGACTGCGCCCCGTTCCGTTTTGCCGTGGAGCTGGGGGACGACTTTGTGCGTTTTGAATTCCTCATACGCAGCGAAAAGACCCTGCGCTGCTCCTGTATCGATTATGCCACCCGCCAGCAGCGGGACTTCATCCTGGCGTTCGCTGACCGGCTGGTGGAAGATTTGGATCTGAAGACCTGAAATCGTAAAGGTCGGTAGGCGCTCCTCCGTGGGCCTCCGGGCCCGCCTCTTTTTTAGTAGGGCGAGATCACATATTTCTGTTCGCCTTTGGGCACGTACCATTTGTAGAAATTGTAGTCTATGCCTGCGGGAGCCGGCTTGATGCCCCGGAAGCGCTTGTGTATGACCGGCAGGGCATCGGGCACAAACAAAAAGGTATAGGGCTGATCCTCGGCTAATACCTCCTGCAATCTGAAGTAAGCTTTTTTGCGCTTTTCCCGGTCAAAGGTGTGGCGGCCCTCCTCCAGCAGCCGGTCCACCAGCGGATTGTTGTAATGGATAAAGTTGAGCTCTCCCTCCTTGGTCTTGGAGGAATGCCAGATATCGTATAAATCCGGATCCTGGCCGGTGGTCCAGCCCAGCAGCACCGCCTCAAAGCGCCCCTTGTTGATGAATTCCTTGATGAACGCGGCCCATTCCACGATGCGGATCTTCACTACAATGCCCACATCCCGCAGACGCCGCTGGATAATCTCCGCGCTCCGGGCCCTGATTTCGTTCCCCTGGTTGGTGAGAATGGTGAATTCAAAGGGGCGCCCGTCTTTTTCCAGGATGCCCTCCGGGTTCGGCCGCCACCCCGCTTCGGCCAGCAAAGCCCGGGCCTTGTCGGGGTCATAGGGAAATTTGGGCACATCCGGATTGTAAAACCACGTGCCCGGCTTGTACGGCCCCGTGGCCTCCTGCCCCAGCCCCATGAGCACCCCCTCCACGATTTCCTGCTTGTTGATGGCATGGGTCAGGGCCTGGCGCACCCGTTTGTCGGCAAAACGGCGGTCTTCCAGGTTGTAGCCCAAATACACATAAGAAAAGGAAACGTATTTGTATTTATTGAACAGCCGCTGGAACTTGGGATAAGCCGTCTGCCTGATGTATTGCAGGGGATTCAGGCCCATGCGGTCGATGTTGCCGGCCTTCAGCTCCATGAACATGGTGGCCTGATCCGGAATAACCCGGTAGATGTAGCCGTTAAGATAGGGCCGGCCCTCGAAATAGTCGGGATTATAGGTGAGCACGATGCGGTCGCCCGTGTGCCACTCCTTGAATTTAAAGGGGCCGGTGCCGATGGGATGCCGCCCCAAAGGCGATTGGGTGATGTCCTTGCCCTCCAGAAGGTGCCGGGGCAGCATGGCCAGCCCCCAGGTCCCCAGGGCCGGAGCGAAGGGCTTGGGATAAGTCACTTGAAAGGTAAAGTCATCCAGCGCTTCTGCCTTCTTCACCTGGAGGTAATCCCCGGAATATGCGGTGGGGGTCTTGGGATCAACCATCACCTGATAGGTAAAAAGACAATCTTTGGCTGTAAAAGGCCGGCCGTCGTGCCACTTGACCTCTTTTTTCAATTTGAAAGTGATGGTCAGGCCGTCCGGTGAAATCTCCCAACTCTCGGCCAAGTCGCCTACCAGGTTGAGGTCGGCATCGTATTTTACCAGGCCGTTGTAAATCAAGGAGGCCACGCTGTGGGAGGCGGAGTCGCTGGCCAACGGCGGCAAAAGCGTGCTGGCGTCGCCGATGCTGGCGTCCATAAATATGTCCCCATAAGCCGGCCCGGTGTCGGGACCACCATAGGTCTTCTCTGCCTCAGGAGACTTGCAGCCAAACCCTGCCAGAATGAGCCATGCCAGCAACAAGGCTAGAATGGTTTTTGGTTTTCGGTTTTGGGTTTTTGGTATCATAAATAAATGACGGCGGGGGAGGTCGGCATGTTAACCTGCGGATTCCGCCAATTTAATATTGCCCAAATCATCCCTTTTGGGTAAATTATGATGTGTCGGGACGTGGCTCAGCCTGGTAGAGCACAGCGTTCGGGACGCTGGGGTCGCTGGTTCAAATCCAGTCGTCCCGACCAGCCAACTCATTGTATTCATTAGCCGCGCTTTAGTAAAGTGCGGCTTTTTTTGCGTCCGTACACCGTCCGTAAACCGTCCCCAAAGTGTCCCTGTTCAGGTCAATCCTGGGCGGGGATTTTTTTCTTTCCCACCGCATTTTCGCGGGCCTCATATCCTCCCGGGGGCGCCCCTCCCCGATAGAGTAGCTCCGCCGGAGGCCCGGCGAGGCCATCCCGCCTGCAGGGGGCCTAACCCTTCCCCGGCCTCGTCCATTTTTCGGCGGAGCGAAGAACGGGCCGGTTTCCCATGGCTGGCCCGCGGTTTGGCCGGGGGCGATGTGGGACGCACCCCTCTTCCAGCACGGGAGACGGCTTGGGAGAGGGGTGCTTTTTGTTCGGAGGTTTTGCCATGGACGTAATCGCCTATTTCAAGCTTGCCAAGCACGTGTTTCATGGATGCCTGAGGGAACCCTGGAGTCTCCTCAACCGGGAAGGAGCCATGGGGAAAGAAAAGCGGCCGCAAGGCAAGGACGCCAACCTGGGCGGCTACCCCAAGGAATGCACAAAATGCGGACTCGTGTTCTTTCCAAAAAACCAGAAAGACGCCAGCTGCCCCTTTTGCGGCTGAAGGGCTGCGGTGCCAGGCCTTAACCGGCTTGGCCGGAAACAGTAATCCAACCATGAAGGAGGTTTTTATGGAACGACTGAGAGCAATGGGAGAAGCGGCAGAACCGTCCCAACTTCTGCCTGCGGCGATCGGCCGCATCGATCGGCTGGTCGCCAGGCTGGAGGAGCTTTCGGAGGCGGTCCAATCGATGCTTCGCTTGCCTCCGGAGCCGCCGCCGCCAGCAGATGAGAGGCAGATTGACAGGCCGACCCTTTCTTCCCCTGTTCCGCTGATCAGGGAGAGGGCAGACTGGATTCACGGGCTGGCGGTCCGGCTGGAGGGGACATCCACCGTCCTGGAAAAGGTGTTGAAGGCGCTGCATGAGCTTTAGCTTGCCGCGCCTCGGAGGCTTTCAGCCATGAGGCTGGAAAAGACCTGGAACGAACGCGGAGAAAAAGAAATGGTGCCCGGCGACGGCATCAAGCGGATCTGCGCCTGGTGCCAGAAAACCATGGCGGAGGGGCGGGAGCCCGCCTCCCACACAATTTGCCCGGATTGTGCCGAAGGCGTTGTGCAGGAGATCAACGCTTTCGACCTTCCGGCCCAGACCGGCTGAGCACCAAAAACCCGGAGGAAAAGATGAAAGTGGAAACTCGCCATGAAAAGCGGCGGGGCTGCGGCTTCCGCAAGCCCGGCGGCCTGTACCTGGTTTCGGACGGCCCGGCGGCGGAGTGCTGCCGGCTGCCCCTGCCCCTGACCGTTTGCCCGACCTGCAGCGCCGGCATCAAGCCGGCCCGGGGCTGGACCTGGGTGGATGTCGGGGGCCTGTTTCCCTATGCCAACCCCTGCACCAGCGATACGGTGACTTCCTGTCCCCTGGCCGCGCCCAGGAAATTAGGGCGGGCCGGCCTCCTGTGGGTGGGGGAGAAGTTCTACCCCACGCCGGCGGACTTCAACCGGGAGGCGAGGGAGATGGGCGTCTCCCGGCGCATCCCGGCTTTGCCCATGGGATTCGTTCCCGGCGAGACCTGGGTGCTGCTGGCCCACCGCAAGGCCGTGTTCATCTCCAACCCCGAGACCGAATACGCCCCCGGTGTCTTCTACATTTTCCGTCCGGAGCGGGTGGAATACGTGGTGCGGGGCGATGAAACCCCGGAGCAACTCCAAAGGCTCATCGACCGGGGCATCACCCCGGTCAAGGTAATCGAGGACGAACGGCAGCAGGGCCTGCCCTACGCTGCCGCCCAATAACCGAAAGGAGGCAAACCATGCCCGACTTTGCCGTGGAAGTGAAGTTCAAGTCGATTTACGGCCCCTTCACCTACCCCGACCCCGCCCAGCTGAAGGCGGACTTTCTGGCCGGGAAGCTCCCCCTGACCCCGGAAAACGCCATCATCGAGGACAACCTGACGGGCATCACCGTCAAGGAAGTGAAGCCGGAGAAGTAAACCAAACCACTCAAAAGGAGGCAGTATGACGGATCATTTTGAAGGCCAAACGGAGCAAGGCAAGGTTAACCGCGAATATTTCGAAAAGCTGCTTCGGCACCTCGGGCTGAGCGAGTCCGACCTGCCCGAGCCCGACCTCCCTGCGGAGAGCAAACCCGGCGACGACATCCTCTGCCGGTGGCTGCCGAACACCTACCCGGACCTGTGGGAAACCCATCGGCTCGCCTCCCGCCTGCTCAAGTATGTGGAAGAAAACCAGTTCGCCCTCCGCCTGGGCGACATCAACGGCCTTCTCAAGCTGGCCAGGGGGCTGAAGAGCGTTTTCTGGGGAGCGATGCACGCAGCCTGGCCGCAGTACCGCATGCTGAAACTCGTCCAACTGGACGGCACCGCGGCTTTGGCAGGCAGGAAAAAACCGGAGGCGCAGGAGGAAGAGCAACTTTTGGGCCTGCTGAGGAACCTGTTCGCTTCATAAGGTGAAGGCCCGTGAATTTCCCGAGCGTGACGACGGTGCTGGCCCCGTTCGCCGACTTCTCCCGGGTCTCGCCCGGGGTTCTGGACGCGGCCGCGGAGCGGGGCGACGAAGTGCACCGGGTCTGCGCGTTGTACGCGCGGGGGCTTTGGGTGGACGAGGTGGCGCCGGAGTGCGCCGGCTACTTCGCGTCGTTCAAGGGCTGGTTCGACGCGTACGTGGAAAGGGTCTGGCTGGTGGAAGAGCGGCTGGTGTGCCAAGTCCTGCGCTTCACCGGGGAGCCGGACCTGGTCGTCACGCTCCGGGGGGACGCCCGGCCGTCGGTCTGGGACCTGAAGACCCCCCGGGCCGCCTCCCCGGCCTGGCGCGCGCAAGTGTCCGCCTACCGCCACCTCGCCCGCAAAGCCGGACACGACATCGAGCGGGCGGGCGTTCTCAGGCTGTCGCCGTCGGGCCGCCCGCCCATCCTGGAGGAATATACCAAGACGGTCCTTCAAGACTTCAACGTCTTTCTGTCAGCTTTGAATTGCTGGAGGTTTTTCCATGACCGAGATTGATTTCGCCGCGGCCCTGGAACCGCAGCCCCAGGAGCCGGAGATCGTGGAGCCGGACCTGCCGGCGGCAGAGTTCGACACGCAGCGGGCGCTGGCCCACGTCCTGCGGTTTGAGCAGGAGGTCAAGCTGCTGGTGGCCCGGGCCAAGACCCTGACCGTGGTCCAGAACGACGAAGAGCGGGACCTGGCCGCGGAATGGGGAGCCCAGGCCAAGAAACTTTACAAGCGGCTGGAGGAGCTGCGCCACACTTACGTCGACCCCCACAACAAGTATCTGCGGGAGGTCAACAACTTTTTCAAGAAGT
>JASEFS010000044.1 GCA_030018495.1 Deltaproteobacteria bacterium | reverse complement strand
GCCACCGCGGCCCGGGCCAGGGGCGGCCGCGGGCTGCGACGGCCTGCTCATCGAAGTGCACCACGAGCCGGAAAAGGCCCTCTCCGACGGGGCCCAGTCGCTTTACCCGGATCAGTTTGCCCAACTGATGCAAGACCTCAAATCCCTGCGCCCCGGAGGATGGTATTAGGAATACAGGGGCCAGGGGCCAGGGGTCAGAAAGCAGTGAGCGGTGAGCTAATAGTGTCCAGTTATCACTCAGATTAGAAATTAGATGAAGCCCGGTTTCCGGCAAATTTGTTTTTTGGGGTAGGAACAGAGTTCCTAGACCCCTGCTCCCTCCCTCGAATGCCCAACCTACCATTTATATCGGGAGCACAGGCTTCCAGCCTGTGCTTCACAGGCAAGATGCCCGTGCTCCCGTGTGAGTGGGTTGGCAGAGGGATGGGAGCTTAAGGGGCTTGCGGTCCTTCGGCCCTCCCCTCGATTAAGCATTCCATGTCCCAGATGGCAAGCAAAGCAAGAACAATTGACCTCGTTCTCCCCGGCCGGGAGCAGAGCTACCGGGTGCTCATCCGCGCCGGGCTGCGCTTTGCTCTGGGGCGGGAGCTTGCCTCCCTTGGTTTGCCCAACCGCGTGTTCATCGTCTCGGACCGAAGGGTGGCCGGGCTGTACGGCGGCCAGGTGACGGGAGCCCTGGAGGAAGCCGGCTGTCGCTCCGCCGTTTTGACGGTTGCCCCGGGCGAGCGGGCCAAGACCTGGCCGGTGGCGGCGCGGCTGGCCCGAGAGTTCCTGGCCCTGGGGGCCGACCGCCGGACCCCGCTCATCGCCCTGGGGGGCGGCGTGGTGGGCGACCTCACCGGGTTTGTGGCCTCCATCTTCATGCGGGGCGTGCCCTTCATCCAGGTGCCCACAACGCTTTTGGCCATGGTGGACGCGGCCATCGGCGGCAAAACGGCCGTCAATCTGCCGGAAGGCAAAAACCTTCTGGGGACCTTTTATCAGCCCCGCCTGGTAATCGCCGACCCGGACTTTTTGCGGACCCTGCCGCCCAAAGAGCGCCTTAACGGTCTGGCCGAAATTCTGAAGCACGGCTTTATCCGGGACCCGGCGCTGCTGGACGATGTGGCCGCCGGCCACCGGCAGCTTTTTCGGGATCAGGAGAGACTGGCGGACATCATTTGCCGGGCTGGGGCCATCAAGGCCAGGGTGGTGGCCGCGGACGAACGCGAGGCGGGTCTGCGGCGCATCCTCAATTTCGGCCACACCCTCGGGCATGCCCTGGAGGCCGCCTCGCGCTTCCGCCTGCCCCACGGCCAGGCCGTGGCCTGGGGCATGCTGGCGGCCCTGGAATTATCCCGGCGGCTTACGGGCCTGTCGGACGAGGCCGCGGCCTACGGCCGAGACCTTATAAAAAGCTTCGGACTGGCCCGCAAGTTTCCGGCCGTCAGCATTGAAGCCGTGCTGTCAGCCCTGCCCCTGGATAAGAAGCGGGAGGGGCAGAACCTGGTGTTTGTGCTCCTGGAGGATGTCGGAAAGCCGGTGATTTATCCCGACGTGTCCCCCGGCCTTGCCGTTGAGTGCCTACGCACAGTAGCGGCGTAAACTGCGCCATTAGCCCTGTTGCAGGTTTCTGACCTCAAGGTGGGTTACCCCGCGTTCCCCTTTGACCCCGCCTCTCGAGTTTTTCCTTGAAAAATCCTAAGTTTTCCCGGTTGGGCCAGGCATGAATCGCCGGATAAAGGGAGGACCGGGGGATTTACTTCAGAAAGAGCGTTATTATTTTATGCCTATCGGCGAGCAGTTAAGGCTGCCGCCTGAGATCGATTCTAGCGCAGAGGGAACTCTTATGAACAATGCATTCAAATACCACCGGCTGTCCAAGGAGAGTGCCGCGATCCTTTTTGTGGATCACCAGTCCGGCCTGATGTCGTTGGTTCATGATTTCTCACCCGGAGAATTCAAGAATAATGTTCTGGCGCTTGCAGCTGTGGCCAAGTTCTTCGGGCTTCCGACGATTCTCACCACCAGTTTTGAGGATGGGCCGAATGGGCCACTCGTTCCCGAGCTGCAAGAGATGTTTCCCGATGCTCCATTCATTCCCCGTCCCGGACAAATCAATGCGTGGGACAACGAGGACTTTGTCAAGGCAGTCAAAGACACTGGTCGCAAACAACTCATTATCGCCGGAATCGTCACCGATGTTTGTGTAGCCTTCCCCACCCTTTCGGCCTTGGCGGAAGGCTATGAAGTCTTTGTCGTGACTGATGCCTCCGGTACGTTCAACGAGGCTGTGCGCCATGCGGCCTGGGCGCGTATGGCAAGCGCCGGGGCTCAATTGATGAACTGGTTCAGCGTCGCCTGTGAGTTGCATCGCGACTGGAGGAATGATATCGAGGGATTGGGAAATCTTCTCTCCACCTATATTCCGGCCTACCGAAACCTTATCACGAGCTACCTCGCCAGGAAGTAACGGAATCGGCGCTCATATCGTGGCTGAGATAACCCCTTTATGCTGTCACTGAAAACAAAAAACAGAAAACCGAAAACTGCATTTATTCCGAGCCGGCTGTCACCGCCAAAAGGGCGGCCGCGGCCTTAAGGCCGTATGGCAGAGCCGCTTCATCTGGGTTGAAGTCCGGCGAATGCAGGGCCTGGCCCCTGGTGCCGGGAGTGCGCACTCCCAGAAAAAAATAAAATGCCGGGACCTTCTGGGCGAAGTAGGCGAAATCCTCGCTTCCCATAGCCGGAAGATGCGTTTTAACCCGCTTCGCTCCCAGGACCCGGCCTAAAATTTCCACGGCCTGCCCGGTCAGGCGGGGGTCATTTTTCAGGATCGGATAGATGGACTTGGTAGCCAGGCCGATTTTGGCGCCGCTGGCCTTGGCGAGCCCGGCCAGATGCCGCCGCAAAATAGCCAGCACCTGTTCCCTGACGGATTCCTTCAAATATCTCAAGCTTCCTTCCAACTCCACCCGCTCGGCCAGAATATTGAAGCGGTTGCCGCCTGAAATCCGGCCGAAACTGAGAACGACGGGGTTGCGGGTGTCTACTTCTTGAGTAAGAAGCGCCTTGATCTGGGTGAGAGCATGGGCGCTGACCAAAACGGCGTCCACCCCCCGGTACGGGGTGGCGCCGTGGGCTGCTTTTCCCTGGACGGTCAGGACCAGGTGATCCGAGCCGGCCATGACCACGTCGGGGCAATAGCGGACATGGCCTACGTCCAGGGAGGGAGCCACGTGCAGCCCGAAAACGGCGGCTACCGAAGGGTTCTCCAGGACGCCGGCCTTCAGCATGCCCAAGGCGCCGCTGGCATCGCCCTTGGGGGGGCCTTCTTCCGCGGGCTGAAAAATAAAGCGGTATTCTCCGGCCAGGCGGTCCTTGAGCTTAGTCAGCAGGCGGGCCGCGCCCAGCGCGATGCTCATGTGGAAGTCATGGCCGCAGGCGTGCATCACGCCCGTGGTTTGGGAACGCCAGGGGGACTCCACCTTTTCGGTCACCGGCAGGGCGTCCATATCGGCCCGGTAGGCTACCGACTTGCCGGCTCGGGAAGCCCTGAGGCGCCCCACTACGCCATAGCCGGCGATGCCGGTCCGGACCTCGAGACCCAGGCCCGCCAGATACTCGGCCACCACCCGGGCGGTGCGCTCCTCATGGTGGGATAGTTCGGGGTGGCGGTGAAATTCACGTCTTAACGAAGTGACCTCGGCGGCCTCGACTTCGGCCAGGTTTTTAATTTCCGCTAGCAGGTCCATACCTGCGACATTACCATAATTTCCTTCAGGATTTCGAACTAGGGCTATTTTTTTGCGCGGCAAGTGATTTTCCCCGGCGTCCCCAGTTCGCCTTCCATCTCGAACCGCGGCCCCAGGAACTGCTCGACGACCCACAGGTTGGTGAGCAAATGCAGGGTGATCTCTTCGGTGACAAAGGTGGAGGGGCCGTCGGCCAGGGCCAGGTAAAGGAGAATCTGGTCGGCCAGATGCCGGTCGACGGCGGCCCGGCTCTGCCGGAAACGGTCATACTCCTGGGCCGCTTCATCCGCCACTTTTTCCGCGGGCTTGCCCCTGGCGCCCAGGGCGCTGAAGCCCGCCCGGGGGCCCCAGAGAAAGACGAAACTGCCCGGGTCCATGGCCGGGGCCTGAATTTCCGCGACGTTCAAGCCTTCTCCGAGGCGCTGCTTAAGCCGCCGGGCCTGGCGGGCGACGACGTGCTCCGGCACGCGGGAGCCCGCCGAGAGTCCCTGGAAACTTCCCGCGGCCGGAGGTGTGCGCCAGTCCACCGGCTGCAGATGCCGAGCGGGTTGGATGGTTAAGCGGATTTCCCCGCCGCCCCGGGGATACCAGCCCCACTTCTCCAAACTGATCGCCACATCCGCCCCCATTTCGGCCAACGCCGGGGCAAAGACATGCATAAGATAATGGGCCGGCGGGCTCCAGGCCACGTGGGTGCCGCCCCGGATAGTGAGGCTGCTTGGGCCGCCGGCTCTCAACAGGGGAGGCAGCAGGGTCTGAGCCACCAAACTGACGGAGCCGGCGCTGCCGGTTTTCTCGGCCACATCAAAGAGATAGCTTCCGGCCTGTACAGCGCGGGGCTTGAAGACCAACGCCCGGCTGTGGAGTTCGGCCCCCGCCACTTCGGCCCGGGTTATGTGGGCCAGCGCCCTGACGCCGGTGACATGCTGGGCCTTCAGACCGGGCTTGCTGCGTCCGGCCCGGATGTTCTCCAGCCGCACCTCGCGGCCCAGGAGCGCGGCAAGAGAAAGGGAGGTCCGAACTATCTGCCCGCCTCCCTCCCCATAAGAGCCATCCAGGTGCAGCATCAAATATTCAGGGATCCGGCTGAGGACCGTGGATGGTTAATCCAAAATAAAAATAACTTCCATCTTCACCCGGTAGGTGCTGATTTTGTTGTCCTTCACCGACACGCGCATTTCCGCGATTCTCAGTCCTGTTATGCCGCGCAGAGTCTTGACGGCTCGCTCAAAACCCACTTTGACGGCATCTTCAAAGCCGGAGGGAGATTCGGCGATAATATGCGTAACTCGGGCCACATTGGTACCGTTGGACATGGTTGCACCTCCTTGGGGGATAAGACCAGCACCCTGACCTTACTGGTTCTCCTCTTACAGTAATACTGGCCTTGGAGAATGCAAGGGAGCAAACCCAAACTTGTTGTTTAATTAAAGTAAAGTCTTCATTAAGGGTTTTCCCTGCAAAATTACTATTCTCGGGGTTGTTTTTTATCGCGAGTGCCATTAACTTCGTTAATAAACACATATAATCAGAAGAAACAAGCAAGTGGACATTATTGACCGCGTCAGGGCAGTTTTGGCCGGAGTGACGGATTTCCGCCGCCGCGCCGGGCGCCCTTATGTCACGCTGACCTATGCTCAGAGTCTGGATGGCAGCATTGCGGCCCGGCCCGGCCATCCTTTGGCCCTGAGCTGCCAGGAATCCCAGGTGATGACCCATGCCCTGCGGGCCTCCCATGATGCCATCCTGGTGGGCATCGGCACCGTGCTGGCCGACAACCCCCGCCTCACCGTGAGGCTGGTGGAGGGCAAAAACCCGCAGCCTGTCATAGTGGACAGCCGCCTGAGGTGCCCGCCTTATGCTCACCTGTTGCGGCCCAACTGCACCCGGCCCTGGATCGCCACCAGCCACCAGGCCGAGCCCGAGAGGCAAGCCGCCCTGGAAGAACTGGGCGCGCATGTCTTCCGCCTGCCCACCGGGTACCACAGCATGATAAATTTAAGCGATTTGCTGGCTTATCTGGCTGACAAAGGCATAAATACTTTGATGGTGGAAGGCGGCGCCCAAATCATCGCCAACTTTCTGGCTTCCCGCCTGGTGGACCAGATAATCGTCACCATCGCCCCGGTGGTGGTGGGCGGCCTTCGGGTGGTGGACAATTTAAGTCTATTCCAATCCAATAATTTTCCCCGGCTCGGGCATCTCTTTTACCAGCAGGTGGGCGGCGACCTGGTGGTCCGCGGCGAACCCACCTGGCCGGCCTCATGACCCGTCGATCCCTTTATTTTGTCAAGCAACGCACGGCCGAAGTCAGGGAGGAAAATCTGACCGGCCCCCGCGCCGGCGAAGTCCTGGTCCAAACCCTGCTCTCGGGCATCAGCGCCGGCACCGAACTTTTGGTATACCGGGGAGAAGTACCGGCCGAAATGGCCGCAGATGAAACCATTGCGGCCTTGTCCGGGACATTTGCTTATCCCCTCAAATACGGCTATGCCGCGGTAGGTCGGGTTACCGCGCTTGGGTCCGGGGTAGAGCGCTCTTGGGACGGTTCCCTGGTTTTTGCTTTTCAGCCTCACGAGAGTCACTTTAGCGCGGCTCCCCAAAACCTCTTAAAGGTGCCGCCGGGTCTCGAGCCCGAGGACGCGGTTTTCCTGGCCAATATGGAAACCGCCGTAACCCTGGCACTGGACGGAGCCCCGCTCCTTGGTGAAAAAGTGGCGGTGTTCGGCCAGGGTGTGGTGGGGCTGCTTCTGACCGCCCTCCTGGCCAAGTTTCCTTTGGGGGCTCTGGCGACTCTTGACCTGCACGCCAACCGCCGCCTGCTCTCCGAAACGCTGGGAGCCCAGGCCAGCTTCGACCCCGCCGATCCCCAGGCCCTGGCGGGGCTGCGCGCTTTTTTTAAGCAACTGGAAGATTATGATGGTGCGGACCTGACTTATGAGGTTTCCGGTTCTCCGGCGGCCCTTGATATGGCTGTGGCGGCCACCGGCTACCACGGCCGGGTGGTCATCGGCTCCTGGTATGGCAAAAAACGCCTGGAACTCAATTTAGGGGGTGAATTTCACCGGCGGCGCCAGCGTCTCATCAGCAGCCAGGTGAGCACCATCGCCCCGGAACTCAGAGGGCGCTTCACTAAAGCCCGCTGCCTGGATTTAGCCTGGCGGATGATCAAGGAGATTAACCCCCGCCGCCTGATCAGCCACCGCTTTCCCCTGGCAGGGGCGCCCCAGGCGTACGCTATGTTGGACCGCCGCCCGGAAGAGGCCCTGCAGGTGATCCTGACCTATGAATAAGTGATTTTTTGGCGCCGGCGGACGCATCAGCTATAAAATCAGACGGGAACCTCAATTAATTAACCATTCGGTCGGGAAGGAAATCTAAGGAAAAAAAGCTATTGAGCTGAAGCGGCGCTGCACCAATTGCCTGCCGCGGCGGGTCGCGGCGGCGAATTTCAGGAGGAGGAATGATGCGCAAGATATGGGTATTAATGTTGGTGGCGGTTCTGACTGCCTGTTGGTCGGGAGCGGCTGGCGCCCAGGCGCCCGGCTGGCGGCCGATCCCGAGCGCACCGGGCATTGACTACGCTCCTGATCTGCATAGAGACGTTTTCCGCTATCAGGAAAGATACTATTTTTATGACGGCGGCAAGTGGCACCGCGGCAGAAACTACCTGGGCCCGTGGGAGGCCATCCTGCAGCCGCCGAATGTCTTTTACCAGGTTGAGGAGCAGTATTTCAGAAATCCGCCGGGGTGGGCCAGAGGCAAGAAAACCGGCTGGCGGGGGCAGCCCCTGCCGCCCGGCCAGATGAAAAAACTGGATGGCAACATCCCTCCTGGACAGCGGAAGAAGATGGGATATTAAAGGTACAGTGGCCAGTGGTCAGGGGTCAGTGGCCAGTGGTCAGGGGTCAGTGGTCAGGGGTCAGGGGTCAGGGGTCCGGGGTTATCGTGCAAACCTGGTTCCCAAGCTCCTGCTTGGGAACCCTTTTGTTTACAAAGCTCCTGCTTTGATTAAAGAAGCAGGGGTGTGGGAACGAGCCGTTCATGCTGCGAGGGAACGCCGGGAATTAAGTCGGCGGCCAACAGTCAGCCGCCGGCAGTCAGAGGCAATTTTTGTATTTTCCAGGGTGTTCCCGGCCTCAATTTGGAGGGGGCTGGGTGAGGGGGGCAGGAACATCTGAAAGTCCTGTTAGAGATAGAAGCACTTCAATCAGCTGGTCAGGGGTCAGGGGTTATCGTGCAAACCTGGTTCCCAAGCTCCTGCTTGGGAACCCTTTTGTTTACAAAGCTCCTGCTTTGATTAAAGAAGCAGGGGTGTGGGAACGAGCCGTTCATGCTGCGAGGGAACGCCGGGAATTAAGTCGGCGGCCAACAGTCAGCCGCCGGCAGTCAGAGGCAATTTTTGTATTTTCCAGGGTGTTCCCGGCCTCAATTTGGAGGGGGCGCGCCGCAGGCAGGGGTGGCATTGTCAATGGGAAAACAGCGGTGCTTCATGCGGTTGTCGCTGTTGTTGCTGGCCGCCGGTCTGGGGCTGGTCCCCGGCGCCGGGTGGGCCTTGAACCTGCAGCCGGAAGACCTGGTTTATGCCGTAGACGTCGCCGTATTTAAGGACGCCGCCCGGGTCACGGTTTCCTTTAAAGGCACCGGCAACAATGTGTACGAAGCGGAGATAGACGGGGCGGTCCAGGGATTTGCAGGCCTGTTTACCGGCAGACGCCGGGACCGCTTCCGTTCCCGGATGAGCTTCACTGAAGGCAGGCTCAAACCCCTGTATTATTCCGAAGAGGTTTGGCGCCGGGGGCGCTACCGGCGGCGGGAATATCATTTTGATCGCGCCAATGGACGCCTGGAGCTTTGGACCGCGGAAGGCATGGGGCCGGCCAGGTTGAAGTGGCAAACCGATTTGCGGCAGACCGTCTACGATCCGGTCTCAGCCTTGTACAACCTGCGCGCCGGCACGCTCGGGGCCATCCGGGCCGGAGAAAGTCTGGTTGTGCCGGGTCTTCCTTACCCCCGTCCTGAAGACATTATCTTTCGCATCGGCCCGCAGCAAGAAGGCAGGCAAAAAGTGGCCATGCAGGTCCGGCAGGGCGCTTCCGGCGATGAATTGGAAACCTTGTACCTCCTGTTTGACCGGTATTGGGTGCCGGTGGCAGCCTGGACCTGGTTGGGAGCATTCGGGAAAGTTTCGGGCCGGCTGACCGCAGGGCCATAGCCAAAAGAACCGGGAAGCGGGTAAGAACACAGGAGTTTCAGGAGTCCAGCAAGGGCAGCAGGAGCTTGCTGAAGAGTTGATGGGAAGCGTGGGCCTTCACATAGTCGGCGTCGATCCGGTGAATCAAGGCTCTATTTACATCGGAGGCATACCAATGCACGACTCTGGTCTCAGGGCCGATAACCTCATCAAGGGGCCGCTTGTTGCCCCGGCGGAACCAGTGGCGGGAGATTTGCGGCCCCAGAGGGAAGAAATACTCGGGGCCGTAGGTCCGGACATCCCGGCCCGGATACTGCTCCAGGGTGCTTTGCAGGATGTGGGTTCCCAGGGCGTGAGGCGCGCGGCGCTGTTTTTCAGGCACTTGCACCATGGCCGCAAGCAGGCTGGCCAGAAACGGGTGCCCCGGTTCCGAGGCCAGGACCGCGTTGTTGGCTGCCAGGTGATACCAGGTCTCCAAGCGGGGGAAGAAGAGATAGCCGTACGGCAGCAAACGGAACATATACCGGGTGGCGTCCTTCAGCCCGGCGTTGATTAGAACCAGGGGATTTCTGGAGCGGCGCACCCAATAGGGAAACACGATGCGCTCCAGGCCGAGAAACGAAGTGGACGCCTCCCTGAGTCCGGCCAGGCTCCGCACCGTGATGGTGTCCGTATCAAGGTAAACCCCGCCTTGCGTATACAAGAGCGCGGCCCGCACCAGGTTTGATCTGGCCAGGAGGGAAAGCGGTTCGTCCGCGAAGCCGGCCAACTCGCCGCCGCCGGCCTGACGCAGAAGTTTTTTCTCCTCCAGAAAGCGCGCTTCAAAGTTCGGCAATTTCAATAAGTCCGGCCAAACCGCGCCCCGCGACAGGTCGTCCCGGTGGTGCAGGACGACCCGGGTGAAGCCGCCGCGTGCGGCCGCGGACCTGATTGCCTGAGCATAAAGCCAGGGCAAAGTCTGGCCGTACCAGACAAAATGGGCGACCGGGGGAATCATGGCGGCGCTTTTCCCCCGCCAGGCGGCGCGCATTTTAGTTCCGGCCGGCGGTCTGCCAGGATTTTATGGAAAAGCGCCTCATACTGCGACGCGATCCTGGCCGGGGAGAAAACCTGCCGGCAAAACTGCGCCGCTTTATGGGCAAGCCCTTGGAGTTCGACAGGATTTTCCAGCAAACGCTTAATAATTCGAACCATGGCCGCGGGGTCGTTTTCCGGCACGCAAAAGCCGTTCCGGCCGTCAACCACCGCATCGGTAATGCCCTCGATGCCGGTGGCCACCACCGGCAGGCCGCAGGCCGAAGCCTCCAGGGCCACGATGCCGAAGCCCTCCATGTCGCCATAGATTCTCCGGTTCGGCATGATAAACAGGTCGCTCGCGGCAAAGAGCAGGCGGCGCAGGCGGTCGGAAACGTCGGTGAGATAGTGCACCCTGGACCGACGGCTCAGGTGCACCAGTTGTTCATGGAGCGAATCCTGCCCCAGGGTGATGAGGGCCAGGTCCACCCACTTCCTCCCCACAAGGCCGGCTAAAGGTTTCGACCAGCGGGGTTCGGTGATTTTAGGTCCGGCCACAATGTAAACGCAATCCGGGGGCAGGTGGGGGAAAACTTCCCGGATAAAGAAGTCAAAGCCCTTGCGCCGCACCGGCCGCCCCAGGCTGAACAACACTTTGCGGCCCCGCAGGTTGATGCCGGTGAGGTTTTCAACGGCTTGGTAAAGCTCTTCATTTTTTTCCAGCGGTTCCGGGATCTCGCCGCAGGAATTGGGAATGACATGGATTTTGCCGGGATCGATCCCTCTTCGGCGCACTGCCGCGGCGGTGGCCCGGGACACGCAGACCACCGCGTCCATGGCTTTGAGAGCGCGGGTCATGGCTTCCTGGTACCAGGGAAAGGGTAGGGTGACGTCATGGCCGTGGACCGTGGCGACCACCGCCTTGTCGGATTTGGCGCGAATGACCCGGCCGATGAGCGCGGTCAGGGCGTCGTCGCAATGGACCAGAAGGGCGCGGCTGTTAAGGGCCTGGCGGTAGAAACCGGGGAAGTAAAACACGCTGGCCCAAGCCGGGCCCTGAAATTGCACCGTCTCTATGTCAAAGGCCCCGTTCAGGCCCTGGACCAGCCGGCGGCAATGGGACTGCACGCCGCCGATGCTCCCCGGCCTTTGGCGCATGAGAAAGAGCAGTTGCGGGTTTTCTGGGGAGGTATCCATCAAATTTTAATCAATATGCTTTCGAACTGGTCCACGCTTTTTTCCCAGGTATAATTCATGGCATGGGCGCGGCAACGCTTCGCCTCCAGAGCCAATGCTTTGGCCGCGGCCTTTTGGAGGTCACTGTCGAGCCAGCCGGTCTCCCCATGCACCACCACATCCCGGGGCCCGGGGACCGGGTACGCGGCCACCGGGACGCCGCAGGCCATGGCTTCGAGCATCACCACCCCGAAGGTGTCCATCAGGCTGGGGAACACGAATACATCCGCCGCGGCCATATAGCGGGCCAAGTCCTGTTGCCTCTGCCACCCCAAGAAATGCACCTCGGGATACCTGCGCTTCATCGCCGGCAGGGCCGGGCCGTCGCCGATGACCACCTTGCTGCCGGGAAGTTTCAGGTCCAGGAAGGCCTCCAGGTTTTTTTCCACCGCCACCCGGCCGGCGTAAAGGTAAATGGGCCGGGGATAATCCATGGCGTTTTTGCCGCCCGGCTTGAACAAGTCGACGTCCACCCCCCGGCTCCAGTAAACCAAGTTCCTGAACCCTCTGGCCTCCAGTTCCCGCTTGAGGGAGGCGGCGGCGACGGTGGTGCGGGCCGCGCCGCGGTGGAACCAGCGCAGCGCCAGGTAGGTGGCGCCCACCGGGACAGGATACCGGGCCCGGATGTATTCCGGGAATTTGGTGGTATAGGACGTGGTGAAAGGCAGGCGCCGCCTGTCGCAGTAATACCGCCCCACCAGGCCAAGGGGTCCCTCGATCATCAGGTGGATGGCTTCGGGGGCGAACTCGTCCAGCCTGTCCGCCAAAGCGCGCGGGGTGCTGAGCGCCAGCTTGATTTCCGGGTAGGAAGGGCAGGGGATGGTGGGAAAGAGCCGGGGATGAATCACCAGAACTGCATGCCCCCGGGCCTCAAGCATGCGGATGACCGTGGTCAGGGTGGTCACCACCCCGTTGGTCAGGGGCAGCCAGGAGTCGCTGATAATGGCAATTCTCATGTTCTGTCAGACGTCGGTTGCCAAGCTATGAAGAAAATAATTACCTAAGAAGCGGCAAGCCGCTGATTAGCCTTTGGCTCTTTCAAACCATGGAAAGGGTTGGTGGCACGGGTGCCCTCACCTGTGCCATCTTAATGCCCAAGGCGGGATGCGCTTCGCTTTCCCGCCTATGCGGCTTTGGCCCTCTCAAACCATGGAACCATGGGAAGTGGCAAGGGCCCCTAAGAACTTTTCAGGACATTGGGCTGCATGAGCTTAAGGAAAAATTCCCTGATCATCTTTTTCCTGCTCTCCCTCATGCAGTGGGGGAGAGTGAGGGGGTATAGGAATATCTGCCAAGCAGCCCGTCAAAAATCTCTTCATGACTTTTGACCATTTTTTCAAAGGAGAATTCGGCCACGGCCCGCCGGCGGGCGGCCTGTCCCATGGCCTGGAGGCGTTCGGGGTCGGCCAGCAGTCCGCAAATAGCCCGGGCCAAGGCCTGGGGGTCTCTTTCCTGCACCAGCAGGCCGGTTTGCCCGTCCACCACCACTTCGGCGATGCCGCCCACGCGGCTGACCACCGCAGGCAGGCCCGCGGCCATGGCTTCCAGCAGGGCGCTGGGGGAAGCCTCGCTGGCGTTGCTGATGGAGCTAAGGACAAATAAAGCGGCCTGATGGAGAAATGGGCGGACGTCCAACTGGCCGCCGCAGAAGCGCACCGACCCCGCGGGCAAATGGCGTCGGGCCCAATCCTCCAAAAGCGGGCGCGCCTGACCCTCGCCCACCAGCCATAAGCAAGCCTCCGGAAATTGTTCCAGCACCGATTTAAAGGCTCGGAACATGGTGATATGGTCCTTGTCCGGATGCAGCCTGGCCACGCACACCAAGACGGGCGGCCCCTCAGGCCTGGCCTTGGGAGGGTGAAAGTAATGGGTGTCGAGGCCGTTTCTGATGACCGAGATTCTCTTCCGGGGGATGCCGTAGGCTGAGACCATCTTCTCCTTCACCGTCAGGTTGTTGGTGACAATGTGGTCGGCCAGAGGCCACAGCCACTGCTCATATTGTAGTTGCGGCGCGCCTATAACGCAATTGCCGACAATGACCGGAACCCGGACCAGGCGGCCGAAAATCCTGCCCCAGATGTTGGGCGCCGGGGTAAGGAGAAACAGGAGGTCCGGTCTTTGTCGGCTCAGGCGCCGCGCCAGAGCCGTTATGCCCTTCACCCCCACCTCCTTGCCCTGGGCCAGCCAATAAATCGGGATGCCCCGGTCCCTGACCAGAGGGGCCAGTTCATCTTCGCCGGACATGACCCAAACCTCGAGGCGGTATTTATCCCGATTCATTCTACCGGCCAGTTCCATGGCCTGCCGCGAGACTCCGTAAAGAGACAGCTTGCTGAGGACAAAGACCGCGTTCACAGGTGACGGCCTGGCCGGCGCGGGGCGAAAGGAAGATGCCGGAGGCTGCTCAAGGCGAACCATAGCGCTCCTCGGCGCCGGCTTTCAAGAGGCTTGCCGGGCTCATGGTCCAGCGCCAGGTCCACCAGCCGTAGCCGACGAGAAAGAGAACCGCAAGGAGATGAACCATTGAGAGGTCAACTGTCGCCAGAACCATGTAAAAACCGCCCAGGATCAAGCCGCCCCATAGAAACGCCTCGATCTGGTCTTTTTTGAAAATGCCGAAGTGCCGGTGCGCCGCGGTCAGAACGAGCAAAGCCATTACCACACGGCAGACCAAAAGATTCAGCGCCGCGCCTTGGGCCCCGAGCCAGGGCACCAGCATCACACCCAGGACCAGGCTCAGGAGGAACGGGGCCAGGTGCAACAGCAGCAGCAGCCTCTCCCGATGCTGGACCAGAAAGGCATGGATGAAAAAGTTGTTCACAAAGCTGAAAACCGTGGCCAGCCCTAATATCTGCATCGGCCCTACGCTGGCGGTATATTGGCCGCCGTAAACAAACAGGAGGAGGTCCTGCCCCAGGGTGACATAGAAAAAGGCGATTCCCAGGCCCAGCGCGGCCAGTCGCCAGAAGTACGCGGCTATGAAGGCCGCGAGGCGGTCCGGCCCCTGGGTTGCGGTTCTGGTCAGGCTGGGATAGATGACGCCGCCGATAACCAGGGCCGAGACCAGCCCGGCCAGGCCGCCCGCCAGTTCCATGGCTACGCCGTAATAAGCCAGGTCGCTCAGGGCTTTGAAATATTTCAGCAGCAGAACCTGGACCTGATTGTAAAAAGAGCCCATAAAGCTCAGCGCGGCGATCATCAGCAGCGCGCCGAGCCGGCCCGGCGGCAAAACCGGCCCTGTGCCGCTCAATTTGGGCAGGAATCTGGTCCTGGCGCCTAATCCGGCGGCCAGCAGGACTTTGAGGCCGCTCGCGACGATGACGAAAAGAGACACCGCCACAATGCCGCCGCCGGCCAGCAGCGCCGCGGCTCCGTAAAGCGCGCCGATGAGCGCGGCTTTAACCGAATACGCGGCCTCCTGGACCTGTCGGCCGGCATAGCGGTAGAGGCTGAACAAGGTGTCCGCCCAACTGTCCAATACCTTCCCCGCGGCAATGATGAGAACCACCATCAATTCCGTGCCGCTCCAGCCCTGCACAAGGCCAAGGACGGCAATAGCGCTCAGCAACAGCAGACCGAGCAAAGTCTTAAGACGGAGCATCTGGCCCAAAATCCTGCCCCCGGCCTCGGAGTTTCCCGCCAGCTCCCTGATGGTGAATTGCTCAAAGCCGAAGGTCAGAAAAGGATGGATGACAGAGGCCACCCCCGCCCCGAAAACAAAGAGCCCGAAACCGGACTGGCTGGTGCGGGCCAGCCACAAAAGCAGAAGAAAGCGGAAGGCCTCCTGCACCCACCGGCCCGCCACCAAAGCCGAGGCCTGCACCGTGACAGTCTTGGCCTCCAGCAAATTTTTGATACGCCGGGACAATGAAAAAGATTGATTTTCTGGCGGCATAATCTCACGGAAGTCTGGCGCTGGGCGGGTGGAGTTTGGAACCGGGAAATACGCCTCAACCTGATGTGAGTATAGGTAAAGGGAGGATGGCTGTCAATGACAGGACTTCAGCTTTTGGGGGCAAATGGTGAGAGCCGCTAAGGATTGAATCTTTGTTTCCATGAGGACTTGTGAAGTTTTTTACATTGCTTTTATAGAAAAAATTATGGTAATAAGCTGAATATAGAAAGAATGCCGCAGCTTGAAAATTAAAGCAACAGCCGGGCCTATCCTGTAGAATCTAATTATTGCGTTTCACTGAAGACGGGCAAAAATAACCGGCCAACCTCTTGCATCGGGAAAGACCCTGACTATATTTCCTTATAAGACTCTTCTTGCCGGCATGGCGGCCTGCGGGGAGCAAGGCAGGTGCAGAAAACTCCGCAGGCGCATACGGGAAAGATATTTGCCGGAGAATTATTGAAATTTCGGATATGATTAAATTATAAGCAATAAAACTCTTAGCTGCCATTGATGGGGACTCGGTTCAGGCAATTTCTTCAAGTTCTTAGTAAGTTTGGCAAAATTTACCACTACTAATTAATTTAAAGATTCTCATGCCGCTCTCGAAATTTAAGGACCGAGCCCGGGCATTTGCCGATCAGGTGCATCTGGCGAAAGCGCAGAAAAAATACCCCTATTTCCGGCCAATCTCCCGGTCTTGGGGCACTGAAGTGGAGGTTGCGGGGCGTCGCCTGATCATGGTGGGGTCGAACGACTACTTGGGCCTCACCCATGATCCTCAAGTCATCGAGGCGGCCAGCCGCGCCATGGTGCGGTGGGGGACCGGCGCCGGCGGTTCCCGTTTCCTGTGCGGCAACCTGACCTTGCACGAAGAGCTGGAAGAGCGGCTGGCCGCGTTCGTGGGCAAGAAAAAGGCCGTGGTCCACGTCACCGGCTTCAGCACCAACCTGGGAGCCATCGCCTCTCTCCTCACCCCTCACGACATTATTATGTGCGACCGGGAGAATCATGCCAGCATCTTTGAGGGATGCAAGGCGGCCCGCGCCCATATCATTCCTTTTGCCCACAATGATGTCAGCTCAGCGGCCCGGAAGCTTGCCGCAGCCCGGCAGAAAAATCCCCAGGGCCTGCCGCTGCTGATTACTGAAGGGGTATTCAGCATGTCGGGGGATGTGTCGCCCTTGGCTGACCTGGTGCGCTTGAAGGAGCATCACCCGGACCTGCTCATTTACGTGGACGATGCCCATGGACTGGGAGTGATGGGGCCCAAAGGGAGGGGAACCGCGGCTTATTTCGGCCTGACCCATGGGGTGGATTTCATCATGGGGACCTTTAGCAAGGCCTTGGCTTCCATCGGGGGGTTCATTGCCGGCGACGACGAGGATGTCCTGGAATACGTGCGGCACCATTCCAAGACCCTGATTTTTTCGGCCGCCCAACCGGCCGGCAACGCGGCCACCGTGTTGGCGTGCCTGGAGATTATCGAGCGTGAGCCGGAGCGCATCGAGCGCTTGTGGGAAAACACCCGCCGGGCCTGGGACGGCTACCAGGAGATCGGTCTCATCAGCGGCAATTCCCTTACCCCCATCATACCGGTGTTCATCGGCCCGGAAGAAAAAGCCTTTATAGTGGCCCAAGACCTCTTCGAACACGGGATTTTCGCCCTGCCTGCCATTTTTCCGGCTGTGCCGCGCCAGCAGGCGGTAATCCGGACCGCGTTTATGAGCACCCACACCGGCAGCCAGGTTGACTATGTGCTGGAATGCCTGCACAAGTTGGCCAGAAAGCATCAGCTCAGGGCGGCGGAGCAGCCTGCGCCCCCGCCTTCTTTCAGCGGTGTTGATGCGGTGCCTTCATCTCCGACCCTTGCGGCTTTCAACAAGTAAGAGCCGGGAATCAACCCACATTAGGCAAAGGAAAGGTTCGCGTTAATGCGGCTGACCGATCTTTTACGCGTCAGCATGCGGCAGGTGCTGCGTCACCGGCGCCGTTATTTGGGGGTGGTTTTGGCCATCGCCTTCGGCACCGCGGGGGTGATCACCATCATCACCATGGGCCGGCAATTTAAATATAATATCAACCAGGACCTCGATTTACTCGGCAAGGTTACGGTTATCAGATTCCGGTTTGACAATGAGAAGGCCTCCCGGTTCCAATGGTTCCGGCCCGAGGCCGCGGCTGCGGTGAGCCGGCTGCCGGGAGTGCAAGCCGTAAGCCTGCTGGGCGCGCACAAGGCCCCCGTGGTCTGGCGGGACCAGCGCCAGTCCCTGACAGTGTTCGGGGTGGACGAATTTTTTTGGGAGGTCAATAATTATAAGCCCTTAAACGGAGCTTTGATCGGCCCCGAGGCGGTCGCCGGACGGCAGCGGGTATGCGTCGTGGGCGCGGACCAAGCCGAAAAGCTGTTCGGGAAGCATGACGTAGCCGGACTTTTTCTGGAAATCCATTATGACCTCTACCGGATTATCGGGGTGCTGGAGGAAGCGGTGCCCGACTCTTTGAGCCAGGCCGTGTTTGTGCCCCTGACCACGTTCCAGGATCGGCTCCCCGGAGCCGCGCTGCCGGCGACCCTCTTTGTGCGCTGCCATACCTGGGATGATGTGCCCTTCCTGGCGGCCAACGTTCCCAAGGTGGTGCAAAGCCTTCAGGAGGCTGAGAACCTGCAGGTGGATGTGAGATGGTGGGTCTGGAACCGCACTGTGAGAATTGCCTGGTGGGTGGAATTTTTCGTGCACATGGCCGTAGGCGTCACCCTGGTCCTCGGCGGCGTCGGCGTCTGGAATATCATGATGGCGGCGGTCCGCTCCCGCACCCGGGAGATCGGCCTCAAAAAAGCCATGGGCGCGGAAGACCATGATATTATGGCCCAATTCCTGACGGAATCCCTCTGCCTGAGCCTGGGTGCAGCCATTTTGGGAGTGGCGGCCGGACGGCTGGCAGTGGAAATCGTGGGCCAAGTTATGGGAACGCGGCCGCCGGAGAGCCTCTTCTTTATATCGGTGGGCCTCAGCCTGTTGTTTGCCTTGGTAATCGGGGTAGGCGCCGGGCTCTACCCTTCCCTGCAGGCCAGCCGCATGAATGTAGTGGAGGCTACCAGGTATGAGTAAAGCCGCAGTGGCGCCAAAAATCGGCCGGCCATATCTCATCGAAGTCAGGGGATTGACCAAGGAATACCGCAACGGCGCCGGCGTCATCACGGTCCTCAGGGACGTCAATCTCCAGGTAACTCCGGGGGAAATAATCGCCATTATGGGCCCCTCGGGTTCGGGGAAATCCACCCTGCTCTACATTTTGGGTTTGCTGCTTCCGCCGACCCTGGGGAGCTATACCTTTGCGGGCCAGGATGTACTGTCGCTGGACCGCCGGGGTCAGGCGGAGTTTCGCCGCCATAAGGTGGGTTTTGTCTTTCAAAGCTGCGACTTGCTGGAAAATTCCACCGTGTATGAGAACCTGGAGTTCCCCCTCATCTATGCCGGGGAGGACCGCCAGACCCGGCCTGCCAAGATACTGGCGGCCCTGGAGCGGGTAAATCTCTCGCACCGGGTTTACCATAATGCCAATCACCTTTCCGGCGGGGAAAAACAGCGGGTCGCGGTGGCGCGAGCCCTGGTCAATGAACCGAGGGTCATCCTGGCGGATGAACCCACCGGCCAGCTTGACCATGACAACAGCCAGCAAATTATGGACTACTTCCAAAAAATCATTGCCACCGGCGAGACTGCCGTGGTAGTGGTGACCCATGACCCTGAGATCGCAGCCCGCTGTTCCCGCATCCATACGCTTCGGGATGGCCTCCTCTAAGCGCGGTCGCAACGCTTTTTTCAGGAAATCCAGCCTCCAGATGCCCACGGGCGGCCGGAGCTTCAGGGCCGACGGCGTCTCGGTTATGGCTTTGGGGCTGGCGGCGCTGGTTTTTTTTGCAATTTGCGGTATTAATCAGGCGGCGGCCGCGGAGTCCCCGCCCGCTGCCCCCGGCAAACCGGTGGACTTCGACGCCGCGGTGGGGCTGGCCCTGCGCCAATCCCCCTTATTCACCAAGAGCGCTCTGGAAATAGACCTCCGGCACCTGGACGAGACCGACAGCCGGACCGCATTCGTGCCTTCGGTGACCCTGCGGACCCGCTATTTCGTGGACCGCCCCGATGTCCCCAACCTGGCGCCCCATGCCTATTCCCTGGCCTTTCTCACTGATGACTACAATCCCGTAGAGGCATATTTTACCTTGCAGGTCCGCAAGATCATCACCAGGATGGCGATTCTCGGACACCTGCAGGTGATCGCCAACGGCCTGCACCGCCTGGCTCAAGGCTTTCTGCAGTTGGACGCGATGAAACGCCTTAGTCCTTTGCAGGAAGAGGCCATCAAGCTGGCCCAAAAAAATCTGTCCTACCAACAGGAGCGGTTGAGAATCGGGGAAGCCGCGCCGCCTGAGGTCGAGATGGCCGGCCAGGAGCTGGACCTGGCGCGGTTGGAAAAGCAGCACCTTAAGGAGTCGCAGGACAGCTTGGAGGCGGGGTTGAAATCTCTCCTGGGGCTGGCGCCTGAAGCCCCCGTTACCTTTGATCTCAGCCCCACTCGGCGCCAGGTCCTGGAAAATTTTGACCCGGCCCGGGCCAATCTGAAAGAAGTCCAGAGCCGTTCCTTTGCCTTGCAGGTGCAATCTTTGAAAAAGGATTTGCAGGCCAAAAACATCATTTTGGCCAAGACCAGACTGCTGCCCAGCCTTTTTTTCGGGGTGGAGACCCCCGACCCGCTGAGTGCGGTGGACGCGTCCGGCTATTATTTCTCAGTAGGCGTTAAATTGCCCGTTTGGGACGGTTTTCGGCGGGTGCGCGATATTTCCCGGCAAAGAACCATTTTGCGACAATTCGACGCGGAGGCGGAACTGCAAGAGCTGGATGTCGGCGAAAAATGGCGGCAGGCCATGGAGCAGGTTCGCACCGCCATGAGGGCTTTGAAGCTGGCCCAGGCCAAACAGGAGGTGGCCCGGCTGAAGGCCAGGCAGGCCGAAATCCGCTATCAGGCGGGCGAGCCCCTGGCCCAGGTATTGGCGGCGCGGCGGGAAAGTCTGGAGGAGGAGCGCCAAACCGTCCTCAAGGCCCTGGACCATGACCTGGCGCGGCTGGCTGTCCGCCATCTTTCCGGAGACCTGGTATATCACTATGTGGACGAATCTTCCTGGCGGCGCTAAGATGAAGCGGGCCCTGGCCGCGGCCCTGGCGTGCCTGTGGGCTCTGGTGCTGGCGGCCGTGCCGGTTGAGGGACAGCAGGCCCCCGGTCCCCGGCCGGTGTCTGACAAGTCTGCGGCTGATAAAATCACCTTGGCCGGCAAGGTGTACTGCTCCCTGAAACATCCTGTTTGCCTCCCTTTTGCCGGAGTGATTACGGAGGTGAAGGGCGAAATCGGGCAGCCGGTGAAGGCCGGAGAGGTCTTGGTCCGGTACCGGCTGACCCCGGAAGCGGCCCTGGCGATCCGCCGGCGTTTGGCCCCCCCGCAGATAAAGGAGTTGGCGGCCAAGCTGGCGGAAGTCGAGGGAAATCTCGTGCAACTGGAGGCAAGGCTCCAAAGCTCACGGAAGCTGGCTCAACAGCAACTCGCTTCCGAACAGGCCCTGAGCCAGGCGGAGGAGCAGTATCGCTATCTCAAGGAGCAGCGCCGGGTTTTGGCCGAAAGCCTGAACCGGGAACGGCGTTTGGCCGGAGAAGAGGCCAAGGTCATCCGGGAGCAGTTGGGGACTTTCATAGATCCGGACCGGCTATCCGGAGAGACCTTCGGCCTGCTGCGTTCGCCCGTCCAGGGGCACCTTATCTGGACAAGCCCCGAGCTCAAGGAAGGGGCTCTCCTGGCCCCCATGCCCGCCGCATTGGCGGTGGGCGTCCTGGACCCGGTGGTCATCCGGGCGAAAGTTCACGAAATCGAAGCCATGCAGCTTGGCGTGGGCGTCAGGGCCGAGGCAACCTTGGAGTCCCTGCCGGGGCGGAAATTTGCGGCCCGCCTGACCCGCCTGCCTTGGGCCACCGCCGCGCTTCCGGATCAGCCTGCCTATTTTGATGTGGAATTCGAAGCTGCCAATCCCGACCTGCTCCTCAGGGAGGGCTTAACCGCGCAACTGGTGGTGGAGAAATCCCGGTAAAGGCTGGTCGAAAGCCGGCTTCAGCAGCAGCCTCCGCGCTTGCCCCTGACTGCTATACTCCCCTGAAATCCGCCGGCAGACTCATGCAAAAAAGATTTTTCGGGTTTACAAAAAACGCTTGAAAGTTATCTTAAGGACAGCAGCCGGGGAGTTCCGGCCGAATAAGTGTTCACCTTTAAGAAAAGATTATGAAAGCCAAGTTAATATCAATGCTGCTGCCGGTCCTGGTCATAGCCTTCCCCCTCAGCAGTTTGGGGGCTTTCCTGCCGCCGGGCCATCCCGCCCCGCCTTTCGTTGTGACCTCCGGGAACGACCAGACCCTCACCCTGGACATGATCAGGGGCAAGGTCATAGTCCTGTTCTATGAATCCCGGGATGTGATCAGGAAGAATATCGAACTCAAGAATGCCTTGAAGGATTTGTACAGGTCTCAGCCGCCGGAGGTCAGGAATCAGATTTTCCGACTGGTGGTGGTCGATGCTTCCGAGGCCTCGTGGATTACCCGGAGCATCTGGCGGAGCAAGCTTGAGGAGCACTCCCGCAAGGAAGGCTTCCCCATTTACGGCGACTGGACCCGGCGCATGTTTGAGGACTATCGCATGAAGCCCGGGGACAGCAATTTTTTAATCATCGACCAGCAGGGGATAATCAGGTATTCGGTCTCCGGCAAAGTGGACCGGGGGCAGTTTGAGCGGATTGAAAACCTGCTCAAAAACCTGGTCGGCAAAGGGTAAACCGCGGCCGGACCAGACCGTGTTCTGCATCCCCCGCCTCAGGGCGCGGTGCGCTTCAGCAAAGCAAGAGCCGCCCGTTCGATAACTTCCCGATTTTCCAGTTTCTCCTGCCATTCGGGGGGAATTGCGGCCAATCCCAGGTAGGCGCCGGAGACGGCCCCGGCCATGGCGCCCAGGGTGTCCCGGTCTCCGCCGTTTAAAACGGCGCACCAGAGGCAATCCGGATAGGCGCGGGGATGGCTTAGGAAGGCAAAGAGCGCGAAGGGCAGAGATTCGTGCACGGCCACGGACCGGCCCAGGGTTCGGGCCGCTTCCCCCGCCGGCACCGCGCTGACCAGCAAATCCCTGAGTATCTGTAATTTTTCCCGCATTTCCTGAGTCCGGGCGCCGGCCAGCAAATCTTTCAGAAAATCTTCAAGGGGAAAGGGTTTTTCGGGGTCCAGTTTAAGCGCCTGCGCCACGGCCAGGGCCTGCACCGCGGCCCCGTCCCGGCCCAGCGGGTGGGCGTGAGTAACCGCGGCTGAAGCCGCGGCCTGCTCATAAAGGTTGGGG
Organism: Deltaproteobacteria bacterium; assembly: GCA_030018495.1. GTDB lineage: Bacteria > Desulfobacterota > Desulfobaccia > Desulfobaccales > 0-14-0-80-60-11 > DTHB01. Next base: position 3,131 of record JASEFS010000044.1, on the reverse strand, counting down.
GAGTCGTGAAAGAACAGGCCCAAAGGGGCCACCCGCATGGCCGCGCCGTTGCCGAAAGAGCCCGTCCCGCCGAACAGGCGCCGGGCGGCCTCCACAAAGGATATGCCGGTTCCCTGCACCGCCTTGAAGACCGTGGGCGGCCCCGCGGCGTAGCCGCGCCAGGGCTCGTTGAAAAAGTTGCGATGAAAGATGCGGCCCAGGTGTTCCTGGTCCAGGAGGCCCCGCTCGGCCAGGGATTCGGCCAATCCCAGGGCCATGGCGGTGTCATCGGTGTAGTGCAGGATTTTGGCTTGCTTGACCGCGGACTCGAGCCGATTACGGTCCGGGAAGCGGAAGGCCAGCTCGCCGATGGCGTCGCCCAGGGCGCTGCCGATAAGGCAGCCCAAGTATTTGCCTTTGAAATCCAGGCGCATGGTACCGGAGGTTGAAGGGTTTACCGGATTTTCCCAGCCCTCGCCTCAGTTATCGGCGACGCTCAGAGGTGAGCCCCAGGCTCCGCCTCGCGCACCTCAGGGGGGACTTGGGAGGCGTACTTGCTGAAATTGTCTTTAAAGAGGCGGATCAGTTCCTGGGCGGTGCGGTCATAGGCCTCCTTGTCCGGCCAGGTATTCCGGGGATGAAGAATTTCTTCCGGCACTCCGGGACAGGTGGCCGGCACTGCCAGGCCGAAGACCGGATCCGGGTGGGTGGGGACCTTTTCCAGCTTGCCGGTCAAAGCCGCGCGCAAAAGGGCCCGGGAGTAGGCGATGTCGCAGCGGTGCCCGACACCATAGGGGCCGCCGGTCCAGCCGGTATTCACCAGCCAGCAGGAGACCTTGTGCCGGGTGATCTTCTCCCGAAAGAGCCGGGCGTAAACTTCGGCCGGCAGAGCCATAAAGGGCGCGCCGAAACAGGTGCTGAAGGTGGCCGACGGCTCCGCGCCCATGCCTCGCTCCGTGCCCGCCACTTTGGCGGTGTAGCCGCTCAAAAAATGATAGGTGGCCTGCTCCGGCGTCAGCTTGGCGATAGGCGGCAGGACGCCGAAAGCGTCGCAGGTGAGCATAAATATGTGCTCGGGATGCCGGCCCATGCCTTCGGGGACGATGTTCTTCAAGTGGGTGATGGGGTAAGCGGCCCGGGTGTTTTCGGTGAGAGAGTCGTCATTCAGGTCCAGGCGCCGGGTTTCCAGATCGATGCCCACGTTCTCGAGAATGGTTCCGAACTTGCGGGTGCATTGATAAATTTCCGGTTCCGCCAGAGGGTTGAGGCGAATCACCTTGGCATAGCAGCCGCCCTCGAAATTGAAGATGCCGTCCTCGCTCCAGCCATGTTCGTCGTCGCCGATGAGCCGGCGCTCGGGGTCCGCGGAGAGCGTCGTCTTGCCGGTACCCGAAAGCCCGAAAAACAAAGCCACGTCGCCCCGCTCCCCCATGTTGGCGGAGCAGTGCATGGAGAGCACTTCCTGGCGCGGCAGGTAATAATTAAGGATAGTGAAAATGGATTTTTTGATTTCCCCGCCGTAGCTGGTGCCGCCGATGATGATGACTTTTTTGGCGAAATTGACGATGATGAAAGCTTCGGAGTTGGTGCCGTCCATCTCCGGCACGGCATGGAAAGCCGGGGCCGAGATTACCGTGAATTCGGGCCGGTGCTCTATCAACTCATCTCGATTTTTAATTTGCACAAACATGTTTCGGGCGAACAGGTTCTGCCAGGCCTGGGTATTGATGACGCGAATAGGGATGCGATAATTGGGGTCCGCGCCGGCGTAGCAATCCTGGATGAAAATTTCCCTTCCCTGAAGAAAGGCCAGCAAGCGGGCATACAGGATCTCGAATTTTTGAGGGTCGATGGGCCGGTTCTGTTCACCCCAGGAGATATAATCAGCGCTCGAGGGCTCATAGACGATGAATTTATCCTTGGGAGAGCGGCCGGTATAGGCGCCGGTGCGCACCACTATCGGCCCCAGGTGCGCTATGAGGCCCTCGTTCCGGGAGACGATCTTTTCGTAGAGGGCCGGGGTGGAAAGATTCCAGTCAACGCCGGCGACATTTCTGATGCCGTGGTGCTCCAGGCCGAAAGCTGTCATCGCGTTCACCTCGATGGGGCGATGGAAATGTCGGCGCCCCTTGAGGGGCCGATTAACTAGCAGCCAATTGTATATGAAAATGGCCGAAATTCCAAGAGTTCTCATAAGGGGGCAGGTATGGGGAATCGCTGAGAAAATCCTGGCGGCTGCAATCAAATTTCCCCAAGGCAGGTCAGGGCCCGCCGCCTTTTAAGGAAAAACGTCATGCCGCGGTTGTTTCTCTATCAGATATGGCTGGCGGGCGCAGTGCAGGCCATGATGACCTCACCAACCCCGCTGACCCTCAAAGGCAAGCCCATCGGGTTGTCGCCCCGCCAGTACGCCGCGGCTTTGATGCAGGCCTATTTCGGCAACAATCCCCTGAGTTGGATCGCCGAAATCATGGGACTTTCCGAACAGACCCTGAGAGACTGGCGGCGGGAGCCGGGCTTTCTTCTGGTCATGGACTGGAGCAAGGTCCAGTTTGCCGAATTTTTTCGGGAGAAGTTGGTGTCAATGGATTTCGCTTTTGCCGAATACTTTGACATTGCCGGAGAATGCGCTCTTCTGGAGGACAGCCTGAGGACGAGGGCGAGAACGCAGCTTTATGAAATCTTTCTGCCCCTGGGAGAGAAGCTGGCCAGCCGCCGTAAGCATGGGCTCCCTCTGGAGGCTTATGATTTGACCCTGTTTCGCCGGCTGTTTTTGTTCTTTCTGGCCCTGGAGCATTATTGGCCAAGTTCCATGGCTAGGCGCCTTAAGGAGCGCTTTATCCCCTTGGCCAGGGAGGTGGTCTGGCCAGCCTTGGGAGCGGAGCCGTGGCCGCCGGAATTCGACCCAGCCGGCCGCATCGGTTTGGCGCTGCCTGATATTAGAGAAATTCTGGCGGCCAAGCTCAGCGAGAGCTTGGCGGAATTGCGCGTTCTGCACTAGAAGCTATTTCAAAACCTTATATGCAGTGGAAGATTGTTGGTAATTTACTCCCCCTCACCCTGCCCTCTCCCCAAAGGGGAGAGGGAAAAAAACCGCCGGGATATGGCAAAATTCAAGGTAATAGAGAACTGCGAGGCCTTTTAAGGAAAAC
>JASEFS010000043.1 GCA_030018495.1 Deltaproteobacteria bacterium | reverse complement strand
CGTTCCCCCGGTCCTCCCCCAAGAAACTCTGCCTTCACCATCCTGTGTGCGCTGCGGCGCGTGTATGACCGTGTGCCCTCTCTACGGCCTTCTGGGGCGGGAGACCGCGGTGGCCCGGGGCAAGCTGAACCTCCTGGAAGCCTGGCAGGAAGGACGGCTGATTTCCAACAAGACCTTTGAGGACATAATTTCCTGCTGCCTTTTGTGCGGCGCGTGCACGGACAAGTGCGCCGCGGGGCTGGAGACGCCGGAGCTAATCAAGGCGGCCAGAGCCCGGCTGAACCAGGACGGCCGCATCTGGCATCCGGCCGTGCTGCTGGCCCAGCTCACCTGGCAGGCCCCGCACCTGATCCCTCTGGCCGCGCCTCTGGCCCCGCTTATCAACCGCATCAAATTATGGGTGGGACGGGACAGCGGCCTCATGTGGCGCCTGTTTCCCCATTTGAGCGCGGCCGTGCAGGAATTCCCCAATCCGGCGCGCCGGCCGTTGCGCTCCCAGGTGCCCCGGCGGCTGCCGGGCCGGAGTTCTGTGAAGATCGCTTTTTTTGTGGGCTGCGGCCTTGAAGCTCTTTATCCTGAGGCGGGACTGGCCTTCTTGTCTATATGCCGGCGTCTTGGCCTCGACGTCGTCATACCGCCCGGGCAGGGCTGTTGTGGACTCCTGTCAGAAAGCGTCGGCCAGCGGGAAATCGCCGTTCAGCAAGCCCGACGGTTTGTCCAGGAATTTGGGGCGATAAAAGCCGATTACGTGGTGACGGCCTGCGCTTCCTGCTCTTACCAGTTGAAGCGCGCCGGCCGGGTCCTGGCTGAAACGCCTCAAGCGGAAGAGGCCTTGCGCCTGGCGGCCAGGGTCCGTGAAGCCAGCGAGTTCCTGGTGCAGGATGCCGATTATCATCCGGCCTTCCGATTTAGGGATGCCAAAGTGGTCTTTCATGATCCCTGCCACTTGCACCGGGGGCAGGGCATTTCGGCAGAGCCCCGGGCTCTTCTCCGGGAAGCCCTGCAAACGGAGCTGGTGGAGCCTCCGGAAAAAAAATGCTGCGGCCTGAGCGGGGCCTTCGGCGTGATGTATCCGAAACTTTCCGCTGATTTGGGCCGGGCGCGTTCATTGACTTTCGCCGAAGCCGGAGCCGGGCTGGTGGCGACTTCCTGCACCGGCTGCCTGGCCCAGCTTGCCCGGGCATTGCCTGTCGGGCAGGTGGTGCACCTCATGGAACTCATCTGCTAACATCCCGAAATTAGTCTCATAGCTTAGGCTTAGCAACTTTTAGTACTTGACAAAATTTTCACAATGACATAGCTTGACAAAAACGAGCCTATAAACATCCTTAAGGAGGAAAGAGTCATATGGCCGTAGTGGAACATCAAGGGAAAACCTTTGAGGTAGACGAGGACGGTTTCCTGGCTAATTTGGACGAATGGGGTCCTGAGTGGGTCGACTACGTTAAGGAACTTGAAGGCATCAAAGAGCTGAACGATGACCACTGGAAGGTCATCCATATGCTCCAGGATTATTTCAAGAAGAACGGCATTGCCCCTATGGTGCGCATTCTGTCCAAGGTAACGGGTTTCAAACTGAAATACATTTATGAGCTGTTTCCCTCCGGACCCGGTAAAGGCGCCTGCAAAATGGCGGGGCTGCCCAAACCCACCGGTTGCGTTTAACCCGTGCCCTAAATTTCCCGCGCTCCTGGTTAAAAAATTTGACCGCAGATTCCCATACCCGGTATGGGAATCTGCCGTTTTTTAAAGCAGCAGTCCAAGCCAGTCGTCCGGGGCAAGATTCAACCAACGAGAGTTCGACTCTCCCGTTGGCATAAATAACCTTACCCAAAAGCTTCGGGTGAGAAATTGCTTGAACCGGGGATCGACGAATATGCGCTTTCCTGCCAATTTCCCGCCCCTTTTTAGCAGATGCAGGTTGACCTATTATTTATTATGAACTAATTTTCTCAAACGCTTCCTAGGACCAGCGCATAATCATTGACATTTGGGTCAGATCTCTTATACATTCCGTATCAGGGAAACTTCACCCGTCTTCCTGATTCCAGGCAAAGCAGTTTTTAAGGAGCATAATATGTCTCGTCCAATTAAGCGGGTCCTTTTCATCGAACCCAGGGCCCCCCGCCCTCATATTTTCAGCCGGGTGGTGATACCCCGCCTGGGGTGCGTACTGCTGGGGACGATTTTGCAGCGCCAGGGCTTGGAAGTTAAGGTGATCATTGAAGAGGTCTCCCAACCGGATTATCGCAGTCTGGACTTCAAGCCCGACCTGGTAGGGATCTCCAGCATATCCTCCACTGCCCCCCGGGCTTATGAACTGGCGGATTATTATCGTCAGCAGGGCATCCCGGTTTTATTGGGGGGTGCCCATTCCAGTTTCCTGCCTGAAGAAGGCCTAAATCACGCTGATTTTGTCATCTGCGGGGAGGGCGACGAGGCCCTGCCGGAGTTAGTTAACGTCTTAAATGCAGGCGAAGATTGGCAAAATATCCGCAACCTGGCCTTTAAGGAAGGCGATGAAGTCCGGAAAAACCCCTGGCGGCCCTTTGTGGAAGACCTGGATAGTCTGCCCATCCCGGACTACGGACTGATTCACGGTTGGAAAGGCAACGGAGCCCATTGTGTGTCCATCGCCACCTCCCGGGGCTGCCCCTTCAATTGCCGTTTCTGCTCGGTAATTCTGCTTTTCGGCCGCAAGTACCGCATGAATTCGGTGGACCGGGTTATGGAGGAAATCCGGGTGGTGGGCAGCCAGGCCCACCATATTTTCTTCTGTGACGACAATTTCACCGCCAACCGGGAGCGCACCAAAGAATTGTGCAGCCGCATCCTGAAAGAAAACCTCAAGATTGAGTGGAGTGCCCAGGTGCGGGTGGAGGCGGCCCGGGACCCCGAGCTCATGGAGCTCATGGCCAAATCCGGATGCTTCGTGGTCTTTGTGGGGTTGGAGTCCATCAATCCGGCGACCCTGAAGGCCTACAACAAGTCCCAAACCGTGGAGAATATCAAGGAATGTGTCATAAACTTCCACAAGTACGGCATCCGGGTGCACGGCATGTTCGTTTTCGGCGCCGAAGACGACCATTACCAGGTGGTTCGGGACACGGTGAAGTTCTCCCGGCAAGTGGACTTGGATTCCCTCCAGTATCTCATTCTGACGCCGGTGCCGGGCACGCCGTTCTACCAGGAAATGGAGGCCCAGAACCGCATCATCTGCAAGGACTGGAGCCAGTATGACGGCCATCACGCGGTCTTCCAGCCCAAGCAATTCACGCCTTATGAGCTCCAATACGAAACCATTCGGGCCATGAAAAAGTTTTATAGCTGGCCCTCGGTGATCAAACGACTTTTCGCCCGGGACTGGTTCTATGTCATGCTCAAGACCTACGCCCGCATGCTTATGTGGCAGTCGCATTGGGACAAAAATAACTATGTGCAGCAGCTAAAATCGCAGTTCTTCACCAAGGTGCGACAACTCAGGCAGTGGCTGCCCGGCGGCAGCCGCGTCTCCAAGGTGGGCATCCCGGCGGACATTTGGTCCTTCACCACCTGGGACAGCAAGCCCCGGGAATTCCTCCTGCGCTTCCTGGAACGCTTGGGCGTCGAAGTGGTGCAGGAGGCGGAAACCGAAGCCGAAGTTGCGGGACCCATCAATGCCGTGCGGTCCGAAATCGCCCGGCTCCAGGAAAAATCCGACCTGGTGCTGCTCCCTTTTTGGGAGGAATTTGAGGAAGCCCGCCAGAAGCTCTCGGACCTCCAGGATCTCTATCGGGACGCCAAAGCCAAGCTGCTCCCCCTGGAATTCAACCGCAGCTCCTTCTACACCGGCTGCATGGAGCTGGGTTTGCTGTTCCAGCGGCGCTTGAGCCGCATCCGGCGCATCTATTTTCAAACCCTGCAAGAGGTTGGCGCCGAAATCTAAACCAGGTTTAAGCGGGTATGATTCAAAGGCGGGAAATTGCTCCCGCCTTTTTTATTGTTTCATAATACAGGTTATTTTTTCATGATAGATGCAGACAGCTTCTTGGGTGCCATGAAACTTTGCCTTTTCTTGTTATTTGGCTCTGGAATTACAGGGAAATTCCTCTTTTTTGTTAACAAGTTTAAACAAAAAATTAGCAGTTGTTTTTGAAATTAAACAGGAATTTGCTTCTGCCGGTGCTGTGGCGGAATTTCCATAAGTACTATAAGTAATTGCAATTCAAGGGGATTGTGTATTTGGCATGTTATTTGCCTCTGTAATAATCTGATAATTTATCAAGACAGGAAATTTGAATAGTAATCCGAGAGAAGCAGCGCGGGCCGGCGCTGCCATCAGATTTCTGTCATATTTTGGTTGGATGCAGGCGCTCATAACGACATGTTGTGACGGCCAGGGGAGGAGTGCATGGAGGCGAAACCGAGCGTAGCAAGCATCTGGAAAGACGGCTGGAATCCAAATTTGATGAAGCAGGGCTCCGGACCCGCCGTTGCGGACCCTGCGACCAAGAAGGACAGCCTTGACAGCATCGATTCAGCCCCGAAGCCAGGCGCTGATTTGCCCTTCCGGCCGAAGCCCCGGGTGCTTCAGGATTTGGGCCTGCCCGAAATTTTTGTGGCCGACCTGTTTCTGAAGCATTGCTTCTACATGAAAATTTTCACCCTGCCGGAGTTGCGGGACCGCCTGAAGCTTCCCACCAGCATCATTTCCGACGTCCTGGATTATCTCCAGATGGAGGAATATCTGGAAATCCGGGGTCCTGACCCCTTGAAGCCGGCGTCCGGCCCCATGGGCCTGTCCAACCGCTACGCCTTGACGGACGGCGGCCGCAAACGCGCCGCCCAGCTTTTGGAATACGACGCCTACGTCGGGCCGGTGCCCGTCAGCCTGGAGGATTACTGGCGGCAGGTGGAGAGCCAGAGCCTCAAATCCTCCCCCGTCACCCTGGAACGCCTGCGCCAGTCCTTTGAGGGCCTGGTAATTTATCCGGACATGCTGGAAAAACTGGGGCCTGCGTCCGTCAGCGGCAAGCCCCTCTTTCTCTACGGCCCGCCGGGCAACGGCAAAACCACCATTGCTCTCAGGATGGGCCAAGTGTGGGACGACGCCATCCTGGTGCCCTACGCCATTTTTGTGGAAGGCAACGTCATCCGGGTTTTCGACGAAATCAACCATAAGCCGGTCGCCAACGGCGGCGCCCCCCACAGCAACGGCGAGGCCGACCACCGCTGGGTGGCCTGCCGCCGGCCCACCGTCATCGTGGGGGGCGAACTCACCGTGGACATGATGGACTTGTCCTTCAACCCCACCATGAAATACTATGAGGCCCCCTTGCAGCTCAAGGCCAACAACGGCCTTTTTATCGTGGACGACCTGGGGCGCCAGCGCCTCCCGGCCCAGGAGCTCCTCAACCGCTGGATCATTCCTCTGGAGAACCGCCAGGATTTCCTGTGCCTGCACACCGGCCAGAAATTCGCCATCCCCTTCGACCAGTTCATCATCTTCGCCACCAACATCGAGCCCCACAAACTGATGGACGCCGCGTTTTTGCGCCGCATCCGGGCCAAGGTCAAGGTGAACCACGTCACCCGCCAGCAGTTCAAGGAAATCTTCCACCTGGTTTGCCGACAGCACGGGTTGCATACGAACGGCAACCTTGACGATATGGCGGAGTACCTCCTGACCGCCTATTACGACGACGGCCGGCGCCCTATGGACGCCTGCCACCCCCGGGACCTCATCGAGCAGATCGTGGATTACTGCACCTTCCACCGCCTGCCCCCCGAACTTAACCGGGAGAACCTGGACCGCGCCTGCGAGATTTATTTTGTGGAGTGAGCCAAACTAAAAATTTAAAAATCAGGCATAATAAGAAAGGCGAGGCCAAAGACCTCGCCTTTTAATCTTTTTACTGTCTTCTCTCATGTTCGACCTCCTTTTGAGTAATTGTTTTAATCAACTATGAATAATCTAAAATCAAAAATCCCAGTATTCCAATTTAACCCTGCAAATAAGTATCTATCACCAATCTCAGTAAATTTATATTTGCGAACCATCTTTTCGAAAGTGTCCATCACTCTTTTAATCTCTTCTTCCCCCCTTTTTTCAAAGATCATAACACGATGCGTAGCCTTGCCTATTACTAATTTATAGAAATCATCATAAATTTCATCATCGTCCGGGTTCCACTCACACTCTAAAATTAAAGGTACCTCAACTAAATAGTCGCCACTGTATTTTAACCATGTCACATCAAAAAGCCATCCAGGCCATTCATTTTTATGGCCGCAAATTGAAAAACCAAAATCTTTCCCCAGTTTACAAAGCTTGTTTTTGATTGTTTTGGTTAAACTTCCATAAGTAGGCCAAGGGTCTTTAGACAGCTTGGTCTTGGCTATTGTTTCAAGCATCTCTTTCACATCTTTTTCTATTTTACTCATTTTATTCATGAGAATTCCTCCTACTTTTGAAGGTCATGTTCATGGAGGGGCCTATGGTTATGATAAGAAAAATTTACTTTAGACCGTAGGGCGGGAAAGCAAAGCGCATCCCGCCTTTGAGAGTTGGATTCAGTTCTGTCCGGTTAACTGATTAAAAAAGGCCCGAAAACTCCTGGGAATCTGTTAGAATGGGTTGACCCTAACCTATCAAACAGACAGGAGATTCCGGACCATGGCCCATTGTAACACAATCTTTCATCAGATGCTCAAACTGATTCCGAGACATGATTTTGCCAAGCTGGAAGCCGAGCACGGCACCGGCCGGAAAGCCCGCTCCTTTAGCCGTTGGAGGACCGTAGGGCGGGAAAGCAAAGCGCATCCCGCCTTTGAGAGTTGGATTTAAATAAACATCACTCTACAATAATACGCGTTTTGGTTCAAGGAGCCACCTTATTTTTCACTGTTACGCTTCTGAAACGCCATCAAAAAACTTGACGAATTTCCTTGAGTGCGCGGCAGATGATACCATTTGGACGTTTGGAAATGCAATGATCTTTATGGCGGGATGCGCTTCGCTTTCCCGCCCTACGGTAAAAATGGGGACAATGAGTTTAAACCTTTCAATACCTGCTCTGTATCTGCATCATAGAGGCGGGTGATTCATTAACTTTGCAGCGAAAGTTAGTATGATATTTCATTTTTACCCATCTTCTTTGCTCACCTCCAACCCATAAGCCCTTAGTTTGCGGTACAAATGCGAGCGTTCCAGGCCCACGGCGGCGGCGGTGGCGCTGACGCTGCCGTGGTGCTGCGCCAGCTTGCGGCGCAGGAACTCCCGCTCGAATTCGGAGCGGGCTTCCCGGAAGTCGGACAGGGCCAGGAGGCCCTCCAGGCCGCCGGGCGAGGCCGGGGCCGCGGCCGCGGGGGAGGCCAAGCTTAAATCCTGGACGTCCAGGTGGGGGCCGGGGGCGAGAATGGCCAGGCGCCAGATGAAGTTCTTGAGCTCCCGGACGTTGCCCGGCCAAGGGAGGCCGGCCAGGACTTCCAGCGCCCGGGGGGAAATGGTCTTGGGGGGCGTTTCGTTGTCCTGGGCCAGCTCCTTGAGGAAGTGGGCCGCGAGCAGGGGGATGTCCTCCCGGCGCTCCCGCAAAGGGGGCACGTGAAGGGGAATGACGTTGATGCGATGATAAAGGTCCTCCCGGAAGCTCCCCCGGGCGATTTCCTCCTCCAAATTCTTGTTGGTGGCCGCGATGATGCGCACGTCCACCTGGATGGGGCGGGAGCCGCCCACCCGCTCGAACCTCTGCTCCTCCAGGATGCGCAGAATCTTGGCCTGGGTCTTCAGGCTCATATCGCCGATTTCGTCCAGAAACAGGGTGCCGCCGTGGGCCAGGTCGAACTTGCCCTGGCGCCGGGCCGTGGCCCCGGTGAAGGAGCCCTTTTCATGCCCGAATAGTTCGGATTCGATGAGATCCTCGGGGATGGCGGCGCAGTTCACCTCGATGAAGGCGCGGTGCGACCGCCGGCTCATGTGGTGCAGGGCCCGGGCCACCAGCTCCTTGCCGGTGCCGTTTTCCCCGGTGATAAGAACGCTGGCGTTGGTGGGCGCGACGATATGAAGCTTTTCCCGAAGCTGTTGGATGGCCGGGCTGGTACCGATGATTTCCCGCTCCTGGGAGGTCTGCTGGCGCAGGCGCCGGTTTTCTTCGGTGAGGCGGGCCAGCTCCAGGGCGTTTTTCACGGACAGCACGATCTTTTCGGCATGGGGCGGCTTCTCGATGAAATCATAGGCCCCCAGGCGGGTGGCCTTCACCGCGTTTTCCACCGAGCCGTAGGCGGAAATCATCACCACCGGCAACGCGGGGTGCTGCCGCTTCAGTTCCTGCAGGACCTCCAGGCCGTCGGCGCCGGGCATGGAGATATCCAGGAGTACCAGGTCGGGGCGCTCTTCGCCCGCCAGCTTCAGGGCCGCCTCCCCTTCGGCCGCAGCCAGGACTTCGAAGCCTTCATCCGTGAGAATCCCGGCCACGGTCTCCCGAATCTGAGGTTCGTCATCCACTACCAGTATGGTCGAAGGCATGGCTTCCTCGCCGCATGGGCAGCTCAATAATAAACTTGGTCCCCTGGGGCTGGTTATCCTCCACCCGGACCACGCCTTCATGGTCGCTGACAATGGAGTGCACTATGGCCAACCCCAGGCCCGTGCCGCCCCGCTTGGTGGAGTAGTAAGGCTCAAAAATGCGGGCCTTGTCCTTTTCCGGGATGCCCGCGCCGGTGTCGGCCACCGACAGCTCCACCCACTCCCCGGAGGGCTCTCCCTTAACGGCCAGGGTGATCTTTCCGGAGCCCTGGATGGCAGCCAGGGCATTGTCCACCAGGTTGAGAAGGAGGCGCTTGATCTGCTCCTGGTCCAAAAGAATGGGCGGCAGGTCCGGATCCGGCTGGAACTCCAACATTACGCGGGGGTGCACTTCCTTATAGAGCAGGAGGATTTCCCGGATCAGATCGTTCAGGTCATGCGGCGCCAGGGCCAGGTGCGGCAGGCGGGCGAAGCGGGAAAACTCGTTCACCAGGTTCTTGATGACATCCGCCTGGTCGCTGATAATGCGGGTGCATTCTTCGAAGACCTGGCCGTCGTCGGGCATGCGCCCCTCGTAGCGCCGCCTCAGGCGCTGGGCCGCCAGCTTGATGGGGGTCAGGGGATTTTTCACTTCATGCGCGATGCGCCGGGCCACCTCCCGCCAGGCGGCCTGGCGCTGGGCCCGCTCCAGTTCCGTCATGTCCTCAAAGACCACCACGACCCCCAGGTCCTTGCCGGCGTCATCCTTGAGCACCGTGGGTTTGACCAGGAGATAGAGGGTCCTGTCGGGCAGGGCCAGATGGAAAGGCCTCTCCACGGTGCCCTGGGACCGCCGGGCCTCCTCCACCACTTCGGCCAGGCGGCTCACTTCTCCGGGAGGGAGAAAGTCCCGGGCATACCGGCCCAGCGCCTCCTCGGGATTCACCTGGAGAATCTGGGCCGCGGAATTATTGACCGTGGTGATGCGGCCGTCAGCGTCCACCGCGATGACCCCGGCGGCCACGTTGCTGAGCAGGATTTCCACGTGGCGCTTCTGTTCCGCAAGCTCGATGTGGGAGCGGTGCAACTCTTCATAAGCCGCGGCCAACTGAGCCCGGCTGTGCTCCAGGTCCTGGGTCATCTTGTTGAAGGATTGGACCAGAAAACCGATTTCGTCCTTGCCTTCCTGGGCGATTTGAAAGCTGAAATCGCCGCCCGCCACCTTGAGGGCCCCTTCGGCCAGTTGCCGGATGGGAGTGGTGATCTCCCGGGCCATGTAAAAAGCAAGCCAGATGGCGGCCATGAGCGTCAGGAGCGTAACGATGACCAGGGTTAGGTAATGGCTCACCCTTACCGGCCGGACCAGAAACTGCATGGCCCTGAAATCCCTGGCCTGGCGCTCGGTGCCGGCTATTCTGGTAACCAGCGACTGGGGGATAAGTTCGTGGAGCACCAGGTAAGCGCTCAGCTTGCCGGAAGGCCCCCTGAGGGGCTCCACCAGGCTCACCAGCAGGCCTCCGGCCACGGCTTGGCGGTGGAGAGTCTCTTCCGCCATTTCAGCCGGGCGCACTGAAGGCGGCGGCTCGGGGACAAATTTGGCGCGCTTGTCATAAGCCCCGGCCAGTTTCTCACCGTCAGGAGCATAAATTTCCAGGCCGCTCAACTGGTAGGTTCCCTGCCATACATCCAGAAGAGACTGGACAGCCTCCGCGTCCTGGTGGAAAAATTTTTGGCTGCCCAATAACTCCTGGCGGAACAGGTGGCCCAGGGCGGCCAGCTTCTCTTCCAACTCCCGGCCGTAGGCTTCCGAGAGGGCCAGATTTTGGTCCACCGTCTCCTCGACGCGGCCGCTCCACTGACTGTCCATCTGACTGGAAATCAGTTGCCAGGCGATGAAGAACATGAACAAAGTGGGCAGCAGGGCCAGGGTGATGAAGGTGAGGACCAGACGGGTGCGCAAGCGGGAGCCGAAGACCCGGCGCCGCCTTTCCAGAAACAGTTTGGTAAGATGGCGGAAAATGAGAAAGGTAAACAGCAAGAACAGTATGGCGTTGAGGTTCAGGAGGCCGAAAGCGAGCAAACTGCCGGTCACCGGGTGGCCGCCCTGGCGCACCAAATAAATCTCCACCGAGGTAAGCGCCACTACCAGGACCAGGGTAAGGACGATGAGGATTCTTTCCCGGCGGCGCTTCTTCCTCTCTTGGTCAACCGGCAGGGTTTGAGATTCAGCCATAATGCCAAATGTGGGGCTTCGCGACCGGAGCAGATTTATTACTTCGCCCCCTGCTTCGGTCTCTCCGGGCTTTTCAGGCGTCAGCGACGCGGCAGCTTCACCGTGATGGTGGTGCCCTTCTCCGGTTTGCTCTCCAAGGCGACCGAACCCTGATGGTCAACGATAATCTTATGGATGACCGCCAACCCCAGGCCCGTGCCTTTTTCTTTGGTAGTGAAGAAAGGATTGAAAACTTTTTCCTGCACTTCCGGAGTCATGCCGACGCCGGTATCCTTTACGGAGAACCAGACATACCGGCCGTCTACCCCGCTGTTCAAGGTAATTTCACCGCCTGAGTCCATGGCCTCCAAAGAATTTTTGATAAGGTTCAAGAGGACCTGTTTCATCTGGCCGGGGTCGGCTTCCAGCTTGGGCAAGTGCGGGTCCAGATGTTCGCTTATGATGATGTTGCGCTTTTGGGCCTCGCCCTCCATCAGCCGGTGCACTTCCTGAATTACTTCGTTTAAATTGATGTTCTCCTTGGCGGGCTGCGTCGGGCGGGTGAAGTCTCTCAGGTCTCCCAGGAAATCTTCCAGACGGCGGACTTCCGCCTGAATAATGTTCAGCTTTTCGCGCAGTTCCGGTTGCTCCAGGCGGCGGCCCACCTGCTGGGCCAGCCCCCCAATGACCATGAGGGGATTTTTGATTTCATGGCTCACATACGCCGCGGCTTCGCCCACTGCCGCGAAGCGCTCGGACCGGATTAACTGCTCATTGGATTCCTTGAGCTCCCTGGTCTTTAATTCTACTTCGCGAGACAGCCTCTTGTTGAAAGTCAGAGCCACCCCGATCAGAGCGGCGCTTGTGAGGATCACCACCATAAAGAACATGGCGGCCAGGATCAGCTCTTGATACAGCACTTCCCAGACATGGCCGGATACTTCCTCCACAGGGGCCACCACGGCCACACCCCAGAGATTATGGGCCGCATCCTGCACGTCCGTGATGCCCCGGATCAGTCCCTTGTCAAAGCGGATAGTGGTGAAGGCGTACAGTTTTTCCATTTGGCCTATTTTCTGGCGGTGCCAGCCGGAAACATAGGTTCCGGTGCCTTCCTCGCCGCGGAAAATACGCTCATGCAGGTCCTTTATTCCCTGATAGGTGAGTTGGGGGTTTCGGGCGATCCTGATCTTGATAGCGTCATGGCCGACAAAATCTCCCTCGTAATGGGCCAGAAAAACGCCGTTCTGGTCAATGATCCAGGCATAGCCGGTCAAGCCGGAGCGCACCCCTTGGGTGCTTCTGCCGGCAATGAAAAGGGGGTCGATCAGCAATTCCAGAGCCCCGTTTGGCTGCGTCGCATCCTGTGAGGCATAGAGGCCCGTCAGCATGACCATCACCAGGCACTCAGAGCAGGGATACTGCTCACGGCGGTTTACCTTGCCAAGATACAGGCGACCGCGGTTTTGTGGTTGTTTGACCCAATCGAGCTCCGCCTCGGGCAATCGCACTGCCTTGCTCGTTTCAGGCGGTTGGCCGCTCCAGGATTTTACCAACACGCCGTTCTCGTCATAATGGAGGATGGCCATTACGCCCAGGGCATTCATATCCTGGAAGCGCCTGTCCATATATGCGGCAAATTCGGTCGAGTCGACTTTGAAGTTGCGGAACCTCCAAGGGAAAGCCATCAATTCATTTTCCAGGTAATCAAAATATGCTTCCACGTTATCCGCAATTTTCTTGGCGAGCATCAGTTGCTGCTGATTGAATTGGTCGCGCAGGGTATTTTCAACCTGGACATTCAGCCGCTGAAAAAGGGAATAGAAAATAAAAGAAAGAACAAGGGCTCCGACAATAATGAGGACAATAATCAGGGGCAGGAAAATGACGCCCTTGGTCCGGGCCGATTTCATCCTGGCAAGACCTCGATAGTCGTTCGTAAGTTCTTCATTATTTTATCATTCTTAGAAACCATGGCAAGCGGGCATCCGGCTATCTTTGGCCCTCCGGCTCTTCCTGGTCTGTCTTTTTGGCTTTGGCGGCTTCCCAAATGGCGTCCATCTCCTCCAGGGTGGAGGTTTCCGGAGTCTTGCCGGCCTTGGCCAAGGTCCTTTCCACCACATGAAATCTTTTGACAAATTTATATACCGTACGCCGGAGGGCTCCCTCCGAGTCGATGTTCAAAAACCGCGCCACGTTGACCAAGGCGAAGAGCACGTCCCCCAGTTCCTCTTCTTGGGCCGGGTCAAAGGGGTTCATCAGAGCCTGGCGAAATTCCTGCCATTCCTCCTCCACCTTGGCGAGCGCCCCTTCGACGTCCGGCCAATCGAAGCCCAGTCTGGCGGCAGCTTCCCCCAGGCGCTGCGCCTGGGTCAGGGCCGGCAGCGCGGCCGAAACCTTGCCGAGGCTCCCTTCAGGTTTCTTGCCTTCCTGTTCTTTGGCCCGGCGCCAGATAGCCCGCAACTCCTCAATATTTTCCGCTTTTTCTTCGCCAAACACATGCGGGTGCCGGTGAATCATCTTGGCGCTGATGCCCTTGACCACATCGGCAAAGGAAAAATCACCCTTCTCCTGGTAAATGTCGCTCAAAAACACCAGGTGCAGCAGCAGGTCCCCCAACTCTTCCCGGATTTTTGCCGGGTCCCGGGAATCCAAAGCCTCAATTACTTCATACGCCTCTTCCAGCACGTACGTCTTCAAAGTTTCCGGCGTCTGCTTGGCGTCCCAGGAACAGCCTCCCGGGCCCCGCAGGCGCCGCACGATGGCCATAAATTCAGAAATGGCCGCATCAATGTCGGCCTTTTTATCCATGACTCGCGTCCTTGTCAGGCCCATAGCCCGGGCCGCAGGGCGGCCTGCTGCTTTTCTTTGGGTTTAACCCAGTCGCGCAGGCGCATTTCCCAGTATTTTTTAAAATCAGCAGGCAAAAATGTCAGGGTCCGGCGGGAAAGCTGCATAAGCATCGGCGCGGTCCGGGAGTCCTTTAATAATTGGGGCTGATCCCGGGAGAAAACATGATTGAGCAACATCAGGGAAAAGCCCAGGATGAGAGCGCCCTTCAGGAAGGCGAAAAATCCTCCCAACAGTCGATCAAAGGTATCCAGGTAAAGATGATATAGCAGCCGCTGCAGCAGGTGGGCCAGTACCCTGGTAAGCCAGTACACGGCCACCAGGATTACGACGAAGGCCGCCCAGCGGGAATACGTCGGGTTTTTTATGAAATATTGCAGCTTGCCGGCCAGGAGCACATAAAAGTTGGCGGCCGCCAGCAAGCCGCCGATAAGCCCCGCCAGAACGGCCAGCTCCTGAAACAGGCCGCGGTAATAGCCCCGCAGAATTATCAGAAACAGGATAATGATAATGCCCAAATCCAAAATGTTCATGCTCACGCCCTTGAAAAAATATCAGCCTTCTTCCAGCTTTTGCAGCCGGTGCATCCTGAGATAGAGGAGGCCGCCGGCCATGGGGGTCAGCTCTCCGTAAATCATGATATGGTCCAGCCGGTTCAGCTTATAGAGCCGCCGCTGCTCCTTGTCCATAACCACCCGATCGAAATATGCCTGCATATTCGGAGTGCCGTAAATGGCGAACCATTCCAGCCGCGGCCAGGCCAGGGGGTGGCGCAGCATGGTGAGGTAATTGCGCACCATGGCCGGGTCATGGACAATAAATTCCCAAAAATAAGCCGGCACCTTGACTTTGTCGCCGTCGGCCAATCCCGCGGGTCCCGGCGCTCGCAAATCCTCCACTGTTATCTGGCGGTAGGCCTGCGGGTCCCAGACCGCCGGCACCGGCGCATAGCGGCCGCAACCAAAGCAAAATGCGGCGGCAATCAGGACTATAAGCAGGATAGCAGCCCATGTAAGGTGTACATATTGCCGAAAAACTTCCAGGGTTTTCAACCGTACGGTTTTTGGCATAAAATATTCCAAAAATCAGAAAGGAGAAAGCTGTTGGCTTATCCCATCATCATTCGGCGGCACGACGACGGCCAATCCTATCTGGTTCTGGACGACCGGCCCCGAGAATTGCTGTATCATTGCGGCTTTAAGGAAGCATACAGCATCCGTGCCTGGCTGGGCTCCATCGACCCGGTGGACGCCCTGGAGGAGTGGGCCGAAATGCTGGCCGAGGACCCCCTGAACTATAAGATCGCTGACGAGGACCTGTGGGATTATCGCCAGGACCTCCACCACTGGGCCGAACTGCTGAAATCCTGGGGCCTTTAAGAGTCTGCCGTCAGTTCTCTGAGGCGCCTTGCCCCTGCCTAAGCCGCGTGGAGAAAAACATGGGCCAGCACTTTGGCGTCGCCCACCAGGTTGCTTAGCGAACAATATTCATTGGGCTGGTGCGCGGTGTGGCTCACCGTCATCCAGACCGCGGCGGGCAAGCCCGCCCGGCGGAAGAAGGCGGCCACCGTGCCGCCGCCGATACCCTGTGGTTTGCCTTCCCGGCCGTACACCTCCCGGATGGCCCGCATCAGGGCCTTGACCACCGGGGCCTCCGGCGAGGTGGGCGGCGCGCTGGGGGCCTCCTGCACCGGCTCCATCTTCAGGGTGACCTCGAATTTGCGGGCCACCTCCGCGGCAATGGCATAAATTTTTTCCTTCACTGCCGCCAGATCATACTCCGGCAGCACGCGGCAATCCAGATAGAATACATCACGGCCGGGGATGGTGTTAATGTTTGGGACATTGGCCTCTTTCTTGGTGGGCTCAAAAGTGCTCATGGGCGGCTCAAAAAGGGGATTTTCCAAAGCGAACTCCCGCCCAAGATTCTCCAGAGCGACAATCATGTGCGCCGCGGCGCGCAGAGTATTCCGGCCCAACTCCGGCCGGCTGGCGTGGCATTGCCGGCCTTCCACTTCCAGGCGCAGCCAGAGCATGCTTTTCTCCGCCACTTCAATCATGGTGCCGTCCGGATTGCCGGCATCCGGAACGATGATAAGATCGTCGGCGGCAAACAGATTGCGGTGATTGGCAAGAAGAAAGTCAAGTCCCTTGGCGCTGCCGGTCTCTTCGTCAGAGACCAGGGCCAGGGCCAGGGTCCGGGGCGGCACGAGCTGCAAATCCAGCAGGGCCTTAACCGCCATGAGCGAGGTGACAATGCCGTGGTGGTCGTCCTCCGTGCCCCGGCCGTAAAGGCGGTCCCCGTCCACCCGCAGGGTGTAGGGGTCCGATTCCCACAAACCCGCATCGCCGGGGGGCACCACGTCCAGATGGCTCAAAACCCACACCTTTTGGCCGGTGTTTCCCGGCAGCCATGCCACCAGATTGGGGCGGGCTCCCCCGGCCACCCGGTCATCCGGCGCGGGGAAATTATCTACCTTGAGGCCCCATTTCACAAGAAGGTCTTTAAGAAACGCAGCCTTCTCAGCCTCCCCCGGGCCGCCCTGGTCGGGGCCTACGGCCACCCTGGCCACCAGTTCCCGCTGCAAGTCGATCATCTTTTGGCGGTAGCCGTCAATTTGCCTGCAAACTTGAGTAAATTGTTTTTCCGGCATCTTGCCTCACCTTGCCTTAAAAAATTAACCGGCTGGTGATAGTCAGCTTTTGCTATTCTGGCTTTGCCCGATCCGTAACATCATATATAATGGCGGAT
The DNA here is from genome assembly GCA_030018495.1 of Deltaproteobacteria bacterium. GTDB lineage: Bacteria > Desulfobacterota > Desulfobaccia > Desulfobaccales > 0-14-0-80-60-11 > DTHB01. The sequence continues at coordinate 9,473 of JASEFS010000043.1, read as the reverse complement.
ATATTGGGCAAGCAGAATAAGCCCAAGGCTGGCTTATTGAGGAGGATCGGCATGAAAATCAAGCGGATTGCGCACCTGGGCATAGCTGTAAAGGACCTGGACCCGCCTAAAAAACTCTATTGCGACCAACTCAACCTGGAATCCCAAGGCGAAGAAGTGGTGTCTGCCCAAAAAGTCAAGGTGAGTTTCATAAAGGTCGGCGAGACCTCTTTGGAGCTGCTGCTGCCCACCGCGGCCGACAGCCCGGTGGCCAAATTCTTGGAAAACAAAGGCGAAGGCATCCACCACCTGGCCCTGGAAGTTGAAGACATCGACGCGGCCGTGGAGGAGCTCAAGGCCGCAGGAGTCCGCCTCATTGACGAAAAGCCCCGGGAAGGCGCACACGGCAGCCGGGTGGCCTTCCTTCATCCCAAATCCACCTTCGGGGTCCTGTTGGAACTGGTGCAGTACGCCGAACCCCACTAAAGGCCGGCATTCATGGGGATGACCCCTGAACTGATGCCCCGCCTGGTCCAGGTCAATATTCCGTTTCCCTTCCTCTTGAACAGGTATCTTGCCCTGTTCCTGGATAACGGCCTCAATCCGGAAATCGGCCTGGACGCCGGGAGCTTGAGCGTCTATGCTCCCAGGACCTTCCGCCGCATCGCCCGGACCTTTCAGCAGGCTGGGCGGCGCATCACCCTGCATGCCCCCTTTCAGGATCTGGCCCCGGGCGCGCTGGATGATGAAATCCTGGCGGCCAGCCGCCGCCGTCTGCGCCAGGCCTTCCGCTGGCTGGGGGTGTTCCGTCCGGCTGCGGTGGTCTGCCATCTAGGGTATGAGGCCCGGCACTACCGCTGGGATGTGGACAACTGGCTGGCCAGGACCGCTGCGACCTTTAAAGAACTGGCCGGGATGGCCGCGGCCTATGGCGCCGCGGTCATGCTGGAAAATGTCTACGAAACCGAAAAAGAGCTTTTCGTTGAGGTGATTTCCCGGGTTCAGGCCTCCAACCTCAAGGTCTGCCTGGACGTGGGGCACCTGCTGGCCTTCGGCGACGGCGACTTCTCCGGCTGGCTCGAAACCCTGTGGCCCCATATCGGGCACCTGCACCTGCATGACAATCAGGGGGATGGCGACGACCACCTGGCCCTGGGCACGGGCAAGGTGCCCCTCGCCTATGTTTTGCAATTCCTCAAGGACAAGGGCGTCCGCCCCCTGATCACCCTGGAACCTCACCAGGAGGGCAGCCTGACGCCGTCCCTGGCTTATCTGGCTCAAATCTGGCCCTGGGATTGAGAGGCAGTGGCCAGTGGTCAGTGGTCGGGAAAACAGGATATCCCTGGCGTTTCTTTGCTTCGACTACCGATTGCTTTTCACTGATTGCTGACTGCTGACCGCTAACTACACATGGTAGGGATGTCCCGCTTTGATGGTCATGGCCCGGTAGAGCTGCTCCAGGAGCACCAGGCGGGCCAGTTCGTGGGTCAGAGTCAGGCGGGAGAGGGCCAGGCGCTCGTGGGCCGCGGCTAGAGTCGCCTCATCCAGCCCCCAGTGGCCGCCGATCAGGAAGGCCAGGGGCCGGGCCTCCAGTTCCCTGGTTGCGAGCCAGGCGGCCAATTCCTCGGTGGTGCATTCCCTGCCCTTGACATCCAGGGCCGCGGTATAGGCTTTGGCCGGGATGGCGGCCCGCAGGCGCTCCCCTTCCCTGGCCATGATTACCTCCGGGGACAAATTTTTCTTTTCCTTTTCTTCCCGAAGGCTTTTCAGGGTGAGCTGGAGGTAGGGTTTAAGGCGTTTCTGGTAGAAGGCCAGACCTTCCTGGATGAAGGGTTCCCGGGTTTTGCCTACCATTAGGACAAAAATATTCAGCATTAAATCAGGTGACGCAAGCCGCCGCGTCCGCCTTGTCCTGAGGTCTTGCAACCAAGTGGCGGGCTTTGGCTCGTTCCCAAGCTCCTGCTTGGGAACGCACTTGTCTGCCAAAGCTCCGCTTTGGCCAAGCTCCAAGGCCTTGGCCGCAAAGAAACAACAAAAGACGGTGTTATTGTTGAAAAAATCCTTTGATATGCAAGGTGCGCACGGCGACCAAAAATCAGTCCCTAGCCCCGGCTTTTCTCCTCCAACAGCAGAAACCGGCTCTTGCCGCTGGCGATTTTCTTGCCGTCCGCGACCCGGATGATTTCCGCCTCCGCGGTGCGGCGGCTGCCGTTCATGGCGGTAAGCACCCCCCGGACCCGGATGGCCTCCGCGGGCTTCAGGGGGTGGTGAAAGCGCGTCTCCATGCTGAGAGTCAGCCCCGGTCCCGCGAAATGCCAGACCGCGTGGGCCATCAATTCATCCAGCAGGGTGGCCAAAATGCCGCCGTGGATCACATCGGCCCAGCCCTGGTACTCCCGGGGCAGGGCAAGTTCTGTTTCCGCTGCCGCCTCATCAGGATGATACTTTACCTTGATGCGCAGCCCCTTGGGGTTGTCCCGGCCGCACACGAAGCAGTAGTTGTCCGCAACGGGGGTGACGACAGGGGCGGTTGGGGGGCTTTTCTCTGAAAAGTCCATAGGCCCGGTTACCTTCCCGGAGGATTTAGGTCTTACAAAGGGGAACAGCCGCCTTGGCTGTTCTTTGCGCAGGCGGGGGCGCCTGCTCTACACTTTTTTCGGGGTCAATTTAAGCAATCCGGCGATTTGTTCGGCCAGATCCGCGACTTTGCCTTGGGCGTCCCCGGTTTTCGGCGTCAACAACTGGGGCTGATTCTGATACTCCGGCTTCGGCGTCACTTCGAATTCCGGCGGAAAGGAGTTGCTGAAGTACATCTCCTGGAAGCCCACAAATTTCAGATGGTGTGCGGTGGCGTCCAGGACCGCGGTTTCGTCCTGGTCGATAAGCCCTTTCCGGACGGCAGCCCTCAGGCCCGCCAGGGATTCGCCCCCCTGAGTGCAGGCGATATGGCCGTGGCGGTTGGCCAGCAGCATGGAGTCCATGATTTCCTGCTCGCTCACTTCCACCACCAGGACCGCGTCTTCGCCGGCCCGGCGGGTGTATTCCTCCACCAGGCGAATGACCCGGGGCATGGACACGGGCGCGCCGATCATGGCGGCCTGGGCCACGGACGGGCTCACGGTCACCGGGCGGAAGACCCGCTTGGCCCGGTCCGGCTCACGGTAATAAAGGAAAACCGGATTGGCATGCCGGGACTGGACGCCGATCACCCGGGGGAGACCCTCGATGACGCCCAAATCATGCAGCCGCAAAAATCCCTGCATCACCGCAGTGATGTTGCCGGCGTTGCCGATGGGCACCACTACGGCAATGCGGCTGACGTCGTAATCGAACCACTGGGCCACCTCATAGGCGTAAGACTCCTGGCCCCGGATGCGCCAGGAGTTCTTGGAGTTGAGGAGCGCCACCTGATAGTTGTCCGACAGGGCCTCCACGATCTTCATGCAGTCATCGAACACGCCGGGGATGGTGATGACTTTGGCGCCGCTCCCCAGGGGCTGGGAAAGCTGCTGGGGCGTGACCTTGCCGTGGGGCAGAATCACCGCGGACGCGATCTTGTCGCCCAGATACGCGCCATATAGGGCCGCGGCCGCGGAGGTGTCGCCGGTGGAGGCGCAGATGGCCAGGACCTTGCCCAGATTTTCGGTGCGCACCAGATAATTTAAATAACTCAGGGCCGCGGCCATGCCCCGGTCCTTGAAAGAGGCGCTGGGGTTCTGGCCGTCGTTTTTGAAGTAAAAGGCCCGGCCCACTTCTCCCTGCAAATCGGCGTTGGCCGCCACCTGGGGGGTGTGGCCTTCCCCCAAATAGATAATATCTCCCAGCGGTATTATGGGCGCGATAAGTTCGTAGAACAGGAAGACGCCCTTCAGGGCCGGCAGGTTCAGCATCTTGCGGTGGTCGAAGAGCCGCCGCCAGAAGGCTCCGGGTTTCTCCTTGAGCCGGGCTTCGTTTTTATCAATGAGGAGAAACAACCCTTTGCACTTGGGGCAGGTGTAGAGCAGTTCGGTGATGCCGTATTCCGCCCCGCACTCCAGGCAGCGGTAGGCCATGTCGCCTGAGGGCGCGGGGATGAGGTGGGGTTGGAGGTCTTGGGGGAATTCCTGGGGCTTCACAACAGGGTCCTCAATAGCCTATTTTTGCTGATAAAGTTTAAAGGTTAGCACAGGCGGGACGCCTGTGCCACTTGGTTGGCCTGATCCTAACGGCAATCTCCACTAATTCCCATTTAAAGTATGGCGAATTTCAGCCCTCACGCGATTTTGCGCAAAATTCTTTTACCCGGTCAGGTGGTACTTTTTCAGCTTATACTGCAGCAGGCTCTTGGTGATGCCCAGCATCTCCGCGGCCCGGACCTGCACCTGGCCGCTGGCCTCCAGGGCCCGGCGGATCATCTGCTCCTCGATTTCCTCCAGGGCCTCGGGCAGGGGCTTGGTGAGGGGGATGAACATATCGATGTCCACTTCCCTGGGCTCGACGCGGCCGGCCGCCAGTTCTCCGGGGAGATCGTTGGGGGTGATGCGATTGTCGCCGCACAGGATCACGGCCCGTTCCATGACGTTTTCCAGTTCCCGGACGTTGCCCGGCCAGTCGTACCGGATGAGCAGCTTCATGGCCTCGGGATCGAGGCGCACCTCCCCCCGGATGTTCTCCGAGGCGTATTTTTTGAGAAAATGCAGGGCCAAAAGCGGGATGTCTTCGGGCCGCTGGCGCAGCGGCGGGATGTTCAGATGCACCACATTGAGCCGGTAGTACAAATCCTCCCGGAAGTTGCCGGCCTCCACCTCTTCCTTGAGGTCTTTGTTGGTGGCCGCCACCACGCGCACGTCCACCTTGATGGTGCGGGCGCCCCCCACCCGCTCGAACTCCATTTCCTGGAGCACGCGCAGGAGCTTGACCTGGAGGGCCGGCGACATTTCCGCCACTTCGTCCAAGAACAGGGTGCCGCCGTCCGCCAGTTCGAAGCGGCCCTTGCGCATGGCCACCGCGTGGGTGAACGCGCCCCGTTCATGCCCGAATAACTCGCTCTCCAACAGGGTTTCGGTGAGGGCCGCGCAGTTGACCGAGATGAAGGTTTTCCCCGCGCGGGGGCTCAAGCGGTGGATGGCCCGGGCGATGAGTTCCTTGCCGGTGCCGCTTTCGCCGCTGATGAGCACGGTGGCCTTGGAGCCGGCCACCCGTTTCACCAGGGCCAGAATTTCCTGGATGGCCTTGCTCTCCCCCACGATATTGGAAAAACCGTATTTTTTTTCCAAGTCATTGAACAGGAGGCGGTTTTTCAGGAGCAGGTGGCGGTGCTCCAGGGCCTTGGCGATGGTCGCCAGAATCTCTTCGTTTTTGAAGGGCTTGAGAATATAGTCAAAAGCCCCCTTCTTCATGGCTTCCACGGCCTTTTCCACGGTGCCGTACGCGGTCATGATGATCACCGGGATGTCCGGATACAGGTGCTTGAGTTCCGCCAAAAGCTCGATGCCGCTCATTTTGGGCATCTTCATATCGGTGAGGACCGCGTCCAGGTCAGTCTGCGCCGCTGCCTTGAGAGCCTCGGGGCCGCTCAAGGCCGTCAGGGTCTCATAGCCTGCCTCTTCCAGCAGGGCCTGCATGACCGTGAGATAATTGGCTTCGTCGTCGACTACCAGGATGGTGTCCATTGTTGCCTATTCTGTGGGCACGGGCGGACCGACGTGTCGGCCCGCTTTGCCGGGTGCACACATGGGTGCCTGCTTACGACATTTCCCTCAATATTGTCAGATGCAATACCGTTAAAATCGAAATTGATAAATCACCTGCCATTTTCCATGGGCAAAGAGGGCAGTTCCAGGGTCACCACCGTCCCCTCGCCCGGCTGGCTCTCGATCCTGATGCCGCCGCGGTGGCTTTCGATAATGCTTTTGACGATGGGCAGCCCCAAGCCGCTGCCTTTTTCCTTGGTGGTGAAAAACGGATTGAAAATCTTTTTTATTTTTTCCGGGTCAACACCCTCGCCGGTGTCTTTGATGATGACCCGCGCGCCCTCGCCATTGACGCCGGGAGACGTGCTCACTTCGAGACGGCCGCCGTTGGGCATGGCCTGCAAGGCGTTCAAGAGGATATTTAAAAAAGCCTGGTGAAGCAAATCCGGGTCCGCCACCTGAGGTTGGCCGTTTTGCCGGTAATGGCGCTGCACGTTGATATTCAGGCGCTGAATTTCGGGTTCCATAAATTCCAGGCTCCGATCCAAAACCTTTTCCAAGTCGCAGTATTGCAGGTTGGGCACCCGAGGGCGGGCGAAGTCCAGGAATTCCGTGACCTTTTCATTCAACCGGTTGGCTTCTTCGACGATGATCTGGGCCAGGCGGTTTTGGGGCTCGTACTTGTCCAGGCGCTGCCGCAATAATTCGGCGGTGGAACTGATGATGCCCAACGGATTGCGGATTTCGTGGGCCACCCCGGCGGTCATCTCACCCAAGGCCGCCAAGCGCTCGGTTTGGTTAAGCTGGGCCTCCAAAGCCAACTGCTCTTTTTGCCGCCGCTCGATGATCACCTCCGCCTGTTTCACTATCTGCCGGAGGGTGACAAACAACAGGCCCATGACGAGAACCGAGATCAGCAGGATGATGGCCTGAAAGCGGGTGATTTCGGCCATGTCGGCGGTAATGTTCTGGGTGATCTCAAAGACGCCCACTACCGGGCCCAGACCCGGACCTTCTTTGCCTTCCAGGCGGAAGGGGAAGTAGCCGGTCAGGCGTTGCACTTTCCCGCTCCAGGTGGCCCAACTGGACATGAGCAGGTTTTTGCCCGGGGTGTCGAAATAAGTTTCACCGAAAAGGCTCTGCCTCACCCCCGGCACTTCGAAGCAGTCCTTGCCCAAAGACACCTTGCTGGTGCTGTATGACAGTACCCCGACCTGGTCGTAAATGGCCAGATTTTCCACATGGAAGCCGTGAATGGTATTTTTTACCACGGCATCCAGGCGTTGATATTGTTCAGGGTCGGCAATGGTAATGCGGCCCTGTTTTTCTATGGCGATAGGCACCAGGAATTGCTGGAACACCTGGTGATTGAGATTGGCAGCCAATAGCTTGAGATATTCTTCGCTTTTTTTAAGGGACACCTGCTGGGCCCGGTGCGCCAGAAGCAGGGTGAGAATGGCCGTGGACACCAGGATGACCACGAAACTGGTGAGCGAAAAGAATTTCGCCAGGCGGAAGGTTTCCACATCCTGGCCGGGCGCCCACCAGGAGGTCTTGATCTTTTCCTGCTTCATATATTTAGTTCAAGGTTCAAAGTTCAAGGTTCAAAGTTCAAAACTAAAAAGAATTTATCGCCGCAGAATCCATCTTAACCGATTAATTTTAACACATTTTTCAAATTCTTGTGATCACCCAAAGACAGGTTCCACCAAATCCCGTTTTTGAGTGGCAGTCAGGAGCTTGGGAACGAAAAACCCCAAACCCATAACCTTGAACTTTGAACCTTGAACCTTGAACTCAGGTTATTAAATATTTCCCCAACTTAGGCGGGGCGGCGTCGAACTCCCGGCGATATTTTTCGTAGCCTGGCCGGTTCATGAGGCCGTAGGTGGTGTTTTTGCCGCCTTCGACCCCGGGCTGGTCCAGGGGATTGACCCGGAAAAGGCCCCCGGCCGCCACGGTCACAACTTCAAATAGGTAGATGAGCTGGCCCATGGTAAAGGCGTTGATTTCCGGAATCCGCAGGGTAATATTGGGGCGCTTGGCCTCCTTGAGATTAAAAGCCGTAGCTTCATATTCGGTGTTAATCAGCTCATTCAGGCTGCTCTCCCCCAGGTAATCCATATTTTCATACCCCGGAAATTGCGGATTCAGCGGCAGATGGTGGTTAAACTTCTCCACTTTAAAAAAGGTAATGAGCTTGTCGTGAGGCCCTTCCATGTAAAGTTGTAATTGCGAGTGCTGGTCGGTGACTCCCAAAGCTCGCACCGGGGTGCTGCCGGCATTCACGGGATTGCCGTCCAGGTCGACCTTTTTGCCCAGGCTTTCGGCCCAAAGCTGGCAGAACCAATCCGCGAAAAAGGCCAGGGAAGAGGCATACGGCATGAGCACCAGGATGGGGCGCGCCTTGGCCGTGGCAAAGAGATAGTACAGCGCGGCCAGGGTGTAAGCCAGGTTATTCTGCAGGCCGGCCTGCTTCAGGCGCTGATCCATGAACCGGGCCCCGGCCAGGAGTTCTTCAATATCGATCCCGGTCATGGCCGCGGGCAAGAGTCCCACCGTGGTGAGCACGGAAAAGCGGCCGCCCACCGCGGGCGGCACGCTCATAGTCAGAAACCCTTCTTTTTCCGCCAGCCGGCGCAAGGTGCCTTTTTCAGGATCCGTGGTAATGACGAAGCGTTGCCGGGCCTTTTCCTCGCCCACCCGGGCTTTGAGAATGCGAAAGAGAAACATAAACTGGGCCAGGGTCTCGGCGGTGCTCCCTGATTTGCTGATGACGTTGACTACGGCCCGCCTGAGTTCCAGGCCGTCCAGAAGACCGTACATATAATCGGGGTCGATATTGTCCAGCACCCACAGGCCGGCTTTATGTTGGCGCCGACCCATGGTCAGCCTGTTGTGCTGAGGGTGGCACAGTGCCTGGTGCAGGGCCTTGGCACCCAGGGCTGAGCCGCCGATGCCCAGGACGATGAATTCCCAACACCACTCCAGGAAAGGTTTGGCCACTTGGCGGATTTCCCTGACGATGTCGGTTTGATAGGGAAGTTCATAAAAGGCCAGCCGTCCTTCGCGGCGGCTCTTCTCCAGTTCTTGGTGGACGGCGCTTATCCGGGAATCCAGTGCGCCCAGTTCTTCCGGGCGCAAGCCGTGTTCCCCCACAAAATCAGCCATGGCAAAGTTGTAATCCAGCTTCACGGCCATGGACGCCGTCCAGGCAGGGTCTTCATAGCGTTTCATAAGCACTCCATTTGCGCCCCGCCGCCTGCAGCGGCAGGGCGAATCGCCTCAATCGGTAAATTCGTCCAACAGTTCCAACGCCTGCAATGATAAAGCCGCCCTTCGGCTCTGCCGCGCCATGTAAGATGCCGGGTTTCCGCGAATTATCAGATGCCGCCCTAAAGTGCTTAACCGCGAGTGAGCAAAAAGCCCGCCAGCGCGCCGATAAGCATCCCTGACCAGGGATTGCTGGTCAGGCTTCAGCCCGTCCCCCCCCAGCAACGGCTGGCATATCCCACCAGCAGACCCACCAGCGCCCCCGCGATGATGCCGATAAGTTGTTTGCTGCCCATGTGTCCCTTTCCAGACTTACAGATAGAGATTCAATTCCTCGAGGCAAATGGCTGTTTGCCGTCTCGGAAAATTTAACCCTGCAATCGGCGGCATGCAAATGTTTTATCTCCTCAGGCAGGAGCCCCTGGCTGAATCATCAGGTCGGCAAAAGCCGACGGAAAATGTCCCTTTTAATAGAAGACATTTCAAAACCCCCTCACCTCAAATCCTCTCCCCCATTTATGGGGTAGAGGAAGAAAAACGATGATCACG
>JASEFS010000042.1 GCA_030018495.1 Deltaproteobacteria bacterium | reverse complement strand
GTAGGCCCTACGTGCGAATTGGGATTTCTTGAGGAACGTGGTATCAGGGGATGACCGCGATTTTCATCTGGTTCCCAAGCTCCTGCTTGGGAACCATCCTGGATGCAAGGCTCTGCTTTGCTTAATAACCCGACAGCAGTGACCGGCATAATTCTGTTGCCAAGCGGAGCTTGGCGGCCATCTGCGTCCCCAAGCAGGAGCCTGGGTACGAGGCAGGAAAAGATGTTTCGCGTACAGGCAGACCCATGTGTCCGCCCCGACTGGGCCCGACACGCTGGCCGGCCCTACGTGCGAATTGGGATTTCTTGAGGAACGTGGTATCAGGGGATGACCGCGATTTTCATCTGGTTCCCAAGCTCCTGCTTGGGAACCAGCCTGGATGCAAAGCTCCGCTTTGCTTAATAACCCGACTGCAATGGCGGGCTTTCGCAGCCGTTATTGGAAAAATGTCACAATCTCCTTGGTATCCAGCCGTTTTAATGTTTAAAATATAGGTTAACCTTCTCCTCAAGGAGGGCATATGCTGAAAAAAATTCAGTCCCTGTTAGGTCCTGAAGCCGAAGATCTGCTCACGCACACTTGCACGGGTGTTCCCAAGGAGACCCTGCACCTGCCCGGCCCCGACTACATCGATCGGGTTGTCGCGCTATCCGACCGGCCGGCTCCGGTGTTGAGGTCCCTGGCCGCCATTTTCAATCATGGCCGCCTGGCCGGCACGGGTTACATTTCCATCCTGCCGGTGGATCAGGGCATAGAGCACTCCGCCGGGGCCTCGTTTGCGCCCATGCCCATCTATTTCGACCCGGAAAATATCGTCAAGCTGGCCATCGAGGGCGGCTGCAACGCCGTGGCTTCAACCCTGGGAGTTCTGGGCGCGGTGTCCCGCAAATACGCCCACAAGATTCCCTTCATCGTCAAGATCAATCACAATGAACTTCTGACTTACCCGACCATGTACGACCAGACCTTGTTTGCTTCCGTGGACCAGGCCTTTGACCTGGGCGCCGCGGCCATCGGGGCCACCATTTATTACGGGTCGCCGGAGTCCCGGCGGCAAATCCAGGAAATCAGCGAGGCCTTTCAGCACGCCCATGAGCTGGGCATGGTCTGCATTCTCTGGTGCTACCTGCGCAACTCCGCCTTTAAGACCAGCTCCAAGGATTACCATGCAGCCGCGGACCTCACCGGCCAGGCCAATCATCTGGGAGTCACCATTCAGGCTGACATCATCAAGCAAAAGCTGCCTACCTGCAACGGCGGCTACACCGCCCTGAATTTCGGCAAGACCCACCCCAGGGTGTATTCTGAGCTCGCGGGCGACCACCCCATCGACATGACCCGCTACCAGGTGGTCAACTGCTATATGGGGCGGGCTGGCCTGATCAATTCCGGCGGCGCCGCGGGGGGCAATGACCTGGCCGAGGCGGTGCGCACCGCGGTCATCAACAAGCGGGCCGGCGGCATGGGCCTCATCTCCGGCCGCAAGGCCTTCCAGCGCCCCATGGCGGAAGGCGTGGAACTCTTGAACGCCATCCAGGACGTCTATTTGACGCCGGAGGTTACTGTCGCCTAATGACTGGCTATAAGCTGTAAGCTTTAGGCCTTAAGCTTTAAGATCTAAAATGATCACTGGCCTCTTTTACGAAAAGTTCCTCAGGCGGCCTCAGGGGTCATCTGAAATCCTAAACGCCGTAGGCGGCGGATGGCACAGGTGAGGACACCTTTTCTACCAACCCTTTTTATTTTTTTGAGAGACAAAGTCTCATGAGCGACTGCTCACTGCTCACTGCTCACTGAACACAGCATGTTCACCGGCTTAGTCGAGGGGTTGGGCGAAATCGCCCAGATCAACCGCCTGGCGGAGGGTATCCGCCTGGCCCTGACGCCGCCCTTTCCGGTGGCGGAACTGACCGTGGGCGAATCCGTCTCCGTCTCCGGGGCCTGCCTCACCGTGGTGTCCATGGACGCCCAAACCTTTCACGCGGAGGTCTCTCCCGAGACCCTGGCCAGAACGACTTTGGGATTGAAAAAAGTCAAGGATACGGTAAACTTGGAGCGCGCCCTGAAAATCGGTGACCGCCTGGGCGGCCATCTGGTGACCGGCCATGTGGACGCGGTGGGCACGGTCAGGGAGCGCCGGGAAGGACCGGATTTTTTTACCTTAAGCATCGACTTCCCCGCGCCGCTGGCCCCGTATATCATTGAAAAAGGCTCCATTGCGGTGGACGGCGTCAGCCTTACGGTCAACTCCGTCCAGGGGCATCGGTTTTCGGTTTACATCATCCCCCACACCGCGCAGAAAACCACGCTGGCGCACCTCAAGGCAGGGGAGAAAGTAAACCTGGAAACCGATATCATCGGCAAATACGTGGCCCGTCTGCTGGGACCTTACCGCGGCGGCGCCTCTGACCTAACTAAGGATTTTCTGGCCGAACACGGCTTTCTATAAAGCAGGTGTCAGTTGTCAGGTGACAGGTGCCAGGGTTTAGGTTTAAGAATTCTGACACCTGGCACCTGACACCTGGCACCTAAAGGAAAAGCAATGCCCGTCTCACCCATCGAAGAAGTCATAGAGGACATCCGCCAAGGGAAAATGGTCATCTTGGTGGACGACGCCGACCGGGAAAACGAAGGCGACCTCGCGATGGCTGCGGAGTTGATTACCCCCGAAGCCATTAATTTCATGGCCCGTTACGGCCGGGGCCTCATCTGCCTGGCGCTGGCCCCTGAGTTCGTCGACCGCTTGCGCCTGCCCATGATGACCCGGGACAACCAGTCGCCGTTTCAAACGGCCTTCTGCGTCTCCATCGAAGCCCGCCGGGGGGTTACCACCGGCATCTCCGCAGCCGACCGGGCCACCACTATCTTGACTGCGGTGGCCGATAATGCCAAGCCCGATGATTTGGTGAGCCCCGGCCATGTCTTCCCCTTGCGGGCCCGCGCCGGCGGGGTGCTGGTGCGCACCGGCCAGACCGAGGGGTCCGTTGACCTGGCCCGCCTGGCAGGACTTAAGTCCGCTGCGGTTATCTGTGAAATCATGAACGACGACGGCACCATGGCCCGTATGCCTGACCTGGAGAAATTCGCGGCCGCCCACGACCTGAAAATCGCCACTATCGCCGACCTCGTGGCCTACCGCATCAAAAACGAATCGTTTGTACACCGCCGCGCCTCGGCCAAGATGCCCACATATTTCGGAGAGTTCACCATCGTCGCCTATGAAAACGATATTGACGACAACCAGCACGTCGCTCTGGTCATGGGCGACATAAACCCCGAGGAACCCACCCTGGTCCGGGTCCACTCCGAATGCGTCACCGGCGACGTCTTTCACTCCCTGCGGTGCGACTGCGGCGACCAACTGGAAGCCGCCATGCAGCGCGTGGAGCAGGAAGGCAAAGGCGTGGTGCTGTACATGCACCAGGAAGGCCGGGGCATCGGTCTGGTGAATAAAATCCGGGCTTATGAACTTCAGGACCAGGGGGCCGATACGGTGGAGGCCAATGAGGCCTTGGGGTTCAAGGCCGACCTCAGGGATTACGGCATCGGCGCCCAGATCCTCCGCGATCTCGGTATCCGTAAAATGCGCCTCATGACCAACAATCCGAAAAAGATCATCGGCCTGGAAGGCTACGGCCTCAAGGTGGTGGAACGGGTGCACCTGGAAATTCCTCCCAACCGGGTGAACCGCAACTATCTCAAAACCAAGTGCCTGAAAATGGGCCACATACTCAAGCTAGTGTGAGGGGGAGCCGATGCATACTCTGGAAGGCAAGCTCGCCGGGGAAGGCCTGAAAATCGCCTTGGTGGTAGCGCGTTTTAATTCATTCATCACCGAGCGCCTGCTGGAAGGCGCCATGGACTGCCTCCGGCGCCACGGGGTCCAAGATGAAGATCTGACCATAGTGCGGGTCCCGGGGGCCTGGGAGATTCCCTTGACCGCCAAGACCCTGGTATCTCGCCCCACTGTTGCCCAAAGTTTTGATGCGGTCATCTGCCTCGGCGCGGTCATCCGGGGCTCCACCCCTCACTTCGATTACGTGGCCGCGGAGGTGAGCAAGGGCATCGCCCAGGTTTCCCTGGAGAGCGGCGTGCCGGTTCTTTTCGGCGTCCTCACCACCGACACCCTGGAGCAGGCCGTGGAGCGGGCCGGCTCCAAGGCCGGCAACAAGGGCTATGCCGCGGCCGAAGCCGCTCTCGAAATGGTTAACCTCTTGAAGGAGATGGGGTCTAAACTATAGTGGCCGGCATCTCCCGCAGCCGCTGCCGGGAACTGGCGCTGCAGATTCTGTATCAGGCGGATATCATAGGACACCGGGAGGGAGAAGTGGCCCGCTTCTGGCGGCATTTCCACCAGGGCGGCAAAGTTCCTGACTACCTCCAGAAATTGGTGGCCGGCGTCGCGGCCCATCAGGCGGAACTGGACGCCCTGATCAAGGAGCATTCGGAACACTGGCGTCTGGAACGCATGGTCGCGGTGGACCGCAACCTCCTGCGCTTGGCGGTGTATGAACTGCTTTACCATACCGACGTCCCCGCCAAGGTGGTGATCAATGAGGCCGTGGAACTGGCCAAACGCTATGGCACTGACTTATCGGGGGCCTTTGTCAACGGAATTCTGGACCATATTTGCCAAGCCGTGAACCGCAACGTGGAGGCCTCTGATTAGCCGGGCCGGCGCACCGGATGCATAAACTTTGAACCTTTAATCAAGCAAAAAGGCAAGCAAACGAGGCCTTGATTTTCCGCCTAGTCATACTAATTTTATAGAAAATAAGGAGGTAAAGCCATGCTGATCCGCAAAACCTTGGCAGTTGTACTTGTGATATCCATGGTCGCAGCCTTGGGCGGTTGCGCCACCAACGGCTACTATGAACCGACGCGCTCAGCGGGGGCCGGAGCTCTGGGCGGCGCGGCCACCGGCGCGGCTATCGGCTCGATCATCGGCGCGGCCACGGGCTCGCCGGCCACCGGCGCCTGGGTGGGTGCGGCCACCGGCGGCGTGGCCGGCTTGGTGGGCGGCTATCTCTATGCTGAACACCAGAACCGCCAGCGCTGGAATTATATCCAGGCTCAGCAGCAATACAATTACAGCCCCTCCCAGGGCAACGTGGTGAACGTCAGCGAAGCCACTGTCAGCCCCAGCAGCGTGCGGCCGGGACAGCAGGTAAATCTATCCATGGTCTATACCATCTTGGGGCCGCAAAACAACCCCACTTCGGTGACCCTGAGCCGGGAGGTCAGGAAGGACGGGCAGATTGTCGGCCAGCCTTATCAGACCACGGTCAATAATTACCCCGGCACTTACACCGACCAAGTGGGTTATGTAGTGCCCAGCAACGCGGCTCCCGGCACTTACACCGTCACCAACCGCGTGGTCAGCAGCCTGGGCACCGCGGAACGGGTCTCCTACTTCACCGTGATGTAAAATCCCTGGAAAAGGGGCCGGATCAGCGCGGCCCCTTTTTTGGGAAACTTATGGCTTTCAGTCATCTACACTTCTATAGGTTGAATACTAAAAATGGCTCTGAAAATGAAAAAAATTTAAATTTATACTTGACATTTTTTTTCCGATAATTAGATTAAATTTTGCATGTTGGGAGAGCTACATGTTCGTGGTTCGCTGGGGTTTCAATCCCCACTTGGCGTGCAAAGGTTGGGAGGGCTGCATTGCCGGTCCGCTGGGGAATTAATCTCCACCTGGCTAAAAGCTGCTAAAAAAGATGGCCCTAAAGTTATAAAACTTTAAGGGCCATCTTTATTTGGAGTTAATATGTACTCTCTTTATTTGGATGATTCTGGCTCCGTTGCGAATAAAGATGAAGACTATTTTGTATTGGCCGGCTTCTGTGTGTTTGAACACAGAGTATATTATTTAAGAAAATATTTAGACGATTTAGCTACTGAAATTAATCCTTCGAACCCTAATGCAATAGAGTTTCACGCCTCAGAGATTTATGCTGGTACTGAAGAGCCTTGGAAGTCTATGAAAAAGCCAGAGCGTATAAAAATTATTAAGAAAGTATTAAGAGCATTTGAAGTTGCTTATAATACAGCTATTTTTGCTTGTGCAGTTCATAAAGGTTGTTTTCCATCAATAGATCCCGTTGAATTGGCATTTGAAGATTTATGTAGCAGATTCGAAATTTTTCTTGACAGATTATATCATCAGAGTGGAAAAAAAGATTCACAAAGGGGAATTATAGTTTTAGATAAAACAAGTTATGAGACAAGTCTTCAAAAGTTAGCTATTGATTTCAGACAAATAGGAACAAAATGGAGAACTCTTAATAATATCATAGAAGTACCGATGTTTATTGATTCAAGAGCTTCACGTCTTATACAACTTGCTGACCATGTTGCGTATTCTATTTTTAGAAGGTATCAGGCAGGAGATATAAATTATTATAATATTATAGAAAGTAAATTTGACTCTCACGAGGGTAAAATTCACGGATTATCACATAAGCAATACTATAAAACGAATTGTACTTGTCCTGGATGTCTGAGGTAATTAGCAGTTTGATGAGATAGTGACATGAAGCAACATATGAAATTCCCTTAATATTAATTCAAAAACTTCCTGCAGACTCTTCACGAAATTCTTTGACAAGCCCAATTTTTTTGATATAAAAAAAATTTGTCTTTCTCCTTGCTCTGGGCGCGCGTACGTCCAGGGCTATGAATCCACAAGGAGGCTCAATGCGACGCTATGAGACGGTCTGGGTGGTCAACGGCGACCTCCCGGACGAAGAAGTGAAGTCTACCATTGACAAATTCACCGGCATCATCGCCAGCCAGGGCGGCACCCTGATAAATCTGGAAGAATGGGGCCGCAAGAAACTCGCTTACAAAATCGGCAATACTCTCTGGGGTTATTACCTGATCGCGGATTTCGCCGGCCAGCCGGATACGGTCAAGGAACTGGAGCGCAATTACCGCATCGATGACCGCATCATCCGCTATCTCACCTTCAAAAAAGCTGACCAGGTGAAGATGGAGGCGGTGGAAGCCGAAATCGCCCGCGCCCGGGAAGCCAGAGAAGCCAAAGAGGCCAAGGCCGCGGAGGCCGCAGCCGCCGCGGCTGCTGCCGTGAAAGCCGCTGCGGCTGAAGAGGCTCCGGCCGAAGCCGCGCCCGAAGTTTCGGCTCCTCCGGAGGAGCCGCCCGCAGAGACGGCCGCCCCTGAATCTGAATCAGCCCCGGCAGAGCCGGCGGAAAAGGAGGAGTAAGCATGGCTACCTACCCCCGGCGCCGCCGCAAGCAATTTTTCGTCCGGCGTAAAGTCTGCCGCTTCTGTGTGGACCCCAAGCTGGCCATAGATTTCAGGGATACAAACACTCTCAGGCAATTCGTGACCGAGCGCGGCAAGATCATTCCCCGGCGCATTTCCGGCAACTGCGCCCGCCATCAGCGCAGCCTGACCCGGGCCATCAAACAGGCCCGGCTGCTGGCCCTGATGCCTTACGTGCCGGCGCCGCCGCCCCCGTAAGGCAGGAGGGAAACTCCATTGGCTGCCAGCCGGCCTGTCGTCTGGCTCCTTGGCCTGGCCTGCCTGAGTTTGCTGTTTCTGGCGGGGCACTTGCACCCCCTCGCCTATTTGGTCATGGGGACCTGGCTGCCGCTCCCCATCCTGCTGGTGGGTTGGCGATTGGGCAACCGGGCTGCCTTGGCCCTGGCCCTGGCCGCGGCGGTGCTGGTTTTTGCCACCCAGCCCACTCTGTCGGGCCTGCTGGATAATCTGTCCTACGGAGAACTCTTCCTCACCGGCGTGCTGCTGAGCAGTTTTCGCCAGCGCGGTTACCCCGCCGGACAGGTTATCGTGTTCACGGTGGCAGCCGTCAGCTTGATTGCCCTGATCTTTCTGGTGGGTCAATCCCTCCTGTCCGGCCTGACGCTGCTGGAACTTTTGCAAAAAAAGGCCGGAGAAACCGCCCGGACCCTGAACAAAGTGTTCGCCGAAACCGGGGTGGACGGCGGCACCCTCATGCTTCCGGGCTTCTCACAACTTGATTGGGGAACCCTGGTGGCCCGCATTTTCCCGGCGCTGTTCGTGATCAACGCGGCGTTCGTGGCGTGGCTGAATATGGTGACAGCCAAATTTCTGGCGCACACGCTCAACTGGAAAGAACCAGGCCTGCCGCTGGCGGAATGGGCCAACCCTGAATGGCTCATCTTTGTGCTTCTGATGGCGGGCTTCATGCTCCTGGTCCCCCTGAAAGGCCTGCGCCTGGTCAGCTTGAACATCCTTTTGGTGGTGGGCTTTCTTTATTTCTGCCAGGGGGTCGCCGTGGTGGCGGCCATGTTTCACCGCTTCCAGGTTCCTTTGTTTTTGCGCCTTATGGGCTACCCGTTGTTATTCATAAACCCCTTGTTCTTTATGGTAATTATCCTGGGGCTGATGGACCTGTGGCTGGACTTCCGCCGCTTGCACCAGCCCCGCGACGCATGAGGTGAATGCCGTGAAAGTCGTTTTAACCGCTTATGTGCCTTCCCTGGGCGAACCCGGCAAAATCGTGGACGTGGCCCGGGGGTACGCCCGCAATTATCTCATTCCCCAAAACAAGGCCCTGGAAGCCACGCCCGGCAACTTGGCCCGCTTTGAGCAGGAACGCCAGCGCTATGAGTCCCAGATGCAAAAAGAGAAGGAGGCCGCTCAAGCCCGAGCCGCCAAACTGGAGGGCGTGGTCCTGACCATCGCCCAGCGCGTCGGGGAGCAGAACCGCCTCTACGGTTCCGTCACCGCCGCCATGCTGGCCCAGGCCCTGGCTGAGAAAGGGTTCGACATCGACAAAAAGCAGCTTGACCTCCCCGAGCCCATCAAACAGTTGGGGGAATACGAGGTTACCGTCCGCCTGGGACCCCAGGTCAAGACGCCCATCAAGGTGGAAGTGGTGCCGGACAGGTAAAAAGCGGTTTTCAGTTTTCAGTAGCTGGATTTCCTCAATAGCTGACCCGATGCAGGGGCACGGCTTGCCGTGCCCTTGTCTTTTTTTACCTTGTGTTTTTGTCTTTTTGTGGTGAAAAAAAGCACTCCGCCCAAGCCTTCGGTTTTTCTGACAATAGACTATGTTATTAAATTAATTGACATTTTTTCGTAAAAAACCATTGGACATGCTTTAATAATCCTTTTATACTGACCTGGAATATCGCGGGCCGAACCCGCTTGCTTCTTTCTCTTCCAACAAAAGCCTGAAACCAAAAACCTCTCCCCGGAGGCAATATGGCTCGTAACAAGCGCGTCGCGGTGGCGGCTGCGGAGGCGCCGGCAGGCCCCGGCGTCACCCCGCCCGCCAACCTGGAGGCCGAGCAGGCCGTCCTGGGCGCCATTCTTCTGCGCCCCCAGGTTCTGGACCAGGTGGCCGACCTCATCGGCGTCGGCGATTTCTACCGCCAGGCCCACGGCCGCATTTATCAAGCCATGCTCGACCTCTACAGCCGAGCCGAACCCGTGGACCTGGTCACCGTCACCGCCCTCCTGAAGGAGCGGGGCCACCTGGACGAAGTCGGCGGCCCCTTGTTTTTGGCTAACCTGAGCGAACAGGTGGGCACCGCGGTCAACGCCTTCTACTACGCCAGGCTGGTCCACGAGAAAGCGGTGCTGCGCCAGCTTCTGGAGCGCAGCCAGGAGATCGGCCAGGCCTGCCTGAGCCCCGTCGAAGACGTGGATGAGTTCCTGGATTGGGCCGAAGGCCGCATCTTCCAGGTCGCAGACGCCAAGATCCGCCCAGGTTTTCAGTCTTTGGCCACCCTCGTGGAAAAAGAGGTGGAAACCCTGGAGAAAATCTGGCACCGGGAGGCCGGCCGCATCACCGGCGTGCCCAGCGGCTTTGCCGACCTGGACAGCCTCACCGCGGGGTTTCAGAAGAGCGACCTAATCATCATCGCGGCCCGCCCCAGCATGGGCAAAACCGCGTTGGCCTTGAACATCGCGTTTAACGCCGCGTATCTCAGCCAGGTTCCGGTGGGCTTTTTTTCCCTGGAGATGTCCAAAGAGCAATTGGTGCGCCGGCTGTTGTCCTGCGCCGGTGAAATCGACGCCTCCCACCTGCGCCGGGCCTTTCTGACCGGAGAGGAATGGCAGAATCTCCAGGAAGCCGCCAGCTATCTCTTGGAGTGCCCCATTTATATCGACGACACCCCCGCGGCCACCGCGCTGGAAATCCGCAGCAAATCCCGCCGCCTCAAAGCCGAAGGCAAGCTCGGCCTGATTATCGTGGACTATCTCCAGCTCATGCGGGGCCGCAGCGACGCCCCCAGCCGGGAGCAGGAAATTTCAGACATCTCCCGCTCCCTCAAAGCTCTGGCCAAGGAGCTGGACGTGCCGGTCATCGCCTTATCTCAGCTCAGCCGCAAGGTGGAGGAGCGCAAGCCCAAGATTCCGGAACTTGCGGACCTGCGCGAATCAGGCGCCATCGAACAGGACGCGGACGTGATCTTCTTTATCTACCGGGATGAAGTATACAACGAAAATTCCCCGGAAAAGGGACAGGCCAAAATCTATCTGAAAAAGCAGCGCAACGGCCCCACCGGAGAGTTCACCTTGTTTTTCGACAAGCACTTCACCCGCTTCCGCAACTTCACCGAGGAGGAGTCGCCGTATTAACCCTGCCGCATATCCTTTGAAAAGCCCGTTGTCCACAACTTCCGATCGGGCCGGAGCCGGCGGATTTTAAACCCACTTCGCCTTCCTCCAAACCCTCACCCCGGATATCGGGACGCAGCCTTCTTCGTCCCGGGTAACTCCCTTTTGGGAAATTACCCGGCCCGAAGGCCCTCCCGCTTTCCGAGCCTCCTGTCCCTCCGAAAACCGCCTCCTGCCATGAGATTCATGGAATTTTCATTAATCCTGTTGTTATCTTTCTGAACACTCTGTCACCTCGTTGTTCCATAAAAAACACATTTTACTTGCAAACATATGCTAATATTTTTCTTTCATTGCAAGATAATTCAACCGTTGTTAAGAAAGTTTCTCATTAATTAATAAAAATCAGATTTAAACTCCCCCTCCAAAGCGGCCGATCAAAAGTTAACTTTTTATCCTTTCCACATTTCTAATACTACAGCATGGATTAAAGAAAAAATTGGCGGTTATCTCCAGACTTAATTTATATGGTCATTTTGACCACATAAAAATGCTTAATTTAATTATGTCATATAACCTTACTTTGTTTTACCAAATATAGGTAGGCCGTTCCTCAGGAGGGAAACCCCTGCGCCTGGAGGTGCTCTGGCGCTGTCACATATTAATTTAGGACCGAAGGAGGTGAGCGCGGCAAAGGTCTTTTTCTTGCAATTGAAATACTCGATTAAAAGGTATTTTCATCTTTCACAAGGTCTCATAAGGAGGAAGACAAGGAGATGGTTAAAGGGAAAACGCGTAAACTTCTAGTTGCTCTGGTCGCCATGCTGGCCATGGCTCTCTTTGTACCCCTGACGGCCCAGGCCGAACTCCAGAACGGCAACTTCGATGCCGCTATTGATAATTCAGGCCAGGCCTTTGACGTCACTAATTCTGACACCTATGAAAAATGGTTGGCAGGAGGAAGTTGGGAACGCAATTCAGAGGGCTTTGCCGAAAAAACCGGCACGGGAGACGATATTCTCCTTCAGGGCTTCGCGCTGCCGGACACCTGCATCGGCAGCGGCTGGAAAATCAAGGTCAGTTTTGACTACAAGAATCCTGACCCCGCCGAGGGTAATCCTGGCACAGTGAAGGTCTACGCCTTCAATGACACCGGGAGTTGGAATTCCGCTGACGGCACAGTCATCGATGGCATCAGCCTTTGGGAGGCCAACCTTCCCGATACCATCGTGGACGAAGGAACCGGTGAAACGGATTGGGTTACCTACCAGGCATCCATCCCCCTGACCAGTGAAGCCAGCAACTATAAATTTTTGGCCATCGGCTTCGATCTCCCTGATCCTGTTACACCAACAGATGTAACCTACAACTCCGCGGTGGACAACGTCGTGGTGACCCTCGTAGCCCCCGTCAACATGAAACTCACTCCGCGAACCCTGAACCTCAAGAGCAAGGGCAAATGGGTCAACGTGACCATCACCATGCCGCGTGGTTCGTGTTACACCCTGGACCAAATCGACACCTCTGAGGGTAACTCGCCGAGGCTTACCTTTGCCGGCAGCGAAGGTTTCGAAGCTGATTGGTCTAAGGTCCTGAAGCATAAATTCATGGCAAAATTCGACCGGCAGAAACTGGTCGACATGCTGGCGGGCACCACCGGTTCAGCAGTCATTGTGGCGGTCTCTGGAACATTTAATGACGGCGTTGCCTTTGAAGGCGAGACCACCCTCAGGGTGATCAACCCCGGCGGCGGCTCCGCCAACAAGCCGGCCAAACCGGCCGGCGGTTTTAAGCTTCCCTAGTTAGGTAATAGAAAAGAGCGGCGGCTTTTTAGGGAGCTGACATTGAAAGGCCGGGGATTTCAGTTCAACCCCGGCCTTTTTCTATTCCCTGCGCCGATATGGTGTTTGAGTAAAAAAGGCAGAGCCTGCGCTCTGCCTTTTCTCGACCTCTCAACCGGATTTAGCCCGTCTTGACTTCAATCTTCCGGGGCTTGGCTTTTTCGGCTTTAGGAAGGGTAAGCTTCAGCACCCCGTCGCTCATGAAGGCTTCAATCCGGTTTTTGTCGATCATCTCCCCCAAGTGGAATTCCCGGTAGTAATCGCCCACTTGGTATTCCTGGCTCAGCAGGGTTTCCCCCTCTCCCATGGGCTGGGAGATTTCACCGGAGATGATCAGGTGGCTGTCCTTGAGGTCCAGGCTCACCCGGTCGCCGGACACGCCGGGCATGTCCGCAACCAGCACCAGAGCCTCGGCAGTCTCATAGATGTCCACGGCCGGCACGAAGATCCGGCCCGGACGCACGCGCTCGCCCTTGGCCGGAACCTCTTCCTTGACCTTGGGTTGCAGTTCTTTTTCTTCCATGCTCATCACTCCTTATCAGGCGCTGGCTACCTTGATCTGGCGAGGTTTGATTTCCTCGGGTTTGGCTATTTTGATTGTGAGAATGCCGTCTTTGCAGGTGGCCTCCACATTATCAGGGTTCACCGGAGTCGGCAGGGTCAAAACTCTCCGGAAGAAGCCTGATTCCCGCTCCCGGCGGTGGAAATTCACGTCCTTCTCTTCTCCCATAATTTTCCGTTCGCCTCTGATGACCAGATTCTTGTCCCTGATATGGATTTCCAGGTTTTCTGGCTTTACTCCGGGGAGTTCGGCCCGGACGTAAACGTAATCGCGGTCTTCGGAGATGTTTACCAAGGGATAGACGCCCACCCGCCAGGGGAAGCGCCCCCCGAAACTTTGCCGAAATAAGCGGTCCATCTGCCGCTGAAGCTGCTCCAGCTCGCGGAAGGGATCCCAATCCGCGGGCTCACGAATGATTATAGGCATAGAATTATCCTCCATATATCAAGAAGTTAGGTAAATTCTTCGCTACCAGCAAACATAAGTACAGCCCTCTTCGCCGTCAAGGTGCACTTGGAAAATTTCGAGAAATTTTATAAATTTAAGGGTCACGATTTGCTGCCGGCTCGGGCGGCCAATCTGCATTACAAGGAGGCGCTATGACCTTCCCCTGGGAGAATGTTGCCTGGGTGCTGCTGGATATGGACGGCACCCTGTTGGACAAGCACTTTGACGATTATTTTTGGGAAACCTTGGTGCCGGAAGAGTTTGCCAGGACCCGGGGAGTCTCCCTGGCCGCGGCCCGGCAGGACGTTTTCGCCCGCTACAAGCGGGAGGAAGGCACCCTTAACTGGACTGACATTGATTTCTGGTCCCGGGAGTTGGACCTGGATATCCCGGCCCTCAAGGAAGGCATCCGCCACCTCATCGAAGTGCACCCGGACGCCGAGGACTTCCTGAAGTTTTTACGGCGGCGGCAAAAGCAGGTGATCCTGGTGACCAACGCCCACTGGAAAACCCTGGACCTGAAGATGGCCCATACCGGCCTTTTGGATTATTTTGACAAGGTGGTGTCGTCTTTCGACCTGGGTTATCCCAAAGAAGACCTGCGTTTTTGGAGAATCCTGCAGGAGCAGCTCGCGTTTCAGCCCCGGCAGGCCATGCTGGTGGACGACAATGCCGACGTTTTGGCCACGGCCCGGCGCTACGGCATCAAGTACCTGTTCTTCAAGGCCAGGTCTAGCTCGCAACTGCCTCCGGCAAAAAACTCCGACTTCCCCGCCCTGTTGAGCTTCCATGAATTGATGTTTTGAATGATGAGTTCAAGGTTTAAGGTTCAAGGTTCAAAGTTCAAGGTTCAAAGTTCCAGATTATAAAGACCCTGCCACCGCGCAAAATCTGCATTTCCTGACACCTGGCACCTGACACCTGCCTCAGGCCGGCATCCGCTTGAGCCGCGCCCCCAACGCGGCGAGCTTCTCGGCCAGCCTGGCATAGCCCCTGTCCAGGTGGTAGACGCGGTGGATTTCGGTGGTGTTCTTGGCGGCCAGGCCTGCGATGACCAGGGAGGCGCTGGCCCTGAGGTCCGTAGCCATGACCGGCGCTCCCAGGAGGTGGCGGCGGCCCCGGACCACCGCGTGGTTGCCCGACACCGCGATATCCGCGCCCATGCGGTTGAGCTCCGGGACGTGCATAAAGCGGTTTTCGAAGATGGTTTCCGTGATGATGCTGGCCCCTTTGGCCAGGGTCATGAGGGCCATGAACTGCGCCTGCATGTCCGTGGGGAAGCCCGGATAAGGGAGAGTCTTCACATCCACGCCGGTGAGAGACCCGCTCGGCTCCACCAGGATGCTGCTGTTTTCTATGGTAAAGCGCACGCCGGCTTCCTGGAATTTTTCCAGCACCGCGCTCATTTCCCCCACCGGCGCGTTGGTGATGCTGACCCGGCCCCGGGTGATGGCCGCGGCCGCCAGATACGTGCCCGCTTCGATACGGTCGCTCATGACCCTGTAGGAGGTCGGCGTCAGCGCGTTGACCCCGTGGATGGTGAGCCTTTCGGTGCCGATGCCCTCGATTCTGGCCCCCATGGCGACCAGGAATCGGGCCAGGTCCGCGACCTCGGGCTCCTGTGCGGCGTTGTGGATCACCGTGGTGCCTTCGGCCAGGGTGGCGGCCATCATCAGGTTTTCGGTGCCGGTTACCGTGGGGATGTCCAGGATGATTTCCGCGCCCTCCAACCGCTTCGCCTTGGCCTCCACGTAGCCCTGGTTCAGGGTGATCTTCACTCCCATGGCCTCGAGGCCCTTCAGGTGCTGGTCGATGGGGCGGGCCCCGATGGCGCAGCCGCCGGGCAAAGAGACGCTGGCCTGGCGGGCCCGGGCCACCAGCGGCCCCAACACCAGCACCGCGGCCCGCATGGTCTTCACCACTTCATACGGCGCCATCCAGCCGGTGAGGCGGCTCGCGTCCACCACCAGGACATCCTCTTCGGGGTCAGGCGGGCCTCCGGGCCGGTGGGGCAACTCCTGATGCTGGTGGGGCGGGCCTCCGTGCCCGCCACCCTCCTCAAACTGCACCCCCATCAGGCCCAGGACTCTCTTAAAGGTGCGGATGTCCGCCAGCCGCGGCATGTTGTGCAGGTAATGCACCCCCGGCGCCAACAGCGTCGCGGCCATGATGGGCAGCGCCGCGTTCTTGGCCCCGCTGATGGCCACCTCGCCCTCCAAAGGCACGCCGCCTTCAATAACGATTTTGTCCATGGTCTAAAGTTTCCGGCGTTTTCTTGCCCATATTAATATGGCAAGAATCCGCTTCTTTCAAACGTTTTTCTCATATTTGTCCCAGTCCATTTTTATTCCTTGTTGCTTCGCGGCTCCCCCCACTAGGTGCGCTTTTTTTTCGCATAGGAATACGGATGCATAACAGCCCCCTGCAAAGCGGCCTCTGGATTTTTCACCCTGCATGCTTATCTTGTGCACAAGAACAGGCAAGGAGGACCGGGCCATGTTATGCAGTCTTTCCACCAAACTGGGCTCCGAGGATCTACAGGCCATCAACGCTTTGGAGAATGAGCTGGGGATCCCCATCCTGGCCTTCTCCTGCCGGGCGGACCTCAAGCCCGCGGAGGTCACCGCGGACCAACTGGCCAAAATCCAGGCCCTGGAAAGCAAACTGGGCCTTTCCCTGGTGGCGGTCAAGTAAAATGTCGGTAGCACGGGCATCTTGCCCGTGCCTGCCCAGGCTGCAAGCCTGTACTCCCGATATACGGGATTGGAGGTGGGGGTCTGGAGGAGGGGGTAAGTGGCCACCGCCCCTTAGCCCCCTCCCCCAGGTACGCTCTCCCTTCCCCCGCACACCCCGCACCGCCGGCAGACCTCGGGCTGGCAGGGCGGCGACTCTTTCTCCGCCAAAGCCAGTTGATATTCCTCCCACAGGAAGTTTTTGTTCAGCCCGTGGTCGATGAAGTCCCAGGGGAAGAGTTCGTCCCGGTCCCGTTCCCGGTAAACAAAAAAATCCGGGTTGGCGGGGCTTTTCCTTAAGGCCTCGGCCCAGCCCCGACGGTGCGCGGCCAGGAGCATCTCACCCACGCGCCGGTCGCCCCGGGCCAGGAGCGCCTGGGTGTAGGCCCACTTGGGCAAATCGGTGTGCACCCGCACTTCCCTGATCCCTTTTAGTTCCTGGCGCACGAGCTTCAGCCTATGCTTAAGCTCCCCCACTTCCGTAAAAGCCGTCCATTGAAACGGCGTGAAGGGTTTGGGCACAAAGGAAGACATGCTCAGGGTAATCAAGGAAAGCTTCTTTTTCCCCCGGCTTTCTTTGACTACCCGGTGCCGCAGATACTTCACCAAGCGGCCGATCTCACGCACATCGGCAGCGCTCTCGGTGGGGAGCCCCACCATAAAGTAAAGACGCACATTGGCGATGCCGGCTTCCACGGCAGCCGTCACCGCCCGGGCCAGGTCTTCATCTTTCAGGTGCTTGTTCAACACCCGCCGGAGCCGCTCGCTCCCGGCCTCCGGGGCCAGGGCCACGGTCCTCACACCCCCTTGCGCCAGCAGCCCGAAGAGTTCGGCATCCGCGGAATCGGCCCTGAGCGAACTGATGCCCAGCTCGCCTCCCAACGCCAGCACTTTCCTGCAAATTTCCTTGATTTCCGGGTGGTCCGACACCGCGGTGCTCACCAGGCCGATCTTCCGGCCCGCTTTGAGCCCCTCCTCCACCTTGGGCATAAAAGCTGCCGCGGGCCGCTCCCGGGGCGGGCGGTAAACAAAACCCGCGGCGCAGAACCGGCAGCCCCGGGAGCAGCCCCGTCCCAGCTCCACCAGGAACATCTCCCCCCACTCGCTTTGAGGGGCCAGAATGTGGCTGTGGGTGGGGTGGTAAAACAATTCCCCGGCGTGCGGCGCCTTGACTTCGGCGGGAAATCCCGGTTTCGGGGCGAACTCCGCCAGCGCGCCGTTGTCCCGATAATGCGGCTGATAGCCCGCCGGCACGTAGGCTCCGGGGATGGTCTGGGCCAGGTCCAGGAGCAGGCCGCTGCGGTCCCGGGTGCCCGCGCCTGCCGCCAGGAGCGAGAAGAAAGGCGCGGCCCCCGCTTCGCCTTCCCCCAGGTAAAACGCGTCCACAAAAGGCGCTAAAGGCTCCGGGTTCAGGAAAGTGGCCACCCCCCCGGCCAGGACCAGGGGGTCGGCCGGGCCCCTGTCTCCGGCCCGAAGCGGTATGCCCGACTGCGCCAGGATATCCAAAACTTTCTGATAATCCGGCTCAAAAGAAATGGAAAAGGCCACCGCGGCAAAATCCCGGAGCGGCCGCCGGGACTCTATAGTCAGAATGGGCGTACGGGTGCGCACATGCTCCTGCCACTCCTCCGGGTCCGGCAAAAAGGCCCGCTCGCACACCAGTCCCGGCGTGTCGTTTAAGAGGCGGTAAATGGCCTGAAAGCCCAGGTTGCCCATAGCCACCGGGTAGATGTTGGGATAGACCAGAGCCACCGCAAAATCAGCCCCCCACTCCCGCACCACCGCGCCTTTCTCTTGGGACAGGAGTTTGCTCAAACGGGCTTTAAGCTTGGCTGACATAACGATAAATTAGAAATTTTCTAAAAGTTGCCGGAGCCATTTACCGCGGGCCCAGGCGCCGGTCCGTCCTCGTCCGACATCGTTGCTTGTATTTTAGCGAAAAACAGAGCTCAGGTCTCCCCCCCAGCTTTTTAAGAGTACTCCGTAATTCGTGATTATTACCAGCCGCAGCTGGCCGGCTCTGGTTCTGAAGAGAATCTTTAGGGACTTTTACCTATATCAAAATAGTCATTTTGATGATTGCCCGGTAGTAAAGGCATTCACATTTTAAAGGATAGATATCCGAATGTCCCCGCCTCGGCTTTCCGGACCTGCTGCGAACGGGGGCAAGCAAAATCATCTGTTAAGGGTAAAGGAGGTTTTATGAGAACCAGACACAACCTTATTCTGATTATGGTGCTTCTGGCCATTCCCGGGTTGCTGTGGGCGGCTGACGGGCCTGGAAAAACCATCTCAATCACAAAGGTCCTCTCAACCCGGGCCTCGACCGCGGCGACAGCCGGCTCCCAATCCCCCGTAATTAGCTTTTCCGCCTCAGGCAGCAACTCTTCCAAAAAAGGCAGAGGCATCGGCAACAGCCCTGAAACCACCGGCAAAGAAACAGTCTTGGAGTTCAAAACCATGGTGGGAGTGGACGGGCCATTCCTTGGCAATGCCAACCCCATACGGGGGGTCCCTGGCGGCGGCAGGCCCTGGGTCCTGGACTTGGCCCATGGGCGGCTGAGAGCCGACGGTGACCTGGATATCCTGGTCAAGGGGCTGATCATCCCGGCCTCCGAAGGCCCTCAGTTCGGCATCAATCCGGCGGGAGCCTTCCGGGCCATCGTCAGCTGCCTGACGGTCGATGGTTTCGGCAACGTGGTTGAAGAAAATATTATAACGGATCCCGAGGACACCCAGATGATAGGCGATCCAGAAAACGGCGATGCCCACATCAGGGCCCGTATCGACTTGCCCGACCCCTGTGTGGCTCCCATTATATTTGTGACCTCACAGGGCGGCTCCTGGTTCGCCAGCACCGGCGCTGGGGTTATTCCGGCATCTCCCTGAGAAAAGGAGGAATGCTTTTCCTTTTTGGTTTGCCGAAAAATTTAACCATCACAGGAAACTTCAATAACACCTGCCTGAAAAACCCGGGCGAGGCGACATCTCGCCCGGGACTCAGCAAGGCGCTCAATCCAGATGGACCCTCCGCAAGACTAAGCCCTCCATATTTAAATGTCACTTTTATCTGCTTTGAAACGGCAGATATCGCCATAGTTATTTTTCCCTATTATCAAAATGAGCTGTTTTACTCATAAAAAAATAGTCCTTTTTACTGATGTTTTAGATCTCATTAAAAGTTTACCCTTGGTCAACTGATCAAAAAGGCTTCACTTGCTTGGGTGTGCGGATCCGTAATTTCCTGGGAGGTTGCAAATGAAGCGGCGGGATTTCATCAAATACAGCGCCCGCGGTTTGACCGCCGTTGCCCTGGGCGGCACTCTGAGGTGGCCGGAATTGTCCCGGAGCCCGGCTTACGCCCAAGCCGCCGGCCTTACGGTCAACCTCTCCATGGAGGAAGCTCTGGTGGAGATGGTGGACGGCAATCTGGTCTTCCATTGGCTGTTCCAGCTCCAGGGGGCTTTCCAGCCCAGCGTCCCGGGCCCGGTGATTTTTGCCTTCACCGGCGATAATGTCACTATAAATGTCACCAATAATCTGGACGAAGTGCACGAATTCCGGATCATCGCCGCGGGTCCCGGCCTCACCGACCTCAATACCGGCCCCATCAATCCGGGGGAGACCGCCACTCTGACCTTTGTCGCTCCGAATGGCGGGACCTACATGTACCTGGACCCCAGAAACGCCCCGGTGAACCGGGTCCTGGGGCTGCACGGCGCCTTCATTGTACTGCCGGATTTAGCACGAAATGCCGACCCCGGGCCCGACCTGCTTTTTGATCCGCCGGTTCCCACCCCGTATACCAACCCCACGGCCCAGGTGCAGCAACTCTTCAATGACTTGGGGAGGCAGCCCTTTTTCCAGGTGCGGCCAGGGGAAAACGGCCAGTCCTGGGTGCCGGTGCGACCCGAGGGCGTGCCCCTCCCCGAGCCGTTCCAGGAGGTTTTCGAAGAGGGGATTTTAACCCCTGACGAACTTGCCCGGCTTGAGGCTTTGGAACGATTCCTCTTCCGCACCCGCATCTGGGTGTCAAACGGTATTGACCCGCGCTTCAACGCCATCGCCGAGGCCGGCGGGAACGCCGAACCCGGGGGAGGTATCGATCCGGCGGCGTTCCAGGCTGAATTCCTGGCCCGCTATTTCCACCTGAACGGCAAAACCGGGGCCTTCGCCTCCATCGAACACATCGCGCCGGAGAGTGTGCTGGCCGCGTTTATCGGCCAACCCCATGTGGTCAGGATCTTGAATGCCGGCGTGAATGATTTTTCCTTTCACCTGCACGCCAATCATTTTTACGTACTGGCGGTGAACAATGTGGTGCTGGAGAGCGTCCCTCAGCCTGATTCCATGACTATCCAAAGCCTGGAACGCGAACTTCCCCTGGCGCAAGTTTTAGCCGACCCGCTCGGACCCACCAACCGGCTGTTCCTGAACAGCGGCAGCCGGGTGGACTGGCTGGTTCCCTATACCCGGCCGCCGGACATCCCCGGCGACCCTGGCACGCCGCTTCAGGACCTTATCCCTGAAGAGCTGGCCATCGTTCTGGGAGGGGTGCCGCAATCTCCTTTGATGTACCCCATGCACAGCCACGTTGAGCTTGACCAGACCGCGGCCGGGGGCAATTATCCCCAGGGGCTCATTAGCCACATCGTCTTTTTGGGCGAACTGGTCAACGGTGAGGAAGTGCACTTCCCGGCAACCGAGGTGCCTCTCAGGAATGATGGCACCCCCAAGCTGGTGGATATTGTGCCTCAGCCCCGGAGAAGGCGGACGCGGACCAGGGCCGGCATGCCCATGGGCTTGGAGAAAAAGGACCTGGGCCAGGATATGGATATGTAATTGCATCCTGAAGGGACATGAAAGGAGACAAAAATGCCTCCAAAGAACATAACGCCTAGTGAAACCACTCTGCCGATAATCAGCCGCGGCCCGGAGCCGCCGGGTCATTTAGCCGAATTTCTGAAATTCGTCTGTCCCCCGACCTTCGGGGGCGGGCCGCTTGACCCGCAACCTGCCACCCGTTTTGTGGCCCGCAAATTGGACGCCAAAATCGACATCCCGCTGCCCCCGTCCGCGGCCGCCGTAACCCGGACCGGCAGAGACCGGGCCCGGGCCTGGATCATCGAAGACCCGGAAGCCGAATCCAACGAGGAGCGCCGGACTTTCCCGTCCCCGATAATCCGCACCGTTGAGGGGGACATAGTGCACGCGGACGTGAGTTTTTCCTTTAACACTCACACTATCCACTGGCATGGCGTCGAGCCTACTCCCATGAACGACGGGGTGGGGCACACCTCCTTCGAAGCTACGTCCAGCTTTATCTACCAATTTGCCACCAATACCGCAGGCACGTACTTTTACCACTGCCACAAGAACACCGTACTTCATTTTGAAATGGGTCTCTATGGCGACTTTGTGGTCGACCCGCCCAACCCGGGGACCCGGCCGGACATCGGGCCGGCGCCCTAT
Organism: Deltaproteobacteria bacterium; assembly: GCA_030018495.1. Lineage (GTDB taxonomy): Bacteria > Desulfobacterota > Desulfobaccia > Desulfobaccales > 0-14-0-80-60-11 > DTHB01. Next base: position 4,233 of record JASEFS010000042.1, on the reverse strand, counting down.
CCCACCGGGGGACCGGGATTTGTGAGGGCCTTTGTGCCAGGCTTCCCGGGATTCCTTCCCGAAGCTAATTTAGTGCCCTATGATGTGGAAGCTCTGTGGGTGCCCGACGAATTCGACTCTGTCTGGCATGAACTGGGACACGACGCCTTCATGCAGGACTGCGATCAGAACGATCCCAACGATCCGGATAACTTCACCCAGGACGGCATTCTGAACGATTTCATCCCGGACATCTTTTTCATCACCGGCATTTTCCCCGAAGTAGTGGCCGGAAATCTCAACAATCTGCCGATAATCACTGCGGCGATCACACCTGATACAGTCACGCCCACCGGCCCTCCCGCGTCTGTCGTGGCGCCCACCGTCCGGGTAGGACAGACGCTGCTGGTCCGCCTGCAAAACGCCGGCTATACCACCCAGGAATACGCCCTCGAACTGGACGCCCTGGCCATCGCCACAGATGGCCGTCCCTTCGGCATTCCGGGTACGGAGAATCAATATTCGGCCCCTTTTAGCATTCCTGCCAACACCCCCTTCCGGCTGACCACGGCCCGGCGCCTCGATTTGCTCATCCGCCCCACTGTGGCCGGGACCTTTCTTTTCACCAGCAAACACCTTGACTGGCAGAAAAGCAAAAGCCCTTCTCAGCCGAACCAGGCATTGGTCTGGGGCATTACCCAGACCACCATTACCGTGATCCCCTAAGCTGATGGTCCGGGAGGGCTTGTCACTGCCGAGGAAAGATAGGTAGGTTTAACAGCCTGGGAGCCAGCCAGGCTCTCGCTCGCTGGGAAGATATGTCTCTGCAAATTTCATGATTCCCGAATAGAGCAAGGCCCTCTCTGAAGGCAATCCGAAGGCTGAAGGTAAATCAAAAGGCCGGTGATCTCACCGGCCTTGCTTTTCTGGAGAGCGAAAACTGTAATATCTTGAAAGTACTCAGGAAGTGCGGTATTTCTCCGTAAAAAAAATGTAATTCCTGGGATCATTCCTGATTATTTCAAATGACTGGGAGCCTGGCTCCCCGTTCTTGGTGGTGTAGTCGATATTGAAGGCGATAATGGCGTTATGCGGCCGGATAACAGGCTTTAGAGTGCACCGGTCGATATGATAGGCCTTATCCTTGAAATAGCCTTCATATTCCAAAAGGGTGTACAGGAGTTCCCCGTAGACATTGTCCAGGATCCCTGAGAACCGGCAGGGGTATTCCTTAATCGGTTCGGGCACTTCCGAGACTGGCAGCTCCTCCAGGAGCTCTCTCAGGTTGGGATACTCGGCAAAGGAATGGCCCGACCAGATCTTGTCGGTTGCACCGTATTTCTCGCAGAACTGTTGGGCTGAATCTTTTTCCGCCATATTCATTTTCCTCCGGCGAGGTTGATGTTCATGCCGATTTCTTCGAAACCATAATAAAAAAAACCCAGTTTTGTCAACCGGGCTTTCAAGTAAATCCGACCAATTTCCATATTATAGAGCCGTCGCGCCATTCCCTCTGCATGAACCTCCTTTAAGGCGCGGCACAAATTCCCTGTATTAGTTCACGTCTCAGCTTCTATCTTCACCCGCCCCAGGCCCTTCAGGAGCTCCAGCATCACCCCCAGACCCCGCTTGGCTTCCGGGTCGGCCAGACCGGCGATGGCTCCCAGCGGCCCGATGGGCTTGCATTCCTCCGGCTTGATCTCCAGCGGAATTTCCATCAGCCGGCCGATGAAGCGGACAATTTCGGGATGCGACAATTGCTTCAAGATGCTCAGCAATATGACGAACCCGTCTCCCATTGCCGCGATCTCTTCCGGCCCATATTTTGCCGCCGCCTTGGCCCGCACCTCCAGCATGGCCGCATAGGTGCGGAACACCCCCCGCTGCTCCAGGTTGTCGAAGTAGTCGATGAGCGCCGGGACCGTGCTTTTCAATAACGGCTCCATGGTCTGCCACAAATCTATCAGCGTCCGCAACTGCTTGAGGGCATAAGTGAGGCTCCGGATGCTCCTTAAGCCTTGCTTCATGAGGGCGTAGAAATCCTCCAACTGGAAGCCGAACTCCACCTCCCCCAGCTCCTCCATGAGGTGGCGGAACGCGCTCCCCATGAGCGGCGTCAAATCCTGCCGGAGCTCATCCGCCCTCCGCTGTGACTTGACCAGCGCCCCCAACTGCTCCTCCATCCGGTCGAGCCGTTCGAGAATCAATTCTTCCGTGGTCATGGTCCCCCCAGAAAAAATGGTTTTCGGTTTTCAGTTTTCGGTTTTCGGTGAAAAAAAACCAAGCAATAGGGCGGCCCATGGCCGCCGGGAATTTGGGGACGGCGTGCACGGCACGCCCTTTAACTGTATTCGACATTTGTCCACGGCCCACCGCCCCTTCCCCTGCCCCATTTTAAGGACATGCGGCTGCCGCTGTGGGCGCAAACCTTTGAAGAGGCCCACCAACCTTCCCCCTCTCCCCCAATTTGGGGGAGAGGGCCGGGGTGAGGGGGCTTTCTTTGGCCCTTATAACCGAAAACTGAAAACTGAAAACCGAAAACCGAAAACTGCCTTTTACCCATATACATGGTAAACGTGGCCCAGCATCTTGCCGGCCATGAACATCTGGGGCTCCAGCGGCAGTTCCTCGCCCTGGAGCATCAGGTTGAAGTACACCCACTTGAACATCATCTTGCCCCAGTAGTTGAAGTGGCTCTCCTCCAAAAGCGAGAACGGCCCCAGCCCCGGAAAGGGGTACTTGCCCGGCAGCGGCTCCACCGTGTAATTGAAGTCGATGAGGCTTGCCTTCTCATAGCCCGTGACAATGAAACAGGTGGAGTGCCCGTCGTAGGCCGGCTTGGGCTCCTGGCCGTCGATCTCCCGGACCAGGTTCTCCACCACGATGTCCGACTCGTAGTGGGCCACCGCGCCGGCCTTGGAGGTGGGCACGTTGGTGGCGTCGCCCACCACGTAGATATTGGGAAAATCCCTGGCCTTGAGCGTATAAGGGTCGGTGTTGACGTAGCCCATGGGGTCACCCAAACCGCTGTCCATGATCACCTGGGCCCCGAAGTTGGGCGGGATGGCGATGAGCAAATCATAGGGCACTTCATCGCCCCGGTGGGACTCGATGGTCTTTTTGTCCACGTTCACCCGGGCGATGTCGAAGTTCGGAGTGATCTTGATGTTTTTCTCTTCACAAAGCCGCCCCAAGACCTGGGAGGCCACCGGCTTGGTGAACGCGCCCGCGAGCGGCGTGACCAGCTCGATCTCCACGTGGTCCCTGACCCCGTTCAGGGTGAAGTACCAGTCCGCCATGAACAGGAATTCCAGCGGCGCCACCGGGCACTTGATGGGCATCTCCGCGATGTTGAGCACGATGCGGCCCTTGTTGAAGTACTTCCACTTCCGGTAAAGGGCCTGGGCCCCCTCCGGGGTGTAGAAGTCGTGGATGTCGCGCCGCCAGCCCTCCCGCATGCCCTCCACTTCGTCTGGCATGATGCGGCAGCCCGTGGCGATCACCAGCCAGTCGTAGGCGTACCGGCCCTTGACGGTCTTCACCTGCTTGCCCACCGGGTCGATATGAACCACTTCGTCCAGGACCAGGCTCACCCCCTTGGGCGCAAAGTCCATCTTGGGCCGGGCGCAGTCCTGAAGGGTATAGATGCCGAAGGGCACGAACAGCCAGCCCGCCTGGTAGTGGTGCTGCCAGTCCCGGTCGATGACCGTGATCTGCCACTCCTTGTCGTCCAGCTCCTGCCGGATCTTGGCGGCCACCATGGTCCCCCCGGCCCCATGCCCCAAAACCACCAGATGCTTCATGGCCTATCCCCTTTCCCTTGCCAAGCGCCCCACCGCGAACCACAACTATTTTGCTTTTATCTTTTTTCCACGGAAAACTGAAAACTGAAAACTGTACCTAAAACATAGTGCAGATATAACTATAGTCAAGCGATAGGGATTTCCACGCCAGGAATTTCCCCCAAAAAACAAAAAGCCCGGCTTCGCTCCGGGCTCAATTATCGACCTCTTGGGTTTTTTTACTATTGTGTCTTCTTCTGATACCACCAATTTTCAATGACCTTTTCAATTTCAGTGGATGTTTCTGGCTTCCGCCATTTATCATAAAATTTTATATCTGCGCTATTAGGCTCAGGGTCCGGAAAATCAATCATTACTCTAGAGGGTATAACAATTGCGTCACCTATGGTAAGTGCCTTGAGATGCCCCCAAAAGTGAGACACTTTTTATGAGAGGGTTGGGTTAATACTGA
>JASEFS010000006.1 GCA_030018495.1 Deltaproteobacteria bacterium | reverse complement strand
TACCATGCAGCACAGCATCTATTTATAGACCTTTGTTTCGCAGAGGTCTCAATTTAGGATATTTTCTGGCCACTGGTCACTGGCCACTGACAACAGTATCATGAAGATTTTGCTCCACATCTGCTGTGCGCCTTGCGCCATTTATCCGCACGAGGTCATGACTGAGGCGGGCCACGAAGTGCACGGCTTTTTCTACAACCCCAATATTCACCCCTACCAGGAATTTGCCCGCCGGGCCGCGGCCCTTGAGGAATATGCGGAAAAAACCGGGCTCGCGGTGATTTGGGATAAGACCTACGACTTGGAGGGGTTTTTGCGCCTGGTGGTGTTCCGGGAGGCGGAGCGCTGCCGGTTTTGCTATCAGCTTCGGCTGGCGGCCGCGGCCAGGGCCGCAAAACAAGGCGGGTTTGACGCGTTTACGTCAACTTTGCTTTACAGCAAATATCAGAATCATGAACTTATCAGGGAGCTGGGAGAGGCCGCGGGCCGGGACGCGGGGGCGCCGTTTGTTTACGACGATTTTCGCCGGGGCTGGCAGCACGGCATTGACCGGAGCAAGGCGCTGGGGCTTTACCGCCAGCCCTACTGCGGCTGCATCTTCAGCGAGCGGGACCGCTATCTGAAGCGCCGCCGGGCAGAAGAGGAAAAGTCTCTGACTCAATAGATTATTTGACTTCGTGCAACAACAGATAAAGATAATTGCCGGGAGTTCCGATAAAAGGCATAGATATTGCAATAATTAATGGCAATAACAGTTGGAAAGGGGATATCTTTCAGGCCCGCAACCTGAAACCCGATGTTTTCTCGCCTTCTACGGGCCTTAGCGCGGATGACGCCAGGAATTGCAGCCGTCTCTTTTTTACAACTGAGAGAGTGGAAGTCTAGGGATTAAAAGCAATGTTAGCCCGCCTGACGGTAAGCAATCGCCAGGAGAATATCAAGTTCCTGCGGGACTTCATCCGGCAATGGGGCAATGATCACGGCTTGACCGCGTCACGTCGGGAGACCCTGGAGCAGGCGGCCTCCGGGATTTTCACCCACCTGGTCACGCATGCTTACCATCCGGACCAGCACGGCTCCATTTGCGTGGTGCTGGAAGAAAAGGGTCCCCGGCTGCGCCTGATGTTCGAGGATGATGCCCCGCCGCACAACCCCACGGGGTTTAACGCCCTCTCACCGGGCGCTTCCCCCAATCCCAATTTGACAGGCGTCCGCCACTTGGCAGACGGCCTCATTTACTACCGCACCACGGACAAGAAAAACCGGCTGGTGGTGTTTATTACCATGTAAGGCCGGGAGCAGAGCCTCATCGGGCGCATTGCCGGGCTCTGCGGAAAGCCTCCTCGGCCTCCTGCTTCCTGCCCCGTTCCTCCAGGAAAATTCCCAAATAATAGTACCCCTCGCCATAGCCGGGGTCCAGTTCCACAGCCTTCCGCAATTCCTCTTCGGCCCGGCGGTAGTTGCCTGCCTTGGCCAGGGCGCTGCCCAGCAGGCTGTGAGCCTCGGCCGACTGCGGGTCGAGCTTGATAGCCTCTTCAAAGGATTTCACCGCGGCATCAGGCCGGCCCTCTGTTGCCAAAATGAGACCGTGCTTGATGTAATCCTGAGCGGCCCGTCTGGTGGCTGCCTGCGATTTGTCGGCGGTTTGGGCCCCCAGGTGACCGGCGGCGCTTAAGGCCATTAAGATGACGCTGATTATGATAAGGCGCTGCATGTCTCTCTCCGTTTCATTATGCGAGATGTTTAGCAGAAGGCGTTGACCGCTTTCTCAAAATGACAGAAGTTTTGACAAATAATTTCCGCCTGACAAAAAATCAAAGAGGACCCACCGCTGCCAGGTAAAGGGCCACCTCGTCATGGCCGTCCACGCCGATAAGACGTTCCACTTCCTCGTCGAAGAAAGCGCCTACCGGGCAGCATCCCAGTCCCAGGGCGGTGGCCGCCAGCATCAGATTCTGGCATATATGGCCGGCGTCCAAAAACAGGTAGCGGATGGCCCGCTCCCGGTACTTCCACATGGCCCGGTTCAGAATGCCGGTCCAGATGAAGGCCGCGGCCGCGGTTCCCAAAAAATTCTGGCCGATACCCGCTTCTACCAGGACTCGGCGAAAGTCACCGACTGAAATTAATTCCAGCTCAAAATTTGGAATATTCAGGTGCCAGATGCCGCTATCCAGTCCTTCCACCCGGTATGCCGCCAGGTAGGTTTCCACCGGATAAAGGGCGCCCGCAGAGGGGGCCGTCCGCAGGAGGTAATGGCGCCCTGCCAGGGTGACGCCCTGGGCGGCCCACACCAAATCGGTGAGTTCAGCCAGAGACAGGGGCCGGTCCCGGTATTGTCGCTGGGAGCGGCGGACTCTCAGGCATTCCCACAAGTCCGCTGCCTGCCGGCTGATTTCTGGTTTGAGCTTCACCCGCTGGCTGGCCGAAGGATAGTCTTTGTAGGGCTCCGCCCTAGGGAAGGAAGTTCGCTTCTCTCCCAGACCGGCCCGGCTGTAGCGGGTTTGCTGAAGATAGCGGCGGCCGATGTCCGGCTCCGACTCGTTCACGAGCCTCCCTTGTCCCGCTCTTCCCGGCGGGGACGGTTGCGCTCATAGATGATTTTCAAGCCCTTTAGAGTAAGATAATCATCCACCAGGTCGATGCTCTGAGTTTCTGAGGCAATGAGACAGGCCAGGCCGCCGGTGGCGATGACCTTGGGATGGGGGTCGCCCAGGGCCTGCTTCATCCGGCCCACGATGCCGTCCACCAGGCCCACGTAGCCGTAAATGATGCCGGCGTTCATGCTGCTGATGGTATCTTTGGCAATTATGCTCTTGGGCTTGGCAAAGATTTCCACCCGGGGCAGTTTCGAAGCCTTGATGAACAGGGCCTCGCAGGAGATCATCACCCCCGGCGCGATGGCCCCGCCCAGGTATTCCCCCTGCTGGGAGATGACGTCGAAGGTGGTGGCCGTGCCGAAGTCCACCACAATCACCGCGCCCTTGACCTGGTCATAGGCAGCCACGGCGTTGACGATGCGGTCCGCTCCCACCTCCCGCGGATTGTCATAGTGGATGGGCATGCCGGTTTTGATTCCGGGCCCCACCCACAGCGGCCGCACTTTCAAGTAGCGCAAGGCGAATCCTTCCAGGGTGTTGACCATGGGCGGCACCACGCAGGAAATAATGAGGTCGGTACCGTTCTCCAATGTGAGGCCCTGGGACTGGAAGAGATTTCTGAGCAGCATGCCCAGCTCATCGATGGTCACCTCTTTTTCGGTACGGATGCGCCAGTCGGATAGCAGCCTGTCACCCTGGTACACGCCGATGACGGTGTTGGTATTGCCGATATCCAGAACGATGAGCATTATCGGGCCTCCCTCAACTCAAGCATCTTTCCAGGGTGCCGGTCAGTTCCTCAATTATCTGTTGAATCTCTCCGTGGTCCTCGCCCTCGGCCATGATGCGCAAGAGAGGTTCGGTGCCGGAGTAGCGCACCAGGACGCGGCCTTTGCCGTCCAAACGGCGCTCGGCCTCATGTATAGCGCGGCAGGCTTTAGGCACCGCTTTCAGGTCCTTGCGTTCTTTCACCCGCAAATTTACCAGTACTTGCGGATAAGTTTGCACCAGGCTGGCAAGTTCCGCCAGGGGTTTCTCCTGCCGCAGCATCACCGCCAAAACCCTCAATGCCGTGAGAATGCCGTCGCCTGTGGTGGTGTGATTTAGAAAGATCACGTGGCCCGACTGCTCTCCGCCCAAATTGTAACCCCCTTTGAGCATCGCCTCCACCACGTAGCGGTCGCCAACCGGGGCCCGCAGCAGCTTGAGCCCCAGGCTTTTCAAGGCTAATTCCAAACCGAGATTGCTCATGACCGTGCCCACCACGGTCTTGCGGAAGAGGCGCCCGCGTTGGTGCATATCCTGGGCGCAGACGGCCAGAATATGGTCGCCGTTAACGATATTTCCCCGGTTGTCCACCATGATGCAGCGGTCGCCGTCGCCGTCAAACGCGATGCCTAAATCAGCGCCGTGACGCTTGACCAGGGTGGCCACATTCTCCGGATAGGTGGAGCCGCACTTATAGTTGATATTCTTGCCGTTGGGGCGCACCCCGATGGTAATCAGTTCAGCCCCCAATTCATCGAATACCGCGGGTGCCACCTTGTAGGTGGCGCCATGAGCGCAGTCCAGCACAATGCGCATGCCGTCCAGGCGCATCTCTTTGGGAAAGGTGCTCTTCAAAAAAGAGATATAGCGCCCCCGGGCGTCGTCGATGCGGAAGGCCTGGCCTATTTCCGTGGCCGTGGGCCGCACTTCCCCCACATCGGGGTCGGTCATCAGGACTTCGATGCGGGCTTCCAATTCGTCCGGCAGCTTGAAGCCGTCGCCGGAGAAAAACTTGATGCCGTTGTCCTGGTAAGGGTTGTGGGACGCGGAAACCACCACGCCCGCGTCGGCCCGCATGGAGGAGGTAATGTACGCAATGCCCGGGGTGGGCATCGGTCCGAGAAGCAGGACATCCACACCCATAGAGCAGATTCCCGCGGTGATAGCGTTCTCTAAGAGGTAGCCGGAGAGGCGGGTGTCTTTGCCGATGACCACCTTGTCCCGGCGCGGTCCGGTCTTGATGACATAGGCCAGGGCGCGGCCCAACTGCAAGGCCACCTCGGCGGTCATGGGATAGATATTGGCCACCCCCCGAACGCCGTCAGTGCCGAAGAGTTTTCGGGTTTCCGTCATATCTCAACAATCTCCACTAAGATTAGTTCAAGCTGCTGGCGCCGGATGCACCATGAAAGTTAACATACATTGCCGCTTTAAGGGCAGGTAGACAAAAGCCCCTGAAGATAGCAGTCGCTCATGAGTCTTTGGTTCTCTCAAAATCATGAAAAGGGCTGGTGGCACAGGTGTCTTCACTATGCCGTCTCAATGCCCGAGGCGGGATGCGCTTTGCTTTCCCGCCCTACGGCTACGGCGCGTTTATAATTTAAGGTGACCCTTGAGGCCCCCCGGGAACTTTTCGTAACGGCCATTTCATGAGCCTTCGGCTCACCAAAAATCATGAAAATAGGGTGGCACAGGCTTTCCAGCCTGTGCAATCGATCAACAACTTTCAAGCAGGCAAAAGGCATATCTTCCCAATTTCTCATAATATAGCCTGCGTTTTTCCTGAGGACAACTTAAGTTTATCAGCGGCCCGCGAGTTCATGAGCCAGGGCGTGGTATTTTTCATGGACGTCAGGGCCGATTTCCCGGGTTTCGAATTCCTCAAAGGCCTGAACCACGTTCTCTTGCTCCGCCTGGCTCAACAACCGTTCGGTCATAGGGATAAGTTGCTCATTCTCTTTGTCGATGTGGTCAGTGAGTAATTCCAGGTAGGCCCTGACATGGCCCGCAGCGGCTTGCAAGGCCTTCTGGTCGCCGCCCTTGGCTCCTGGAACGGCCTCGCTTATGGCTGCCAGATGCTCCCGCCCCTGCCTGTGTTCCGCCAGGAGTTCGGCCAAAAGGCCATGGTCTTCGGGCTGGCCTTTTTCTTCCAGCCTGGTGAAAAGATATTTTTCTTCCTTGGCATGATGGCAGCGGTCGAGGAAATTTCTACCGAAGTCCAGGACCTTCTCGAGCTTGGCAAAATCAAAGGTGCCCACTTCGCGCAACTCGGTGAGCTCCCGCCTGATGCCATCCAGCATCAGGTTAATGACCTGATGTTCGTGTTTGAGGACTTCTTCCACATCCATAAGCGCCTCCCGGAATCATTCCATCTCGTCCGACCAATGGATGCACTGCGTCGGGCAATTATCTATCGCCTCCTGAACACAAGCCTCGTCACCGCCCTCGGGGTTTATTACCATCGCGAACCCCAAAGATTCGTTCAGTTTAAACACCTCCGGACAAATTTCTTCACAAGCGCCGCAAGCGATGCACTCCTCTTCCACAATGACCGGAATCCGTTCCGCCATGGAAGGCCTCCTGAATGGTTTTAGGAAGAATATAAGCAGGAAATAGATGCATGGCTAACGCGGCCGGTAAAAAACCGTCACCTGATGCGGTTCCGGCCCGGTGCGCCCCCGCCCGCAGCAATTCAGGGCGAAGGAGGGTTTATGATTAAGAATTCGCCAATCTTCCCGGGCGCCGGCGGCGCCGCCGTCTTTTTCGCCGATAACTATTAGATACCTGAGAGACCGCGATTGTAAGAGGGAGGCCAACGTTTGCCCGGGGGGAGGCCAGGCGTAGAGCACCGCATCGGGCTGAAACTCATGGACCACCGCAAACACGTTCCCCGGCTCCACCCCGGCATAGACGGGAAGGGAATGCTGGAATTCGCCCTCGCCCTTGTCGACAGCCTTGAATTTAATTCCGGCTGCCTCGGCCAGGGGGGCCAGCGCGGCGCTAAGATAACCCCGCCCGGCTCCGGCTTCGAGCAGGCGGCGCACCTTGAGCAGCCGAAGATATCTAATAAACAGCGGCGGCCACTCCCGGGAAGGGAAAAAGTAGACGCCGGTGGCCGCGGACAGGGCCATAAGCCAGCCGGCCTGGTCGTCGACTTCAGCCAAGAGTTCCTGCCAGACAGCTTCGGGGAGCAGGTGATCGAGAGGGCCTTCGCCGGCCTCCGGCAGCCTGATCCAGCGGCGCGCGGTCTCCTCGAACCGCCGTTTGTCAGCAAAACCGGAGGTTGACCAAAATTGGGTAAGCTCTCTGGGGGCGGGCATGCCGTTCCTCGTGAGGCCGGTTTAGCCAGCCTTAGCGGCGGTTTCCGGCTGACAGATTATACCATCCCGCCGGCCCGGAGGGAGCCATTCATATTTTCCGCTTATTTCATATTGACAAAGGCAGGGGCAGAGGATAAACATTTCGGGTGTGGCGGGGTAGCTCAGTCGGTAGAGCAGCGGACTGAAAATCCGCGTGTCCCCAGTTCGATTCTGGGCCCCGCCACCAGTGATTTCAAGGGGTTGGAGATTTCGAGGGCGCGAAAAATAGAAAATATGTCCAAGGCCTTCCTCGCCTTACGTTCCGTGATTCTTAAAAATTCCTTAATATAATTCTTCAGACAGATCCCAACAGCCCCCTGGGCCGGACGAAGAGGACCAGGAGGAGCACCACAAACGCCACTACGTCCTTGTAGGCGCTGCTCAGGTAGCCGGCGCTGAGGCTTTCCAGCAGGCCCAGGATAATTCCCCCCAGAATGGCCCCGGGAAAGGAGCCGAAGCCCCCAAGGATGGCCGCGGCAAAGCCCTTGAGGCCGAGAAGCACGCCCACGTCGTAGGCCAAGGTGCTGATGGGCGTCACCAGGCAGCCGGCCAGGCCCCCCAGAGCCCCGGCCAAGGCGAAGCTGGCAGCCTTTACCCGCTTCACTTTCAAGCCCACGATGGCCGCGGCGTTTTCGTTGGCGGCTACGGCCCGCATGGCCAGGCCCAGGCTGGTCTTGCGGAAAAACAGCACCAGCCCCAGGATGGCGGCGCCGGTGAGGACGATGATCCACAAGGTCTGAGGCAAAATGGTGGCCCCGAAGAGCTGCACCGGCAGCTCCCCGGTGAGGGGCGGCACGGCCATGCGGTTTTTTCCCCAAATGAGCTTCATGATGCCTCTCAGAATGATAGAGAGGCCGATGGTCAGGAAAATAAGCACCAGATGGCTGTCCGTGCGGGAGGGCCGCACCCCCACAACTTCCACCGTCATGCCGATTAAGGTGACCCCTATAACCGCGGCCAAAAGAGCAAGGGGCATCGGCAGGCCGGCGGCAAACAGGGCGCTGTAGAGAAGCATGCCGCCCAAGGACACGAAATCCACCTGGGTGAAATTGACGATGCCCATGGTGTTGTGCACCACCCCGAACCCCAGGGCCACCAGGGCGTAAATGGCCCCGGCGGTCAGGCCGGCGAAGACGAATTGAGCCAAATCGTGGAGGTTGGGCATGCTTTTACCGGATTCATGAGCAGGGCGTCGGAGAAGCGACCTGCGGCCCCGCCTCATCACTGAAAACCCCAAGCATTGATTACCAAAAGTCAGCTAAATGTATCACATTATTCAGAGGGCAGGCATCCGGCAAGGAAAAAAGAGCAAGCGGAATGGCGCGGGGGAGAAACTCGGTTAACCTTCATAATGCATCAAACCGGGGCATGAGGTGAAAGTTTTGCTGCGGGCGACCCCTCAAATTACTTCTTCCCGGCCGCGGTTCTGGCTTTGGCGGCTTGATAGACGTCTCTGATGATTTCCTGGGAGAGCTGCTGCATAGCCCCGCTCATGGCTTCGGCCAGACCTTGCGGGGTCTTGGCCAGCATGGGCCTCACGGTGCGGTACTTCCTCTGGAAGATCACCATTTCCGGGGTCTCAACCCGGTCGGTATCCAGAAGGGTAACCGTTAGCCCCAGGGCCGCTTTCCAACCGTCAGGCTCGTTCAGTTCCTGAATTTCCTCCACGCCGCCGTCCAAGACAAAACGCCCGCGGCCGGTGCTGCCGCGAGAGAACACGGCCTTAAATAAACCTGCCTGTCTGAAGTCCCGGGCCAGGTAGTCGGTGACCATATAGCCGGGATTTACCCGCCAACTGCTGTAATGATAGGTGGCGCTCTCCAGGGGGCTGGGGCGATAAACCATAGCGGTAGTGTTAAAGGCCTGGGCCACGTCAAACTCTTCAATTTCCAGGGTTTCATCGATTCTGGGCAAAGCCGGCGTGACCGGCGGGGAGTATTCGATGACATACTGGCGGATGAGCGGCGGCCGCTGACCGCAGGCCAATAAGAAGGAGGCCAGGCAGAGGAGAGCCGGGATGATTTTCCAGGTTGATGTCGAAAAAAGCGTTTCGCCGGAGGGAGTAGCCGCTATACGCATAGTTCACCCGCTTATTTCTCATTCCACCGCGGTTTGGGGGGTTTCCCGAAAATTAAATCCGAAGGCTGGTATTCCAGCCGTTCCGACAGCCTCTCCAGGTTCTCGCTGGTCTTTTTCAGCTTCTGGGCCGTGGCCTCCATGTCGGCCAGGAGAGAACGCGTCTTGCTGCCGATTTTCGGGAATTCTGTTGCCTTGACCTCGGTATTCAGCGTGTCAAAAACATCCCGGGCTCCCTTCAGAGCAGCCAGGGTTTCGGATAAGGCTTTTCTTACCTGTCCTTCGGACACCAGCTTGTCTATTTCGCCGGAGAGATTTCTCATCTTGGCGGTGGTGGCCTCGGTATTGGCCATGATGTTTTTGAGTTCCTTGCTTTCCACAAAATCTTGAACGGCCTGCACGGTGTTCTGCATTTGATTCGAAATCGCCTGAAAGTCCAGATCCTTTATTTTATTGACGATAATTTCCGCACTGGCAAAAAGCCTTTTAATGTCAGAGGGTTTGGAGGGGATGACGGGATACTCGGAGGCGAAATCAATCTTGGGAATATATTGCTCGTCTTCCGGTTCCCTGATATTCAGATTAACAAACATGAGTCCGGTAATGCCGGTCAACTGCAGTTGGGCCACCAGATTCTTGACGGTTTCTTCCTTTAAATCGATGTTCATAATCACCGCAATGAGGCGGTTGTCCGGCGCTATCCGGATCTCCTCCACCCTGCCGATGGTGACGCCCCGGTATTTCACCTCCGAGTCTTTTTGCAGCCCTTGGACCGATTCATCGAAATAGGTGACGTAGACATCGCCTTTTTGAAAATATTGGGTGGCGCCGATCCAGATGATGGCCACCGCGGCAATGATAAAGCCCACGATGACGAAAAGCCCCACCGTAAATTTGGAGGTCTTTCTGGCCATTATTAAGCGTCCTTCTTTACCTGACTCAACGGCTGACGCCGGAAGAAAGCCAATACCCGGGGATCTTCGGCATGATCTCTCAATTCCCTGGGGTTGCCGATAGCTATAACACCTTTGGCCTCTTTGTCCAACATCACCACCCGGCGGGCGATATTGAATATCGATTGGAGTTCGTGGGTGACCACCACCATGGTGGTGCCCATGCCGGCATTGATATCAAGGATCAAGGTGTCCAATTCTACCGCGGTGACCGGGTCCAGCCCCGCGGAGGGCTCGTCAAAGAAAACCACTTTGGGCTCCAGAGCCAGGGCCCGGGCCAGGCCGACTCTTTTGATCATGCCGCCGGAAAGCTCCTCGGGCAGGAAATTTTCAAACCCCGCCAGGTTCACCAGGCCAAGCTTCATTTTGACGATATGCGCAATGTCTTCCTCGGAAAGATCGGTGTATTCCCTGAGGGGCAGGGAGATATTCTCGGCCACGGTCATGGAGCCGAACAGCGCGCCGCCCTGGAAGGCCACCCCGACTTCCATGCGCAGCCTTTGCAATTCCGCTTCATTTCTGGTGTTCACGTCTACGCCGCGCACGATGACCCGGCCGCTGAAGGGCTTGTAGAGCCCGATCATGTGCTTCATAAGGGTCGATTTGCCGCTGCCGCTGCCCCCTAAAATAACCAGGATTTCTCCGGGATAGACTTCAAAACTCACATGTTCGAAAATAGTGCGGTCACCGAAGCGGGCCGTCAGATCTTCCACCAGGATGACCGGTTGCCGTTCAGCCACTGCTTGACTCACCTGAGGTAGTGGAGCGCCACGGCAAATATGGAGTCCACCACGATAATAAGAAAGATGCCGGCCACCACGGCTGAGGTGGTCTCAGTGCCCACCGCCTCGGCGCCGCCCCGCACTTTGAAGCCCCGCTGGCAACCGATGGCCGCGATAATCGCGGCAAAAACCACCGACTTGACCAGACTGGAGACGAAGTCAAACAGAGTCAGGGCTTTCCTGGTCTCTGCAATGTATGAGAACATGGTGATATCCAAAAGGGAGACCCCGATAAACAAGCCTCCCATAATGCCGAAAAACATGGCATAGACTGACAGCAGGGGCACCACGATCATGGAAGCAACCACCTTGGGCACCGCCAAAAAATTAATGGGATCAAAGCCCATGACAGTTATGGCGTCCACTTCTTCATTGACCATCATGGTGCCGATCTCCGCGGCGAACGCGGACCCGGAGCGCCCGGCCACCAGGATGGCGGTGAGGAGGGGCCCCAGTTCCTGCACCAAGGCAATGCCCACCAGAGAGGAGACGTACAGCGTGGCGCCGAATTGTTTGAGCTGCAGAGAAGACATAAACGCCAGGACCATGCCCATCAGAAAGCTCAGCAGTCCCAAAATGGGGAGAGCTTCCACGCCGGCCCGCCGCATATAGAAGCCGATCTCTCCCCACCGCACTGAGAGCGGGTGAAAGACTGAGTTGACCAGGGCCAGAATCAAACCGCCTACAAAGGTGGTCACCGAGACCAGGTCGTCCATGAAGGACAGACTGGCTCCGCCCACCTTTTCAACGAATCCGGGCTCTTCCTCCTCCTTGATGGGAGCGGCTTTGAGGGCCTCACGGTCGATGATGCCCAGGATTTTCTGATTCTCTTCGCTGGCATTAGCCAGGGTAAAAGGCGTGCCTCGCGCCCCGGCTTCATCCTCCAGTTCCACGAGCAGCAAGGCCCCGACGCTGTCCAGATAAGTGACCTGCTCCAGGTCCACGGTCAGCGAGGCCGGAGAGTAGTGTGTTAACAACGAGTTTAGGCGGTCCTTGAGGGCGGGAAAGGTGTCCAGAGCGACCCGGCCGGAAAGGGCGAAAGTCACGGCTTGACCGGCCTCTCCGGTCACCTGGACCGAAAAGGCCTTGGATAAATCTGGTTGTGAACCGGCTTTTGACATGCTTTGCAACTGAAGGAGACAGACCGGGCTTAAGGATTGAAGTTAATGTCCTGAAAATCCTTCCTGGTCAAGTGCCACTTATCCTGAGCCATATCGGCTTTGATGGCCAGGCAAATCATCCCTACCAAATTTTCGTTAAAGAGCAAGGGGGCCAGGACAATGTAAGCCTGACTGCCGTCGGCAAAATAGAGAACTCCGCTGGAAATCCGCCTCTTTTTGATAACCTCCTTTACCCCCTGGTAATCGGAAAACCGGATGGCCGGCTTTACATCCAAGGGATAATAGGCCAGCATGAACCCCTGGGGGTCGAGAATGACAGCCCGGAACGGCAGAGGGCGGCCGGATTTTTCGGCTTTCTCGAAACCTGCCGCGAGAACCTTGTTCATGGCCTCAACATTCCTGTTCGCCGCCGGCTGCACCATGGGCGGCGCCAAAATGGCAAACCCCTCCAGGACTTCCTTCTTGAAATTTTGGGCTGCCTCACTTAACTGCGGTTCCTTTGGGCCGCAGCCTGTGCTTGCCAGAAGCAGGCAGGTCAGGCATGCGGCTCCGGCGAAGTATAACAGAACCCGGTGAACAAATCGCCATTTCATGAGAATATCCCTGCTCCCCCTGCTTAAGACAATTGACAAAAAAAAATGAGGAGTTGCGCAATTCTAACCTAATGGCAGAAAAGCGTAAAGGGAAAGCTTTGCGCTTGACTCCGGCTAATGAACATCTCCGGTTGTGCTTTCCGAAAGCACTAACTCCGGGTGACCGGCTTAGAGGCCGCGGCGGGTCTGATTGCCAAAAAAATTTTCCCAGCCTTGACAGCCATTCACAAGTACATATTTTAAGAATAATTATTATTCCTGTTTAAGCCAAAAATGCCCGGCAGTCAATGGCTCCAGCTCCCGGCGGCGGTTCATAATGGATGGAAACCGATAATTTTCACGGGGACCGGCGGCAAGTCGCGAAACCTTCGGCTTAAACTCCGCATGAAAGCAAAGGGTCGCTATGCCCATTTCAGTTCTTGATGTCTTTAAAATTCTCCCCCAAACCAACTGCGGCGACTGCGGGCAGTCCACCTGCCTGGCCTTTGCCACCCGGGTCATCAAAGAAGGCGAATCCCTGGAAAATTGTCCTCATCTGCCGGCGGCAAAGGCCGGCGCGGCCGCCCACATCAGGGCGCAGCAGGAGCAGGGCGTCGGCAGACGCCGGGAGAGCATCTCCATCGCCCTGGAAGCGGTCCAGGAAAAGGTGGCTCCGCTGGATTTTGCGGTCCTGGCGCCGGGTCTGGGAGCAACATACGGCCAGGAAAACGGCCAGGGTTTTCTGGAATTCCCCTTTTTCAGGCTGCCGCTCAGGGTCTTCAAAAACCGGGTGCAGTATTCTCCCGGAGTGCAGGCAAACCCCTGGGATGCCATTTTTCTCTATAACTACATCGCTTCTCAAGGCTCGAAGCCTTTATCGGGCAAATGGATCACTTATCAGAGCCTGCCGAATTCCGTGTCCAAGGTGAAAACGCTGGAGCGCCTGCAGCGGGAATTCGCCGCCCATATAAGCGGTCGGCTCTCTCAATTCCGAAAGCGGGCCGCCGCCCTTCAGGCCGAACCCGCGGCCATGGGTGAAGATGCGGATTATGCCGCCATATTCCGGCCGCTTCCCAAGGTGCCGGTGGCGCTCCTGTTTTGGGAGGCGGAAAGCGAGGAGAATTTTCCCGCCCAGGTTCGCTTTCTCTTTGACGATACGGTGTCGGACTACCTGGATTTGGAGTCCCTGTTGTTCCTGGTGGAAGGTCTCATCGACCGTTTGCAGGATTGAAACCCATGGAATATCCGGTGGTAACCAGAGGCCCGGGGACATAAACCCCGGCGCACTCTGTTGGTGAAAAAAATGAAACTTTAGTCCGCGGTCTCAGGAGGCCGATATGGCGGAGCAGGAAAAAGGTCATCAAGTTTTTATTTTTCGGGCCTTTCCTTTCCAGGTGGGTCAGAAAATCTTCGTGGAAAACGGACCGCGGCGCGGGGACTGGGAAGTTGTCGCGGTCAGTGACAAGAAGGTGAAATTCAGATGTCCGGTTTCCCACCGGGAATTTGAATGGGACCGCTACTATTACCTGCTGGAGCGCCGGGAAAACGAACCCTGGCCGCACAGTCACTGATATTTTCTGCGGGTTTAAATCCGGGATAGACACCCGATATTAATTTTTGGGGAGGTAACAACCGCATGGATGCCCTCATGTTGTCCCGCCTGCAATTTGCGGTGGCCACCTTTTTTCATTTTATTTTTGTGCCGCTGACCCTGGGCCTGGTCATTCTCATCGCCATTATGGAAACCATCTATGTCAGGACGGGCGATGAACTTTACAAGCGCCAGGCCAAATTTTGGGGCAAGATATTCATCGTCAACTTCGCCATCGGGGTGCTCACCGGCATCACCCTGGAATTTCAGTTCGGCACCAACTGGTCCCGCTACTCCAAATATGTGGGCGATATTTTCGGGTCGCTGTTGGCCATCGAGGCCACCACGTCCTTTTTCCTGGAGTCCACCTTCCTGGCAGTGTGGATCTTCGGCTGGAACCGGCTGTCCCCCAAGGTGCACCTGCTGGCCATTTGGCTGGTGGCCGCGGCTTCCAACGCTTCGGCCTACTGGATTATCATGGCCAACGCCTGGATGCAGAACCCGGTGGGATACGTCCTGCGCGGGGACAGGGCCGAACTGGATAACTTTCTGGCCGTGGTCACCAACAATTTCGGCTGGCAGCAGTACTTCCATACCCTGAGCGGCGCCTACATCCTGGCGGGCTTTTTTGTTATGGGGGTGAGCGCCTACCATATCCTCCGCCGGCAGCATCTGGAGTTCTTCACCAAGTCCTTCAGGTTCGGCCTGATTTTCGCCCTCATCTTTTCGGTGGCGGAAGTGGTGCAGGGCCACATCCACGGAGCCGAAGTGGCGAAGATTCAGCCTGCCAAGCTGGCGGCTATGGAAGCTCACTGGGACACCCGGGCCAATGCCCCGCAAACGCTTTTTCTGATCCCGGATGAAAAAAACGAACGCAACCTGCTGGAATTCGGCAAAATCCCCGGGGCTTTGAGCATGCTGGCTTATCATTCGCCCTCCGCGGTGGTCAAGGGCCTCAAGGATTTCCCCAAGGACGAGCGGCCGCCGGTGGCTCTTACTTTCATATCCTTCCGGATAATGGTGGCGCTGGGATTCCTCTTCGTGCTCTTAACCGCGGTGGGCTGGCTTTGGCGAAACAACCTGGAGGCCCATCCCAGGTTTTTGCGGCTCCTGATCTGGGCCATCCCCCTCCCTTACATTGCGTTGCAGACCGGCTGGATTGTGGCCGAAGTGGGCCGCCAGCCCTGGATCGTCTACGGGCTCATGAAAACCCAAGCCGCGGTCTCCCCTATCGCGGTTTCTCAGGTCGGCACCACCCTGGTGGGCTTCATCGCCCTTTATTCCCTTCTCGGGTTTGTAGCCTTCTATCTTATACGCAAGTTTGCCATTGCCGGGCCGGAGCCGGCCGCGGCCGCCATTCCAACCGGCGGGCCGTCGGCCGCAGCCGGTCCGCAGGAAGAGCCGGGCGAAGCTTCCGGAACATTCGTGGAGGAGGGATAAGCCATGCTGCCGACCATCTGGTTTTTGCTTTGGGGCATCCTTTGGGCGGTTTACTTCATGCTGGACGGCTATGACCTGGGCATAGGCACCCTGATGCCGGTCCTGGGTAAAAGCGAGACCGACCGGCGGCTCATTTTCCGGGCCATGGGGCCTTTCTGGGACGGCAACGAAGTCTGGCTCATCACCGCGGGCGGCGTCACCTTCGCGGCCTTCCCCACTACCTATGCCGTGATGTTCAGCGGCCTCTACACGGCCCTGATGCTCATTTTATTCGCCTTGATATTAAGGGGCGTGTCCTTCGCGTTCCGGGATGAGTATGACCATCCTCTCTGGAAAAAGGTCTGGGACGGCTGCTTGATTGTCGGCAGTTTCCTGCCGGCGCTGCTCTTCGGGGTGGCCTTCGCCAACATCTTCCGGGGGCTGCCTCTGGACAGCGAGGGCATTTTCCAGGGCACGCTGTTCTCCCTGCTCAACCCTTACGGCATCGCCGGGGGCATCCTCTTTCTCCTTCTCTTCTGCCAGCACGGGGCTTTGTGGCTGGCGGCCAAAACCACGGGAGAACTGGAAGAGCGGGCCGCGGCCATGGCCCGGCGCCTTTGGCCCTGGCTCTTTCTCATGTCGGTCATTTTTCTTTTGGCCACCCAGCGCATCACCAACCTGTTCGCCAATTACCTGGCCAACCCCGTTCTCCTGGTCATACCGCTCCTGGCAGTGGCCGCGCTGGTCATGATCCGGGTCTATATGCGCAAAGGCGCCTGGTGGCGGGCCTGGTTCGCGTCCGCGGCAGTCATCGTGTTGGTGACCCTGTTCGGGGTGGTGGGGCTTTATCCCAATCTCCTGCCGTCCAGCATCGACCCGGCCTATAGCCTGACGGCGTTCAACTCCTCCTCCAGTCCCTTGACATTAAAGATCATGCTGGCGGTGGCCCTGACCTTCGTGCCCGTGGTCATCGCCTACCAGACCTGGGTGCACTTCATCTTCAAGGATAAGATAAGCCACGAGGACCTGGCCCGGGAGGAAGGGTATTAGAAGTCCCAAGCCGCAGAGGGCGCAGAGATTACGTTTTTCTCTGCGCCCTCCGTGTCCTTTGCGCCTTGGTGGGGAATTTATCTTGCCCTTTCACATCTACTCTATTTCGGCAAACACCCGCACAACCAGACGGGGCTTTTCCCGGGAGTTGGTGGCAAGCTCGATGGTGCCCTTGTAGTTTCCTGGGGCCCGGGTTTTGTCGCGCACCCGAAGGAGATAAGACTTTCCGGGGTGTTCGGCCTGGAGATTAACCTCGATGTTTCCAGGGATATCGGTCCTGAAACTCGTTATTTCCAGCGGAGCGGCCAGATATGAGACCAGGCGCGCCTGGCCGGTGACTTCCTGACCGGCCTTGCCCCGCAAGCGCATCACGTGGCTGGGCTGGATGTCGATAACCGGCTTGCCGTAGCCTTTCAGCTTAAAGACCGCCACGGGGTGCCGGGGGTCGTTGAAGGAGACCTTGGTTTCTTTGGTGAAATGGCGCAGCACGGAATAAGGGGCGATGGTGAGCTTCAGTTTTCCCTGCCCGCCTGGCGGGATGCTGCGGTCATAGTCCGCCGCGGTGCAGGCGCAGTCCGGGTCGATGTTGAGGATTCTCAGGGCGGCGCTCCCCGAATTCTTGATAAGAAAAGTGTGGCTTAATTCCTGATGTTCATAGACCTCGCCGAAATCATGGACGGTGGCGGCGATGTCCGCCCGGGGCCCTGGTTGGGCCCCTGAGACTGCCGGCCCGGCCCCGACCCAAGCCAGGATTATGGTCATGAAAACCAGGGCCTTGGGGTTTTTTATGGCCATTCTGATTGCCTAAATCAGGGGCTTGCCTGCCACCGGCTCAACCCGTCTTTCCCGGAGCAGCCACTTATCAGCGTCAAATCCGCAAAACAAGTCTTTCATCGAAAATCTCGGCCTAACCGCCGCTTTCCCTAAGCAAGTCAGCCAAAGCCTCGTCAATAGTGGGGAACTGGAACTGAAAGCCGGCGTCCAGAAGTTTTTTGGGGATCATCTTCTGCCCGGTGAGAATCACTTCCGCCATCTCTCCCATGGCCAGGCGGAGCATGAACGCGGGGGCCCGCAGGAAGCTGGGCCGGCCCAAAACCCGGCCCAGGGCCTTGGCCAGGTCCCAGTTGCGCACCGGATTGGGGGCGCAGAGATTCACCGGGCCGGAAATTTCCGGGTGGTCAAATAAGAACATATAGCCCCGGACCTGGTCCAGGCGGTGAATCCAGGAAAACCATTGGGAGCCGTCCCCCGCGGGCCCACCCATATAGGCCTTGAACAATGGCACCAACTGGGCCAGGACGCCGCCGCCCTTGCCCAACACGATGCCGAAGCGAGTGATGACCACCCGGATGCCCTCCTTCTGGGCCTTGAAGGCTTCATCCTCCCAATCTTTGGCGACTCTCCCCAAAAAATCGTCACCCGGCAGGGAGTCCTCGGTCAGGGTTTCCTCACCGCGGGAACCGTAATAGCCGGGTGCGGAAGTGCTGCAGAGAACCGTATGGCGGTCGCCCTGGGTTATGGCCCGGACCAGGTTCCGGGTGGTCAGGATGCGGCTGTCGTAAATTTCTTTCTTCTTTTTTTCCGTCCAGTAGCCGAACACGGAGGCCCCGGCCAGGTTGATGACCCAATCATGCTCAGGAACTCTAGCCATCCACCCGCCTTCTTTGGTGGGATCGCCGGTCAGATAAGATATGCTGGGGTGGGCCGGTTCAGGGGGTTTCTCGCGTCGCGTCAGGATGGTGATATCGTGGCCGTTTTGGGCCAGTTCCTTGGAAAGAAAGCTTCCCACAAAGCCGGTGCCGCCGGTCATAAATATTTTCATGCGCACCTCCGAAAGATGTCAGGCCATAGCCGCCCAGGTGAGGATATAGCGTGCTACCATAAAGTAAGTCAAAGCTCCCAGGACGTCCACCACGGTGCTGATAAAAGGCGCCGAAACCAGGGCCGGGTCCAGGCCCATTCTTCTGAAGAACAGGGGCCAGATGCCGCCGAAAAAGGTGGCCAGGGTGGAAATCAGCACCAAACTTAGCCCTACAGCTATGGCAACCCACCAATTGCCTTGCAGCCAGTAGGCCCAGAAAACCACCAAAACCCCCAGCAGCGAACCCAAAAGCAAGCCTACCCCCACTTCCCGCAGGATGAGACCCACCGCATTTTTCGGCGTGATTTCCCGCAGGGCCAAGCCGCGCACAAAAACCGTGGAGGTCTGGGAGCCGATGTTGCCGCCGCTGCCGGTGAGGAGCGGGACGAACGCCGCCAACGCGATGACGGATTGCAGGAGGCCGGAGTAGTGAATGATGATGTTGCCGGTGATGGTGTTGGTGATCAGCAGGAGCAGCAGCCAGCCCAACCGGTTGCCGGCCACCGCCAGTATTCTGGATTTAAAGTAGCTTTGCTCCGGGACTTCGATGGCGCCCAGCCGGTAAATATCCTCTGTGGCCTCTTCCTGCAAAATGTCCAGCACGTCGTCATGGGTGACAATGCCCACCAGCCGCTTTTCCCGATCCACCACCGGCAGGGCCAGCAGGTCGTAATTTTGAATCTTGTGGGCCACCTCTTCCTGGTCTTCATCCGTGGCCGCGAAGATCACGTCCTGCTCCATCAGGTCTCCCACCCTGGCCTCCGGGTCGGCCAAGACCAGTTGCCGCAGGGAGACGATGCCCAGCAGGCGCCGCTGTTCATCCGTGACATAGCAGTAATAAATCGTTTCCTTGTCCAGGCCCACCCGCCGGATGCGCTTCAGGGCCTCGCCCACGGTGAAAAAGGATTTGAGATCAACATACTCCGTGGTCATGATGCGGCCGGCGGTGTCATCCCGGTAGCCGAGAAGCATGGCGGTGGCCCGCCGCTCCTCCGGGGTCAGGAGGGCTAACAGGCGCTTGGCCACTTTGGCCGGCAGTTCGTCCAGAAGCTCGGCCCGGTCGTCCGGTGACATATGCTCGACGATATGGCGCAACTCCTCGGTCCGAAAACTGCTCAAGAGTTCCTGTTGGTCTTCAACTTCGAGAAACTCGAAGACCTCCACCGCCTGCTGCTTATCCAACAGCCGGAAGAGGAAAGCCCGCTCCGTCGGCGGAAATTCGGAAATCAGCGAAGCCACATCCCTGGGGTTTTTCGGGGTCAGGATAATTTTGAGATCCTGCCAACGCTGGTCCTGAAGATTCGCTTTGATGGTCTGAACAAGATCCTCCATGGGACACCTATCCGTCGATTTTCCGATTGTTTGGCCATGGGGAAAAGGCAGCCGGCCCGGACAAGACTGCTGCTCCGATCCCCACCGTCGCAGCAGAGAAATCTCTAAAAAAGCTCGGCTTTGCTAATTGAAAAGTAATCAGAAAGGCCAAGAGGATATAGGCCGGCTCGGCGCCAAGAACCCGGGATGCTCCTTTAGGGACCGATGCTGTTGCTGGCACGTCATCCCTCCGCTTTTTGGTACCACTGCCGAAAATCCTCTCAACTAATCAGTTCCGCCCGGCTCTGGAATGCAAGTCTGATCGCCGCTCCGGGCCGAAAGGTTCATAGGGCGAGTTTGGCCGGGCAAGGGCGGGAAAGGTGATGAACCGCGGGTCTTGCCTGCGGCCTGACAGTTCCCAACAGCCCAATTTTTTGATACTATCAGAACCTTGCAATGACAGCAAATGGCCTAAAAAATTTTATCGCAGTGCTCAGCTACGGGCGCTCAGGCCAGATTTCCGCAATGCCAACCCGGCATCCAATTTGTTTCGGGGGATGGGGTCTGTGCCTCCGCCCTCCCTTCGAGTCAGGCTGTTTCATGCTTCTAAACAGGTAAAACTGTTTTGCCTCAAAGTCTCCGGAGATTTTTTATGTCCCGCAGAATTCCTCTTTTTTACTTTTGTGCTTGCCTTTTATTAATTTCCAATTCCCTCCCCCTCCAGGCGGTGGAGGCACAGGTGACACCCTCGGCCCCGCTTGCCGCCCCGGGTCTTTCGCCGGAGAGTTTGCCTGACTTCCTGAGCGACAGCAATGAAGAGCTGGCCAAGGAAATCGCCTTTGTAAAAGAACAACTGCACCTTGCCAGGCAAACGCTCAGCCGGATTAATAAAGAAAAAGAGGACTGCCTCGCCAAAATCGCCGCTCTAAACGCCTCCCTGGCCTTACGGCAGCTCAATGTGAATCGGACTGAGACGGAGGTCGCCAGCCTCAATAAAAGAATGGCGATGGTTTCCGGGCAGATCAAGGAATTTGAGGATCGGTTGAAGATTCTGGAGCAAAAACTCGCCCAGAGAACCGAATCACTGGCGGTGCTGCAAAAACAAATAGCCTCTCTGCGCCAGAACGGTCATCCCGTGGCGGGTTCAAAGAAAATGCGAACCTCTTATCGCAAGTATGAAAGTCTGGTGAAAGAATTAAAGCTGAATGGCCAGGCTTATCAGGAAATCTTGAAGAATATACTTGCGGCCCTGCAGGCTGAGTTGGAAATTCTCACGGCCACGGACACCTACATCAGGGAGGAGTACCTGGGGAAAACTCTTCGGGGAGAGCTTTTCGAGAGGCAGGTCATTCAGCCTCGCCTGGCCCAGCTAAACAACATCTTGGAAACCCTGGCGGAAATGCCGGGCAAAGCCCGAGCCTGGGCGATGCAGACCGCGCAGTCAGGCCGCCTGGTTGCCTTCATCAAGCAGCACCGGGATGTCCTGATAGGGCTGCTCCTGTTTTTGCTCTTCTTATGGGTGTGGGCCCGCAAGGTCAAAGCATTGGTGCTTCCGGGCCTGATTTCCTGGAAGGCGAAGGTAAGCGAGTTAGGGCTGACCACGCTCCTGGATTTCATCCGAATTTTTGTGACCCGGCTGTTCTCCTTCGGGTTGGTGGTCTGGCTGTATGTTTCTTTCCTGGCTTTGGGAATCCTGGAGATGGAGGCGGCTTGGCTGGTTTTTCACGGGCTGGCGGCGTTGGTGGTGCTGCGCCTGGCCCTCAGAATGATCCAGGACCTTTTTGCCGGGGAGGAAAAAGGGGGCATCCTTCCGGTTGCCGGAGCATTGGCCAGGCATTATCGCCGCCATTTGAAGGCATTGGCGGTCTATTTCTTTGTTATGGGGGTTTTTATTCTCCCCAATGCCCCATATCTCGGCTTTACCGATGCAAATGCGAGTTTTCTGCGACACCTTTTCCAGGTGGTGCTCCTGGCCTGGGTTTTCCTGCTGCTGCGTCGCCGCTATCTGGACCCGCTGCTGAGACAATTGCCGGTGCCGCCCTTCTTTACCGGCGCGGTGTTTCTCCGGACAATACGCAGCGCGGTGGGCTTGGTGCTGGCCCTGGTGGTGGTCGCCAACCTTTTGGGCTACCGGTTCCTTTCCGACTACGTGGCCGAAGGAGCCTCCTTTATCCTGGTGGTCGCAGCCCTTTCCTGGATTTTGGGGGAAGGAGCGTATGTGGTGCTGCGCCTTACCCTGCACCCGGAGATGGGGCTTCTGACTCAAAGATATTTGGAGCAGAGAAAGTTTTTCACCCGGCTGCACCGGGTGCTGACCCAGGCGGCCGTGTTAGTCCTGGCGGCGGTGGCGGTGCTGGTCGCCCTGAAAGTCTGGGGAATTCCGCCCGGCCGGCTGGCCTGGGCTTTCCGGTGGGTGACCTGGGGTCCTGCCCTCGGTCCGCTGAAACTGACGCCGCTGAACGTGGGCCTGACCGTCCTGATCATCTATCTCGGCTTCTGGCTTTCGCGTCTTATCCGCACCCTGATTGAATTCAAGTTCTACCCCCACAGGGGCTGGGACCCGGGCATCCAGTACACCGTCTCCAGGACCGTGCATTATGTGATCCTGGTTATCACGGCCTTTATAGCCCTCAACGTCATCGGCATTTCCTTGACCAGCCTGGCCCTGGTCATCGGCGGCCTGGGGGTGGGCATCGGCTTCGGCTTGCAGAATATCGTCAGCAATTTTGTCAGCGGTTTGATCCTCTTGTTTGAGCGGCCCATCAAGATAGGGGACATGCTGGTCATCGACGGCCAGTGGGGCATGGTCAAGGAAATTCGGGTCAGGAGCACCATTTTTCAGACCTTCGACCGCTATTTTCTGATCATTCCCAATTCGGAGCTGCTGTCCAACAAGATATTAAACTGGACCTACTCAGGCTGGGGGATTAACCGCCTCGGCCTCAAGGTGGGAGTATCTTATGACTCCGACCCGCGCCGGGTAACCGGTATCATTGAAGAAGTCTGCAAGGCCAATCCCCGGGTGGTCAAGGACCCGCCGCCCCAGGTGTTCTTCCAGGCCTACGGCGACAGTTCCCTGGATTTTAACATCTGGGTGTACCTGGGCAGCCCCAGCGACCGGATTCCTGCCACCCACGAACTGAACAGCGCCATTTTCGAGGCCTTCCAGGCCAACGGCATTGAGATTCCTTTTCCGCAGCGCGATCTGCACATCAGGAGCTGGTCGCCCAAGGCCCCCTTCCCGCCTCCTGAGGCGCCTTCAAAGGAGTAGAAGCACCATGGCCGATTTATATTATACCCGGAACCTGCAGGAAGCCGCGGCCAGGCTGGGGGCCACTCTCGACCTGGCGCAGATGCTGGCCGGGGACGGCTCGGACCGCAAGTTTTTCCGGTTGTTCGGCTCGCCCACCGTCATTCTCTTGAGCCACCCGGACCCGCCGGGCGGCCTGGTGAATGAGAATGATTCGTATTTCCTCATCGGCCGCCACCTGAAAAGCAAGGGGGTGCCGGTGCCGCAAATCTATGAATACAGCCGGGAAGAAGGCTGGATGCTCCTGGAGGACCTGGGGGATATCAGCCTGGAGACCGCTCTCAGGAGCAAGGGCAAAGACGAGCTTCTCCGCTACTGGTACGGCCAGGCTTTAACGATTTTGGTGAATATGCAAATCCAGGGCGCCGAGGGCTTTGACCCCGGTTGGTGCTTCGATACTCCGAACCTGGATAAGGCTTTTCTGTTGGACAGGGAGTGCCGGTACTTTGTCGAGGCGTTTTTAAACCGGTATATGGGATTCGAGACGGCCTTTGAAGACCTGGAGCCTGACTTTGCACGCCTGGTGTCGCAAGCTGTTTCCGATGGCGTTTCCGGTTTTCTGCACCGGGATTTTCAGTCCAGAAACTTGTTTATTAAGGACGGCCGCCTCCGCATCGTGGATTTTCAAGGGGGACGGCTGGGTCCTTTGGGGTATGATTTGGCGGCCCTGCTCATCGATCCGTACATGGCCCTGGAGCCCCGCTGGGAGCAGGAATTTCTCTCCCACTATCTTAAACTCCTCCGGGAGCGTCTGGCCATTGATCCCCGGCAATTCCAGGAAACCTATCACCACTTGGCCTTGAGCCGGAATTTGCAGGTTTTGGGAGCTTACGGCTTCCTTACCAGGGTGAAAGGCAAAGACTACTTCGCCCGCTATATCCCCGCAGCAGTGAAAAGCCTACGCCGCCGCTTAGCCGAGCGCCCGGGGGAGTTTCCCAGATTAACGAAGGTGGTTGAAGTCTTATAGAGGCCCAGGCCAACTGCCATAAAGCGCGCTAAAAATCAAAATTAAAAAACACGTCGGCCCCGGAATTGCGCCGGCCCAGCTGGGATTCCACCTTGAAATAGCGGTTGAGGCGATAGTCCATGCGCACCTGGTTGGTGTCATCACGCGCCAGAGGTTCGGTTTTGCGCTCAAAAGACACCGTCAGATCTTTGGTCAGAGGCTTGGCCACGCCCATGGATTCCTCGCTCCCCTGCACAAAAACGTCTCCCACCAAAGGAAAATCCTTGCCGAGAAGGTCCTTGAGCTTTTTGGCGGTGAAGCCCCCCAGAATCCCTGCCACCTGCTCGCCCATGCTCCGGAATTGCTGCTGAGTCAAGGTCTGGGCCGGGCGGCTGAACACGAGATAGCTGAGGACGTCCGCCGGGGGCAGGGACGGTTCGCTGGAAAGCTGCACCTCGGGCCGGTTCACCGGGCCATAAACATCCAGGACGAGGGTGATATCGCCCACCTTGCTGACCCCGCGCATGGCGGCCGTCACATCTTCGTCAGGGACTCCCGGCAGATGCACCTCGCCCTGGGTCACCTTGAATTCACGTCCATGGACCTCCACCGTGCCTTCTTTGACATGCAGGAGGCCCTGGGCATAGATAGTATCATGCCCCCGCGCCTTTTTCAGGTTAAGGCTCCCGGCCACCTTGAGCTTCAGGCGCTTGCTGCGCACCCAGGCGCCCTCCGGGGAAGCCATTTTCAAATCCATGGTCAGGTTTTGGTAGACGGCCGGTTTGCCGTTCCTGACGGCCTGTGCGCCGGAGGCTTGGGCGGACTTGTCGGCTTCATGCACCATGACGATGTCATCGTGCTCTCCGGTCTTAAAAAAGGAGGTGCTGAAAGAGGCCTTGGTGAGGTTGACATTGCCCTTCAGCAGAGCGCCTTTCCAGGGACCTGTCAGGCTGAACTGGCCGGAAGTCGAAGCTTCGGAACCGGCACGCTCCAGAGCCTTGAAATTCTGGAGCGTTCCTCTGAGGTTCATCTCATCCGGGGCAAAACCCCTGAAGGTCATCTCCCCGCTGAGGCGCGCTGCGCCCTCGCTCTCCAAGGCAAGTTCAGGGATAGTCAGAGTGCGGCCTCGGAGATGAATGGCCCCGGGCAGAAGGCGGTAGGCCCTCCCCGCCCGGCGCAAGTGGACGGTGCCTTCGCCCCAGCGGATATGGCCGGTAAGCTGGGGCTGGCCGATAGGGCCGCGCCATTCCGCGGACAAGTCCAGCGGGCCCTCGGCTTCGTGGAGTTCCGGGGTGAAAGCCGTCAGCATGGCCAAATCGGCTTTTTCTCCCTTGACGAGAACGTGTACATCAGCTTCCCGCCATTGCCAATTCAACGGTTGCAGCGAAATATTCAGCGGCAGGGCCCCCTCCCAATGCAGACGGGGTCCCCGGCTTTTTTCCGCCAGCAGGCCGGTGAACGACAGCAGGGCATCCTGGTAGCGGAAGGTGGTTTCCAGGGTATTGAAGGAGAACTCGCTGACCCGGCCGGGGCCGGCCTGCAAGCGGCCTTGAATGACGGGGCTTCGGGGCGTACCCGACAACCTTACCTGGCCTTCGAACAGACCCTTGACAGGGAGGGGCGGGAAAATTTCGGCCGGCACTTGCCGGAATTCCAGGCGTCCGGCCACCCCTGTTTCCTGCATACGTCCCTCGGCTTCAATGCTGCCCTGATTGACCGCGAAAACCGCCGGTTCCAAAGCGACCCCCGGCGCCAGGGCGATTTTTATAGGGGAATTGTTTTTGATGGCCACCCCGCGCGCCTGAAAAGCCGCCTCCTGTATAGAAACCAGCACGGGACGCCGGCTGAAATCGGCGGACCCCGCCACCTCCCCCAAGGGAGGGCCGGAAGCGGACGGCGCCCTGATATGGAAGCGCCAGCGGCGGTTGTCGCCCTGACCGGTGACGGACGCCTGGGGAATAACCCAGGAAGCGGCCTTGACTTGTTGAGCCGTCAGGTCGAACTGGCCGGCCGCAGGGAGCCAGCCTTTGGCCGCGGCCTGTAACCGGGCCGACCGGATGTGATAATCCCGCCAGGACAAATTCTGCCCTTCCCCCTTGAGGCTGACCTCAGGCTCACCCCAGGGACCTTTCACGCCGAAAGCCAGGGAGAGCTGGCCTGAAATGGAGGTCGGCAATGGCATTGCTCCGCCTGCGGGAAGCTTTCCCTCCCCCTGGATATCGACGCGTTCCCTGGTCAGGGAGCCTTTGAGCTCCGTCTTAAGGCCGCCTATCTCGAGGGAGGCCTGGGGGATGCGCAGGGCGGCCTCCTCGCAGGCCACCGTCCCCCGGCATTGCACAGGGGCAATGTCGCCCCATTTCCCTGACCCCTCAAACTCACCCTGTGTTTTCAGACGATCCAGGGCAAGACCCCCAGGTAAATCCGCCTTGCCGGTGAAAGCTCCGGCAAGCAGGGTTTCCTCAGAAACGTTGACACCCAAGAAGAAGGGTTTCAGGTCGGCGGCTGCGACGTTGACGGTTCCTTGCCTTTGGGAAAGCAGCGGACCCTTGGCGTCCAGGGAAAGCCGGCCGAAATTTCCCTTTATCAAGGCGTGCAAGCTTTGTTCACGGCCCTCTCCCAGCGCGGTAAGCTCCAATTGCTGCACCTGAGCCCGCCCGTGCTCGAAAGGAGACGCGGCGACGCGCCACTGAAACTCGGAAGGGGGCCATGAAAGGCCCGAGCCCCGGGCATCGACCCGGCATGAAACCGGTTTCAAGCCTTTGAGCCTGGCCGCCAGAGGCGCATTTAAAGGGGCTATCAGGTCGGGGATCAGCTCAGATAAAGCCATCTCCGCTTCATAACGCCAACGCGCCTCTTTCTGCAAGCGTCCGGACAGGAGAAACTCGGCGCTGCTGAACCGGCCGTTAACGGTTGCCTTAACTTCCTTGCGGGTGGCCTCCGCGGTGAATTTGCCGGCGATGGTCCAGGCGCCGGGCCACTCCGGCCAAAAGGCCTGGATGGTCTCGGCGGAGAGCAGCTTGAACTCGCCGGAGAGGGCCGCGGCGGGTTCCCCGGCAAACCGGGCTGTCCCGCCCAACACCGCGATAAGGTGGGAGGCGGCATAAATCTCCGCGGTCAGGAGATTGAGTTCCTGGCGCTGGTAAGCCAGGCGGGTGATCAGGGTGAAAGGGCCTCTGGGGTCATTGACGGTCAGCAGGGCCCGCCTCACAAACACGGCCTGATCCGGACGCTTGGGATGCAGCACCAGGAGGGCGCACCGAAAATCGAAGTTTGGATAGCGGGTGACGCGGTCTCCTTCTCGAAAGGTCGCTTCGCCTCCCTGCACGATGATGTCCGGCAAGTCGATGGAGCTGAAAGGCGGCGGCGGCCGCTTGCGCAGGACATGGGTCAGGTTGAGGCTGCCGTCGGCTTCCCGCCAGATATTAATGCAAGGGTCATACACGGCCAGACGGCCGATCACCGGCTCCAACTTGAGGATAGACCAAAGGGAAAAGCGCAGCTCCAGGCGTTTGGCCGTGAGCACCTCCCCCTGGGGCGAAGTCATGGTAATATCTTCAAAAGTGATGCCGGTGAAGGGGTGGCCGCGCACTTTTTTGACGACAAGCTCGGGATAGAGGCGGTCCTGGGCGAAGTCCACCAGTTGGCGCCCGCTCCAGGACCACAGGGCCTGGGTATGCAACAGGGCCCAGCCGACGCCTAAGACAGCCGGGATTAAGGCCAGGAGGCCGAGAAGAATTAAACGAAGACGGCGCATCAACAAAGCAGTGCTGTTTTTTCTATTGGAGTCAATCCAACCCCTATTAGTTTAAAGGAATTAGTTAATTTTTTCATGAAGGGTTTTCAAACAACGCGGCCAAAGGGGGGAACTCTAAAAAGCCTGACCGATGGTCAGGTGAACGCGATAGGCGGGGTCCTGTTCCGGATCGATGCGGTTTAAGGGAAATCCTATGTCCACGCCGATGGGGCCGATAGGCGTGGTGTAGCGCACGCCGAAGCCCGCGGCATATCTAAGCTGGCCTAAATCGATGTCCCGGGCTTTGAAGTAAACGTTGCCGAAATCAAAAAAGGCCACGGCGCGGAATTCTTTATATACCGGGACCCGTGCTTCCACGCTGCCTTCCAGGAGAGCTTCGCCGCCGATGGGCTGACCGGAGGCGTTGCGCGGTCCCAGGCGGTCCAGGCGGTAGCCCCGCACGCTGTTGGCGCCGCCCGCGAAAAATCTTTTAAAAATCGGAATTTCATCGGTATCCTGGATGGGCTGGATAAGGCCGAACTTCAGGCGGCCGGCCAACACCACCCCGGTTTTACCCAGGCTTTGATATTTCCGGGCTTCAGTCAGCAGGCGGCCATACTCCAGTTCAGAGCCGAAATAGCCCGAGGCCAGGTCTCCGTTGGCGTAAAAGATCCAGCCCCTGGTGGGGTCCACGATGTTGTCGGTTTTATCCTGCCTGATGCCCATCTGGAGGGCGGAGGACAAAAAGCTCTCCCCCGAACTCTCCCCCAGCAGCAGCAGGGTGTCCGTGGGAATATCAAAAGGCCGGGCAAATTCCAGCAGATGGCCCACGTACATGCGTAAAGACCAAGGCAGGTCGCGCTCAAACCGGGTCTGGGTAAAAAAGGCCCTGTCCTGGAAGCCCGGAAAGTCCCGGGTGATCCAGCCGGTGTTGAAAGAAAAATCCCAATAGGTTCTCAAAAGCTGCGGGTTCAGAAAAGCGCCCACCACCCGGGTTTCCAGACTGGAATATTTCCCTTCCAGGTCCACCAGCCGCCCGCCGCCGCCGAAATTGCGCCAGCGCAATCCCAGGCGGGTCCGCAATTCGTCTTCATCCCCATATCCCAGACCTACTTTGAGGGACCGTTTTTTGCTCTCCACCACTTCGACCGTGACCGGGATTTCCTTCTGAGTTTCCGGCACTTCTTCAGGGGTCAGGGTGACGCTGCGAAAGAGGTCCAACCCGTAAAGGCGCCTCTGGCTTTCGTAAAGTTTGGCCAGGGAAAAGGTGTCACCCTTCTTGAAGGCAAGTTTCCGGCGGATAAGATAATCCGGCGTCTGCCGTTCGCCCCTTAGGCTGACCTCGCCGAAATAACTCAAAGGTCCGGGCCTTAAGGTGAGTTGGATGTCAGCCGTATTGACCTTGTCGTCCAGATAGACCTTGCCGTCGATTTTTGCCCTGGGATACCCGTTGTCCGCCAGGTAGTTGAGATAAATCCTTTTGAAATCCTCATATTCGCCTTCAGTGAAGCGTTCCCCTTCAGTAAGCGGCCACTTTTCCTTAAGCTTGGCCAACATCGGCTTGACGGCAGGGTCAGTCACCTCGATCTGGATATTTTTCACCAAAACCGGCGGGCCTTCCTTGACGTGAAGGATCACCTTGACCTTGCCCTCCGGGTCCTTATGGATTTCCGGACGAATTTCAGCGTGATAGAAACCCTCCCGGCGATAGAAGGCCTCCAGGCGTTCGATGTCGGCTTCCAGATCGCCGGCGCGAAAAACCGGGTCTTTTTTCCAGGGCCAAAATGATGGCAGCGGAATGGAGAGCTCTTCCCGCACCTTTTTGGCCGGGATGGCCTCGGCTCCCTTAATCTTCAAAGAAGTCAATATCAAAGGCGGCGGCTCGCCGTTTTGAGCCAGAAGCACATTGTCGGCCATAAGCAGGCAAACACTGAACGCCAGTGCCGAAAAGAGGATGAGGACCGCTCGATAACCAGGGAGAGAGGGCTTGAAGGGCATAGATTCTTCCCCGGCCTTCATAAGAGGCGGCGCTTGAGTTCGGGAAAGAGCAGCGGATGCTTGCGGCGAAAGCCTGGGGCGGACCGGAGGCGCTCTAACTTTTGGGGAGCCACCGCAGCCACCAGTGGCGATATTTGGGTGCGGCGCCTGATGCCCCGCAGGGTCCGGTGCCGGGCCCGGGTAAGCACGACCTGGCACCGGGCCCGGGTGAGCCCGACGTAAAAGAGACGCCGCTCCTCCTCCGGGTCAGCGGGCTCGCCGCCTTCGGGTTCCAAGGGCAGCAGGCCGGCCTCGCAGCCGGCGATGAAAACGTGGGCGAACTCCAGGCCCTTGGCGGCATGGAGGGTGAGGAGCTTCACCTTCTCCGCGGCCAGGTCCAGGTCCTCCCATTCCGGACCCACCCCCTCCCTGGCCTGTTGGCAGGGAATGCCCGCTTCAGTGAGGCCTTGCTCCAGCGCTGCACCCAGGCTGTGGAGACGATACAGGACCGCGATGTCCTTAAAGCCGATGCGGCCGTCGTCTTCCTGATAGCGCAGCCCATGGTCTTCCAGCGTCCGGTGGCTGAGCCCTCCCACCAGCCGCTCGATCTCCCGGGCAATGGCCCTGGCTTCAGCCGCGGGCGAGGGTTCCTCCGCCAGCACCACCTGGAGGTCTCCCGGCTGCCGGCTTATCATCGCCCCGGAATTGTCGGTCTTGAGAAGGCGTGCTGCTGCCGCCGCCAAAGGTTCGGGCAGACGGTAGGTCTCGACAAACCGGCAGGTGAGCGCGCCGGGCCAATCATCTTCAAAGCGGGCGAAAAATTCCGGGCGGGCTCCCCGAAAGCCGTAAATGGCCTGATCCGGGTCGCCGATTACCATGATGTCGGCCCGAGGGCCGGCCAGGGCCCGGAACAGGCGGTACTGGGCTTCATTGACATCCTGGTATTCGTCCACCAGAATACAGGAGAAACGCTCCTGGTACCTGGATTGCAGTTGGGGCTGTTCCGACAGCAGGCGGACCGGCCGGGCGATGAGGTCTTCATAATCCCACAAGCCCTCTCTGGCCAGCAGGGCTTCATAGCCGCGATACGCCGCCAGGAGTTCATCTGATCGGCTTGCCGCAATATCGTCCGGATAAAGAAGCCCCTGCTTCCAGCGAATAACGGCTCGATCCAGGGATTTCAGCGGCAGTCCAAGCTCCCATGCGATACTGCCCAAAAGTTCCCGCCGCCTCGGCTCGTCGGCCACTTCCCGGCGATGGCCGGACTCCGTCAAAATCTGGTGTCCCAGGGCATGGAAAGTCTTGATAGTCAGGCGTTCGAGCCCGGGAAAGTCCGGGAGTAAATCCCGGATACGGCTGACCATTTCCCCGGCAGCCTGACGGGTGAAGGTCAGCGCCAGGATGCGCTCCGGCTGGACCTGGCGCCGCTTGAGCAGCCAGGCCAGACGATGGGTGAGAGCCCTGGTTTTGCCGGTCCCCGGCCCGGCCTGGACGATGAGGGGCGGGCCCTGGTGGCACACCGCGGCCTGCTGCCTGTCGTTTAAGCCTGCCAGCAATGGGTCGGCGGGCTGCGGCGGCACATCCGGAGCGGCGACCGCATTGGCTTGCGGAGCTTCCGGGACCGGCGCAGCCGCAACTTTTTCAAGGTCTTTCGGCGGCTTCTCCGGCAGCTTCCAGAAGGCATTCTGGCCCTGATACTGCCGGCGCTCCTCCGGCGTCAGCAGACGGACGTCGCCGTAGACGCCGTCGTAACCGGCATTAATGGTGACCTCCCCGCGGCGCATCTTGCCCATCGCCTGGGCCAGGAGCCCGCCGCCTTCCCGGGCTATGTGCTCCAAGGAGACATGGCGCAGGATGGAAAGCTCCGGCCCCAATTTGGCCAGCAGCCTGAAGTAGAGGTGATTCACCTTTTTGGTGCCGGGGTTTGCCTCCAGAACTTCTCCCAGGATCTCGGGCAGGGCGATGAGGGATTCGAAAGGCTTGGCGCCGGTGGGCGGGTTGCCGTTCTTTCGGTCCGCCAGGTCGAGGACACGGTGCATCACCCCCAGGGTCAGGGGCTTTTGGCATTGAGGGCAGCGGCCTTCCAGGCGTTTGGCCTCCTCAGGCGCCAGCCTGAGGCCGCACTTGCGGTGGCCGTCCAGATGATATTTGCCCTCCTCGGGAAAAAATTCCAGGGTGCCGGCGAAGCCCTCTTTTGTCCGGATAGCCCGCATCAAATCGGCATAAACCGGCGGCGTCAGAAAAATATTGGCCTCCCGCCCTACCTTCGGGGGGGAATGCGCGTCGGAGTTCGACACCAGCAGGAAGCGGTCCAGCCCGCTGACCTGCCAGTTCATGGGCGGGTCCGAAGACAGCCCGGTCTCCAGGGCATAGATGTCCTCAAGACGCTCCTCAAAGCATTCCTCCAAAGAATCAAAACCGCTCTTGGCGCCCAGCGCTGAAAACCAGGGGGTCCAGATGTGGGCCGGAATTACCAGGGAATCAGGATCAACCTCCAGAGTCAGCTCCAGGACATGCTTGGCATCCAGGCCCAGGATGGGACGGCCGTCCGCAGTGACGTTGCCCAGGCGGCCCAGACGCCGGGAGAGGCGCTCGGCCGCAGCCAGGCCCGGCAGGACCAGAAGCAGATGCACCTTCCGCACCCGGCCGCCTTTCTTGTATATAGTGCTGACTTCACCGGTGATGAGGAAGCGCACCGGCCGGACTTCCTCCCAGGCAGGTCCCTTAATGTCCAGAGGCAGGACAAAATTCTGCTTCAGCTCATAAGTACCGTCGGCAACAGGCTCAAGCTTTTCGGCCAGTTCGGCCAGCCAGGCGGGGTGAGTGCAGTCGCCGGTGCCCACCACCTGCACTCCTTTATAACGCCCCCATAAATCAAGATGTTCGAGATCTGCCTGCTGCCCCGTGGCAATGGAAAAGCGGGAATGGATGTGCAGGTCGGCGATTACTTCCATGCTTGCGCACCTTACCACAAAACCCGGCCCGATGCCAGTTCGGGTGTCCTCCCCCGCATCTGAGATTATCCGGCGCAATTAACCAAAACTTATTCTTTTTTTATCAATAGGCAAGAATTACCGGCTCCAAAAATGAAGGAAAAATTTGGCAAATTATAGAACATAGTGACAAAAATCAATGTCGCGTGATAACATTAAAAAGCTTTTTTTCCGGCGAAGGCAGGCAGGTTTATTCAACACCTGCCGGCGGCAACCTCCTCGGAATCTCTCACATTGTTGGCGGTCTTGAAAGAACGGCATAGTTCTTGTAGTGAAGTATTTCGATTCCTTGGACCAGAAGCCGGGGGAGAATTCATCAGAAGGGCAGGTAATCCGGTTTTGCCGGGTAGAGCATCAAAGGCCAGGAGGAGATTTCCAGGGAGGGAAGTCATGAGCATCAGGATCATCATTGCCGATGACCATCAAATCGTGCGCCAGGGTCTGTCGACGCTTCTTGCCAAAGAGCCTGATATGGAAGTGGTGGCAGAGGCGGAAAATGGCAGGAAGGTGGTCCAATTGGCCAAGGAATTATCTCCTCATATAGTCATTATGGACGTCAATATGCCGGATTTGAACGGCATTGAGGCAACCCGCCAGATACTCCATGCCTCTCCCGCCATCAAGGTTATCGCCCTGTCCATGCATACCGACCGCCGGTTTGTGGTGAATATGCTGAAAGCCGGGGCTTCCGGCTATCTCCTGAAAGATTGCGCTTTTGAAGAGCTTTCCCATGCCATCCGTCTGGTGATGGCCAACAAGACCTATCTCAGTCCCGGAGTTTCCGATATTGTCATTAAAGATTACGTCCAGGGGCTTTCCACCCCCGGTTCTTCCGCGTTTTCCGTGCTCACGGCCCGAGAGCGGGAAGTGCTGCAACTTATGGCCGAAGGCAAGACCACCAGCCAGATAGCCGAGCACCTCCATATCAGTGTGAAGACCGTAGAAACCCACCGGCAGCAGGTAATGCACAAGCTGGGGATTCACAGCATCGCCGAACTTACCAAGTACGCGATTCGGGAGGGATTGACGTCCCTGGAAACCTGAACAGCAACACTCCGCACCAAAATCCTCCACCGGTTGCCCTCCGTGCGCCTCTGAAGTTCAAGTCAGGCATTTTGCTGTAAAAAATCAGGCTATTCCCGATTGTAGTTTGCCCTGATCCGACAATAATCAGAGTCTACACACATTCTCGGCCATAAAACAGACAATCCAGCCTTTGCGCCAAGGCAGTCTGCCAAGGCAGAAAGTGCCTGGGTGTGCCTGGTCGGGCCGGGTGAATTTTTACTGCGAGGTTTCTGGTGAAGGATAACCGCTTTTCCGCCCGCGATCAGCGCTGGCGGCAGCTAAGCAACTGCCGCCGTTCTTCTCTGCACTCCCTAAGAGGCCTCCACGTCTGGATCTCCGGGATCGAAGAGGAAGCCGCCCGGGAAGGCCTGGATAGAGAGCGAATGAAGGCCGAAGTGGAGTGGCGCCTGGCCGCGGCCGGCATTCCGGTCCTCCACCACCAGGAGCGGGCCGTTAAAACCCCGGCGGTTCCGTGCCTCGGTATCTTAATTCATCTGCGCCAGGCCGATGTCAGTCCCCCTTTTTTTATTTTCAGCATTGAGATGTTTTTCATTCATACCATTACCTCAGGTGAGCCGTTCCCTCAAGACATGAATATGGCCTGGTGCCAGGAGGCGATAGGCGATGTCCAAAAAACCTCCCAGGGAGCGGATTGGGGTTCGTTTTACAACTGCCTCGGGAAACTTGTGGACGCCTTTATTGCCGATTACTTGCTGGTCAATCACCGGGCCAAGGCTTCCATGCTGATCAACTGAAGCTCCGCGTCAAAACAGCGCTGCTCTTCCCGCCCCCCAAAATTTCCTTTGGGGGGTTTTTCAATCTGAGATTTACGCCCCTAAAGTTGGCCTCTCATTTTCATTTTGGCGCGACTTTCACCAAAGCCAGGCACCGGGAACGGATGGTCAAGCGATAATTCCGTTTAACCGGTGATTTTTTATGCAGGCGGCCTTAACTTTATTGATAAATCCGTTGAGGGAGGTCAGCCATGCGCGGGAGACTGCATTTAATGTTTTGGGGGATAATAATGCTGGCGCTGCTAGCTTCATTTTGCTCGGCCCAGAATGGAGTAAAGCGGGTGGACAAGGAGACCCTGAAAGGCTGGCTGGGCCGGCCTGATGTTATGATTATTGATGTGCGCGCCCCTCAGGATTGGGCCGGCAGCGACAAAAAGATTGCCGGGGCAGTGCGCCGCGACCCGGATGACGTGGCAACCTGGGGGAAAACGCTCCCCCAAGGAAACAAAATCGTCACCTATTGCGCCTGACCCGGCGAGGGCACCAGCGCCCGGGTGGCGCAGGCCTTGGTGAAGATGGGATATCAGCAGGTGATGGCCCTGAAAGGCGGCTGGCGGGAATGGGAAGACGCTGGTTATCCCACTGAATCAAAATGATATAAAGAACGAGGGCGAAGAGGTGAAATCGGACCTCCTTCGCCCTCCGTTTTTTTCCAAAGAGTGAAACGGCTGCTTATGCTTCGGAGACTTTCTTTTCCTGGGCTGCCTCGGTGCCGGAGACTTCTTCGAAATAAGGCCGGAACACGTCTTCATCGAGCCGGAGCATAAGTCCGCCGCAATGCATGCAAATGGCGGTGTTGTCATCCAGGCCGGCGACTCGATGATCCGGCCTGCTGCAATCAACACATTGGTATTGGTAAATAGGCATATTCCTTCTCCCCCTCTACCACTCCTGATTAATGCTGTATTTCAGCTTTTTGCAATAATCATGCCTCCTTTTGAAGGCAAGCGGTGTAGGCAATTTTATTAAGTTTAAACAATATCTTAAATAAATCAAGCAGCGGCTGCAGCATCGGCAGTAACCGTCGCCTGAGGGGGAATTTCCCCGCCTTTGGGGTGTCAACCCTGGATTTTATAGGCTTTATGTCGGCGGCTCACGGCCGACACCAAATTTTTGGACCCCATTATCAGGCCTGGAGCCGGCGGGGCACAGGGACTATTTAAACAATTGACCGGCATTCCCCGGAAATGGTGCGATTACCCCAAACCAAAGGAAACTTGGCGGCCAAGCCTTAGTCCGAAGCAATCTCCCTGGTGGAAGTCGAAGCTGCAATCTGCTTTAGGGTGGGGGATAATTCTCCTCTGCTGGGATAAAATTCCCCACCCACTGCCGGAGGAAACAAGCCGGGGACTACCGAAATGAGATGTTGTATTGCGGCACATAGAAGGCCAAAGGTGCTTCAGCCCAAGACTCATACGGGTGAAGGGTATTCAAGTTACTTTTCAACAAGAAATCGTCCTTGTGGTGTGGCGCCCTTGCCACAGTGATCTTTTTAATTGTGGTATTTTTGCCACAAAAGCCCTGATGATTTTTAACCGATTTTTTTTGCATCAAGATTTTATACATATTTTCAATCAGTTATATGCCGACAAGGGAGCGGTTTTTTGACTGCAAGCTGGTATGAGCCTTGCAACCTCCCTCTCCGAGGGGAGAGCTATGGTCTGGCAAAAAACACTAGCACGTCCGGTCACGTTCACCGGAATCGGCCTTCACCAGGGCCGGCCCGCTACCATGACGATTTTTCCGGCTGCTGTTGACACCGGCATCAGCTTCGTGCGGGAAGATCTGACGCCGCGGTGCCAGGTCTCGGCCCTTTATGATAAGGTCCGGGATACTTCCAGAGCCACCACCTTGGGGGATGGTTCTGCCGTTTTCTCCACCGTGGAGCACCTTTTGGCGGCGCTGCGGGGCATCGGGGTGGACAACGCCCTGATTCAGCTGGAAGGCCCCGAAGTCCCCATCATGGACGGCAGTGCCGCGCCTTTCACCGAACTGCTCCTGGAAGCGGGGCTCCGGCCGTTGGCCGCGCCCCGGGCTTATATTGTCGTTCAGCGCTCCTTCGAATACCGGGAAGGCGACCAGTGGATGCGGGTTACACCCGGCCAGCCCCGTATATCATACACCATCGACTTTCCCCATCCTTTAATCCGCCGCCAGCGCTACAGCGTCACCCTGGATACCGTCAGCTTCCGGCGGGAGATCGCTCCGGCCCGGACCTTCGGTTTCCTGAAAGAGGTGGAGTACCTTAAATCCCAGGGCCTCGCTTTAGGGGGCTCCCTGGAAAACGCTCTGGTGCTGAGCGACGACGGCGTGCTCAATCCGGGAGGCTTGCGCTTCCCGGAAGAATTCGTGCGCCATAAGATTCTGGATGCCATGGGTGATTTGGCCCTTCTGGGTATGCCTCTGTTGGGAAGAGTGGAGGTGGGCCGGGGGAGCCATGATTTTCACCTCAAGTTCATCCGCCAACTGATGTGTCGAAAAGGCGCCTGGCGCTTGTGGGTGCCGCCGACTTACAACCGGGAACCCCGCCGCTCCTGGTCTTTTACGCCTGCCTGGGAAGGGGCTCCGGCCTGAGCCTGGAACGCGAAGCACTTTTGCGACTCAATAATCCTGTCTTGCCATGCCTCCTTGTTTTTTTCCCAAATGTTAGGGGGAAGGGGCCGGGGTCACTAAAACTTGCCCCTTCCGCCTAACCCTCACTCTCGATTTCGGTCTGAGTGATTGGGTCAGATGATCAATTATTTCATTAAGCACCGGCTGAAACAGCAGCAGTTCAGAAACCGGGAAATTACTCCTGAGGAATTCGACGCGGCCGGGAATATTTTATTCAGCGTATTCAGCCGCTATGGCGACGGTATCATCGCGTTTAAGATAATCAACGAATTTATCGCCCGCTTTCCGGAGAAAACCTATTTTCTTCTTACCAGCCATCAATTGCGGCCTTATGCCGAAGCCCTGGTGGACGGCCGGGTGCAGGTTGGCAGCGTCCGCAAGCGCAACCCTGTGCAGTTGGTAAAAACCATCAAGCGCCTCAAAGACGCGGATATTGATGTCGGCCTGAATCCCTGGGGCTCCCGGGGGGAAAGCGAATTTTTCCTCACTTTCGGAAAACGCTTTTACACCTTCAGCTCGATCAAATTTAAGATCACCGACAATCTTTACTTCCGGGTGCGGCGCTATTTGGGCCTGCCCGAGCCGGAGGAAAGGGAAACCGGTTTTGCCCTCTCCGAACCGGTGCGGCGCGTTTTGCTTTCCCCGTTTTCCAGTGATGTCCGCAAAAGCGTGCCCCCGGCCGACGTTGTTCCGCTTTTATCCTGGCTCGACAGGAGATTCCCCGAAGCCCGGGTTACCATAGCCCTGGGGCAAGAAGAAGCGGACCGGGTCAAAGATGCGGCCGCGCAGTCGTTGTTTATCTTCGGGAAGAGCGAGCCGAGCTCTAGGCAATTCCTGGAACTGCTTAAAGAATCCGACCTGTTTGTCGGGGTGGACGCCGGGCCCCTGCACCTGGCGGACGCGCTGGGCAAACCCTGCATCGGCCTGTTCGGACCCACCCCGCCCGAAACCATAATGGATGCGAAAAGCCATATTCTGGCCCTCAGGTCCGAGAAATTGCAGGGAATCTTTTGCGCCGTACAATCCTGCCCCATGCCTCACTGCCTCCGGGCCCTCTTTCAGGACGACCCGGAAGCCCATATAAGCACATGTTCCCAAGGCCTTAAGGAGGAGCGGGGGCTGTGCAGATTTTTGCATCCGGAAGGAGGGTAAAATCGCAGGATGACGAAGCAGCGGCGGTTAGAGGCAGGCGAAGTTTGTTTTGAATACCCGCCCTATCTGCTCAATGCTTCTCCCACCAGCACTCCCGCCCGCAATTCTTTGAGCCGCACCGGCAGGCGCCGGTTTTGCCAGGCAATAGGGCCGGGAAGCGTCACCCGGAGATAGTTTTCACTCAAGCCTTTGAGCCAGCCCGAAGGCCCGGCGGGGCCTTCCACCAGGACTTCCACGATCTTCCCCACTTGGCGCGCGTAAAACTCCCGTTGTTTCAGCCGACCCAACTCACGTAGGCTCCCGGCTCGGGCCTTTACTTCCTTGGCAGGCAGAGGGGGCAGGCTCGCAGCCGGGGTGCCGGGCCGGGGCGAAAACGGAAAAACGTGGAGATAAGTCGCGGGGAGCGAGGCCACGAGAGCGTAGGTGGCTTCAAAGTCCCGGGACGTTTCCGTGGGAAAGCCCACCAGCACATCCAGCCCCAGGGCGGCATCAGGAAAGCGCCGGCAAAGCTCCAGAACCACCTCCCGAAAATCCTCGCTTAGGTAAGGCCGGCCCATGGCCGCCAGCACCGGGTCGGCTCCGCTCTGCAGCGGCAGGTGGAAGTGGGGACACAATCCGGAGAATTCCTCTAAGGATTTTACCAGCTCAGGGCTGATTTCCTGAGGTTCCAGGGAGCTTAAGCGCAACCGGAAGGGCCAGGGGCCGGCGGTCAGGCGCCTCAGCAGGGCCGCCAGCGTCAGGGGAGGGCGCAGGTCCCGGCCGTACTGCCCCAAATCGATGCCGGTGAGCACCACTTCCTGAAAGCCGGCGGCGGCCAATTCAAGCAGGCCCTTTTCCACCTCAGCCGGAGCCTGGCTGCGGGATGGGCCCCGCACTTGGGGAACGATGCAGTAGGCGCAGGCCTGGCTGCAGCCGTCCTGAATCTTCAAGCTTGCCCGGGTGTGGCCGGGAAAGCGCCGGGGATGCAAGGCCGCAAAGGCCTCCCCCGGAGAAAATTTCCCCACCCGCACCAGGGGCTGTCCGCCTGCGGCGGATTGCCCCAGGAACACGGCCCAATCGAGTTTTTCCCTATTTCCCAGGACGCCGGCAACACCGGGAAGGGCTGCCATTTCTTCCGGGGCCCGCTGGGCGTAGCAGCCGGTGGCCCAGATGGGGGTCCGGCTGAATTCCCGGTGCACCCGGCGGATGGTCTGGCGGGCCTCCTGGTCGGCCCGGGCCGTGACCGTACAAGTGTTTACAAGCATAAGGTCGGGAGCTGAGCCGTCCGGAGCCCTGCGCCAGCCCCGCGCCACAAGCTCCTGGGCCAGCCCGGCCGAATCATACTGGTTGACCTTGCACCCGAAGGTAATGATGCGATAGTAAGGCATTTGAAAAGCAGGGGTCGGGGTTTAGGCGTCAGGGGTCAGCAATGCCTTCCTCACCGGCCCCTGACCACTAACCCTTGGCCCCTTCATTAATCCTTTCCACAATCCAGCCGCCCCCCAGGAGCCGGTCGTTTTTATAGAAGGCCACGGCCTGGCCCGGAGCCACCGCGGACTGGGGCGCGGCGAAAATCACCTCCACCTCGCCTGCCTTTCCGGGA
This sequence comes from Deltaproteobacteria bacterium, assembly GCA_030018495.1. Classification (GTDB taxonomy): domain Bacteria; phylum Desulfobacterota; class Desulfobaccia; order Desulfobaccales; family 0-14-0-80-60-11; genus DTHB01. Next base: position 97,809 of record JASEFS010000006.1, on the reverse strand, counting down.
ATGATGCGGGCCGCCACCCCCGGATGGCGGTAGCGGATAACCGCGGTGCCCTCCAATTCCGAGGTTGGCGGCGGTATCAGCCAGTTGACCTCACAGGCCTTCAGGCCATGGGAGAAAAGTTCTTGGCGCGGGCCCACCACCAGGCGGTTGGTTTCCGGTTGAATTTCCAGGACATAATACGGCTCCGGGCCGGGAATGCCGAGCCCCCGCCGCTGGCCCACGGTGTGGCAGGCCAGGCCGCGGTGCCGGCCCACCACGTGCCCCTGCCTATCCACCACGTCGCCCGGCGGCCCCAGGCAGCCGCGGCGCCGCTTGATAAAGTCCAAATAGCGCTCGTCCTTGATAAAGCAGATTTCCTGGCTTTCCGGGCAGCTCTCCAGCAGCGGCAGGCCGATTCGCCGGGCTCGGCGCCGCACCTCGTCTTTGGTAAATTCCCCCAGAGGGAAGAGAACATGAGGGAGAATGCGGCGCGGCAGTTGACACAAAAAATATGACTGATCCTTGCTGCGGTCACGGCCGCGATACAAGGCCGGCTCTCCCTCCGGCCCCCGGCGAAGCTGCACGTAATGGCCCGTCGCCAGATGCCCGGCGCCCATTTTCTGAACTATGTCCCACAAGACCCCGAATTTAATGACCGCGTTGCACTTGACGCAGGGATTGGGAGTCTGCCCGCGGGCATAAGTCTGTAAAAAATACTGCACCACTCCGGCGGCGAATTCCTCCCGCAGATCAAGGATGGTGAGACGGATGCCCAGGGCGTCCGACAAGGCCTGCAGGTGTTCGCCGGGCAGGGAGTTCTCGGCCAGCAGCAGATGCACCCCGAACACGGCATAGCCCTGCTCCATTAATAGGGACGCGGCCACGGCGCTGTCCACGCCTCCGCTCAGGGCAACGGCAACGGCGTCCTGGTCATCAGGGGGCATAAGTCGTTACAAAGGCGTTCAATAATATTTCACCTAAAATTAAGCTTTCTGCATAATATAACATGCTGAATTTTTATGGATAATAAATAAATGTCAGATTTGTGAACATTGCTTTGTTCACAATTATGAACAAAAAACAATGGCCTAGTTATCGAATTTGGCAGGATTGGTGAAGGTGGGACCTTCCAGGAAATTTATGGCAATGCCGAGTTGATAGCGATTCGGGGCCGTGGTTTCCAGGCGCACCACTTCCCCCTTGGCCTTGATATGGGAGGTGTCGCAATGGTCGAGATTAGGCAGGGAGGCCGCGATGTTAAGCGTCAGAATCTGTCCGGGGAGCAAAGGAATGGGCGGATCCGAGAAAAAAAACAGGCCGCTCAAACTGAAATCCTTCAAGGTGCCATAACCCTGAAAATTCTCCCCCGTCTCCGGAAGATCAGCATGGTACTGAATATCCAGAGACACCATCACCCGGTTGAAGCGACGCCTCTCCGCAGCAAGTTCCACGAGCTTCACCTTTTAGACTGCTGGACCGATAATGACCAAACGCCTTTCTTATCATGCAATCCCTGTTCCAAACTAGGGTTTTTCTGACATAATATTCCGGTGCCTGAGTGGCCGGAGATATTCCTTGACGGAAGGCGGGGTATACTTTACCATCGTAAACGATCGTAAATTAAGTCCAGGGATTGAGGCGCGCCCGTAACCGCCCCGTCCGTTATAAAAGGAAAGTTCCGGCACCGGCAGCCATGTCTCATGTAGCGGCCATTATCAATCAAAAGGGCGGCACCGGCAAGACCACCACCGCCATCAATTTGGGGGCCGGCATCGCCTACCATGGCTTCCGCACCCTGCTGGTCGACCTTGATCCCCAAGCCCATACCACCATCGGCATCGGCATCGACCCTGATTCCTATGCGGAATCTTTGGCCGATGTGATCAGCACCCCCAAAAAGGCTTTGGCCGACGTGGTGGTGGAGACCTACATCCCCCGGCTGCATCTGGCCCCGTCCCACATCAAGCTGGCCCGCTCCGCCGAGCAGGCCTACACCCGGGTGTTCCGGGAGGCCATCCTGGCCAACGCCCTTAAAGAAGTGGATTACGATTACGTCATCATCGACTGCCCGCCGTCCTTGGGAGTGCTCACCACCAATTCGCTCTATGCCTGCAATTTCATCATCATTCCCTGCCAGATTTCCCGTTATTCGCTGGACGGCCTGGCTGATCTCCTCACCACCATCGAAACGGTCAAAGACCTTAGCCCCCAGGAATTGTTCGAGGGCGACCTGTTCCGCATTCTGCTCACCATGTACGACCGGCGCAACCGGGTGACCAACGAATACATTTTGGAGCAGTTGAAGCCTTATCGGGACAAGACCTTTGCCACCCTGATCATGAAAAACGAGGCCTTGAACCAGGCCCAGATCGCGCAGCGGTCCATCTTCGATTTCGACCCCAAAAGCACCGGGGCCTATGACTATCAGCAGCTTACCGTTGAATTTCTGGAAATATGTCAAAAAAGAAACAGCTTACCGGAAAAAAGACCAAGCTCGCTAAGCTGCCTCTAACCAGGGTGCTCTCGCAGAGCATGGATGAGGCCGAGAACTGGGAGCCGGCCCCCGGTTTGACGGCAGACGCGCCTCAGGACAAGCAAATGACCCTGTCCTGGGAGCGCCTGGAAGAAGGGGCCGCCGGATTGCTGACCGCCGCGTATCTGCTCATTCTCCAGGACCTGGTCTCCCTGCAGGCGGAATTGACGGTGTCTCCGGACGAATCCCCCCAGGCCCACGCCATTCCGGTCAACCTGCCCCCCACGCCGCAGATCAAACAAGCCCTGCGTCAGGCCCGGGTGGAATTGCACGATCTTTATTATTTCCTTTCCTAGTTATTATCCAACAGCCGCCCCCGGCTGACTGTCCATCAGCAAAAGCCAAGTGGCACAGGCGCCCCGCCTGTGCGAACACAGGCCAGAGGCCTGTGCCACCATCCTTTTCCAGGTTCTTGGAGGGCCAGAGGCTCATGAAAGACTGCTCCGAAAAGTTCCTCAGATGTTCTCGGGGATCGCTTGCGGAAAATATATTCCTTTGAAGAGCCTTGGGAAATAAAGGGCGCTCCCCAACGGGAGCTTGGGAAAGAGAAGAAAACGACAGGGCCGGAAGACAGGCTTCCGGCCCCGGCGCACTTAAATTTTTGCCGGCCGCGCCGGTTACATTTTGGGAGCCGATTGCGGCGGCCGAGGTCCAGGTCCCATCTTGGCCTTGAGTTTGGCCTGGTTCTCGGCAACCACCTTAGCTATTTCGCTTTCCGCACCCATCTGCTGAACAGGCCTGACCGCGGCGCATAAGCCCCCGACAAAGCAGGTTTGCTGGATTCCTTGCCTGTATTGGTCAGCATATTTGGCGGCTCCGTCCAAATAAGCATAGGCCGTATCAAGATTCCCCTTCCGCTCTTCCAAAGCCGCCAGGTTGTTCAGAGCAAAGGGATTGTTTGCATCGGCTTTCAGAACCTTTTTGAACTCATACTCCGCGGCCTCGTAATTGCCATCCCGCATAAAATCGAAACCCAAGGTGAGCGGCGTAAAAACGTCTTCTTCCATCATGGCGCCGCCTCTCGGTTGGGCCATGGCGGCTGCGGCCAGGAAAAGGGCCAGCATGGCAATCATTAAAAAGCTCAAAAATTTCCTCATTATCTGCCTCCTTGCTGAAATAGGGCGAGAATCGTCCTCGGTCTGCTTAGAAGGTAAGCGGCCCGGGAAAAGTGTCAAGGAAGCGGCAATGGGTTTTTGGGGGCAGTCCCAAACCGGCCGTTGTTGGATTAGACCCACGTTGCCTCAAAGTTGCCGATTCACGCGGAAGGGAAATTGCGTAACGGTCCCGAACGGTGGAGGAGACCTGCGAATCTTATTCATGCAGCCATACAGCCGCGTGAGAAGCTCTTTGGCGTTCTCGGCATCTTGGCGTGAGACTTACAACAGCTGGCCTTGGTTTTCTTCCGGCGTAGGGCCTTTCTTTTGGCGGGGGGCTTTTTTAAAGGTGGCCGCGGGCGCGTAGCGGGGGTAGAGCAGCCCCTTCCCGGCCAGCAGGTCGCTGATGGTGAGAATCTGGAGCCTGGGATACTTTTCTCCGGGCAGGCTTTCCGGCTCATAGAACCCCGCGCCCGCGGCCTCGCCCCACATGGGCTTGGTGGGCTCATGCAAGGTGATGAACGCGCCGATGACCGCCTTCTCCCGCTGGATGACGCCCTTCAAGTCCCTGATCTGGCTGACGCTCACGTGTTTGCCGCTCTTCACCTGAACCACGATCTTCCTGGCCTTGCCGGAGTTGTCGTCGAAGAAATAGATGTAGCCGTCGATGCCGGTGTCCGCGCCCTTCTTCTTGTCCTGGGCGGGCTGGGCGTCCACCAGCGACAGGGCCCACCACTCGAACTGGTGGCGGTTCACCTCCGCCAGGTGGCAGGCGCTGGGAAAGTCCTTGGGGTCGCCGATGATTTCGTAGGGCGAGAGCTCCTCGCCGAAGGAGTCGATGAGGCGCTTTTTGATCAAGGTGATGGCCAGATGGGTGATGTCGATGCCCAGCCAGCGGCGGTTGAGCCTTTCGGCCACTGCGATCGCGGTGCCGCAGCCGCAGAAGGGGTCCAGCACCACGTCGTCTTCGTTGCTGCTGGCCCGGATGATGCGCTCCAACAGGGCTTCGGGCTTTTGGGTGGGGTAGCCGAGGCGTTCAGCTGATGTGCGGCCAATTACTTGAATATCTGTCCAAATGTCTCCTAAGGCAGTCCCACCTGATTCGTGAAGATATTGTTTTAACTTAGGATACTTTCCAGTTTTAGGCCAATAAATACGACTATCCGCATCCAATTTGTCTAAGGTATCGGGATGGTAACGCCAATGGCGGCCAGCCCCAATTTTTGCTGGATCAATTCCTCGCCATGGCTGTCCACTTGGTCCCTTAGTAACGCCAGCTCCAGTTAAGTTATCGAGCATGTACTGCCCGCGATCATCTTCGAATCTATACTCTCTTTTAATCCATCCTTCATCAGGGGAAATTTTTATTGGATTGAAGATTACGTTTCTTAAATCTTTGGCAAAATTTAAAATTACATCATGAAGGCGTGGCCATCTTTTCCCCGATACGTGGGCAGCGGTTCTTCTCCAAATTATTTCTCCCTGAAAATTCTTAGGTCCAAAGATTGAATCAAGAATAATTTTAAGAAAATGGCTCGCGGTCGGGTCGCAGTGCAGGTAAATGCTCCCGGTGGGCTTTAAGACCCGGTGCAGCTCCACCAGGCGGATGGCCATCATGGTGAGGTAGGCCATCATGTCGTTTTGGCCGAGAAAGGAGCGCAGGGCCTGGAGGAGGTCGGCCAGCTTCCGGGGGCCTTCGGTGACCACCTCCTTATAGGCCGCTTCGGATTCCAGGCCCCAGTGCCAGGTGTCCTCGAACGCGGTGATCTGGGCCGCGGACTGCTCCCCGGACTTCTCCGCGAACAGCACGTTATAGGTGGCCTTGGAGTTGAAGGGCGGGTCCAGATAGATCAAATCCACGCTGGCCGGCGGGATGTAGTCCCGCAAAATGTCCAGGTTGTCCCCGAAAAAGAGTTTATTCTTCCAGTCGCTTCCCATAAGGAGGCCGCCTCTCGAGCCCGCGGTTAAGTAGGTGCTGCCGCAGACCCTTATTTAGGTTTACGTTAAAAAATCAAGGGGTTAAAAAAAAAGAAGGGGTATTCGCAATTTCTTAGTTCTCTTTTACCACAAAGACACTAAGACACAAAAGCGCTTTTCGCATTGCCGCGGTGTTAAAGGGGAGACGTATGAAATGGGGCGAAGACAGACCTTGCCCCTGAGGGTGATTAGTCAAGGCACAGGTTGGAAAACCTGTGCCACCGATTTTTGACTGCCCCCTGCCCCCTGATCCCTGCCCCCTGATCCCTGGCCCCTGATCCCTGGCCCCTGACCACTTAAAACTTATAGCCTACGGGCATAACAAGCAAAGGTTCATGGTTCTTGGGGAGCTTGAGAACCTGGGACAGGCCCTGGTCCTCAAAGGCCCCGACGATGCCGCAGGAAAGCCCCAGCGCTTCGGCCTGAAGAAACAGATTCTGCCCCGCGTGGCCCACCTCCATGTGGGTGTACTGCACGCCCCGGTTGCCGTAGCGGGCCATGCAGCGCTGATAGACCGCGGCAATGACGACCATGACGGGGGCTTCGGCCATCCAGCTCTGGTGGAGGGACGCCCGGGCAATCGCCGCCCTGAGGTCGCCCTGAGCCGCGCCGGGCTCCAGGGCATGGGTCTGGGGGTTATAGCGATAAAGGCCCGGGGGGAGACTGGCCACGCCCCGCTCCCCCGCCGCCAGGTAGAGCTCCAGGGGATAGGTGGCCCCCGCGGAAGGGGAGGTGCGCAATCCTCGGGGATCGCTCACCCCGTACGCGCCCCAGAGCAGTTGGGAAACCTGGTTCAAATCCAGGGAGCGGGACGCGAACCGCCGCACCGTGCGCCGCTTTTGCAAAGCTTCCTCCACGCTCACGGTGCCTTTATAGGCGGGCGGGGGGAGTTTGACGATTCGCCCTTCCCGGCCTGAGACCGGGTTGCTGACAAGAACAGCCAACAAAATCATGAGACCGCTCCCTTTTATATGCATGGCTTTCACCTTATAAAATAAAGGGGGTGATCAGGGGCGGCAAGGGCGTCTCAACCGGAGAGGCGATGACATCCTGCCGGCGCCGGTGAAGAACTTGGCTAGATATTTTGCGGGTTTTCCCCGAGTGCATTTCCCAGACACAAGTTGACGGCCCGCTCCATGAGCACCTCCAGGTTGGCCACGTCCTCCCGGTTGTACTCCAGGAGCAGGTCCAGGGCGGTAAGATCGCCCCGGAGGTGGCGTTCCCACAAGAGCACCGCGTCATAGCCGTTCATGCCGGCCACTTCCGGGGGCCGGCGGATGCCGAAGCGCGGTTCGATTTTCTTCAGGCCGCCCCTGAAGCCCAGGCGGGCCAGAATGAAGCGCAGGTCCAAGTGGATGGGGGGGAGACGCAGGCCGGGGAAATAGGCCTTCAGGACCGGCAGGTCGAACTGGGTGCCGTTGAAGGTGACCAGGAGGTCCAGGTCTTCCAGGGCTTGGGGAAATTCCTCCAGGTTGTACCCGTGCACGAACTGGCGCATACGCCAGCCGTCAAAGAGCCCCACCACCGTAACCTGGAGGGCCGGCCAGGCGGCGCCGTGGGTTTCGATATCCAGGTACGCGGCCCGGCTCCGGAATTGGCGGAACAGCCGCCACTGTTCGGGTCCGGGGAGGCGGCAGGCAAAATACCGGGCCACCTCAAGGTGGTCCAGCGATTCCTGCACCAGTTGCTTAAGCAGGTTCAGGCGAAGAGGGTTCAGACCGGAAAGGGTGCCCACGGCCAGGAAATCCTCCCAGGTACTGATTCCCTGGCGCCAGAAGTGGCTTTCGGTTTTGAGGCCGATTCCCGGCAGGTGGATAAAGGTGCGCTTGAGCATAGGTTTTATTTAATCAGGCCCGGATGATTGCGGCGGCCTGAGAGAGTCATTCTGAAAGTTTATTCACTCCCATTTCAGAATGACATAAAAGCCTCCAAAGCGCCAGCTTCAAGCCTGGGTTCGGAGGCCTCCCATATTATCTAAGCACAATAGTTCAAATTCGCTAACGTATTTTCTTAAGAGTTTTTGCGGCTTAGCGTGAAATAACTCGCAAAGACGGCAAGGCACAAAGGCCGCAAAATATGTTACCGAATTTATAAAAAGCTATTCTAAGCCTGGAAAAGTGCCGGTTGCCGCTCTTCGCGGGTAAGATCAAGTTATCGGGAAACGCCGGGGGGAACCGCAGGCTTTTGCGGCTCTTCCCGGGGCCTGGGAGATTCCATGGCGGGACCGGGCGGCGGCACCCGCTCCAACCGCCGCTGCACTCTGCCGGAGAGCTCCCGCATCCGCTGCTGCAGCTTGACCAGATTTTCCTCAAGGGAAGGTTCCATCACCGTTATTTCGCCGCCGTTCATGATGAGCCGCTTTAACTGGGGGATTTTAAGCCCGGCGGCGGATTGGAGGTAAACGGGCTGAATATAAAGAACTGAGCCTCCTGCCGGTATGAGAATCATTTTGCCCCGCTCCACCTGAGAGCCTAATTGCCCCCACAGGGTCAGCTGTTCGGAGATCAGGGTGTCCTGGTCGATGAACGCATCCACCTGGGACGGCCCGTACACGATGTAACCTTTGGGGAAATTGTAAATCAGGATTTTGCCGTAATTCTGGCCGTCGCATCCCACCACGCACAGGGACCGCAGGTTCGAACGCGCCCGGGGGGTCGTGGGGCAGACCAGGATGAACTCAAAGGCGTTCCGGTCGATGAGGTTCAGCGTGAGATAATACGGCGTCATGCGAATTTCCTGGCCGGCATGCTCGACCCTGGCGAATTCCCAAAGGTCTTCCTGTTTGTAAAATATCTCCGGGTCGGTTTGGTGATATTTATTATAAATTTCCATCTGGATATCGAACAGGTCTTTGGGATAGCGCACATGCGCCTTCAACTCCGGGGGCATCCGATCCATACTCTTTAGAAGTCCGGGATACATGCGGCTGTAAGCCTGGATAATGGGGTCACGGGGGTCGGCCAGGTAATAGTCCACCGTGCCGTGATAGGCGTCCACCACGATTTTCACCGAGTTGCGGATATAGTTGAGCCGGTCCTCATGCAAGGCGGCATAAGGAAAGCGATCAGAGTAAGTATAGGCATCCTGAATCCAATAAAGCCGCTGATTCGTGACCACGACGTAAGGGTCCCCATCCAGAAGAAAAAAAGGAGTGAGGGTTTTTATGCGCTCGACAATATTGCGGCGAAACAGAAGGCGGCTCTGCTTGTTGGTCTTAGTGGTGAAGAATATGTCCTTGCTGCCGAAATAGACGGCAAAGACCAGTTTGCGCAGGACCGAGTTGACAGGCACACCGCCCCGCCCCTGATAATCGCTGAGCTGATTGCCATCTTCAATGGGGTAATCCACCTCCCGGCTCTCGTTGGGCGCGATGACGTACTTGTAATCCCCGACCCCATAATAAATTCCGGGCTGTTCGATTTTAAAGCCGTAATCCGACTTCGGAGGGATGCCGTGGATGAACCAGGTCATGGGCTCCTCGCCGCCCTGAGCCGCAGGGGTCATGACCACGCCGTATCCATGGGTATATTTCAGGTGCTCATTGATCCAGTTGCGCGCCCCGGCCGGGAGATTGGTCAGGTCTATCTCCCGGGGCGCCAGAAAGACTTGCTGATAGACGTCGTTGACGGTGTAGCGGCCGACGTCAACCCCCGGGAACCTGTAATAGGTGCGTAACTCCTGCAACTGCTGGTAAACACTCTGGAGCACGTCCCGGTCCCACACCGGGATATTGCGCAGGCTGATCTTGAGCTGGGGAGCTTCCAGATCCAAGGCATGGTCCTCGATGCGATAATCCCGGTGTTCCACCCGGTTCAGGTCATAAGCTGTCAGAGTGGCCTGGATGTTATTGCGGATATAAGGCGCTTCCCGGGACAACTCATTGGGCACGACTACATACTTCTGCACCAGATTTGCAAAAAACGGGGTATACCGGGCCCACAGAACAGTAAAGAAAATGGCGGCGAAAATGAGCAGGAATTTTAAGGCCTGGCCTGTGTTGATATAGATAATCAGCAAGGCCGCGGTGATAAAGAGAAAGGCAATGGACAGCCAGATGAGAGGCAAAATCACCCGCATTTCCACAAATCCGGGCCCATAGAAAATCCCTTTGTGGCTCTCGGTGTAGAGCAGGGCATAGCGCTGCAGGAAAAAATTCCAGATAAGCACCAAGAAGATGAGGCCTGCCAAAGTGCTCAGATGGATTCTGGACCCGCGGGGCAGATGCTGTTCTTGCCTGGACAGAACCCGGCTTTCCAGCCAATAGAGAAGAAGCAGTCCCAAAAAAAGCAGAATCAAAGTGATGACCAAAGTGGTCAAAATTGACTGATAAATAGGCAATGAAAACAGATAATAACTGATATCCTTGCCGAACACGGGGTCCTTCAGGCCTGAAGCCGGAGCAAAAAGGAACAGGAGGGTGGTTTCCCACTGGCGGAAAAACGGCCAGGCCAACAGAACGCCCAGCAACAGGGAAAAGGGGGTGTATACCATGAGGGATCCGGAACGGAACTGCTGAATCAATTTCCGGGCCCGAAAACGAACTCCCTTACTCTGTGAATAATCATAGGAAGCTCCCCCCAAATACCGCGAAGCCACCCAGAAATTCAAGAAAAACACCAAAAAGAACAAAAAGGTAAAGCCGACCAAAATTAAGTAGCTGTAAGTAAGACGCAGCCAGAAGTAAGTGTTGTAGCCGAGAGCGCTGAACCACCACCAATCCACCATGAAGTTCACAAAAATCAGGGGGAAAACTATATAGAGAATGATAAAGGCAATAACCGCGATGCCTGAATAGAGGAACAAGCGTTTAGAACGGGACATGTGGATACCTTTCAAGTTCAGCCGGGCAAATTTTTCCGGGAATTTTCACGGAAGGAATCGCGAATTATCTTACCACCAATAGAAGCATTTATCTCCAACCCACGCCTTAAAAGTAAGAGAAAATTGCCTGAAATCAAGGAAAGGGCAGTCCTCTGCCTTATTCCTCTTTGAGGATGGCTCCCAAGTGGGGCTGGATGGCCCGCCAGGCGGGGTAGGCCCCCGCGGCCAATCCCAGGCCCAGAACCAGGATAAAAGTCTGAAAATATATGCCCGGGGTAAAAAACAGCCGGACGGTCCAGCCGAAGGCTTGCTTGTTGATGACAAAAATCAGCAGCAGGGACAACAGCGAGCCGGCCGCGGCCCCGAGCGCGAAGCTTAGAAAGCTGGCCAAGCCGGACTCCACCAGGACCATGCCCATGATCTGGCGGCGCGATGCGCCCAGAGCCTGGAGAAGGGCCAGCTCGCGCTCCCGGTCCATGATCAGGACCAGAAAGGTGGTGACGATGCCGAAGATCGCCACCACCACGGCCACTCCTTCCAGGGCGTAGGTCAGGGCGAAGGTGTCGTCGAAGATCTCCAGAATGCCGTGGCGCAGATCCGCATGGGACAAGGCCAGCAGACGGTAACGCTCGCCGTAGCGCTCCCGCAGTCGGGCCTGATATTGTCCGATCTTGCTTTTGTCCTTGAGATAAAGCCGCACCGCGTTCAAGTGGTCATCCTGCCAGAACCGCCGGAACAGGCTGATGTCCATCCAGACGCTGGGGCCGTCGGTGCGGTAATCGTAAAAAACTCCGGCAATAGTGAGCCGCTTAATGCCGGTGGGCGTGGGGAGTTCGATGACGTCGCCTTCCCGGTAGCCGAAGGTGGAGGCCAGCGGTTCGGAGATCATTACCTGGCCCTGCCGCCGGGCCTGGAGGGTGAGTTTTTCCCCGTCGCCCCGGCGGAACCACAAGGGACCCTGCCGGGCCAGGACTTCGAAACTCCCGCCGATCACCAGGATGAATCGGTCTTTGAAGGGGATGCGGACGCAGCGGTACAGGTAAATATCCTCCACCAAAGGGTCCTGCCTCAGCTCCGGCAGAATTTCCGGGGGGAAATAATGGTCGTAGGCCGACGTGGAAAAGACCGCAGGCCCGAAAAAGATGTCGCCGCTGATGGCCCGGGTGACCCACTGGTCCACGGTTTTTCGGAAAGAACCGATCATCACTGCCACCGCGATGAGCATCCCCAACGCGCAGGCCAGGGCCGCGATGCTGACTGCGCTGCGGGACAGGGACCCGCCCAGATAGCGGCAGCCCAGCTCACCCGAAGGGCCCAACAAGCCGCGCAGCGGCTTGGCGCAGAAGCGCCCCAACAGCCGGGCGGTCAAGGGAGTGAATAGGGCGAAAGCCAGCAGAATGAGAAAAGCCGCCACAAAACCTGGGAAAGGCGGGCCGTTGCTGTTTTTCCACAGAGACAGCAGGCCGGCCGATATGAGCGCCGCGGTCCCGGCCAGGGCCAGCAGGCCGGCGCGGCTCTCCAGGCGCTCTTCCAGTTCCTCCCGGTACCACACCGCCCGCACCTTCGTCTGGGCGGCCTCCAGGGCCGGGAGCACCGCCGCGGTCAGCGTCGCGGCCACGGCCAGAATCCAGGCCTGCAAAAACAGCGGCGCGCTGATGACCAGGTCCCGGGCCTCCACCGGCGTATAGAGAGAGGTCAGGGTATGGCTCATGAAATTGAGAGCCCCTTTGGCCATAAGGAATCCCAGTCCCAATCCCGCCAGGCCTCCCACCAGGCCGCTTACCGCGCCTTCGGCCAGAAAAAGGCCCAAGACCTGCACCCTGGACATGCCCAGGGTGCGCAACAGGCCGATTTCCCGGCGCCGGCGCACCACGGACAGGGTCACGGATTGATAAATGAGGAACATGCCGACAAACAGGGCGATGGCCGAGAGCACCGAGAGATTTAGGCGGTAGGATGACACCAGGCCTTCCATCTGCCGGGCCTGGGCCCCCGGCCAGCTCAATTCCACCCCCTCGGGCAGGACCGCCCTAAGGGCGTCGCTTGGATCCCGGGAATCCTCGCCGATGATGTCGATATAGTCCAGCCGCCCTACCCGGCCCAACAATTCCTGGGCCCAGGCGATGTCCATGAGGACCACCGCACCTTCCAAAGGGTAAAGGCCCCTCTCCGATCGGAAGACGCCCACTACTTTGAGGGTCTCCTTGCGGGAACCCGCCGCCACCCGCAGAGCGTCGCCCCTGGCCACCTTGAGGCGCGCCGCCAGGCGGTCGCTCACCAGGACGCCTTGCGGCTGGGTCAGGAAATCACTGAGAACTTCGGGGCCAGGCCTCGAATCTTGAAAAAATTCATAGACGCGGAAGGCTGTTTCGGAAAAGGGGTCGATCCCCAACAGGAGCACCGGCCCCTGGTGCGGGGCCTCCAGCTCCAGGACAGTCTCCAGCATCGGGGCCGCGGCCTTGACCCCCGGCAAGGAACGCACCTTGAGAAACAGGGATTCGGGCAGCGTGGAGCCGGGGCTGGTGAGGCGCCATTGAGCCTTGCCGGCCACGGCCCGGACGCCGTCCTGGAAGCTTTGCAGGGCGCTGGCCGCGGCCAGGGAAATGCTCAGGTAAACCGCGGTTCCCAGGGCAATGCCCAAGACGCCCAGCAGGGTGCGCCCGGGAAATTCCAGGAGATGACGCAGGGACAGGCGGAAGAGCCAGGGTCTCATGAAGATGGTTGCGGTTTCCGGTTTTTGGTGATTTCTTCCTGAATCTCGCCGTCTCTCAATCTCAAGACCCGCTGGGCATACGCGGCCGCCTCCGCGGCGTGGCTCACCAGGATAACGGTCTGCCCCCATTCCCGGTTGAGCCGGGTGAACAAGTCCATTATTTGTGAGCTGGTGGCATAATCCAGATTGCCGGTGGGCTCGTCAGCCAGCAGCACTGCGGGCCGGTTGATGAGGGCCCGGGCGATGGCGGCCCGCTGCATCTCCCCCCCGGAAACCTGGTGGGGCTTGTGCTCGCGGCGCTCCTCCAGCCCCACTTCCACCAGCCAATGATGGGCCTCGGCCCGCGCTTGGGCGTATGGCGTCCCCTGGAGAACCCTGGGCAAGGCGACATTCTCCTCCAGGGTCAGCAGGGGCAGCAGATTGAAAGATTGGAACACCACACCCACGCGGTCCCGGCGGAAACGGGTCAGGTCCGGGTCAGGAAGCGATGTCAAGTCCCGGCCGTCCACCACCACCCGCCCTGAGGTGGCCGCCTCCAGCCCGCCGATAATGTGCAGGAGGGTGCTCTTGCCGCAGCCGCTCTTGCCGGTGATGGCCAGAAATTCCCCGGACGCGACGGTGAGATCGATGCCATGCAGGGCCTGCACGGCCACCGGACCGCGGCGATAAATCTTGTCCACTCCGGTCAATTCGATCATGCCCTGCTTGTCCCGGAAATCATGCCGATGCAAACCCGGCGAAGCATGTCACCGATCATTTCCAAACCTTTCTCTTGAAAGCAGCCTGCTGGCGTGCTGCCCTTTTATGAAGTATAAACGCCGCGGTCAGGTTTTTAAAGTTAGGGAGTCCGAAAACCGATGTACAGGAGGAACGGCGACCACGGGGAGAAAGGAAGCTCCCCTCAGACTACCGAGGAGACGATGCTCACGCACAACCTGAGCCCCGCCGAAGTGACCAGATATTCCCAGCAAATCGCCCTCCCGCAATGGGGACGGGAAGCCCAGGAAAAAGTCAAATCCTCCCGGGTGCTTCTAGTCGGGGCCGGCGGCCTCGGCTCAGCCGTGGCCTTCAACCTGCTCTCTACGGGAGTGGGGGCCTTGCGGCTGGTGGACGGCTCCCGGGTATCCCTGGCGGACCTGAATACCACCTTCCTGTACCGGGAGCGGGACCTGGGGAAAGTCAAGAGCAGCGTAGCCGAGCGCCGTCTAAAGGAAATCAACCCTTTTGTCAGCGTGGAGGGCCATGGCAAGACCGTCACCGAGAACAATGTGCATCGCCTGGTCTCGGGATGCCAGCTAATTATTGATGTGGCCCCTGAACCGCAGGTGAGCGACTATCTCAATCTGGCCGCGGTGCGGCATCGCCTGCCCCTGATTCATGCCCGGGTTGGCGAAATGGACGGCCTGCTCACCACCTTCTGGGCCGGGCAGGGACCGTGTTTGGCGTGCTTTCTGCCGGGAGCCCCGCTGAACGGCAAACCGGCCCTCATGGGGCCTCTGCCGGGCATCATGGGAGCGCTGCTGTCCCTGGAGGCCCTGCGCATTCTTGGCGGCCTCGGGCCCGCCCTGACCGGGCGCCTCCTGGCCTTCAAAGGCCGCTGGTTCCATTTCAAGGAGGAGCAGCTCAAAGCCGACCCCTCATGCCCGGTCTGCGGCCGTTTGCAAGAGCAAAACTGACACCTCATCAACCGTTGGCCCGCATCAGCTGGATTCCTGAGATTCACCAAAACCTCCCAACGCTCGCTTGCCGATAACGCCGTAGGCTGCCTCCTGCTCCCAGCAAGCCTCCTGTTTATTCAGCCGGTTTTCTCCCTTGCCTTCAAAAAAATCAAAAACAGTTCACTATTTTTAAAATTTTCCTTTAAGTTTCCCCCCGGCAATTTCGAAAAGACAGGCAAAAGGTTAACAAACCCTACAGGGAAGTTAGGGGGACTTACAAGGAGGTAAAGTTTTATGTCTCTGGTGATCAACCACAATTTGATGGCGATGAACGCCGCCCGAAGCCTGAGTTTCACCTACAGCCGGCTGGCGACCTCGGTGGCCCGGCTGGCCTCGGGCCTGCGCATCAACTCCGCGGCCGACGACGCCGCGGGTCTGGCCATCAGGGAAATGATGCGCACGGATATCCGGGTGCTGAGCCAGGGGGTGAGAAACGCCAATGACGCCATCTCCCTCATCCAGACCGCGGACGGGGCGCTGTCGGTCATTGATGAAAAGCTCACCCGCATGAAGGAACTGGCCGAACAGGCGGCCACCGGTACCTACACCGCGGCCCAGCGCCTCATCATGGACAGCGAGTACCAGGCCATGGCCTCCGAGATTTCCCGGATCGCCAACGCCACGGATTTCAACGGAGTGAAGCTCCTGGACGGCACCCTTTCCGGCACCGGGCTAAGCGGCGGGGACGGCAATCAGTTGAAAATTCATTTCGGCACCGGCAACAGTTCCGCAGAAGACTATTACTACATCCGCATCACCAGCGCCACGGCCTCCGCCCTGGGAGTGGGCAACGCCGTCGCCCCCGGCACGGCCGGCTACACCATCAGCACCCAGGCCGCGGCCCAGGCCGCCCTGGAAGCCATCGACGCCGCGGTGGCCACCAAGGACAACATCCGGGCCAATTTGGGGGCCGTTGCCAACCGGCTGGCCAACACCATCAGCAACCTGACCATTCAGGCAGAGAATCTCCAGGCCGCGGAATCCCGCATCTCCGACGTGGATGTGGCCACCGAAATGACCGAGTTCGTCCGGAACCAGATTCTGACGCAGGCCGCGGTAGGCATGCTGGCCCAGGCTAATTCCCTGCCCCAACTCGCCCTGCAGCTTATCAGCGGCTAGGCCCGGCGGGTGGCCTTGAGGGAAAGGAGATTAAGGATCGATGCACACCAACATCTCTCACGATTTAATGCTCACCATTGACCAGGTCTCCCAGCTCACCGGGGTGCGGAAATCCACGCTGCGCTATTGGGAAAAATCATATGAGGAATTTTTGCGGCCTTCCCGCACGCAGTCCAATCGCCGCACCTACACCATGGAAGACCTGGACGTGGTGCAGGCCATCAAGCGTCTCCTGGAAGAGGAGCACCTGACCTCCGAAGGGGTGCGGGTGAGGCTGGAAAGGTTGCTTTCAATGGACGGAGCTGTCGGGGTTAAAGGAACCTGAAAAGGATATTTCGAGTAACCACTCCATGTTTCCCTCCCAACCCATAACCCTTGATCTCCCCCTCCTGACCGGAGGGAGGGGGAGTTTCGACCCTGCCAAGCAATTGGTTCACATCGGCCAAAATAATCTAGTTTCTGACCCGGGAGATAAATCCCAGCCACATTATATAGACGATCATGAATACGGTGGAAACTGCGGCGGGAACGGCGCTATGCCTGTCAAAGAGAGTGAGCGCCAGGCCTCCGGCCAAACCATAGTTCTTCAAGGTCCCTAAGAGCATCAGACTGACCACGGTGGGGGAGTCGATGTGAAGCAGCCTGCCCAGAATCTTGATAATTCCGCCCAGAATAAAAGTGGAAAACAAGGCTATCATCATAACCGGCGCCAGCGCCAAAGTCTGGTAGAGGAACAAGTCCCGGTTGAGTCCCACAATGGTGTAGGTGATGAGGAAGAAACACCAGTTGGTGATAATTCCGCTGGCGGGCTCCAGCCGGCCGGAAGCGCCGGTCCACCGAAGTACACGGGACAAAATCAAGGGTGCCAGAATGAGTTCCAGGAGAACGAGAAAAAGTTTCCCGGGTTGAATCACGTTGGTCCCCAAAAACGCCAGGGCCATCAGGGGTGTAATGACCAGGCCCCCCAGGTAGCAGCCGATGGCGCCGATGAGGGAAAAGGAGTGATTGCCGCGCAGCAGGCGGGTGAACGGCACCACGGCCACCGCCGGGGGCGCCGCGGCCAGAACGATGAAGCCTCTGGCGAAGGCGTCATTCCTTATCATTAGGAAATTCAAGGCGAGGAGAACACCGCCCAAGACAACAAAACTCATGATAAGGCCGGCCAGGGCCGGAATCGCCAGACCCCGCGCCGAGCGAAAGACGCTCCCTTCCACGCTCATGGTGGAGAGCGTCATGATCACAGCCAGGAGGGGCAATACTGTGGTCTCCGTATAGTGGGCGCCGTGACCCGCAACCAGTCCCAGGACCAGGGCCAAAGACAGAATAAAGTTCCGGTGGCGCAGCATTTTAATGAGAAAGTTATGTTTGTCGCGGGACATGTGCCAGGTTCCTCGCAGCCAGCGATGTTACGGCAGGACCAGCGCCGCGTGCCGACCAATGATTATTCATGTTTGAATAAGATTTTGATTATGGCGGTTCAAGGGGAGTGGAGAGATTTGCTTTAGAAGCTTACTTCGGAGAGGGCGGCGACCGGATGCTGGTGCACAGGAAGGCGCAAAATTTCTCTAAAAGATTTCATATGATCATTGAAACTAATTATCTGAAGTAATTGGCGTTTTCGCCCCAGGAGTCAAAAATCAAGCAGTCACACTCATCCTTCCCAGATACGCTTCCAGGACCAGGGGGTTGCGCCGCACTTCCTCGGGCGGTCCCGCGGCGATCCTTTTGCCGCCGTCCAGGACCACCACGTGGTCCGAGACGCTCATCACCAGGTCCATGTCATGCTCCACCAGGATCATGCTTTTGCCGTAGAGGCGCATTTGCCGGATGAGCGCGGCGATTTGGCCGGTTTCTTCGGAATTTAAACCCGCCACCGGCTCGTCCAGGAGCGTCAGCACGGGATTAGAGACAAAGGCCCGGGCCATCTCCACCCGCTTCTTGTCGCCGTACGGCAGGGTGCCGGCGGGGAGGTCGGCTTTGTCCACCAGGCCGAAGGTATCCAGGGCCTCCAGCGCGGTGAGCCGCAGGCGGCGCTCCCGGTGGCGCAGGCCGGGAGTGCGCAGCAGCGCCTCCAGCATGGAAGACCCCGCCTGAATGGTGAGGCCGGTCAGCACATTGTCCAGCACCGACAGCCGCGGGAAAAGGCGCAGGTTCTGAAAGGTGCGGGCGATGCCCAGCCGGGTGATCTCGTGGGGCGGCAGTCCGGAGAGATCGCGGCCGTCAAACAGGATTTCGCCCCGGTCGGGACTGAGCACCCCGGTCAGGCAGTTGATCAAGGTGGTCTTGCCTGCGCCGTTGGGGCCGATCAACGCGGTGACCTGACCGCGCGCCGCGGTCAGGCTAACTCTGTCCAATGCAGGCAACCCGCCGAAATGCTTGGTCAGGTTAGAGACCTGGATGAGGGGCGGAGTCGAATTCGCCATTTTTACCTGTTATCCATCAAGGACGCCGCGTCGCCCCGGCATCAACCATGTCTTCCTCCAGCCGCCTGGAGCCGGCGTTCCTCAGCCGGCGGCGAGCCAGATTTATCCTGATAAGATCCGCCAACCCGGTGACGAAGCCCTGAGGCAGGAACAGCAGGATGACCACCAGGATGAGGCCGTGAATAATGTCGTAATAAGTTTCCAGAAATTCCAGCCAGTGAGGCAGCATGGTGATGAAGCTCACCCCGAACAAGGTGCCCCAAATGGAGCCCAAACCGCCCACCACCACCATAATGACCAGGTCCAGGGACTTGAAAATGCTGAAGGTGTCGGGATTGACGAAGCTGAAGTAATGGGCGTAAAGGCTGCCGGCCACCGACGCGAAGCAGGCGGAGAGCACGAACACCCGGATTTTGTCCCGTTTGACGTTCACTCCGAAGGTGGCGGCGGCCACTTCATCCTGAGCCAACGCGGCCAAGCCCCGACCCACGCCGCTTCGCACCAGGTTCAGGCAAAGGGTGAGGGCGACGAGAGCGAAAGTCCATACCAGGTAATAGAATTTCATGTCGGTATCGATCGACAGGCCCAGGACAGACAGGGCCGGGATACCGGACAGGCCGCTGGGGCCGCCGGTGACTTCGTCCCATTGCACCAAAATGATGTGCACTACATAGTTGAAGCCCAAGGTGGCCATGGCCAGGTAATGGCCGTGAAGCCTGAGGGTCGGCATGCCGATGATCAGCGCCACGACGGCCACTGCCAGCGCCACCAGCAGCATGGTGGGCCACGGCGGCCAGCCGTAAGTAGCCGTCAGGACCGCCGAGCCGTAGGCCCCCAGGCCGAAGAAGCCCGCATGCCCCAAAGATATTTGGCCGGCATAGCCGGTGAAGAGATTGAGTCCCAGCACCGCAATGACATAAAGCCCGATGAGGTTGAGATTGTTTAAGGTGTAGGGATTGCGCAGGACCAGCGGGATTGAGGCCAGTACCAGGGCCAGAAGCCAGACAATGAGGCCGGTGCGATGGCGCAGGGTGAAAAGCCAGGTCTTGCGAAAGGCGCTCATACCGCCTGGTCAACCCCCGTCCTGAAGGCCGACAGATTCATTTCCAGAAAACGGGCGGGCATTATAGCGCTGATGATTTGCGCCAGCAGTTCGACCTTGCAGAACAACCCCTTTCGGGCGGCAGCAAAACCCAGGAGGATGAAATTGGCGGCCACCGGAGGCCAACCATGGCTCAAAGCCAGGCCGCTGGCGTCAATGTTGTGGTAATCGCCCGGAATGTCTGAGTTGATGAAAACCACTCCTCCGGGCTTCAGGTAGAAATGGTGCGCGGCCAGATTCCGCCGATGCAGAAAAAGCCCGACGTCCGCAGTGCCTGCCGGTATCAGAGGGCCGCGGAAAGGCCCCACTTTGACCATGGAGATAACCGTGCCGCCTCGCTGGGCCATGCCGTGGGTCTCCGAAGTGATGAAGTCCAGCCCCAGAGCTGCGGCCGCTTCGGCCAAAAGGCGGGTGAGCGTCAGCGCGCCCTGCCCGCCCAAGCCGCTGATGATGATTTGTTGTTTCATAATTAAAAATGGCTGTAAGCTATAACCTATAAGCTTTAGGCTTTGCCCGTGCTCCCGGATATGGCAGAAGATCGGCTGAGCTGCTGATTCGGCTTCTCACTCCAAATTATTCTTCCCTTGCCGTGATGGCGCCTGTCGGACAGACATGGACGCAGACTCCGCAGCCTACGCAGCGCAGGGGGTCGACCGCGGCCTGGCCGGTAACCTCGCTCATAAACAGGGCCGGGCATTCGAACTCATCCAGACAATGGCGGCAGGCGATGCACTCTTCGGTGACTTCCACCTGAAAAACCTTTTGTTCCGAACCAACTTGCTTATTCAAGACGCAAGGATGTTTGGCGAGGATAACAGCCACCGCACCTTCGGGGCTCCGGCAATAGCGGTCGGCTTCCTTAAGGAGGCCTTGAAAAGCCGGAATGTCATAGGGGTCGCACTCCTTTAGGAACTTCACTCCGCAAGCCCGCACCAGGTCGGCAATAAAGACCGGCTGGCCCGGCGTCCCGCCGGCAGCGAGGCCCGACTCCGGGGTGGGCTGGTGGCCGGTCATGGCCGTGGTGGCGTTATCCAGAATTACCAGGATGAAACGGGCCTTCTGTAACACGGCGTTGAGCAGAGCCGGGATGCCGGCATGAAAAAAGGTGGAGTCCCCGATGGTGGCCACAATAGCGGGGACCTCCCCGCCGTCGGCGGCATATGCGTGATAAAAGCCGGCGGCCTGGCTGAGGCCCGCGCCCATGCAGTGCGCCGTATCCACGGCGTTTATGTTCAAACCCAAGGTGTAGCAGCCGATATCGCTGGGGAATATGCCCTCCGGGAAGGTCTCCCGAATAGCGTAGAACGCCGCCCGGTGGCCGCACCCGGCGCACAGGGTGGGCCGGCTGCCGCCCCCGGCCGGGTGAGCCGGCGCGGTTTTTTGGGGCAGCTCCAGAAATTGTTCCAGCACCTGGCGGATGACTTCAGGGGTCAACTCCCCCTCCGACGGCACGCTTGAGGTGAGGCGCCCATGAACGGCGGCGCCGCCGGCCAATTGCAGTTCAATTACCGGGTAGGTTTCTTCCAGGACCAGGACTCTGGCGTACCTCTGCTTTATCTTGTCGATAAAATCCCGGTTTAGGGGGAAGGGCATAATCACCTGATGCAGGTCCACCCGGCCCAGAAGGCCCATTTCATCCAGGATGTCCCAGGTGTGGGCGAAGGCGACGCCGGAAGCCACCACGCAGGTGGTCGGGAAAGAGCCGTCTCCCGAGGCGAGGCCGGGAAAGAAATCGGACGCGGCGGCGATGCGGCGGATCTTGTCATTGAGCAATCGGTGCAGCTCTCGGAGGAATTGCGGGGTGGCGCACCAGCGCGGCGGATTTTTTTCAAAGCGGGCCGGACGCTCAAGCTTCAGAGGCTCGTACAGCGGTATGTTCTGCCGCGCGTGGCATACCCTCGTGGTGGGCCGCAGCATTACCGGCAGCTCATATTTCTCTGAGAGTTCCAGGGCCCGTCCGACCATGTTCTTGGCCTCCTGGGGACTGGCGGGATCAAACACCGGCACCTTGGCGAACATGGCGAAAAAGCGGCTGTCCTGTTCGGTCTGGGAGCTGTGGGGGCCGGGGTCGTCCGCGGCGATGACCAGCAAACCGCCTTTGACGCCCAGATAAGCCGAGCGCAGGAACGGGTCCGAGGCCACATTCAGGCCCACCTGCTTCATGGACACGGCCGAGCGGCGGCCGGCCATGGAGTTGGCCAGGGCCACTTCGTAGGCCACCTTTTCGTTGACGGACCACTCGGTGTGGACGGCTAAACCTTCCTCTTTGGCAAAGGCTGTTACTGAAGGCAGAATTTCCGAGGCCGGAGTACCGGGATAGGAAGCCGCGAGGCTGCATCCCGACTCCACCAGCCCACGGCCGATGGCCTCGTTGCCCATAAGAATGCGGTGGGTGTCGCCGTTAATCAGCTTAGATTCCATAACATCAGTTTAACTTATGCAACTCCTTAGAAGAAAGAACAGCCGCGGCCGGGTGTATTCGGTGGGAGGGGCGCCTGTTCTACAACTTAAGGACTGGCTGATCGAGATATTGAGTGTGGGGGAGGATTTTCGCAAAACTCTCCTGACTTCCAAAATTTTCCCCAATTTTCAGGTCAATTTCCGCCAGAGGCTTATGGTTTCAGGAAGGCCGGGAACGGCTTCGGCTGCCGCCTGGTACGAAGCGAACACCGCCTGGGCCAAGGCCCTCCCCTTATCCACTTGGGCATCCTCGACCTCGCCGTAGGTGAGGGCGCCCACCTTGCAGGCCTCCACGCAAGCAGGCAGCCGCCCCGCGGCCTCCCTGTCCGGGCACTGATCGCACTTCAGGGCCACGGCCCGCCTTTCCGGGGCGGCGAAGGTCGCGGCGTAGGTCAGCACCCCGAAGGGGCAGGCCATGGCGCACATGGCGCAGTTGATGCACCGGGCCGGGTCGATGTCCGTAGTGCCCCTGACCGGGTCTTTGCTGATGGCCCCGGCGATGCACACGGCTTGGCAGGGGGCCGGGTCGCAGTGGCGGCACTTGTTGGGGAAGGCCCAATGCAGGCGACCCGGATAAAGGCGCAACCGGGGTTTGGGTTTTATCTCTTCAAAGAGGGCCCCCACCAAGTTCTTGGCCCGGGAATGCTCCACGGCGCAGGCCAGGCGACACTGCCAGCAGCCCACGCAGCGCTCCGGCCTCACTATAACGGTTTTCATCTGCACCTCTCCTGAAAGTTCAAGCCCAAAGTTTGCCGGGATGAAAAGCCGCGGAGCGGATATCCACCGGCAGATCCTTTACCGGCACTTTGCGGGCCATAATTTGAAAATAGATGCCGGCGTCCGCGGCCTTAGGACCCGCCAGGGTTACTCCCACCAGACAGCCGTTTTGAAAAACCAGGCGGCGGTAATGGCCACGGCTCCGGTCCAGTTCGTTGAAGACCTCGCCGTCTTTTCCATCAGGCTCCAGCAGACCGCCGGCAATAATTTTGACGCCCTTCAGGGAAATGCTGTTCCGGGGGAGAATGCCGTCATAGCGGCGGCCGGCTCCGGTCATGTTGGCTCCTGCGATCTCCCCCTGGGCCACCGCCGCGGGCCAGATCCGGTAAGCCGCCGGCTCGCCGGTCAGGAAATGAGGCGCACAGGCGCAATCCCCGGCCGCAAAAATATGCCGGTGCCCGGTCTCCATAAAAGGGCTGACCGGTATTCCTTCGGGCCGATCCAGGCCCGTGCCGGCCAGAAACTCGTTGCGGGGCCTGACGCCCACCGCGATGATGACCGCGTCCGCCGTCACGGTATTGTCGTTATCCAAGAGCAGCCCGTTGAGGCGGCCTTTTTTCTCCATCAAACCGACCGGGCGAACGCCGAAATGAGATTCGACGCCCAGCGAGGTTAAGACCTGGTGCAGCAGGCCTGCCGCGGTTTGGTCCAGTAAATGCGGCAAGGGGCGGGATTCGGCTTCCAACAGAGTCACCCTGTTTCCCCGCCTGATAAGGGCTTCGGCGGCCTTCAACCCCACGGCCCCGGCCCCCACAATGGCCACGCTGCCGCCTGGGGGGAGGCCCTTCTCCAGGTTCTCCACATCCGCCAGGTTTCGCAGCGTATATACGCCGGCGAGGTCCTCTCCAGGGATGCCCAGCAGCCGGGGGCTGGCGCCGGACGCGATGAGAAGCTTATCGTAGAGGACCGTCTCGCCGCCTTCCAGATGCACCTCCCGGGATTCCGGCTTCACTTTCAGCACAGGGGCGCCAAGCCGCGGCTCAAAGCCCCAGCGGTCGAAGTAGTCATGGGACTTGAGGAAAATTTTTTCCGCATCGACCTCCCGGCCCAGAAGGTAAGTCAGGAGCGGCCGGCTGTAAGGCAAATGGGGCTCGTCGCTGATCAGGGTAATGCCGCCTTGCCGGTCCCGCTGCCGGATGGTTTCCGCGGCCGCCAGTCCCGCCGCGCTGGTGCCGATGATGACATAGCGCATAATTTATCATAGCGCAAAAACCGCGCTCCTGTGAAGGAAAATGAGAAGTTGGATTGGGCTTAAGCTCTTGGCTTTAAGCTTAAAGCCAAATGCGGTCCTCCCGTTCACTGCGCGAACCAGAGGCTCTCTCCATTTAATTTAAAGGGATATTTTTGCTGATAGCTGATAGCTGATAGCTGATAGCTGACAGCTTACAGCTTAGAGCTTACAGCTCTTCTTGCATTCACCGCCCGCATGTAGTAAGGAATAGGGCAACCTGCCTGAAGGAGGCATCCAGCAATGGTCCCTATAAAACGCGCCTTGATCAGCGTCACCGACAAAAGCGGCCTGGCGGATTTTGCCAGGGAGTTGGCCGCCCTTAACGTGGAAATCCTCTCCACCGGCGGCACCGCCAAACTGCTCCGGGACAACGGCATCCCGGTGGTGGAAGTGGCCGATTTCACCGGCTTTCCTGAAATGCTGGACGGCCGGGTGAAAACGCTCCATCCCAAGATTCACGGCGGCATTTTGGGGCGCCGGGATCTGCCGGCGCACGTGGAACAGATGGAAAAGCACGGCATCAAGCCCATAGATTTGGTGGTGGTCAACCTCTATCAGTTTGACAAGGCGGTGGCCAAGCCCGGCTGCACCCTGGAAGAGGCGGTGGAGAACATCGATATCGGCGGCCCCACCTTGCTCAGGGCGGCAGCCAAAAACTACCAGTCCGTCGCCGTGGTGGTGGACCCGGCTGATTACGCCACCATCATCCATGAACTAAAGGCCCACAAAGGTGCCACCACCGTGGCCACCCGTTTTCATCTGGCCCGCAAAGTTTTTAAAACCACTTCGGAATATGATGGGGCCATTTACCGTTATTTGGCAGATAAACTGGCTTGCTGATGGCTGATCCAACCCATATTTACATGAGCCGGGGGCGTCAGATAGATGTCCGCGGGCCGAATTTCTACCAGAATCTGCTCAATGCCCTGGCAGAGGAAATCCTTGCGGAGCTGTCCGAATTGGAGAAGATCGACCTGGCAGCCCTCGGCCCGGAAGCTTTTGAACAGGTGGTGGGCATCACCCAGATACGTCTGCTGAATGAGTTGTACTACTGCCTGGGGCAACTCAAAGCCCAGGGAGTGGAGGTGGAGGTAAAACTGGCTATCCAGGATCTTAGAGACATCTGGAACCGCTACATCGACCAAACCAGGCGGCCCGAAGCCCTGAAATTTTCCGAAGAGCCGGGCGAGGACCTCGTCCAATAAGGCTCGTATTTGCACAACAGCCTTACCGGCCCGGCGGCATGATCATTCCCTTCAGGGAGGTGACGATCTTGCCATGTCTCCTGCAAAAACCGCCAACGGCTTCCCAAAGGCGGGGCACGCCCCGGTTCTTTTGTCCTTTCACTTTTCTGAACCGTTCAAATTAATTTGTTAATTTTTTTGAACAATTTAACCAAGAGGAAAAAATTATTTGTTTAAAACTTTCAACAACCAATTTTGCCTGCTTTGGCCTGCCCTTAAAAACAATTAAAAAATATTCAATTTATTAATCTGGACTTTTCCATAGCTTTTGGCATTTAATTTGAAGTAACAAATGTGTGCTTGTATGGTGCTGGTGAACAACCCCTCGCCGGCACAACTAAAAGCAGCGCTGATTCAGCGCAGGCTATTAACAAAGCAGAGACCATCATATCGGCAGGGCATCTCTCTCCCTCCAATTCGATTTAACGCAGCAGTTGGGCTGCCTTGCCATTCCCTGAGGCAGGGGGAACGATGAGAAACAGCCTTAAGGTCGTCCTGGCGGCCGTTGTAACCGGTCTGTTATTTTGGTTTTTCGGGAGCTTCATCGACTATCAATATAATCCGAAAGACCAATTGCTTTGGAAAAATCTGATTCATCTATCCACCCCGACCATCCTGAAAATTCTTCTGGTCGTCACCCTCTTTCTTATATACAGCTCCGCCATTGTGCGTGATATGAACCATCAAGCCGCCAGGCTTCAATTGTTCACAGATCTTATTGACCAGTCAAATGATGCCATCTTTGTCATGCAAGGTCATTCCGGACATATCGAGTATTGCAATGAAAAAGCATGGAAAGAATTGCAGTGCAAGGAGAGCAGGCTTACCGGAAAAAAATTTTCCGAAATCGACACTTCGCTGAAGTACAAATTATGGGATGTCTTTCGCCAGGAGGTGGCCCAAAAAGAACACCTGGTCTATGAAAGCAACCACATCCGGGAGGATGGCACCACCTTCCCCGTGGAGGTGAATATCAAGTCCGTGTCCCGCCGGGGCCAGGAATACCTGCTGGCGGTGTGCCGTGATATCACCGAGCGGAAGCGGGCTGAAGAAAGATACCAGACCATTATCCGGACGACGAAGGACGGTTTTTTCCTCACCGACTCTGAAGGCAATTTTCTGGACGTCAATGAAGCTTATTGCCGCCTGTCCAATTATCGGCATGATGAATTAATGCAGATGAACATCTTCGACCTGTTGGAGCCCAGGGAGGAAACCGTCAGGCACTTTAATATTACTGCGATGTTGGGTTCGGACACCTTTGAGAGCGGCCACCGCACTAAAAACGGCAACAGCCTGCTGGTGGAGGCCAGCGTCAACTATATTCCCACCTCGGGCGGACGCTTTTTTGCCTTCCTGAGGAACATCACCGAGCGCAAGCAAATGGAGGAGGCGCTGCTGGCGGAGAAGGAGCGCTTGGCGGTAACCCTGCGCTCCATCGGCGACGGGGTTGTCGCTACTGATACCAAGGGCCGCATCGTGCTCATGAATTACGTGGCGGAAAAACTCACCGGCTGGAGCCAGGAGAAAGCAATAAACATGCCGATCTCCGAGGTCTTGCATCTCTTCAACCAGCACGCCGGTCTGCGGTCAGAGAATCCGGTGGAGCAGGTTTTACAAACCGGCAAGCCCGTAAGCCTGCCCATCCACACCATTTTGTTAACCCGCGACGGCAATGAACGTATCTTGGCCGCCAGCGCCGCCCCCATCATCGACCGAAACCAGCATATTATCGGCGCGGTTATGGTGTTCCAGGACAAGACCATGGAACGCCTCACCGAAAAGGAGTTGCTGAAAATCGAAAAGCTCTCCTCTTTGGGCCTGTTGGCCGGGGGCATCGCCCATGATCTAAACAACGTTCTGGCAGTGATCCTGGGCAATATTTCCCTGGCGAAGTTGAATCCTCAAGACAAAACCCTGCTCCGCAAGGGTCTGGCAGAGGCCGAACAGGCAGGTTTCAGGGCCAAAGACCTGGCCAAGCAACTGCTCACCTTTGCCCGGGGGGGCACCCCTGTCAAGGAACTGGCCAGCATCAAGGATATTATCAGGGATTCCGCCAAATTTGCTTGCGCCGGCACCCAGGCGCGTTGTGAAATTTCCATCCCTAAAAATCTGTGGCCGGCGGAATTGGACCCGGGGCAAATAAGCCAGGTGATTCAAAATTTGGTGATCAACGCCGTGCAAGCCATGCCCCTGGGAGGGATGGTGCACCTTAAGGCCGAAAACGTTATTTTGGAAGAGACCAACCCCTTTTCTCTGGCTCCCGGCAGATACATCAAGATTATGGTGGAGGATCAGGGAGTAGGCATCTGGCCTGACCACCTCAACAAAATTTTCGACCCTTATTTCACCACCAAACAAAAAGGGAGCGGCCTGGGACTGGCTACGTCTTATTCCATCGTCAAAAACCACGACGGCCACATAACCGTGGATTCAGCCGTCGGCAAAGGCAGCATTTTTACCATTTATCTGCCGGCCGCGGCCAAGAAATACGTTTCCCAGCAGGAAGTGGTACCCCAATTCCACCGGGGCAAAGGCAAGATACTGGTGATGGATGATGAGGAGCTGATCCGCAACAACCTGGGCCTGATGCTGCAGCACCTGGGGTATGAGGCGGAATTCGCCGAAGACGGCTCCAGGGCCCTGGAGTTGTACGAAAAGGCGATGCTGGCCGGCCGCCCCTTCGACGCCATCATTATGGACCTCACCGTCCCCGGGGGCATGGGCGGGCGGGAAGCCATTCAAAAGCTATTGAAAGTGGACCCCCAGGCCAAAGCCATTGTCTTCAGCGGCTATTCGGATGATCCGGTGATGAGCAATTTCGAGCAGTTCGGGTTTCGGGGATTTCTTAAAAAACCTTATAACATTCAAGAATTCAGCGAGGTACTGCACAAGGTGCTAAGTTAACTACTTACTCCGAGCTGTTGATAGTTGAGTCAGGCTGAAGAGCAGCCGCTTTCTGGTAATGCAGGCCGACATCCCGGCGCAGGGCCAGGCGGTTGCCGGCCTCATCTTCCCGGGGTATCACCCGAATTTTGCCGTTATTATAAGCGCTCAGCAGGCGCTGACGCAGGGTTTCCGCGGCTTTGGCCCGGTTTTGGCCGGCCTTGACGGTGGCGTTGGCCACCATAAAAGCTACGCGGGAGCCGTCCGATTTGAACACGCCTTCATTGAAGTCCATGGCGGAAGGCACCACAGTGATGCCTTTCTTGGCAAAATAATCAAAGTCCATTTCCAGGGGTTCGCCCTTGGTCAGCGACCAGGGATAGCCCTTTTGCTGTTTGGGGCCGCCCGGCCCGGTCACCAGCGCCATGCATAAAGACACCTGGTCGGTCCGGACTTCCGGCCTGACCGCGTCCAGCCGGCCGGCCGTCGCGGCCTCAAGGAGCGGCCCCAGGTTGCGCAAGCGCTTCACCACCGGTTGAAACTCCGGTTCGCCCGGACGGATATTTATCTCGCACACCCGGATGGCATAAGGGATGAAATTCTCGGCAAAGGAAACAAAGCACCCGGGATAGAGGACGCAAGGGCGCAGGATGCCCTGCTTTTGCATGGCTGCGATCAGAGGCCGGGCGATGGTTTCCTCCGCCAGGCTCATGAGCTCGGGGGTCTCCAATGGGTGGGGGGAAACGGAGCCCATGCCGCCGGTGATGGGGTTGTCCAGGCCCGGCGGGCCTTCGAAGCGTTCCGGATAATCCAGCGCGGTGGGCAGAATCTGATAGTTGCCGTGCTTGTCCACCAGGATGGTGAAGCTGATCTCCACCCCGGACATGCGGGCTTCGATCAAAAGCGGCCAAGGGCCCTTTTTGCCGCATAGGCGGATGTAATCCTGCTTATAATCATTTATCAGGCCGTCATAAACCTCCCGGATCTCCCACGTACTGAGAATCACCCGGGCTCCTTTGCCCCCGGCGCTGTAAGGATACTTGAGGACCGCGCCCCCGAAGTTGTGAAGGTACAAAAGACTTGTCCGCAGGACCGAGCCGTAGTCTTTGGCATCCACTTCGGCCCACTCCGGCGCCACCGGAATCCCGGCCTGACGGCATAGTTTTTTGCAGGCGATCTTGTCGGCTTCGATGAACGCGCCCCCCTGGTCAAGGCCGATGAGCCGTTCGCTGAAACCGGCTGCCGCCACCCTGTCCACCAAGCCGTTGAAGATGAGCTGTTCCGGCATAACTATGGCGATGTCCAATATCCCCTCAGCAAAAGCCTGAATCAGAGCGTCGCCATAGGCCTCGGCGGTGTTTTCCGCCACAGGTAGGAATTCCACCGGCCACTTCATTTTATCGGCGAAGGCCGGCATGGCCGGGGTGCCCCTGACCACCACGCCCTGATAGTCGCCGGGATAAAGCTCGCTCACGGCCCGGCTGGTTTCCAGGGCGGCCAGGAAACTGCGGCCGTCCGTCCCCACAAAGCCGATTTTGATCTTCGACATAGTCGCGCCCCGCGTCTGCCTTCTTGAGTATCTCGGCTTCTTATACCAATAAGGCTTGGTCTCCTTCAATAAAATAAAGGCGCGAAAAAAGGGGAAAGATCGAGCATCCTTTCCCCTCAGGGCCTTAAGGCCGCAAGCCTCAGGCCTGAATCTGAAAATCCTTTAAATAGCCGCGCAGCTTCTCCTGCTTTTCCTGATCGAGTGCGCCGCAGGCATCGAGGCTTTGTTCCCCCTGGCTTAAGCTCACGGCAAACACCATGCAGGTAGGCTGGCCGCAGGCCCGGCAGTTGGTTTGGGGCAGCAGTTTGAGGATATCCAGGACGCGGGGCGCCGCGGCCGCCTCGAAGGTCGGCTCGATCGCCTCCCTCTTGGCCCAAGCCTCGTTGATCTTGTCTTTGAGCCACCTGAGAAGGTTCTCGGCTTCAACCTGGTCTTGCACCATATTGATGGCGATCTCACGTGCGGTGAGGGTGACGAGTTTGCCGGGCAGCTTTAAAGTCAAAGAAGGAGGCTGACGGCTGAACCGGAAGCCTTTCACCACGGTGTTGAGAAAAGGCAAGGCTGCGCTGATATCCTCGTCGAGGTACGCAAAACAGCGGAGATGTTGGGCGGAGGGATTGGGGGGCCGCACGAATTCCATGCGATAGTGTGACAACAGCATGGCGCCTCCCATGGCTTAACCGTCCGTCCGCTAGGTTTGCGGGCCGCCGGCTTTGGCCGCGACCTTGGCCTGGAACCGGGCCGCGTCGATGACAAAGCGCTCATGAAAGCCTTGAGAAATCTGATCGACCCCGTCGTCAGCCTTTATGGCAAAAACCAGTTTGCGGCCCTCCACCTTTTGGAGCTCACCTTTTATGGTTACTGTCAGTCCCGGCGGCGTCGCCGCGGTATGGTCAAGAGCAAAACCGATGCCTACGGTTTGCTCCCGAGGCCAGTCCAGGTGGGGGTTGATGGCCTGGATGCAGGCCCATTCGATCAGCCCGATCATGAACCCCGAGGCCAGCACCTTGGGCATCTGCTGGAATTCCGCGGATTCCTGCAGGAGAAAGGGCACGGTCTTGTGTTCCGGCACCTGATAGGTAAATGAGAAGCTCAATCCAGGCTGCAGGGTTTCCTTCATGATGCACCTCCGTTGGGGGGGAAGTTTCTTTTTATTTGTATATAAAATGGATTATGATATAAGTAAAATTAATTATTTTTATTATTTGAATCAGATAATCTTATGGAATGGCAGCAGCTTTTAGGCTTTTATCAAACGGCTAAATTGGGGAGTTTCACCAAGGCGGCGGAAGCCACCTTCCGCACCCAGTCCGCCCTGACCCAGCAAGTCAAGGCCCTGGAAGAGGAGCTGCAGTGCCGGCTGTTCGAGCGCCTGGGTCGGCAGGTGCGGCTGACCCAGGCCGGGGAGAAACTTTTCAAATTCGCGGAAGAAACCTTCGCCCGGTATGAACACCTGAAGGAAGAAATGCAGGACCTCCTGGGCCGCCCCGGGGGGCGCCTGCGCCTGGCCGCGCCTTTCACCACCCTCTATCACCTGCTGCCCGCGACGATCAAGGAGTACGCCAGGCGTTTTCCTCATGTGGAGTTGACCATCCTGGACCGGCCCCAGGGGCAGGTCATCCGCCTGGTGCAGAGCGGCGATATCGATTTCGGGCTGGTGCTGGAAGCCGCGGCCCCCAAAAACCTGGTGCGCACTCGCTGGCGCCGGGTGCGCACCGCGATCATGGTCCCTGAAGGCCACCCCCTAACCCGGACAGAAAGGGTGAGCCTTGAGGCCATAGCCCGGCATCCCCTGATTTTGCCGCCCCGCAGCCTGGAATATTCCGGGCGCGAACGGCTGGAGGATATGTTTCGCCAGGAGAATCTCCGGTATCAGGTGGTCATGGAATCGGCCAACGTGGAGTTGAGCGCCCTTTACGTGAGCCTGGGTCTGGGCCTCGCCTTTGCCACCATCAGCGGCGACCGCCTCAGCCTCAAGCCCGAAAACATCGTGTTTCTCCCGCTTGACCATTATTTTCAGACGGGTCATATTGTCCTTATAACAAAACCGGCTCGGGAAATTGCGGCCTACAAACAGGCCTTCATACAACTGCTGCTGGGCGAAGGCGATTCCGAAGCCGACCCGCTTCCCTAAAACAGACAGACTCATGACCCTGGCTCTGGAACTTACCATTTTCAACAAGCTGTTCGCCGCGGTGGCCGAAGAGATGGGAATAGTCCTGCGCAAAAGCGCCTTTTCCCCTAACATCAAGGAGCGCCGCGATTACTCCTGCGCCATCTTTACCGAAAGGGGCGAACTCCTGGCCCAGGCGGCCCACATCCCGGTGCACCTGGGCGCGCTGCCGGCCACCATGGCCCGGATTCTGCCCGAATTTCCCTTGGCCCCCGGCGATGTGCTCATCCTGAACGACCCCTATTGGGGCGGCACCCACCTGCCGGACATCACCCTCATCGCAGCGGTGTACTTGGAGAATCTTGAGGGGAGGGCCGGGGGACCTCCCCGCCCCACCTTCTATCTGGCCAACCGGGCCCATCACGCCGATGTGGGCGGCGCCGTGCCGGGCTCTATGCCTCTGGCCAGGGATTTGCGGGAGGAAGGGGTCATTATTCCGCCCACCTATTTGTATCGCCGGGGAGAGTTGAACAAGGCTTTTTGGGAAGAGCTGCTGTCCGGCATGCGGGTGCCCGCAGAGCGCGAGGCGGACCTGGCCGCCCAGGTCGCGGCCTTAAATCGCGGCCTGGAGCGTCTCCCGGCCCTGGCGCAGCGCTATGGCCTGGCAAAGCTCGCGACCATGAGCCAGGCTCTGCTGGACTATTCGGAGCGGGCCACGCGGGAGGTCATCCGGGCTATTCCGGACGGTGTGTTTGACTTCACGGATTATCTGGATGATGACGGCTATGGACACCAGGATCTGGCCATTCGTCTGAAACTAACCGTTTCGGGCGAGGAGGCGGTGCTGGATTTCTCCGAGAGCGCCGACCAGACCGAGGGCGGCGTCAACGCGGTGCCGCCGGTGGTGGAGGCGGCCTGCTCTTATGTGTTTCTGTCGCTTCTGGCGGAGGATTTCCCCGTCAATCAGGGGTGCTTCCGGCCCCTGACGGTCATCACCCGCAAGGGCAGCATGCTTGACCCGGAGTTTCCCGCGCCGGTGGCCGCCGGCAACGTGGAAACCTCCCAGCGCCTGGTGGACGCGGTTTTGGGCGCGCTGTCCCGAGCACTGCCCGAAGTCATCCCCGCGGCCAGCCAAGGCACCATGAACAATGTGGCCTTCGGCGGGCTGGACGCGGACGGGAGGGAATTCACCTATTATGAGACCATCGGCGGGGGCCTGGGCGGGGGGCCGTCCGGCCCCGGCCTCTCCGGGGTGCATTCCCACATGACCAACACCCGGAACACCCCGGTGGAGGTTTTGGAGCACGACTACCCGGTAATGGTGGAGCGCTATGCGCTCAGAGAGGGCTCCGGCGGGGCCGGCGCGCATCCCGGAGGACTGGGGCTGATCCGGCAGTTCCGCTTTTTGACGGAAGTGTCCGTCAGCCTGCTCACCGAGCGCCGGCGCCATGCGCCTTACGGCTTGAACCGCGGGCAGCCGGGGGCCTGCGGGGAGAACGTCCTTCTCACCCCGCACGGCGAGCAGCCGCTTCCCGGCAAGGTCAACCTGACTTTGCCGTCCGGCAGCCGCCTGTGTATCCGGACACCTGGAGGCGGGGGCTGGGGAGCCTCGCAGGATTAAGCAGAATTCAGCCTATCGCCGAATTTTAGGATTTTCTTGACATTCCCTGATCAACCTTATACAAATCAGTTATAAGAATTTAGGAGCTTGGATCCGGTCTAACAGGCGGACTGAGACTCTCAAGGCGGTGACCCTCATACCCTGGAGAATCAGTCCGGGGTTTTTTATGGATATCGTCGCCGATCCCCGGGACATGCAGGAGCGGGCGCAACAGTGGCGGGCCCAGGGTCTGTCCATCGCGTTTGTGCCCACCATGGGCTACTTCCATCAGGGGCACCTGAGCCTCATGGAGTACGGCCGCAAGGTGGGCGACAAAGTCGTTGTCAGCCTCTTCGTCAACCCCGCCCAATTCGGCCCCGCGGAGGACCTGGACCGCTACCCCCGTGACCTGGAGCGGGACGCGGCCCTGGCTCGTCAGGTGGGGGTTGACGTTCTCTTCACACCCACGGCGGAACAGATGTACCCGCCGGATTATCAGACGTACGTGGAGGTGGGAGACGCGGCCAAAGGGCTGTGCGGCGTCTCCCGGCCCGGCCATTTCCGGGGCGTGGCCACCGTGGTGTGCAAGCTGTTCAACATCGTCATGCCCCACACCGCCATTTTCGGGGAAAAAGACTACCAGCAGCTGGTGGTGATCAGGCGCATGGCCGCGGACCTCAATCTGCCCGTCAAGGTGGTGGGCCGGCCCATCGTGCGGGAGGAGGACGGCTTGGCCATGAGCAGCCGCAACACCTATTTGAGCCCGGAGGAGCGCCGAGCCGCCCTGTGCCTGCAACGCGCCCTGACGGCCGCCCGGCGGCTGGTGTCCGCCCGCAAAAGCAGCCGGGAGGAAATTTTAGCAGTCGTGCAACAGGTGATTTCTCAAACCCCCCACACTCGTATTGACTACCTGGCCTTGGTGGACCCGGAGACGCTGGCGGAGGTGCCGGCCGTCCGGGGCGAAGCCCGCCTGGCTCTGGCCGTCTGGGTGGGCAACACCCGCCTCATTGACAACGCCTTGCTTGTGGAGTCCAAACCATGCTGCGTATGATGCTGAAATCCAAAATCCATCGGGCCACCGTCACGGAAGCCAACCTGACCTATGAAGGCTCGCTGACCATCGACGCCAACCTGCTGCGCCTGGCCGACATCCTGCCCTACGAAATGGTGCACGTTTATAACATCAACAACGGCGAACGCTTTGAGACCTACGCCATCGAAGGTGAAGCAGGCAGCGGCGTCATGTGCCTGAACGGGGCCGCGGCCCGCAAGGGGCACCCCGGCGACCTGATCATCGTCACCACCTTTGCCAAATATACGGCTGAAGAGATCAGCCAGCACGCTCCGAAAATCGTCCTGGTGGACGAACGCAACCGGCCCAAGGAGCTCCTGGCGGTTAAAAAAGCCTCCTGAAAACTCCACCGCCTATTCGGCTTCTTCCGCGATTCTAAAGGGCAGGGTGAAGTTCCGCCTTTTGGCCCCCGGCGGTTACCCCTCTTTAAAAAAGCTAAACTTTTTTTGAAAAAACCTTGTCTTTTTTCCACGAATTTACGATAAGTTTATAGTTTAACCACGGCTCTCCTGACAGCCTATTCACATCAAAGAGGACCTTAAAAGCATGTCCAAGACAGATTTTCTCTTCACTTCGGAATCCGTAACCGAAGGCCATCCCGACAAGGTTGCGGACCAGATTTCCGATGCCATTTTAGATGCCATCATTGCGCAGGACAAATTCTCCCGAGTCGCCTGCGAAACCCTGGTAACCACCGGTTTGGCGCTCATCGCCGGCGAAATCACCACGTCTGCGGTGGTGGAGATGCCGGCCATCGTCCGGGAAACCATCAAGGAGATCGGCTACAACGACTCTTCCGTGGGTTTTGACTGGGAGACCTGTGCGGTACTCACCTCCATTGACCGGCAGTCCCCGGATATCGCCCAGGGCGTGGAGGGCCGGGGTCTTACCCCTGAGCAGGGGGCCGGCGACCAGGGGCTCATGTTCGGCTATGCCTCCGATTCCACGGAAAACTACATGCCCATGCCCATCTGGTATGCCCACCGCTTGGCCGAGCGTCTGGCCAAAGTGCGCAAGGACGGCACTCTGCCCTTTCTGCGTCCGGATGGCAAGACCCAGGTCACGGTGCGCTATGAAAACGGCACGCCCGTAGCGGTGCACACGGTGGTCATTGCGGCTCAGCACAACCCGGAAGTAAAGTATGAAGACCTTAAAGAAGCCATCATTGAGGAAGTGATCAAGAAGACCATACCGGAACATCTCCGCCGGGATAACCCCCGCTATCTGGTGAACACCACCGGCCGCTTTGTGGTGGGCGGGCCGCTGGCCGACTGCGGCATGACGGGCCGGAAAATCATCGTGGACACCTACGGGGGCCGCGGCTACCACGGCGGCGGCGCGTTTTCGGGCAAAGACCCCACCAAGGTGGACCGCACCACGTCGTATATGCTGCGCCATGTGGCCAAAAATGTCGTCGCCGCGGGGCTGGCCCGGCGCTGCGAGGTCCAGGTGGCCTACTCCATCGGTCTGCCCGATCCCCTGTCCATCATGGTATACACTTACGGCACCAACATCATTCCCGATGAAAAGATCCTGGATATTATCAAGGATACTTTCAGCTTCAAGCCCGCGGCCATGATCCAGTACCTGGACATGCAGCGCCCCATCTTTAAAAAGACCGCGGCCTACGGCCACTTCGGCCGCACCGACCCGGATTTCACCTGGGAATACCTGAACAAAGTTGAGGTACTGCGGGAAAAAGCGGGCCTTACCGAAGCCAAAATACGCGAACTGCAAGCACGGTGAGATGAATGGATTTCCATGTTAAAGACTTGAATTTGGCGGACCAGGGACGCCTCAGGGTGGAGTGGGCCATGCGCGAAATGCCGGTCCTGCAATCCATTGCGGCCCGCTTCGCCCGGGAAAAGCCCTTTGAGGGCGTGCGCCTGGCCGCGTGTCTGCATGTTACCACGGAAACCGCGGCGCTGATGAAAACCCTTAAGGCGGGCGGAGCCAGCCTGGCTTTATGCGCCTCCAATCCATTGAGCACTCAGGATGATGTCGCGGCTTATCTGGCCAAGCACGAGGAAGTTCCCACCTTCGCCATCAAGGGGGAAGACAGCGACACCTATTACCGGCATATCAACCAGGCCCTGGACCTGAAGCCCCATCTGACCATGGATGACGGGGCTGACCTGGTCTTCACCCTCCATTCCAAGCGCCAGGAGCTCATAGAGCACGCTTGGGGCGGCACCGAGGAAACCACCACCGGGGTCATCCGCTTGAAGGCCATGGCCGCGGACGGCGTGTTGCGCTACCCCATGATCGCGGTGAACGACGCTCACACCAAATACCTCTTCGACAACCGCTACGGCACCGGCCAGAGCACCATCGACGGCATTTTGCGCGCCACCAACCGCCTCTTTTCCGGAAGCGTTTTCGTGGTGTCGGGCTACGGCTGGTGCGGCCGGGGCGTGGCCATGCGGGCCAAAGGCATGGGGGCCAGGGTGGTGATTACGGAAACCGACCCGCTCAAGGCTTTGGAGGCGGTGATGGATGGCTACCAAGTGCTGCCCATGGCCGAGGCCGCCCGCATCGGCGACTTTTTCTGCACCGTGACCGGCGACATCAAGGTAATACGGGAGGAGCACTTCCTGGCCATGAAGGACGGGGCCATTCTGTGCAATTCGGGCCACTTCAATGTGGAACTGGACCTGGAGGCCCTGGCCAAGATCAGCAAGTCCCGCCGTCCCATCCGGGAGTCGGTGGAGGAGTTCGCCTTAAAGAACGGCCGCTGCCTCTATGTTCTGGGCGAAGGCCGGCTGGTGAACCTAGCCGCAGCCGAAGGGCACCCCTCCGTGGTCATGGACATGAGCTTCGCCAACCAATCCCTGGCTTCCGAATACCTGGTGAAAAATCACGGCAAGCTGGAGAAAAAAGTTTACTCCATGCCGGCGGAGATCGACCGGGAAATCGCCCGCTTGAAACTTGCGGCCATGGGTGTGGAAATCGACCTTCTCACCCCGGAACAGGAAAAGTACCTGGCGTCCTACGACCTGGGCACTTGATGGAGATCACAGGCGGAAGGCCTTAGAGCTCTGATTGGTTCCCCAAGCGTTTTTTTACCGTTTTCGGTTTTCAGTTTTCGGTTTTCGGTGTAAATTTTCATAACCCGAGACGAAAATTGAAAACCGAAAATGTTTTTGGGGGAATGGCTGCGGTTGCCGGTCCCACTTTTTGCCAGCAAGGGGATTTTCATGACTGACATCAAGTTCGGCACTTCTGGGTGGCGGGGCATTTTGGCGGAGGATTTCACCTTCCCCAACGCCCGCCTGGTTTGCCAGGGTATTGCAGAATACCTCAAGAAGGAAGGCATCGCGTCCAAGGGCGTGGTCATCGGCTACGACACCCGCTTTTTTTCCGAGGTCTTTGCCGCCACCGCCGCGGAAGTAATGGCCGGCAACGGCATCCCCTGTAAGTTCTCCACCCGGGACATCCCCACCCCGGTGGTGGGCTTCGCCATTGTGGCGGGCCAGCATGCGGGGGGCATCAACATCACCGCCAGTCACAATCCGCCGGAATATAACGGCATCAAATTTTCACCGGCTAACGGCGGGCCGGCGCCCACACCGGTGACCAACGCCATCGAGTCTCTCATCCGCGGCCTGCCGCCCCAGGAGGTCAAAACCATGCCTCTGGAGGCGGCCCGTCAACAGGGGCTGGTCAAAGACTTCGACCCTCAGGCCGACTATTTTGCCCATTTAAAAACCCTGGTGGATACCGAGGTCCTGGGAAAATTCGGGTTGCGGGTAGTGGTGGACCTTCTCTATGGCACAGGCCGCGAATATCTGGATACATTTTTGCGGGACGCCGGAGTCATGGTGGATGCCCTGCACGGCTACCGCGACCCATATTTCGGCGGCCACCGGCCCGAGCCCTCTGAGGAATTCCTGCACGATATGTCGGAGCGCATCAAGTGGGGTCGGGCACACCTGGGGCTGGCGGTGGACGCCGACGCCGACCGCTTCGGCGTTATGGACTCCCGGGGGGTGTATCAGGAGGCCAACTCGGTCCTGGCGCTGCTCCTGGATTACATCATCGAAACCCGGGGCTGGGAAGGCGGCGTGGCCCGCTCCGTGGCCACCACCCACCTCATTGACCGGGTGGCCAAGTACCATGGCCGTCCGGTTTTCGTGACCAAGGTGGGCTTCAAGTTCTTGGGAGAGTACATCACCAGCGGTCAGGCTGTTATGGTGGGTGAGGAGAGCGAAGGATTTTCCATGAAGAACCACCTGCCCGAAAAAGACGGCATCCTGGCCGGCCTTATGGTGGCTGAAATGGTGGCACGCCGTAAAAAGGACATTCCCCAGCTCCTGGAGGACTTGTTTGCCAAGGTGGGACCCCTTTATACAAAGCGGGTGAACCTGCGTCTGACGCCACAAGCCAAAGAGCGCCTGCTTGAAAAGCTGGCAAACCCTCCCCAAAGCTTTGCTGGCCTGGCCGTCATCGGTCACGAAACCCTGGACGGACACAAGTATCTCCTGGAAAACGACAGTTGGGTGTGCCTGCGGCCCTCCGGCACCGAGCCGGTGGTGCGCTTTTACCTGGAAGCTCCCACCAAAGAGGGCCTTGAGCGCTTGCAGCAGGCGGGCGAGTCCATGGTTAAGGAACTCTAAGTGCCCGGGGTTAATCTTCCTTACCTCCTGGAAATCGCCCTCATGGTGGTGGTGCTCTTTTTCTCCGTCATCATTCATGAGGTGGCTCACGGCTACGTGGCTTTGCTGAACGGCGACCCCACGGCCAAGCTTTCCGGCCGCATCACCCTCAACCCTGTTCCCCACATCGACCCCATCGGCACCTTGCTCCTGCCCGCCCTGCTGGTGCTCAGCGGTTCCCGGCTTCTCTTCGGCTGGGCCCGGCCGGTGCCGGTCAATCCGCTGAATTTCCGCAACTACACCTGGGGCGAGATTACCGTGAGCGCCTGCGGTCCCCTGAGCAACCTGGCGCTGGCCGTATTGTTCGCTTTGCTGTTGCGCCTGGACCTGGGCAATATCGGGCTCATGAAACTGGCTTATTACGGAGTGAGCATCAACATCTTCCTGGCTTTGTTCAACCTTATCCCTATCCCTCCCCTGGACGGTTCCCATGTTTTGGCGGCGGTTCTGCCCCGGGACCTGCTGCGGCTTTATCGGCATCTGGAGCCGGTGGGTTTTATCCTCATCCTGGTGCTGTTCTACACCGGCATCATGGGCGCGATACTTATGCCTATCTACCGGCAGATAGCCCAACTTCTCTTATTCGGTTGAATTAAAACAGTTTCTCTCTTCATTTGTTTTGGTACTTTTGGGATAAAGAATACCTCGTATGCGATATTTAATATCTATTACAAGGATTCTTTCTTAAAAAAGCTCATGGCCGCCATTCGGGCGGCGGTTTTCCAGATGTGGGCCTGCAAGCTTACCTGTCCAACAAAAAAATTATATAATCAGGCGAGCTGAGTCCTTGCCATGTTTATAAAAAGCAAAGTCGGTTTCCGCCTTTTGGGAGTCAACCTGTTTTCCCTGGTGGTGGCGGTCGTGGGCCTGCTGGTGGTCATCCAGTACCTGGCCACCAAGCAAATACTTTCATGGCACCAACAGCGGGTGGATCTGGTGGCGCGGCTGGTCCTGGCGGAATATCAGGGCAAAATCCAGCGCGTCGCCCAGGCCGCCAAGCTCCTGGCCGATAACCCGATTTATGCCGAGTTTCTGGCCGCCGGGGACATCGATACTCTGAAGCGCCAAGCGGCTCCCATGATGAAGGCCACCGGGCTCCATATTCTGACCATCACCGACCGCCAGGGCGTGATTCAGGTCAGGGCCCATGATCCAGGGGCCATCGGCGTGAATATTTCCGGGAACCCCCTGATTCGGGCGGGCTTGCAGGGCAAAGAAGCCAGCCGCATGACCCAGTGGCAGGACAGCATTTCCTTGAGCGCCTCGGCTCCCATTATTTTCAATGGGCAGGTAGTCGGCGTCGTCCTCACGGGTATGTTGGTAGACCGGAGCTTTGTGGAGTCCCTGTCGCTTTCCGGCGCCGAAGTGGCCATCTTTTTTGCCAATCGCCTGGTGGTGAATTCTTTCAAAGAACTTCCGGAAGAAGCCCTGGCCTCCTTCGGCGAATTCAAAGATAAAGCGGCTCAGGCTTTTGAAAAGGTAAAAAAGCCGCAAACCTTGGAACTTGATAAGCATACCTACACGGTAACCCTGCTTCCTTTGGAGGGGGAAGGCAAACCCTCCGAAAATTTAATCGTGGTGGGGGTTAACCGGGCCGAAGTTGTTCCTACTTTGCGCACTTTGAAAATGGTTATTTTCGGAGTCGGCGGCGCCAGCGCCCTGATAGGCTCCCTGCTGAGCATGTGGCTTTCTTTGGGCATGCGGCGGCAGATCGCCTTTCTGGCCGAGGGCACCCGCCGCGCCGCCCGGGAAGAGTTGACCGAAGACATCCCGGTGACCAGCGGCGACGAACTGGGCGAGCTGGCCTGCTCTTTCAATACCATGACCAGGGCTTTGCGGGAAAAAACCGGCCTCTTGGAGGCAGAGCGGGACCGCATCGCGGCCAATGCCGACTTTCTCTCCATGATCATCCATGACATCAAGGCGCCCCTCACCGGCCTGCGGCTGACCATCGAGGCCCTGGAAAATGAAGAGTTGCCGCCCGGCCTGCACCACAAGTTGCAAGGCATCATCCAGCGCAGTGAAGGCCTGCTGGTGCATCTTCACAATGTGCTGTACCTAAGCCACTACGAATCTGGTCAGCTGGCCCTGCGGCCTGAAGTGGTGCCGCCGGGCTATGTGGTTAAGCGGGTCCTCAACCATTTTTCTCCTTTGGCTCAGCATCAGGGGGTGGCGCTTAATACCAGCCTGGCGCCGGAACTGCCGCCGCTCATAGTGGATGAACCTTCTTTGGAGCGGGTGCTGGCAAATCTGTTGGTCAATGCCCTGGCTGCGACTCCGCCCGGGGGAAAAATCAGCCTATCGGGTCAAGTTCATAACGGGCCGAATCCAGAGGTGGAGATTATTGTGGCGGACACCGGCCAAGGCATCAACCCCGAAGAGCAGGCCCATCTCTTTGAAAAATATCAGCAAAACCGCCAGAAGAGCAGCAGTTCGGGGTTGGGCTTATATATCTGCAAAACCTTAATAGAGGCGAATCACGGCCGCATCTGGGTAGAGAGTCAGCCCGGGCAAGGCAGCGCCTTCCACATCGCCCTGCCGGCTGCCAAAAGGGAGGGCGAAGGCGCAATCCAGGACGGTTGATCGCTCATGAACGTTTTGATAATTGACGATGACGTGGGCACCAGGGATGCTCTGGCTGACATTCTGATACGAGCCGGGCATGCAGTCGCGGTGTGGCAGGATGATGCCCATCTGGACGCCATTTGTGCCGCGCAGTCTTTCCAGGTTGCGGTGGTGGATTATCATCTGCCCTTTCAAAACGGCCTGCAAGTGGCGCAAAGTCTGAAAGAGCTCCTGCCCGATTGCCGCATCCTGCTGATCTCCTCGGATCTCCACAGTCTTGGCGGATTGGCTGCCTCAGGGGTTATAGACCGGGTTTTGGCCAAGCCGTTTTCCAAGGACACTTTCCTTGATGCTGTCAACCAACTGTGCGCCGTTACAGAACCTTGAGTTTGCCCCTGTTTGACATTGACGCCGCGCCCGATTTGCCCCGATGGGTCGGCATTTTGACCCGCCGGGAAGAGTTCTTCGCTTCCGGTGATAGGGTGCTCGCGGCTGTTTCCGGGGGCCCGGACTCCATGGCTTTGCTGCATCTGCTCACCCGTCTGGGCAGGGAGATGGGCTTTACGGTGGGCGTGGCCCACTTCAACCACCTGCTCCGGGGCCGGGATTCGGATGAGGATGCCGCTTTTGTGGGCCGCGCCGCCCAGGAACTTGGGCTGCCCTTCCACCTCGGCGCGGGAGACGTCCGGCAGGCAGCCCGCCGGAAAAAAGTTTCCCTGCAAATGGCGGCCAGGGACTTGAGATTGGCGTTTCTCAAGGAGACCTGCCGACTGGAGGGCTATAATAAGCTGGCTCTGGGCCACACCGCCGATGACCAGGTGGAGCAGTTCTTCCTGCGTCTCCTCAGGGGGGCCGGTATTCAGGGATTAAAGGGCATGGAGTTCGCAACTCCCGCCGGCATCGTGAGGCCTCTGCTGGCCGCGGGCAAGGAGGTGATTCTGGCCTGGCTCCGCCAGGAGGGGCTTTCTTACCGGGAGGATGCCAGCAACCTCAGCCGCCGCTATCTGCGCAACCGGGTGCGCCTGGAGTTGTTGCCGGAGCTGGCACGCAGCTATAACCCCCGGATCAAGGTCGCGGTGTGGCGCCTCATGTCCCTGCTGGATGAGGATGAACGCCTGCTGGCTTCGCAAACCCTTGCCGCCTGGGAACAGGTGGGCCGCAGGCTGACCCCGGATTTCTCCTCAATCCGCGTCGCTGAACTTCTTGACCTGCCCCTCGGCCTGCAAAAGCGGGTTCTGAGGCATGCTCTGGAAAATTTTGCCGGGGGCGGGGAAATTACTTCGGCCCGGGTGGATAATCTTCTGGCCCTGGCCCGAGCCGCCAAAAGCGGCGGCCAGATTAAGTTTAAGGAATGCCAGGCGGCCCGGGCCGGTCAGGAATTGCACCTGTGGCGGCGGCTGCCGCCCCCCGGCAAAACCGCCACTCTTGTCAGC
This sequence comes from Deltaproteobacteria bacterium, assembly GCA_030018495.1. GTDB lineage: Bacteria > Desulfobacterota > Desulfobaccia > Desulfobaccales > 0-14-0-80-60-11 > DTHB01. The sequence goes on along the minus strand of JASEFS010000006.1, from coordinate 54,745 downwards.
GTGCCGGGAACCTGGGAGACGCCCGACGGTTGGCGGATAACGCTCAGTCCCGTCACACTTCCCGATGACCCTGTTCAGGCGGCTGCGTTTGGGGAAGTATTCCTTGACGCCGCGCCGGTGAATTTCCCTCTAACGGTCAGGCATTTCCGTCCCGGCGACCGCTTTTGGCCGCAGGGAGGCCCGGGAACCAGAAAGCTGCAAGATTTCCTGGTGGATCGGAAAATCCCCCGCTGGCTCCGCCCCCACCTGCCGCTGGTGGAGAGCCGCGGCCGCATTATCCTGGTGGCCGGCCTGGCCATAGCCGAACCGGTGAAGATCACCCCACATACGGCAAACGCGCTGTTACTGCAAATTGTCCCTGCCAGCGAATACACCGTCAGGGTTTGGGGGATGCTGAGAGCCTGGTTGTCTCAGGCCGACTCAGCTCCGGCTGATGATAACGACTCGTCGGATATCGGGACTGTTAGATTGCCGATCAGCTCCCGTTCATGATGCCATCCCCGTCCAATCCCTCTCTCCTCTTGATCAATCCCTGGATTTACGATTTCGCGGCGTATGATTTTTTCGCCCGGCCCCTGGGGTTGCTCCATCTGGCCGGGTTTCTGGAGTCTTGCGGTTTTGAGATCACGCTGCTGGACTGCCTGGGCGCGCCTGCGGTCCGGTCAGGCGCTTTCGGGACCGGGCGCTTTCCCAAGGTGATCCTCCCTACTCCGCCGCCGCTGCACGGCCTCCCCCGGCGTTACGGCCGCTACGGGATTTCCGAAAGCGAGTTCCGCAACCGGCTCGCCCGCCTGCCTGAACCCGCGGCCATCCTGGTGACCTCCCTCATGACCTATTGGTATCCCGGGGTCGCGGCCGCCATTGCCATCGCGCGCCAATATTTCCCCCGCACCCCGGTGATCCTGGGTGGAATCTATGCCACCCTCTGCCCCGACCATGCCCGCGGCCAGGCCGGGGCCGATATCGTCATTCAGGGACATGGCGATAAGGCATGTCTGTCTTATCTGGCAGATTTCACCGGCATTAAGGTGAAGCCTGATGATGAGTCCGGCGATTTTGATGTTCTCCCCCGGCCGCCTTTGCATCTGCTTCCCCACCTGCCCTTCATTCCCCTGCTCACTTCCAGGGGCTGCCCGTTTCAGTGCGATTACTGCGCCTCCCGGCTGCTTCAGCCCCGGTTTGCGGCGCGCCGGCCCCAGGCGGTGGTGGAGGAGCTGCTGCACTGGCAGGACAGCCTGGGTTTGATGGACGTGGCCTTCTATGATGACGCCCTGCTCTATCAGGCCGACAGCCATCTCCTGGTCATCCTGGAGGAATTGGCGCGCCGGGGCCGCAATTTCCGCTTCCACACGCCCAACGCTGTCCACGCTCGGTTTATTACCCTCGAGGTAGCCAGGTGGCTCAAGCGCTCCCGGTTTGCCACCCTGCGTTTGGGGGTGGAAACCACCTCCACCGGCTTGGCCCGACTGGACCGCAAACTGGCTGCGGGCGAACTGGAGGAAGCCCTGGCCCACCTGAAAGAAGCCGGTTTTGCCAAAAGGGAAATCGGCGTTTATCTGCTGGAAGGCCTGCCGGAGCAGGACGACCGCGACCTGGAGGCCTCCATCCGGCGGGTGCACGCCCTGGGAGCCACCCCGGTTTTGGCTCAATATTCGCCCATTCCCGGCACGGCCCTTTGGCCCACGGCCGTTGCCGCGTCCCGCTATAACCTGGAGGCCGACCCGATATTCCACAATCCCTCCATTTTTCCCTGCTGGCCGGAGTTCTCCTGGGAGCGCGTCACCCGCCTCAAGCGCCTGGCCCAAGGGGAGTAATACTGCTCGCTTGGCTTTATGTCCCAGATTTTCTCTATCCCGGCTTGTCTAATTCACCGAATGTCATTTATCCTTGGACCTAGGCGGTTAGACTCGAGGGGAGGACCGGGGAACGCAGGCTCCCATCTTCTTCGACCCATCCCGACCTTCCCCTTCATATTCGGGAACAACGGCATCTTGCCGGTTAAGCACGGGCTGTAAGCCTGCGCTCCCGCTATAAGGGGTCGGCGATGGGGGTTTCTGACCCCTGCCCCCTTCCCCCGAAACGAGGTCGATTATGGGAACTTCCACGGCACGCCGGGCACCCACCACCCGGCTCTGGCGGCAGGCCAAGGTTACGACGGTGCGGTATTTTTCCCCGGAAAATCCCCATTCGATTGAGGCGAGGGAAGTGGTGGCCCGTTATGTGGCCGCGTTTGCAGCTGGTCTGGATCAGGAAAGCGGCGGCGTCTTGGCGGCCTTCCGCCTGACCCGCAGGATTGCCCGGAAACTGGGGCAGTTTTGCCAAGCCAAAGCCCCGGAATTTTCGGTCACCTCCGAACTGAGCCGGCCCCGTTCTGAAGCTCCCCTGGCCGCCGCCCACATGATAGCATCAACCTGGCTGGAAGCAGACGGCGGGCTGGAAGCAGCCGCACTCCGCCCTGCCCTGGTACAAGAGCTTGCCGAGGTTATCCAGCAGCGTTATGAGCCGTCTCGGGCCGTGAAAAAATTTCTGGCCGCGGCCCTTTATCACCGCCTCGTTTTTGACTTAGGGGAGCCCCTGGAGGGAGCCGCGGCCGGGTGGCGTCATTTAGTAGATGGCCTGGCCGGAATTGAAAAAGAAATCGTCAACGCGGCAAAGGCTCAGGGGAGCACGGTCCCGCCGCCTGAGGATTGGCAGGGCCTGGAGGGCTGGCTCTGGGTCACGCAGGCGCTAAAAGAAATGCTGGAACAGTTCAGCATGGACAATTCAACCAAGAAATAAATGGCCTTCAGCCTTTTCCTGAAAGCTCCGGGAGAGAAGCGCCGGCCGCGCCGGGCCGCGGACGCGGTGGTCCACCTTGATGAGCCGGGCCTTTCCGGGTATCCCATCCATCACAACCTGGAACAATTCTTCGCCTTGCCACACCTGCCAGCCGGGGCCGTCGCCGAATTTCTCCTGACCGCCATGGCAGTCTGGGCCGCAGACAAGCTGGTGCCCCGCAGCACCTCGCCCGATGCCTGGACCAGGGACATAGCCCTGTCTTTGCCGGCCTCTTCCTCGTGGGCTGTTCAACCCGCCCGCTTGGCTCAGCTGCTGAACTTTCTCACCGGCGATAACTGGAGCTTGAATTTCAGAGAGGCGCCTGTGGATTTGGGGTTTGCCGCGCCCTGGCCTCATGACTGGCTCCCCCACGCGGTGGTTCTTTTCTCCGGCGGTCTGGATTCGCTGGCAGGGGCCATTGACAGGCTGGAAGGCGGGGAGCGCCTCATTTTGGTGAGCCACTATGATTTCGGCCAGCTTGCCTCCGTCCAGCAGCGCCTGGCCTTTTCCCTGCGGGAGCATTACGGCCCGGACCGCCTGCATCATCTGGGGATAAGAGTGCAATTCCCCGAAGTCCGGGAGCTCACCCTGCGCAGCCGCTCGCTGCTCTATCTGGCCCAGGGGCTGACCGCAGCCGCCGCCTTCGGGCCGGACACGCCTGTCGTTGTCCCGGAAAACGGCTGGATCAGCCTGAATCCGCCGCTCACTTTAAACCGTTTGGGCGCCTACAGCACCCGCACCACCCATCCCTATTTTCTGGCGGGACTCACCGGTCTGTGGCAGGAGGCCGGCATCTCCCACACTTTAGCCAATCCCTACCAAGGTCTAAGCAAAGGGGAAATGCTGGCGCAGTGCCGCAACCGCAATCTGCTGGAGCGGCTCTTTCCCTTGACCATCTCCTGCGCCCGGCCCGAAGTGGGGCGCTGGCAGGGGCGGGGCACCGGGGCCTGTGGCTACTGCTACCCCTGTTTGATGCGGCGGGCGGCCCTGAACCGCCTGGGCTGGGATGACGGCCGCGCTTACCGGGTGGACGTGCTGTCCGAGCCGGGAATCGTGCGCCACCGGGTCAAGGGGAGCGACCTGAGGGCCTTGCTCATCGCGCTCAAAACCTGGGAGACCGCGCCGCAAGAGGTGGAGTCCCGGCTCTGGCTGGAAGGGAAGATGGCGGCGTCGACGGATTTTCTCTCAGAGGCCCGACATCTCCTGGAGGCTGGGTTTCAGGAAGTCGCGGATTTTTTCAGGCAGGGGGAAAAACGGCTGGCCTATTTCCTAAATTAAAATGGCAGGGAAGGAGCTTAAACAAGAGCTTTTGGCATTAAGGCTGCGTCAGCCACCCAAGGCGATGGCCAGGGCGGTGGTGAGTTTGACCACGTCCTGGTTGGTTTTGCGCAGGTGCTGGGACAGAAGTTGGGCCAAGCGCAGGAGCAGGCGGCATCCCGTTTTGGGGTTCCGGTCGATGAAATTTAGGAAGTCCTGACGGCGAAGCTCCAGAAATTGGCAGTCGGTCAAGGCCGTCACGGTGGCTGTGCGGGCATCGTTTTCCAGCAGGGCCATCTCCCCGAAGGAGACGCCGTCCTCAGCCTTTAAGCGGATCATCACCCGCTCTTTGGGGACCTCCTCATCCAACACCAGAGTGAGGCGCTTGGTGATTTCCACTTCCCCCCGGCACATGATGAACAGACTGTCTCCTGGCTCCCCCTCCTGAAGGACGGTCTCCCCGGCGGCAATCTGCCTGGAGCCGGCCGCGGCCAACAGTTCCTGAAGTTCCTCCCCGTTCAAATCCTGCAAGAGATAGATTTTCTGAAAGCAGCTTGGATCAATCATCAAAGGAAAGGCCTTGCCGAGGCGATCACCACCGCCTGCTGGCGGGGCGTCAAAATTTGCTCGTCGGGAGGGTTGACCTGGACATCCACCTTGGCCCGGCCAAAAAGGTGGGTCATGCCGGTGGCTTCGAACTTGCGCCGGATGAAGTCGTCGATGGCCGAGGGTTCTTCGGAAAGAAGGTCCTCCAGTGATAAGGCCCGGCCCTCACTGTAAAGGCCGATGAGCAGGGCCTGGTGTTTTTCTTTCAGATATTGGGCCAGTTCCTTCACCTGGTGGCCGTGAAACCGGGGAGGGATTTCCACGGCCCACAGGTCAGGGCCTTCCACCGTCAGCAGGCTGGTCATGAGACGGAAGAGACCCGGAGCGGCGATGGCCCCGGCCATCAGAGAGCTGTCGTATTGACCCCGGATCATGACTTCCTCCACTCCGGCCCTCTCCAGGTAAAGACGGTTTTCCGGCAGATGCAGTTCGGCCAGAATCCTGAGCTTCGGGTTCAACGACTTGAGGGTCAGGGCGGTGAGCAGGATGCGCTGATCCACCTGGGCCGCGGTCTCGCCAGCCTGGCGGCCGCCCAGGATAACGGCCTTCACGGCCCGGCGCACATTGGCCTTTAAAAGGATGTCTTCCCGGGAAAAATCTCCCCAAATATAAGCAACTTCATGGTCCGGGTATTTGGCCCGCAAGTTTTCCAACTGCTCAGCCGGGAGCTGATTGACCAGCACTACCGGTACGCCACCGGAGAGGCGGCGCATCAATTGGTCCAGAAATACCACGCCGTCGTGGTTCCAGCCCAGGATGAGAATGTGCTGCTCCATTTTTACGGCTTCCAAACCCCGCTCCCGGCGAAATTTGCGCTCTACGAAGACCGACGCTATTGTAGCAGTGAGAAGGGACAGCATCAAGAGGCCGCCGAACATTAAACCTGCCCCTACGAGTCGGCCGGCTCCGGTCACCGGCACCACGTCGCCGTAGCCCACGGTTGTCAGGGTAACCAGAGCCCACCAGGCGGCCTTCCATAACCTTGTTTCCCAGGGGTCGATATGGGTTTCGCTTATGAAAAAGCCCAGAGTCCCCAAACAGAGCAGACCAATCACTCCGAAAAAGAGATGAAGCACCAGTTCGCGGCGAAGAGTCCGGAAAAAGGAAGTCAGCTGAGGCCTGATTCTTTCAAAATTCACGGCATCTACCTCCGCGGCCGGGAGGGCCTCTCAGGTCCTGCCTTGAAAAAATGACGCCTATCTTTGGTCAGTAAGCTCCAACTCTTTCTCCACATAGTCCAACAGGGATTGTCCCAACAGGTAATATGGGAGGATCACCTTATGGGCCCCCGCCTTGCGTAAATCCTCCGCCTGCTCCTTGGTTTCCGCGGTGGCCACGATCGCGGCCTCGGGAGCCAGATGACGGCAGGTCTCCACCAGCCATAGATTGTTAGTGCCCTTGAGCATCATGTCGGGAATGGAGGAGATAATGATCTTTGCCTGTTCGATGTGGGTGTGGGCCAGGGTGTCCACACTGCTGATGTCGCCAAATACGGCATGGACTCTTTGGGCCGCCAGGCTCTTCAAAACTTCCGGATTAAAGTCGATCACCAGAATTTTGGGCAAGAGTTCCCGCCTGTTCTGCATGACGTAATCAATAAAGGCCGCGGCCCCCCGATGAAACCCCAACAATACGATAGGATGCGCCCCTCCGGCATCGGCTTCTTCCTGTTCCTCCCCTCCCCCAAAAGCGCTGAAGAAGGCCAGCGCACGGTTAAACAGCAGGTAAATTTCATGATTGTATTTGATCATATAGGACGACAGGATGGCGGAAAAGGCCATGGCATAAATTACCAGGGCCCGGAGCGATTCGCTGATATGGCCGTAGGCCAAGCCCAGGGAGCCGATTACCAGGGAGAACTCGCTGATCTGGGACAGGTTGAGGCTGGTGATGAAATTGGTGCGCCGGCCGCCCCCGGACAGAGCCAGCAAGGGATAGATGGTCAAGAACCGGGAGGCTATGACAAATGCCACAATGCCCAGAGCCAATGCTATCATTGAGGCGGTGGGCAAAGGCACCGCCATGCCCAGGGAGATGAAAAACAGGGTCAAAAAGAAGTCCCGGAGCGGCAGCACCTTGGCGGTGACGTGAATGCTGTAGGGGAAATTGGAGACCGCCACTCCTGCGATGAGGCCGCCCATCTCTTTGGAAAGCCCCATAAGGTCCGCAGTGGCCACCATGGTGGCGCACCAGCCGATGGAGACTGCCACCACCAGCTCCGGCGTCTTAGCGATCATGGTATAGATGTAATTTAAGGCATATCTGCTCAAGATATAGCCTATGCCCAGCAGGAGCAGGATTTTTAACAGGGCGGAGCCCAGCAGCATTATCTGGGGATTTTGAAAATTGGGCTGAAAAGCCAAAATGAGAATGGCCCAGATATCCTGAAAAATCAAAATTCCCACGCTCATCCGGCCGGGGAGAGTGTCCAGTTCAAACTTGTCATAGAGCAGTTTGACCACGATGGCGGTGCTGCTGATAGCGCAGAAAATGGCCAGGTACAGGGTGTCGAGGGTCCGGCCGTAGCCGATGAGCAGGAAAAAGCCTAGTCCTATGAGAGTGCCCAAAAGAAACTGGCCAGTCCCGGCCACGACCAGTTGTTTGCCCGCGGCCAGGATTTTTTTGAAGTTGATTTCCAGGCCGATGACGAACAGTAGCAGGATTAAACCGATTTCGGAAATTACATGGATGTTTTCCGGGTCAGTGACCAGCTTGAGACCCACCGCCGGACCGATAATGGCCCCGGCCAGGAAATATCCCAAAATAACGGGCTGCTTGAGGCGATAGGTCAGGAGCCCCAGGATGGTGGCAGCGATGATGGAGATGCCGATTTCTTCGAGGAAATGGCCCATAGCATTGTCCTATGAGGCGGCTTTAATAGCGGTGAATAACAAATAAATACATTAAACAAAATCCTCGATTGGAGCAATTATTCTTTCACAACGTTTCCTGGCGCCGCCCCTTAATTCGATCTATCTTTAATTAATGCCGGCCCCGCTGCCGGATTGAATTCGACCAAAGATCGCAAGTTTTGGTAATGGGGCATGGGACCTATTCCTGATTACATTCTCGTCGGCGTATCCCTGGTGCTGCTGCTCAGCGTTTTTGCCAGCAAGGTGGCTGAACGTTTCGGGATACCTGCCTTGTTGTTGTTTCTGGCCCTGGGTATGGTGTTGGGTTCGGAGGGACCGGGTGGCATCCATTTTGACAACCCTATGCAGGCCCAGTTTATCGGAATCCTGGCCCTGGCGCTCATCCTGTTTTCTGGCGGTCTTTCCACAGATTGGCAAGGAGTCCGGCCGGTGCTTATGGAGAGCGCCATTCTTGCAACGCTGGGCGTCATTCTGACCTCCCTGGTTATGAGCTTCTTTGCCATGGCTTTGTTGGGCTTCTCCCTCCTTCAAGGCCTGCTTCTCGGGTCAATTGTCTCCTCAACCGATGCGGCCGCAGTTTTTTCGATATTGCGCTCAAAAGGGCTGGGCTTGAAAGGACAGCTTAAAAGGTTGCTGGAACTGGAGTCGGGCAGTAATGATCCCATGGCCGTGATTCTCACTATCAGCGCCATTCAATTGATCACCCAGGAAATCACCTCCCCATTTACCCTTATTTTTTTCTTTATCCAACAGATGGCTTTGGGAGCAGTATTTGGCTACGGTATGGGCAGGGTGATCGTCTTTTTGGTCAACCGGCTGCATTTGGGATACGAGGGGTTGTACCCGGTCCTGACCTTAGCGCTGGCCCTGTTTACCTATGGCACCACAGACTTCGCCGGGGGCAACGGTTTCCTGGCTGTTTATCTGGCCGGGATCATCGCCGGTAACCGGGATTTCATCCATAAACGGAGCCTGCTGCATTTCCATGACGGTTTAGCCTGGCTCATGCAAATTACCATGTTCCTGACTTTGGGCCTGTTGGTGTTCCCGTCGCGGCTTGTGCCTATCGCGGGGATAGGCTTGCTGCTGGCCGGCTTCCTGATGTTCGTAGCCCGTCCGGTAAGCGTTTTTGTTTGTTTGCTGCCGGTTCGGATCGGTTGGCGTGAGAAAACCTTCACCTCCTGGGTGGGCCTGCGCGGCGCGGTGCCGATTATTCTGGCCACCTATCCTTTCCTGGCCAACCTGCCTCAGGCCGATTTAATCTTCAATATCATTTTCTTTGTCGTGTTAACCTCGGTCCTCTTCCAGGGCACTTCGGTGCCACTGGCGGCGAAATGGCTGAAAGTGGACGTTCCGGAACCGGCCAGACCCCTGTATCCCATTGAATATACGCCTGTCGAAGGGTTGAAAACCAAGCTCAAAGAATTGCCCATTCCAGAAGGTTCCTGGGCTGCCGGGAAAAGAATCCTGGAATTAAAACTGCCCCCCGGTTTTCTCATCACCCTGATTGCCCGGGGACGTGAGTTTCTGGTGCCCGGCGGCGGGACGGAACTGGAAGCCGGCGATATCCTGCTGGTTCTTACAGAGGAAGAAATGTTTCAGCGAGTTAAGGAAAAGATCGACCGGATTGATCGAGAAGGGGGCGACACGGACAGAACCCGGTAGCTGAACAACACTGGCGCGTTTGCCGCTCTTCCGGCGGCAGACCAGCCATTCAACTATAACGCCAAAGCAGACCAATCCCCAAAGCTTGCGGTTAGCGGTAAGCCTGGATATTTCAGGCGGGAAAATACGAAGCGCAGGAAGTGTCCGACTCCCAGATGCTTACTTTGCTCACCCGGATGCCGCCGTCGTTGAGAGCGGCGGACAGGCGCTCGAAAAGATACCGGGCCAGGTTTTCCGATGAAGGGTTCTGGTCCTTAAAAGCCGGCAACTCGTTGAGGAACTTATGGTCCACTTCCTGGAGGATGTCGTTGGTCCGGGCCTTTATCACGCCGAAATCCTTGAGCAGGCCGGCTTCATCGAGTTGCTCCCCCAGGAGATATACTTCCACCTTCCAGTTGTGGCCGTGCAGGGCTTCGCATTTGCCGTAGAAATTGTCCAGGCGGTGCGCCGCGGCAAACTGGGTGGTTATTTTCAGTTCATACATGTGGGCATACCTTATGGTTGAAAAGATCTAACAAACGGTCTCAGTCGTGGCCACCTTTGAGGCGGCTCAGGCGGGTATCCATGCGGTTGATAAGGCCCCTGAGGTCGCTTTGCAATCCGGCCAGGTCCCGGTGCCGTTTGGCGTCGATTTTTTTCAGCTCGGTCAGCCAGAATTCCAGGTTGGCCATTTCCCGCTGCCTGAGCTCCGCTTCCACCCGCTCTTTAAGCTGCTTCAATTGGGCCGGATCCATGTCTCTATTCTACCTGATTTTTGGCGGAAAATGATAAGAATGGGAAATTTTGGGGAGATTTTTTAAAAATAGCGGATCGGCCAGCGGTATTTGCGGGCCAATCGCTTAAGGCGCCAGGAGGGGTTGACCGCCACCGGGTACCCCACCCGGCCGAACAGGGAGCGGTCCTCAAAATGGTCCGCGTAGGCATAAGAGCGGGACAGATCAAAGCCATGGCGCTTGGAGAGATCAAGCAGCAGCAGCTCTTTGTTTTTACCTCGGGGGTGCAGCCCGGCGATTTCGCCGGTGAAACACCGCTCATCATGGGCCGGCTCCGTGGCAATCAGCCAATCGGCTTCCACCATTTCTTTGAGCGGCACAATAAGAAAAGACAGCGAGCCGGTCAATAAGACAATGCGGTGCCCTTGAGCCTTATGCTCTCCAAGGCAGGCCAGGGCTTGCGGGCTGAGGCGCGGCGCGATCATCTCGTCATAGCAGCGCCGGGCCAGGGCCTCAATTTCTTCCACCCCCAGGCCCTTCAAGTAAGATTTATCCCGGAAACGGTCTTCAGGGCGGGAGGCCAGACGCGCCAGGTAAGCCATGGCCTGGGTGGTCCGCAGTTTTTGATGGCGCACCAGATATGTAAAAAACAAGCGCTCGGTGGACCCCTGCACCAGCGTCTTGTCCACATCAAATATTGCCGCCACCTCACCCATAACTATTTCCCGCCCAGATACAGTTGAATAAGGAGCTCAATATAACGGCAGGCCTTATTTTCGGGAAAAATAGAGCCGGCCGTCGGCGATTACCGGGATTCCCCGAATCACACAGAGACTGACTGAAAATAAGATAAGAAACTCATTGATAAAATGCAAGCTCCCAGTCAAGGCCGGATTTTTGAGGGAAAGAGCATAGGTGAGCCACAAAAAGCAGAAGGTGGTGCATTTCACCAGTCCATAAAGGGCCCGCATGAACCGGGAAGCCACCAGAAAGCGGCCCCACACGGAGTGCATCATGCCGAAACCGGACTTGCCCCTGGTCAGGGCCGCGCCCCGGACGCCGTCCACCACAAAAGAGCGCACCAGAAATACCACCGGCACCCACAGGGGCACCATGCCCAAGTGCATGAACGCGATCCAGAGGATATTCTCCACGGCCCGGTCCAAGGCTATGTCCAATACGGACCCCAATTCCGTGACTTCATTGCGCATCCTGGCCACGTAGCCGTCGAACCAATCCATGAGGAAAAGGATGATCAACAGTGCCAAAAAAACCAGTTGCCATTGCCAGCTTGAGACATAGAACAGGCCTATCAGCAGAAACAGCAATAACGGCAGTCGGGAAAGGGTTATGAGATTGGCCAAACTCATAAAAACCACGCAAACTTGGATTTTGCTTCACCTTACCAAAAACGGCTCGAACATGCCATTTCTATCCATGGGTCACGATTAACTTTAACCGGTTGCGCCTGTTGCGCCGGACAAAAGACCTCTTTTTCAGCGCCTGGTTTTATGCTATGGTTGAGGGGAAATAAGGCAGGGGAAAACTCGGTGAACAGCGCGTCCGCTACCCTCAAATCAGCCCAGGTCATCGCGGAGAGATACGTCATTTTGAGGCTTCTGCGGGAGGAGCCCTGGGGCGGCGTTTATCTGGCTCAGGATCGGCTCTTGAAAGTCGAAGTGGGGCTTAAGTTCATCAGCCGCGAGGTTCCGGATTTTGAGGCTTCCCGGGGCTTTCTGATCAAGGAGGCCGCCCTGGCTTACAGGCTGCGCCACCCGTTGATCCTGACGGTTTTTCACGGCAGCGAAAACCGGGAGGGTTTCTACCTGGTGCAGGAACCGTATGGGGGGGAAAGCCTGCTGGCCCGCCTGAACCGCCTGGAACGCTTCACCCTGCCCCAGGCTCTGCATTTGCTTGACGAGGTGGGCCGGGCGGTGGCTTTTGCCCATGAGCACGGGGTGGTGCATCAATCCCTTAATCCCCTCAACATCCTCATGGAGGGCGACAGGATCAAGCTGGCCAATTTTGCCTGCCCTCCATCCCTGGAAGAGCAGGTGGGACTGCTGGAACTCAGGGCCTACAATGCTCCGGAAGTGGTGCGAGGGGAGGGGGTGACGACTCGGGCCAACGTCTTTTCTTTAGGGGTCCTGGGCTTCCGTCTCACGGTGGGCAGCCTGCCCTATCCATTAACCTTCGACGAGGCCTTCCCTTACCGGCTGGAAACGCCTCTGGCCGACCTGGAAGAGGTTCCGGTGCCGTTGCAGAATTTCCTGCTGGGTTGTTTGGCGGTGGAACCCGGGGACCGCTACCCGGACATCATCTCCTTTCTGGCCGCGCTGGAGCAAAGCCGGGACTTGCTGCGGGGCGCGTTCAGGGAAAAGAGTTTCCTCTGGCAGCCCAAACCCGGAGTATCGCTGGGGGATGCGGCCAAAACCGCGGCTGCCAAACTCTGGGAAAAAAGCAAGATTGTATCCCGTCAACTGTGGCAAGAGACCAAGACTCGGTCCCGCCACCTCTGGGAAAAGCTGAAACCCGCAGCGGCTCAAGCCCTGGACAAAATCAAGGCCGCGCCGCCCCGCTTTTTCTGGGGCCTGGGGCTGGCCCTGCTCACCATTATGGTTCTCTGGTCAGGAGCCAAGCTTCTCAAGCGCGGTGCTTCCTCAAGCCAGCCGCCGGTCGCTACGGGTCCATCAACACTGCCGGAAACTGTCGGGCCGCCTCGAACTGCCGGCTCCACACCAAGCAACCCTGTTATCATCGAGCGGGGCGCTCCTGCTGCTCCCCGGCCGAGCCATACGTCTCAACCCCGTCCCAGGGCGGTCTCGAAGCCGCCGGCCAGCGGCGCGCAATATATAATTCCGGTGGCCAGCTACACCCAATTAAAGCAGGCTCTGGCTTTGCAAAATCGCCTGAAAGCACAAAACCTCCCGGCCAAGGCCGTGCGGACCTCGCCGGGCGGAAAAGCCGTCTTTCAGGTGCAAGTCGGACCCTTAACCGGCAAGCAGGCGGCTCAAGAGGCAGCCCGGCGCATCAAGGAGCTTGAAGGCATTTCCGCCAAAGTGGTGGAAGTCTCCTCCGCCACTTCCAGTCCATCAACCACACTCAGGCGGCGCCCATGACACCTGTTGTTTTTACTACTGATTTTACCGGCTTGGGACCCCGCCACCAGGGCAAGGTGCGGGATATTTACGATTTGGGGGATACCCTGCTGCTGGTGGCCACGGACCGCATTTCGGCCTTTGACGTGGTGATGGCCGACCCCATCCCGGACAAGGGCCGCATTCTCACCCGGCTGTCGGCCTTTTGGTTTGGGCATCTGGCGGACCTCACGCCGCACCACCTCATATCCCTGGATGTAGGCGAGTTCCCCCGGGCCTGCCGGCCTTACCGCCTGACCCTGGAGGGCCGGGCCATGCTGGTTAAAAAATGCCGGCCGCTGCCCGTGGAATGCATTGTGCGCGGCTATTTGTCAGGGTCCGGCTGGGCCGAATATAAAAAAACCGGCGCCATCTGCGGCATTGAACTGCCGCGGGGCTTGGTGGAATCGGACCGCCTGCCCGAGCCCATCTTCACCCCTTCCACCAAGGCGGAGCTGGGCACGCATGATGAAAACATCACTTTTGACCAGGCCGCGGCCATTATCGGCGAAGACCTGGCCCGGCGGGTGCGGGAGCTGAGCCTGGCCCTTTACCGCCGGGCCAGTCAGTGGGCCGAACCACGGGGCATCATTTTGGCGGACACCAAATTCGAATTCGGCCTGGCCGACGGCGAACTCCTTCTCATCGACGAAGTGCTCACCCCGGATTCCTCCCGGTTCTGGCCCAAGGACGATTATCAGCCGGGCAGGCCCCAGAAAAGCTATGACAAGCAATACTTGAGAGACTACCTGGAATCGCTGGGCTGGAACAAGAAACCGCCCCCGCCGCCCCTGCCCCCGGAAGTTATCGCCAACACCCGGGCGAAGTACCTGGAGGCCTTGAAAGCCCTGACCGGCGAGGAATTGGAAGGAAATTAATTCTTTAAGAGTAGTTTAGAATAGAAGATTAAGTTTATCGAAAAAGCTCAATGTGCGCTAAGCCCGGTGGCACAGGCGTCCCGCCTGTGCTTCTTTTTTTCTTTTTTTAAACTCGCTCCCAAGGTGCACTTGGGAGCGAATCTCAGTGGCTTATGTGCTTCATCAAACACCTTCCCGGGGATTTGTTTGAGGACCCAACCCGTTTTCTCACATTGCCTTGCGGGCAATCACCTCATAGGCCTGCTCTAAGGCCTTCGGCAGCTTATCCTTCTCCGGGCCGCCGGCCTGGGCCATGTCCGCCCGGCCGCCGCCGCTGCCGCCCACAATAGGGGCCAGCTCCCGGATGATCTCTCCGGCGTTGAAGCGCTTGGTCAGGTCCTTGCTCACCATGGCGATGAGGAGCGCCTTGTCGTCGGCCCGGCTGCCCAGCACCACGATGCCGCTTTTCAGGCGGTTGTGGAGCTTCACCGCGAATTCCCGCAAGCCCTTGGGGTCGGTGGCCCCCACCTCCAGGGACAGGACCGAGACCCCGTTCACTTGGCGCACCTGCTCCAGCAGGTCTCCGGCCTGCACTGCGGCGATCTGGCTTTTGAGGGTTTCCACCTGTTTTTCCAGCTCTTTGGTGCGTTTGAGAACCTTCTCCAAGCGGGCCACCAACTCCCCGCGCCCGGCCTTCAGGAGTCCTGCGGCTTCAAGAAGTTCGTCCTCTTCCTCCTGAACCAGGCGCACGGCCTCAGGGCCGCAGACCGCCTCCACGCGCCGGATGCCCGCGGCGATGCCGGCCTCGCTGACAATCTTAACCAGACCCAGGTCGCCGGTGCGGCTCACGTGGGTGCCGCCGCACAATTCCTTGCTGACCCCGGGAATAGCCACCAGGCGCACCTCTTCGCCGTATTTTTCCTCAAAGATGGCCATGGCCCCGCTGGCCATAGCCTCCTGCATGGACAACTGGGTCACTTCCACCGGCAGGTTTTGGGCGACCGCGGTGTTAATGTCCAGTTCCAGCTCCTCCAGGGTTTTCCGGTCGATAGCCGCAAAATGGGTGAAGTCAAAGCGCAGACGTTCAGGCGTCACCAGGGAGCCGGACTGCTTGACATGGGAGCCCAGGTGTTTCTGCAGGGCTGCCTGTAAAATATGGGTGGCGGTGTGATGCCGGGCGATGCGGGCCCGCCGCTCCGAATCCACCGTCAGATGGGCCGGGTCGTTGACCTTCACCACCCCTTCCCGCACCACCCCCTGGTGGACGATGAGGTCGTTAGGCAGTTTCTGGGTGTTGAGCACCTCGATTTTCCAGCCCGGGCCGGTGATCCAGCCGGTGTCCCCCACCTGGCCGCCGGCTTCGCCGTAAAAAGGCGTGGCGGTGGTAACCACCTCCACCTCCTCGCCGGCTTCCGCCTGGTCGCCTTTAGCTTCGTGCCGGATCAGGGCCAGCACGGTGCTGTCGGCGCTCAAGGTCTCATAGCCCAAAAAGCGGGTGGGGGGCCAGGCGGCCAGCTCCACATAGACTTCCGGCACTTCCTCGCCTGTGCCCTTCCAGGCCGCGCGGGAGGCCTCCCGCTGCCGCCGCATATGCTCTTCATAACCTTCGTAATCCAGGCTCAGGCCCTCTTCCCGGAGCGCGTCCTGCACCAGGTCCAGGGGGAAGCCGTAGGTGTCATAGAGTTTGAACGCGACCTCGCCGGCGAGCACCCGGCCGGAGCCGGCCTTGAGCGCGGCCAGTTCCTCGTGCAGCAGCCTCAAGCCGTGGTCCAGGGTGTCGGCGAAGCGTTCTTCTTCGTTGCTGACGACCTGGTCCATGAAGCTCTGAGCCGCTTTAAGTTCGGGATAGACCTCCCCCATCAACTCCACCACGCGTTGGCACACTGTGGGGAGAAACGGGGTCTTTAGGTTCAATAGACGCCCGAAGCGCAAGGCCCGGCGGATGATGCGCCGGAGCACATACCCCCGGCCCTCGTTGGACGGCAGCACTCCATCGGCGATCAGAAAGCTGGTGGCCCGGCTGTGGTCTGCGATGACCCGGAAGGCTACATTTTTCAACCTGTCGGGGCCACCATAGCTTTCCCCGGCCAAATCCTCGATGCGGCCGATGACCGGCCTCAGGAGGTCGGTGTCAAAGTTGCTCTGCACCCCCTGGACCACGGCGCACAGGCGCTCCAGGCCCATGCCCGTGTCGATGCTGGGCTTGGGCAGCGGCTCCATGTCGCCCTTGGCAGTGCGGTTGAACTGCATGAATACCAAATTCCAGATCTCCAGGTAGCGGTCGCACTCGCACCTGCCGATGCCGCAGTCCGGCCCGCAGGCCATGGCCTCGCCCTGGTCGATGATAATCTCGGAGCAGGGGCCGCAGGGGCCGGTGTCGCCCATGGCCCAGAAATTGTCCTTCTCCCCCAAACCCACAATGCGTTCCGGAGGGAGGCCGGCGATCTTCTGCCAAAGCTCCCGGGCCTCGTCATCGTCATAAAAGACCGTGGCCCAGAGGCGATCCTTGGGAAGCTTGTAGCGCTCCGTCAAGAGTTCCCAGGCCATTTCGATGGCGCCGGCCTTGAAGTAGTCGCCGAAGGAGAAGTTGCCCAGCATTTCAAAGAAGGTATGGTGCCGGGCGGTATAGCCCACATTTTCCAGGTCGTTGTGTTTGCCGCCGGCCCGCACGCACTTTTGGGAGGACGCGGCCCGCACATAAGGCCGGGGGTCTTCCCCCAGAAACACCCGCTTGAACTGCACCATGCCGGCGTTGGTAAAGAGAAGCGTGGGGTCGCCCGCGGGCACCAGGGAGGAGCTGGGCACCACCGTGTGCCCCTTTTCTTCAAAATAGCGCAAAAAAACGTCCCTGACTTCCCGACTGTTCATGGCGTCTCCTGTTCCAGGGCCGCTTCCAGGGCCGTTTCCGTGGAAGGGGTGGGGATAAGCCCGTGCAGGCCCCGGATCTGCTTCTCCAGATCGGCCATGATGTCCGGGTGCTCTTTGAGGAAGGTCTTGGCGTTTTCCCGTCCCTGGGCCATGCGTTCGGAGCCGTAGCTGTACCACGCGCCGCTCTTGGTGATAAGGCCCGCGTCGGTGGCCATATCCAGGATTTCCCCCTCCTTGGACAGGCCCTGGCCGAAAACTATGTCGAACTCCGCCTCCCGGAACGGCGGCGCCAGCTTGTTCTTCACCACTTTCACCCGGGTGCGGTAGCCCACCAGTTCGTCGCCGGTTTTGATGGCGCTGATGCGGCGGATGTCCAGGCGCATGGACGCGTAAAACTTCAGCGCATTGCCGCCGGTGGTGGTTTCGGGGTTGCCGAAAAGCTGGCCGATCTTCATGCGGATCTGGTTGATAAAAATCACGCTGGTCATGGACTTGCTGATGGCCGCGGTGAGCTTGCGCAGGGCCTGGCTCATGAGGCGGGCCTGGGAGCCCATCTGGGCGTCGCCCATGTCGCCTTCGATCTCCGAGCGGGGCACCAGCGCGGCCACGGAGTCCACCACCACCATGTCGATGGCGTTGGACCGCACCAGGATTTCGGCGATCTCCAGGGCCTGTTCGCCCGAGTCGGGCTGGGAGATGAGCAGGTCCTCGGTCTTGACCCCCAGCTTGCGGGCATAGTGCACGTCCAGGGCATGCTCCGCGTCCACGAACGCGGCCACGCCCCCCAGGCGCTGGGCTTCGGCGATGGCGTGGAGCGCCAGGGTGGTCTTGCCCGAGGCCTCCGGCCCGAAGATTTCGATGACGCGACCCCGGGGGATGCCGCCGATCCCCAGGGCCAGGTCCAGGCCCAGGGAGCCGCTGGAAATGACCGGCACCTCCAGCTTTTCGTCCTCACCCAGGCGCATGATGGCGCCCTTGCCGTAATGCTTCTCAATCTGCCCCAAGGCCTGGGCCAGGGCTTTGGCTTTTTCGGTGCTGTCGTGTGAAGTCATATATTCATCCTTTGCAGTGCTTTAAATTTCCACGTGAGGGTATCCACTTGGGTAATGGCTGCATCAGGTTATTCGCTAAACTATGTTATTGTGGGCGGCCGTCCCTGGCCGCCTGCTTTGCCCGACGCCGATTTGGGGGGCGGAGACCCGCCCCTATGATATTTGCCCTAATTTCATGTTTCAAGCTAATAGTAATTATAACCTTTTTCTGCTCCCGATTTTGTCTGCTGCGAAAGTTGTTGATTGATCGCACAGGCTGGAGAGCCTGTGCCGCATATTCTTCGTTCCCAAATCAAACCGGCAGCGAAAGCATCTCTGGCTTCAACCTGCCAGAGGAATAACCTTCAACGGCGAATACGTCGCGCCCTGGGGGGAGAGGTTGCTGCGGTACAGGATTACTTCATTTATTTGGAACGCCTCGCTCTCCACCGGCGGCAGCGCGGCCAGACGACGGGAGAGGTCCACCCGGTTTCTGGGGGACTTGACCCGCCCCAGGGTCAGGTGGGGCGTAAACGGCCGCCCCTCAGGGGGAAAGCCCAGGGCCGCGAAGGCCTCCTCCAGTTTCCGGTAAAAATCCCCCATAGCGGCCAGGTCGCCGCCCACTCCCAGCCACACCACCCGGGGGTTGGTCACCGTGGGGAAGGCCCCGGCCCCGGTCACCTTAAGGT
Source organism: Deltaproteobacteria bacterium (assembly GCA_030018495.1). Taxonomy (GTDB): domain Bacteria; phylum Desulfobacterota; class Desulfobaccia; order Desulfobaccales; family 0-14-0-80-60-11; genus DTHB01. Next base: position 36,232 of record JASEFS010000006.1, on the reverse strand, counting down.
TAAAAGGGGCCTGCGCCCGGGTGATGCCGGAGGCGGCCTCTATGATGGGGTCCACCTGGGCTTCGGCGATGTGCCCGAAGAATTTCAGGGTGATATGAATGTTGCCCACCGGCACCCATTTGACGTCCGCGCCGCTTCTTTTCAGCTCCTCCTGTACCCGGGCCAGCACCGGTCGCAGGACGGAGGGCAGGTCAATGGCGAGAAAGGCCCTGAGCATGGTGCAATTCCTGGCGCAGCCAGTTGAGCGCGGTCTGCGCGGTGAGCGTCTTGATTTGCTCCCGGCCGCCGTGAAACAGGTGATGGCGGGCCTCGACCCCCTGAGGCGTCGCCAAGCCGATATAGACGGTGCCTACCGGCTTTTCCGGCGTGCCGCCCGTGGGGCCGGCGATGCCCGTCACCGACAGGCCGATGTCGGCCCGGAATACCTCACGCACTCCCAGGGCCATGGCCTGGGCCGTCTCGGCGCTGACTGCACCCCTTGCGTGCAGGAGGCCTTCCGGCACCTTTAGTAGATCAATCTTGGCCTGGTTGCTGTAAGTCACCACGCCGCCCATAAAATAATCGGAGGCTCCCGGCACATTGGTGACGCGATGGCAGATAAGCCCGCCGGTGCAGGATTCAGCCACCGCCAGACGAAACCCGGTTTCCTTAAGTCGGAGTCCCACCAGCTCCTCCAGGGTTCCTTCTTCCGGCCCTAACAGCACCTCCCCCACCTTCAGCGACAGAGCGCGGGTGAGGCGGTCCAGGACCGCGTCCAGCTTTTTTTGATCTTCGCCCCGGGCCGTCAAGGTCAGGTGCGTCTCCGGAAAGCTGGGATAATAACCGATCGCGACCCCTGGAGCCGCTTCCAGCTCAGACACCACATTTTGCAGCTCCACCTCGGTGATGCCGAAAAAGCGCAGGGTGCGCTGGGTGACGATCTCCCCGGCCCCGGCCAGGTCAATAAGGGCCGGCAGGACGACATTGTCAAAAAGGCTGTGCATCTCATGGGGCACGCCGGGGAGGAAAAAGAACCAGGTGTCCTGGTGTTTCAGGGAAAAACCGCAGGCGCCCCGCCCGGGGTCCAGCAGGGTGGCCCCCTCGGGAATCAACGCCAGGCGGCCATAGCGCTCGTTCCAGGAGCGGCCCCGCTTTTTTAGAAATTCTTTCAGTCTCTGCAAAGTGCCTTGATCCTGGACCAGCTTGAGATGGAATTCCGCCGCGGCAGCCGGCAGCGTCATATCGTCCTCCGTCGGCCCCAGCCCCCCGGTGACCAGGACGAAGCGCGACCGCGTCAAGGCCAGAGCCAGGACTTCCCGGAGCATCGCGACGTCGTCACCCACTATGGTGATGGCGGCAACCGGCAGAGAAACCTCGTGGAGCCGTCGGGCGGCATAGCGGGCGTTTTGGTCCGCGGTCCGCCCGGTTACCAGCTCCGTGCCTGTGGCGATTATTTCCCCACGCATCAAGCGGTTTTCCGTTTTCAGTTTTCCGTTTTCAGTGATGGAGAAATTGGCAATTCACCCCATTGTCACGTTCAGCCTCCGCCGCTGATTGCCAGCAACACCGCCAGGACTACCCTGGCCGCGGCCCCCGCGGCCACATCGTCCATGACCACGCCAAAGCCACCCGGAAGTTGTTCCAAAAGTTTGAGCGGGTATGGCTTGGCAATATCAAACACCCGGAACAGGGCAAAACCCAGGATCACCCACGGCCATTTCGGGGGCACCCAGGCCAGGGCCGCGAGCAGCCCCATGACTTCGTCCAGGACGATAGCCGGGTGGTCGACTTCTCCCAGAGTATCCCAAGCCGCGCCGGCGGCCCAGAGGCTGACAGCCAGAAGACCCAGCCAGGCGAGGGCATATCCACGGGGGCCCAAAAGATGCTGCATCACCCACCACAGGGGCAGCGCGGCCAGCGAGCCCCAGGTGCCGGGCATGGCGGGCAGATAACCTATGCCGCCGAAAGTCGCCAGAAACAGAGTGATACGCTGCCACGGCAACGGCATGCCTCCCTTGGCTGCTTCTTCGAAGCAGAATAACATCTTAGAATTACATGGATTTAATTCGCTTGTCAATAATGGGGCCAGAGCCCCGCTTTTGCCATGTGCGCCGAAGCCAGGCAGAGGGTCGGAAAGAAAATGGCGCGGAAAATTAACAAAGGTATTAAAAAAATACGGAAATTCACATATAATTTTGAACATGGAGCCTCACACTCCGGATTCCGAAATCCGGCCCCCCCTTATCGTGCCCCGGCCAGAGCACACCCTGTCACGGAAAAATGTTTCAGTGGAAGCCCTCAAGGTGCTCTACCGCCTGCATCATGCCGGGTATAAAGCATACTTGGTGGGGGGGAGCGTTCGGGACCTGCTTTTGGGCAAGCAGCCCAAAGACTTCGACATCGCCACCGACGCCCGCCCCGGGGAGATACGCAAGCTTTTCCGCAACAGCCGCATTATCGGCCGCCGCTTCCGGCTGGTGCAGGTCTTTTTCCGGGGGGGCAAAATTGTGGAGGTCTCCACCTTCAGGTGCCGGTCTGAATTTGACGACACTTCGGAAACACCCGTGGACGCCCGCCACAACACCTTCGGCACCCCGGCTGAGGACGCCCAGCGGCGGGATCTGACCATCAACGGCCTGTTCTACAACATCGCCGACTTCTCTCTGGTCGATTATGTCGGAGGATTGGAAGACCTGCGCCGGGGTATCATCCGGGTGATCGGCGACCCGGCGGTGCGCTTTGTCCGTGATCCCATGCGCATGCTGCGAGTGCTCCGCCACGCCGCCCGCACCGGCTTCGCCATCGAGCCCAGGGCCTGGGAGGAATTGACCGCCAAACCTCACCTGATCCGCCTGTGCGCCCCGGCCCGCATCAGGGATGAATTGCTGCGGGATTTCAAAAGCGGCGCGGCCCGGCCCTTTTTTGAGTTGATGTTTAAGAGCGGCCTGTTTTATGCCATTCTGCCCCACTGGCAGGGACGTTTGGGCGAACAGGGGGAAAAGCGGCTGCTGGACCTGTTCTCCCGGATAGACCTGCTCACCCGCCATGAGCGGCCGGTGTCGGAAACGCTTTTTTGGGCGGCTCTCCTCATTCCCTTTCTGGAGAAGGAGGTCATGCCCGAAAACTTAAAAGATGTTCGGGAGTTTTTCCGGGAAAAAGGCCGGGAAGCCCTGGGGCCGATAGAATTCCCCCGGCAGCGCGGCGACGAGGTGGCCCAAACCCTGGCATTGGCCGTCACCATCGCGTCGTTTCTTAAGGAGGAACGCCCCATTCCCGCCCGGACAACGCGTTTGAGCGCCTTCCCCGAAGCCTATCGCCTTTATCAACTCACCGAAGCCCCGGAGGAAGAACTGCTGCAGATTTTTTCGGACGCGGAGGTCCAGTTGCCCCCCGCCGCGGTGAGACGCCGCCGGCCTCGCCGGCGGCGCTTCAAGAAAAAGGGCAGGCGCCTGCCAAGACCTCAGTGATCCTGGATGTCCACCAGCTTCCAGGGCTGGCCCTCATGGCGCTCAAATCTCCAGGTCTCCTGCAAGGTGCTGGGATAAGTGAGGCTGCCGGAAACCAGCTTGCCGCTTTTCCTTTTCAGGATGTAATCCAGAAGAACGCCCTCCAGGCGCAGGGTGATAAACTCCCGGCCATTTTCCCGCCCCGCGGCTGTCACCGCGAGGCGGTCAATGGAGACGTCTTCCAGACGACTGACTTCGCCCCGCAGATCAAGAATCTTCAGGCCCATGCGCAGATATTGCAGAACGTCTTCCCCTACGGTCCCGTTAAGTGACGCAAGGTCCCTCAGGTTCCAGGCGGCATGGAGGTTCTCCACCACTTGCAGGGCATATTCACCGAAGGCTGCCAGATCAAATTCGGGGTCAGAAGCAATAATTTCTTCTATCCCGGCTTCCGCCTGCTGAGCCACCATCAAGGTCGTCGGACCCTGATCGCGGCCTTTCAGAAAAGCCGGGCCGGGCGTCTCCGCCGGCTGCCGGCGCCGCCGCCTGGCCGAAAGGACCGCCAGATAACCCAGGTAGAAAAAAACCGCCAGAATGGAAAGATCGAGCAAACCCAGCGGCCAGGGGTGGTCCGGCCAATAGGTGTAAAAAGGATAGCCGAAGAGCACTGACCAGAGCACCCCGGCCAGCAAGCCTCCGGCCAGGAGGCGGATTAAATTGTCCCAGGGGTTCTGGCCGGGTATGTTTTGAGGCGGGGTCGGCGGTGGGCTTTTTGCCGAAGCTTCTTCTTGGGGCTGCCGCGGCTCAGCCGCCGGCACTGGTTTAGTCAAGAGAATTTTGTGAAAACTAAAGGACGCACATGTGTCCCCCTGATGCCAGGGCGACGCGGCCGGAACCATGACCAGCCACAGGGAACCGGCCAGGAGAACGGCCTTGACCTTGTCCAGGTAGGGCCGGCGTTTCTTCACCTTGACGCCAATAAGTTGATGTGGGCAGTTTCTTTCCCTTAACCATCGGCTTTGAGGGTCACTTTCTTAAAACGTCTTTTGCCCACCTGGAGCAAAAAAGTGCATCCGGGGGAAATCTCCAGATTGGCATCCGTCACTTTTTCGCCGTCCAGCTTGACGCCGCCCTGCTTGATGAGGCGGCGGGCCTCGGAGGTGGTGGGGGCGGTGCCGGCCTCAACCATGAGGTTGGGAAGAAGAAAACCACTGTCCCCCGCCCGGCACGCCAGCGTGACCTCTTCTACCTGCTCCGGCAGGCCGTGCTCCCGGAAGACGTGGGCGAACTCCCGGGCCGCTTGCTTGGCCGCATCCAGCCCGTGGTAGCGGGCCACCAATTCCACCGCCAGCTCCTCCTTAGCCTCTCTGGGGTGCTTGGCGCCTGTCTCCAAGTCCTTAGCCAGCCTGGCCAAGTCGGCCGGGCTGATATCGCTCAGCAACTCATAGTAGCGCAGCATCAAGGAGTCCGGGATGGACATGATTTTCCCGAACATGGTTCCCGGCGGCTCGTCGATGCCCACGTAATTTCCCAGGGACTTGCTCATCTTCTGAACCCCGTCCAGGCCTTCCAACAGCGGCATGGTGATGACCACCTGGGGCTCCTGGCCGTACTCCCGCTGGATGTCCCGGCCCACCAGCAGGTTGAACTTCTGGTCCGTGCCCCCCAGTTCCACATCAGCGTGCAAGGCCACCGAGTCATAAGCCTGAATCAGGGGATAAAGAAATTCATGAATCGCGATGGGGGTCTGGCTCTCGTAGCGCTTGCGGAAGTCGTCCCGCTCCAGCATTCTGGCCACGGTATGCCGGGCCGCCAGGCGGATGAGGTCCTGGGCCTGCATGGCCTTCATCCAGCGGCTGTTGAAGTCGATGAGCGTCCTGGTGGGGTCCAGGACCTTGAAAATCTGCCGCTCGTATGTCTCGGCGTTGGCCTTGACTTCCTCTTCGGTGAGGGGCGGCCGGGTTTCGCTTTTCCCTGAAGGGTCGCCGATCAAACCGGTGAAATCGCCGATCAGAAAGATCACCTGGTGGCCCAGGTCCTGAAAATGCTTGAGCTTCTGAATGAGCACGGTGTGCCCCAGGTGCAGGTCCGGGGCGGTGGGGTCGAAGCCGGCCTTCACCCTGAGGGGCTTGCCTGTGGCCAGCGATTTCGCCAGCTTTTCTTTAAGCTCTTCTTCCCGAATGATTTCCTGGGCGCCCTGCTTGATGAGGGCCAGTTGTTCGTCCACCGGTTTCACGTGGTTACATTCTCCTTGTACACGACTCTATTCGAAAAAAAACTTTAACAGCTTACGCCCTTAACTCCAAATACCTTTAGGGTATTTTTGCCCCACTCACCTTGCCCTTTCCCCATGTTTGAGGGAAAAATGCAAGGAAATTCACCAGAAAAGCGTGAATATTAACGATGTCGGCTACGCTTGACTGCTGACCTCTGGCCACTGGCCACTGACCACTTGTAATTAAGACCTCAGGGCACCACCCGGATCCGACCTACATCGGCTTCGGTAACCTTCCCGATAGCCGCCGCCTGGGTGACGCCGCTCCGGAGCAGGCGGCTTAAATACACCTCCCTGTGCAGCGGCGACAGCGCCACGAGCAAGCCCCCCGAGGTCTGGGCGTCGGCCAACAGGTCCAGGGAAATTTGATCCACTTCGGCATCAACCTTCAAATGCTTTTCACAGAACATCCGGTTGGCGTGGCTGCCTGCGGGCACCAGGCCCATTTCCGCGTATTCCCGGGCCCAGGACAAAACCGGGACCTTGGCGGCAAAGATGGTCAATTCGACCTTGCTGGCCTGAGCCATTTCCAGGCCGTGGCCCAGGAGGCCGAAGCCGGTGATGTCCGTGGCCGCGTGGACCTCCAGGCCCTCCAGGGCCTCGGCCGCGGCCTTGTTCAAGGCGCTCATCACCGCGATCATGGCGGCCTCGGCCTCCGGCGCGGCCAGGCGGCCCTTCAACGCGGTGGCGATGATGCCGGTGCCCAAAGGCTTGGTAAGGATGAGCGCGTCCCCCGGCTGCGCCCCGCCCTTGGTCCAAATTTTGTCCGGGTGGACGATGCCGGTGACCGCGAGGCCGTACTTCAATTCGGCATCCTCGACGCTGTGTCCTCCCACCAGGAGCGCCCCGGCTTCGTGCACCTTGTCCATGCCTCCCTGAAGAATGTCCTTGAGCACCTCCGCGGGAGTGGTCTTCAGGGGAAAGCAGGCGATGTTCATAGCGGTGAGGGGCCGCCCGCCCATGGCATAGATGTCGGAAAGAGCGTTGGCCGCGGCGATCTGGCCGAACTGATAAGGGTCGTTGACGATGGGCGTGAAGAAATCCACCGTCTGAATGAGGGCGAGCTCCTCCGTAAGCCGGTAAACCCCGGCGTCGTCGGCCTGCTCCAGACCCACCAGCAGGTCGGGATGCGACCTGAACGCAAGGCTCTTCAAGACCTCCTCCAGGACCCCTGGAGGAATCTTGGAAGCTCAGCCTGCGGCCCGGACCTGTTCCACCAGGGGGATGGGTGTCTTTTTCTTCATTCTTCTGTCTTCTTAAGTAATAGTTGAGGGGAGGGCCGGGGGAGCAGCGGCTCCCCCGCCCTCCCCTCAAACTCCCCTCCCAACCCCCTTTAAGGGATTGGGAGTGAAATCAAGGGACTACATCCCTGACCCCTGACCCCTGCATCAAAACCCCAGCCAACGCACCTCCCGCTCTTTGCGCGGCGGCACCGGCGGCTCCTTGGCCGAGTAGCCGATGGGGGTGATGGCCAGAAGGTGCCGGTCGGGTTTGCCCAGATAATCCAACAATTCCACGGCCACGAAATTGGGTCCGGTCATCCAGCAGGTGCCCAGCCCCTCGGCGTGGGCCGCCAGCAGCAGATTCTGCATCAGGGCCGCACCGCTCTGAATGTTGGCCTCCATCATCCCCGGATCAGCCGTTTTGAAGATGGTGACCGCGATGACCACGGGCGCGCCCCCCAAGTCCTTGAAAAATTTTATCACCAGTTCCTGGCCTTTTTCCGGGACGTTGGCAGCCTTGAGACGGGGGATCATGTGGGCGATGCAGTGGGCGGCCCGTTCCACGAACTCGTCCCGGAAGCGGCCGGTCAGCACTGTGATTTCCCAAGGCTGGGCGTTGGTGCCGGAGGGAGCCCAGAGGGCCGCGTTGATGACCCGTTCCAACACTTCTTTAGGCGGCACTTCGGGTTTGTAAAAACGGTGGCTGCGCCGGTTCATGATGGCTTCGTAGAGGTCCATATCTTTCTCCTTCTCCCTTTACGCGGAACAGTTTCGAGGTGCTTGCACTTACAGGCGCAATTTTTGAAGTCTGGGGAAAAAACCCGGACGTAACAGTTTTTTTCTATTCGGCATGGCGGCCAAGGCTTGATAAAATTTTGCTTCTGCCGCTTTTCCCCGCTTCCGGCAACCATCGGCATAAATGGCGGCTTTCCGGGCCAGGGTGCGGGCCGCGGCTTCGCGGTAAACCTCAGGCAAATCCGGTTCCTGCACCAGCTTGAGGAGCGCCTCGATGCGCCAGCGGTCCAGGCCCCACCGGCGGGAGAGCTGGTCGGGATGGCCGCCCCGCTTGATCACCAGGGGCTCCGGCACGAGGCCCACTTCATAGCGCCAGGCGATGCGGAGCCACAAGTCGTAATCCTCGGCCGCGGGCAGGGCTTCATCGAAGGTCCCCACTTCGTCGAGCAACCGCCGATGGAGCATGACGGCCGAAGGGCTTATCAGGCAGCGTTCCAGCGACTGCGCAAAAATGCGGCCTCCCACCTTCTTGTGCGTCAGGGGCGGATTTACCCTTTTGCCGCGGCGCAGCCAAATTTCATCGGTCTGGCAGATGAGCAGACCGGGGTTTTCCTGCAAGTATGCCGTCTGCCGGGCCAGTTTGTCCGGCAGCCACAGGTCGTCCGAATCCAGGAAGGCCAGCCATTCGCCCCGGGCCGCGGCAATGCCAAGATTGCGGGCCGCGCTGACGCCGCGCCGCTCAGCCAGGCGCAATATTGTGCAATTCCCCCAAAACGGCGCCAGGGCTTCCAGGGTGGCATCGGTGGAGCCGTCGTCCACCACCAGGACTTCAAAATCTTTAAAACTCTGGGCCAGAACCGAGGCCACCGCCTCCGCGACCCAGTGGGCCCTGTTGAAAGTGGGGATGATGACGCTGATGAGAGCCACGATACCTGAAAAGTTATCAAAAAATCGGCAAAATTCAATATCATTGCGCTGCCGAAGGCAGCCCAGGTTAATAAAAGATGGGTTAAGGGCCGTGAACCCCTGCCACCTCCCCCCCCTGCCCCTACCCCTAACCCGTAGCGGGAGCACAGGCTTCCAGCCTGTGATTCACAGGCAAGATGCCTGTGCTCCCAAATGTGTGTGAAGTTTGGAGGGAAACTTAAGGGGTGGTGGGGGGGCTGCAATCCCCCGCCCCTCTTTTCGGGTTAAACTTTGCGCGCTCCAGGTAATATTTGTCATCTAAAGGAATAGTGTGATAAATTTACTTTTTCAAATTATCGTGCAATCAGGAGCGCCTGCATGGCACCGCGCTATGAACCCCGGCGGGTGGAGGACAAATGGCAGAAGGCCTGGATCGATATGCGCCTCTATCACGCGGTGGAAGACCCCGCCCGCCCGAAATACTACGTCTTGGAGATGTTCCCTTATCCTTCCGGCCGCATCCACATGGGGCATGTGCGCAACTATACCATCGGCGATGTCATCGCCCGCTATAAATGGATGCGGGGCTTCAATGTGCTCCACCCCATGGGCTGGGACGCGTTCGGCCTGCCCGCGGAAAACGCGGCCATGGCCCACGGCCTGCACCCGGAGAAGTGGACCCGGGACAATATCGCTTACATGCGCCGCCAGCTCATGGCCCTGGGCTACAGCTATGACTGGCGGCGGGAGCTGGCCACCTGCGACCCGGACTACTACAAGTGGGAGCAGCTCGTGTTCATCCAGATGTTTGAGCGCGGTTTGGCCTACCGAAAAAAGTCGCCGGTGAACTGGTGCCCTCAATGCCGGACCGTGCTGGCCAACGAGCAGGTGGAGAACGGCGGCTGCTGGCGCTGCGACACCCAAGTGACCCTCAAAGAGCTGGACCAGTGGTTTTTCAAGATCACCGACTATGCCGAAGAGCTGCTGGCCGACCTGGAACGCCTGAACCACTGGCCGGAACGGGTCCTCACCATGCAGCGCAACTGGATCGGCAAATCCCGGGGCGCGGAAATCGACTTTCCCGTGCCCGGGGCCGAGCCCATCCGGGTTTTCACCACCCGCCAGGACACCTTGTGGGGAGCCACCTTCATGAGCCTGGCCCCAGAGCATCCCCGCGCCCTCAAGCTGGCTCAAGGCACCCCCCAGGAAGACGCGGTGCGGCGCTTCGTGGAGCACTGGAGCGCAGTGAACAAGAGCCGGGGGGCGCTGGAGGAAGTCACCAAAGAGGGCGTGTTCACCGGCCGCTATTGCCAAAACCCGGTGACGGGCTGGGACATGCCCATATATGTGGCCAATTTCGTGCTCATGGAGTACGGCACCGGCGCGGTTATGGCGGTGCCGGCCCACGACCAGCGGGATTTCGAGTTCGCCAAGGTCTATGACCTGCCCATAAAAGTGGTGATCCAGCCCCCGGACCGGCCGCTGGCCGCCGAAACTTTAGAGGCCGCGTACGAAGACGACGGCGTGCTGGTGAATTCCGGCGATTTCAGCGGCATGGCCAGCCCCGAGGCCCGGGAGGCCATCACCGAATTTCTGGAGAAAAAGGGGCTGGGTCAGGGAACCGTGCAGTACCGGTTGAGGGACTGGGGGATTTCCCGGCAGCGCTACTGGGGCGCGCCCATCCCCATCGTGTATTGCGACCGGTGCGGCGCGGTGCCGGTGCCCAAAGAGGACCTGCCGGTGGCTTTGCCCCTGGAGGTGGACATCAAGCTGGTGGGGGCCTCGCCGCTGGCGGAACTCGAGTCCTTTCGCCGGGTCCCCTGTCCCTCCTGCGGCGGGCCGGGCACCCGGGAAGTGGACACCATGGACACCTTCGTGGAGTCCTCCTGGTATTTCCTTCGCTTCGCTTGCCCTGACTTCGACATGGGCATCCTGGACCCGGACCGGGTCAACTACTGGTCGCCGGTGGACCAGTACATCGGCGGCATCGAGCACGCCGTCCTGCACCTGCTTTACGCCCGCTTTTTCACCAAAGTTTTGCGGGACCTGGGCTATGTGAAGCTGGACGAACCTTTCCAACGCCTCCTCACCCAGGGCATGGTGCTCAAAGACGGGGCCAAGATGGCCAAATCCAAAGGCAACGTGGTCGACCCCAACGACATGATCAACCGCTACGGCGCGGACACCACCCGCCTGTTTCTGCTGTTTGCGTCGCCGCCGGAAAGAGACCTGGAGTGGAGCGACGCGGGGGTGGCCGGGGCCCACCGCTTCCTGCACCGGGTGTGGACTTTGGTCCATAATATCCTGCCGGATATCAAACCCGCGGCAGTATATCAGGGGACCGGCGAGGACCTGTCCCCGGAATTGGCGGAACTGCGCCAGAAGGTGCACCAAACTATCAAGAAGGTGAGCGAGGATATAGAAGAGCGCTTCCATTTCAACACCGCCATCGCCGCGGTGATGGAGCTCACCAATCATTTCTATAAGGCCATGGAATCCCTGCCCCGGGAGAACCTCACTTTTATGGTCTACCGGGAAGCCGTGGAAGCCATGCTCAAGCTGCTGAATCCCATGGTTCCCCATATCACCGAAGAGCTGTGGCAGGCCCTGGGGGCCGGCCGTTCTTTGCATCTGGAAGCCTGGCCCGCGGCCCGGCCCGAGGCCCTGGCGGAGTCCACTTTTACCTTGGTGATTCAGGTGAACGGCAAGGTAAGGGATCAAATGCCGGTGCCCCTTTCCGCCGGCGAGGAGCAGATCAAGGCAATGGCTTTAAACCGCCCCAAAATTCAGGATTGGGTGGGAGATAAGGAAATCAAAAAGAAAATTTACGTGCCCGGGAAATTGCTAAATATCGTGGTATAGAGAAATCCTGACCTTGTCCTCTCTGAAATTCGCCCTGATTTGTATAATTCTTCCGGCCCTGGCCGGCTGCGGCTACCGCGCGGTGGGGCTTGAAACGCCCGTCAGCGGCGAGCGCCCCGCCATCGCCATCCCCCCGTTCGGCAACCGGTCCACGGAGGTGGGCCTGGAGACGGTTTTTGCCAATGCTTTTTTGAAGACTTTTTCCGAGTCGGGGGCCCTGAGAGTTACCCCGCGGCCGGAGGAGGCGGACTTGGTGCTGGACGGCAAAGTGGCCTCACTGGAATACTCGTCGGTGGCCTTTTTTGATATCGACCGCTCAGTAGTGCGGAAGGTCACCATCCGGGTTGAGTTCAGTCTCAAAAACCGCAAGACGGGAAAAATTGTCTGGAAGGACCGTGAGGTCTTTACCGAGGATTACGTGGTCAGCAACAATTACCACTTGGGCGAGGCCACCCGCATGATGGGCATCCGGCGCGGGGCCGCGACCCTGTCCCAGCGGGTGCTGGATAAAATTCTGCTGGTGCTTTAAAGGAGCATGGAATAGCTTAACTAGAAGGGAGGGGGAGGGGTTAATGACCCCTGGCGCCCACCTAAAACCAGAAACCAAAAACCGTCTCTATGTCCCATCCCACTCTGGAACGCCACCTGAAGCAGGGCACCCTGCGCCCGGTCTATCTTTTCTTCGGAGAAGAGGAATTCCTCATGGAGCGGGCTCTCAGGCGTCTGGAGGAAGCTCTGGCGGAGCAGACCGGCGAAGCGCCTCACAAGGTGCACCAGGCGGCCCAGGAGGCGGGGTTGGAGGATTTCCTGGCCCAGGCTCGCACCGCCTCCTTATGGGGTTCGGGACAGCTTCTCATCCTGCACCGGGTGAATGCCTACCCTGATGAAACCCTCAAAGCCATACTCACTTACTTGGACCACCCCGCGCCTCGCTCCTGGCTGTTGCTCATCGCCCCCGGCCTCAAGTCCAAGGACGTGCAGCGGCACCCGGTATGGTCCCGGCTCCAAAAAGAAGACGCAGCCCTGGGCTTTTGGCGCTTAAAGCCGGAAGAACTCTATCAATGGGCGACCCGGGAAGCCCAAGCCATGGGGAAGACCCTGACCGGGGCGGCGGCTCAGCGCCTGGTGGAGATGGTGGGGGAAAATCTCGCGGACCTGAGCCAGGAAATTGTTAAGTTGGTGCTCTTTGCCGGTGAAGAGAAAACCATCACCCCGACCTTGGTGATGAAATCGGCCACCCACAGCCGCACCCACACCATTTTCGCCCTGGTGGATGCCCTGGGCCAAAAAGACGCAGGCAAACGCCTGTCCATGTTGAATCAACTTTTGGATTTGGGGGAGGCCCCGCCCAAGGTGCTCGGCATGTTGGCCCGTCAACTGCGCCTCCTCATCCGCTATAAGGAAGCCGGGCCCGGGGCTTCGCCCGCCAGCCTGGCAAGCACCCTCAGGCTGCCCCAGGGAACGGTGAGGAAGTTGGGCCAACAGGCCGCGCTGTTTTCCCTGCCTGCCTTAAAATCTCACCTGCATCTCTTGCACCAGGCCGATCTGCACATCAAGACCAGCACGGGCACGCCGCGCCTGTGGCTGGAGTGGGCTGTTTTACAAATGGGGTCTGGGAGGAAAGCGGGGAAAAAACAAGGGCGAAGAGAGGAATAAAATCCGGGGTAAAAGCCCCTTTTCCTTTTTCGCCCCTGCTCAATCAGGCTGCAACGCGGCCGCGCCTCAGGAAGAACTCTCTTTTAAGGCATTGACCTGCTTGGTCAGGCGGGAGATTCTCCGGGCCGCGGCGCGCCAATGGAGGGTGCCTTTGCCGGCTACCCGGGAAATGACCGGCACCGCTTTTTCCAGAGCGTTCTTCGCCTCTTCCAGATTATTGGCGGCCACGGCCTGGCGCACGTCCCGCACCAAGCGCTTCACCCGGGTCTTTCTGCTTTGATTCAGAACCCGCCTTTTTTCGTTTTGCCGGGCCCGCTTCATGGCGGATCGATGTCTCTGGGCCAAGATAAACTCCTTTAAAAAAAAGTAATTGTTAAATTTCTCTTAATCCCATCAGAATGTCAAGTCGGCGGTGATTTTTCCCCTGTAAAACTCCTGACCTTTAACTCATGTGAAAGGGTCCAGCTTTTCAAAGCTCAAGGGTTTTCCGGGGATTGCTGGAAAAAAGCCAAAAAATAGCCCACCCCCGAAGCCACCGTGACGATCAGCGCCACCCACAAAAGGGCGATGCCCAGGCGTTGGAAATCCACCGTCTGATAAGGGTAATGGAGGATCAAACAGGTGAGGGCCACCATTTGCAAAAAGGTTTTGGCCTTGCCCCAGCGGTCGGGGGCCAGGATAATGCCGTCGGCCGCAGCCAAACCCCTGAGTCCGGTTACCGCCAATTCCCGGCCGATGATCACGAAAGCCATCCACGCGGGCACCCGTCCGAGCGGAATGAGCATAATCAGGGCCGCGGTAACCAGGAGCTTGTCAGCCAGGGGGTCCATGAATTTGCCGAACTTGCTGGTGAGCTTATGCCGGCGGGCGAAGAAGCCGTCGAGGAAATCGGTGGCGCCGGCCCCGGCAAAGATCAAGGCCCCCAGGAAACTTGCCGCCTTTCCGGGGAAAAACAGCAGCACCACCACCACCGGAATGGCCAGGATGCGGATGCCGGTCAGCAGATTGGGCAAGTTTTTATAGGAGCTAATGCTTTGATCCAGGGCCATGTTAACCTTTGCGGCTTTTCTGCCAGTCCGCCAGGAATTGGGCCAAACCGGTATCCGTCAACGGGTGCTTGATGAGCTGCATCAACACTTTATAGGGAATGGTGGCGATGTCCGCCCCTGCCAGGGCCGCTTCCAGCACGTGCAGGGGATGCCGGATGGAAGCGACGATAATTTCGGTGTCAAACCCGTAGTTTTCAAAAATGGTGAGGGTCTGCTCCACTATGTCCATGCCCCGGTGGTTGATGTCGTCCAGGCGGCCGATGAAGGGGCTCACAAACGCGGCCCCGGCCTTGGCGGCCAGCAGCGACTGGATGGGCTGGAAAATCAAGGTGACGTTCACCCGGATGCCTTCTTCGGACAGGATGTGGGTGGCCTTCAAGCCGTCCGGTGTCATGGGGATCTTGACCGCCACATTTTCGTGGATGCTGGCCAACTCCCGGGCTTCGGCCACCATGGCCTCCCAGTTGGTGGCGATCACTTCGGCGCTCACCGGCCCGGGCACGATATTGCAGATTTCCAGGACATGCCCGCGAAAATCCACCGGATCATTGACGCCTTCTTTGGCGCAGAGGCTGGGGTTGGTGGTGACGCCGTCCACCAATCCCAGGCTGGCCGCTTCCTTGATCTCGTTCAGATTAGCCGTGTCGATGAAGAATTTCATAATTAAACCTCATGTTATCATAACTTAGCCGCCGCTACTACGCCGGAAGCGCTTTAGGCAGCCCTCCGAACAAAAAAAATATTCTTTGCCGTCCTTCACCAACTTCAGGGCTTCCTTGCGCGGAATAAAGGTGCCGCACACCGGGTCCTGGAGCAGGGTGTCGGGCTCTTCAATTTTCGGGGAGGGGGGTGCCTGCCGTTCAATGCTTAAGGCTTCCTTGATCTTCCGGTAAACGCGGAACACCAGGTAGCCGATAAGCATGCCGATGAGAAGTCGCCAAATCACGTGTTCTCCTGCATTAAACAGCCGGACAGTGCTGAGTGTAAGAGCCCGGCCTTGCCGGGCGCTCGGACGGGAATAATTCCGCCTTCGCTTCCGGCTTATGGGCTTATTCCAAAGATCCGCTAAACGGGCCGGACCGCCTCCCGCTCCGCGGCGTCAAGCTCGGCCCATAATTCGGCCGCAGTCTTGTTTAGAACCGGGTGCCGGGCCTCCGGGGAGATTTCCGCCAGGGGCGCCAGGACAAAGGCCCGCCGGTGCATCTCGGGATGGGGCACCGTAAGCTCGGGGCCTGCTATAACTTCGCCGTTGTACAGCAACAGGTCCAGGTCAATGAGGCGCGGCCCCCAGCGCTCCCCCCGCACCCGGCCCATGGCTCTTTCGATGCCGATCAGGACCCGCAGCAGCTCCTCGGGTGTGAGGCGGGTCTTGACCTTGACCGCGGCATTGACATACCAAGGCTGGCCCGGCGGCCCCAGGGGCGGGGTGAGATAGAGCCTCGAGGCTTTGAGAACTTCAACTTCCTCAGCCTCGTCCAACCTCCTGATGGCTTCCTCCACCTGCCGCCGGGGTTCGCCCAAATTGGCGCCCAACCCGATATAGGCGATGACCGGCTTGACGGCCGTAATCTCGGCAGGTCCCAAAGACATAAAAACAGGTGTCAGGTTTCAGGTGTCAGGATTTTTTCACTATAGATTTTAAGCCGCATCCCAATGTCTCATCTTAAAAAATTAAAGAGATTTTGTCCTGTGCCTGAAATCTTAAATCGAGAAATCACCCAATCGAAGTCTATAGCCCTAAAATCTGACCCCTGGCCCCTGACCCCTAATTCCTGACACCTGACGCCTGACACCTATATCTTGGCCAGCCTTGCCAGGGCTTCCTCCAGGCGCTCCTTGGGCACGGTCAGGGCCAGGCGCACGTAGCCTTCGCCGGGCTCCCCGAACCCGAAGCCGGGCACCACCACGATGCCGGCCTGCTCCAAAACATGCGCCGCAAAGCTCATGGAAGTGAATCCCTGGGGCACCGGCAGCCACACGTAAAAAGTGGCCTTAGGCGGCGTCACCTGGTAGCCCAATTTTTGCAGCCCCGAGACAATGGTATCCCGGCGCTCCTGGTAAATGGCGCAGTATTCCCTGACGCTGGCCTGGTCGGAATCCAAGGCCGCGATCCCCGCCAGTTGAATGGCGTCAAACGCCCCGGAATCGATGTTGCTCTTGATTTTCCCCAGAGCCGCCAGCACTTCCCGATTGCCCACCGCCATGCCCAGACGCCAGCCCGTCATGCTGTAAGTCTTGGACAGGGAATGAAATTCTATGCCGATTTCTTTGGCCCCGGGCACCTCAAGGAAACTTGAAGGTCGGTAGCCGTCAAAGGCCATTTCCGAATAGCAGGCGTCATGCACCGCAATGATATTGTATTCCCGGCAGAAATCCGCCACCCTGCGAAAAAAGTCCAGGTCCGCCGTGGCCCCGGTGGGATTGTTGGGATAATTGAAAAAAAACATCTTGGCATCCCGGGCTTCGATGGGCGGAATGTCATTTAAATTGGGGAGAAAATCGTTTTCCGCCACCAGGGGCATCATGAAGCAGACGGCTCCGGCAAAGAGGCTGCCCATGCGGTAGACCGGATAGGCCGGGGTGGTCACCAGGTTGATGTCCTCGGGATTGTTGACCCCCAGGGGCAGATGGGCGATGCCCTCTTTGCAGCCGATGAGGGTGAGGACTTCGCTCTCCGGGTCCAGGTCCACGTCGAAGCGCCGCTTGTACCAGCGGGCCACGGCCTCCCTGAACCGGGAGAGGCCGGAATACAGCGGGTAGCGGTGGGTTTTGGGGTCTTCCACCGCCTTTTGCATGGTATCAACGATGAACTTGGGCGTGGGCAAATCAGGATCACCGACCCCCAAGTCGATGATGTCCACTCCTTTGGCTCTGATCAACTCTTTCTTTAAGTCAATCTCTTTGAACAGGTATGGAGGTATCAGATTGAGTCGCGCCGCAGGTTCAAAAAACCCCATAATCAGTTCCCTTCTTCTGAAACTACCCGGTTCATGAGAGTGCCGATACCTTCCACCCGCACTTCCACCACGTCCCCCGGCTGCATGGGACCGACGCCGGCGGGCGTGCCGGTGGCGATGACGTCTCCGGGCAGGAGCGTCATGATTTGGGAAATAAAGGCTATCAGCCGGCGCACCCCAAAAACCATATTGCTGGTGTTGGAGTGCTGCTTGCGCTCGCCGTTCAGATACGCCTCCACCGTCAGGTGGTCCGGGTCCGCGATCTCGGTTTCGATCCAGGGCCCCATGGCGGCGAAGGTATCAAACCCCTTGGCCCGCGTGAAGAGCCCGTCTTTTTTCTGCAAGTCCCTAGCGGTGACGTCGTTGAAGCAGGTGTAGCCCAGCACATAATCAAGGGCCTGCTCTTCAGATACTTTGCGGGCGGTTTTGCCGATGACCACGGCCAGCTCCGCCTCATAGTCCACCCGCCGGGACATCTTAGGATAGACGATATCGGCCTCCGGCCCGATGACCGCGGTGGAGGGCTTCATAAAAATAAGCGGCTCCTCCGGCACCTGGCGCCCGAATTCCGCGGCGTGGTCCCGGTAATTCAGCCCCAGGGCGATGATCTTGGTGGGCTCGCAGGGGGCCAGAAGCGCGGCCTCCGACAGAGAGAGCGTCTCCCAGGTTTCCGTGAGTCCCTCGAAAGGCGTGTGCCACAGGGCGTGAATGCGCTCGCCTTGGAGGATGCCGTAGCCGCTCCGGCCTGCCAGAGTGAACCTCACTATTTTCATCTATAGCTATCAGCTTTCGGCTTTCAGCCTGGAATGGTGCGCAGTGCGCACTTCACATTAACTCATTCGCCGCCGGGGGCGGCGGCGCTACCTGCTTAAGCAACCGCTCACTGCTCGCTGTTTCAGCTTACAGCTTATAGCCTACAGCTTAAAGCGCCTTCAGCCCCAGCACATCCTGCATATCATACAGGCCCGGCTCCTGGTTCACAATCCACAGGGCCGCGCGGACCGCGCCTTTGGCGAAATTGTCCCGGTTGTGGGCCCGGTGGATGACCTCCAGGCGCTCGCCGATGCCGCCGAACAGGACGGTGTGCTCGCCGGTGATGTCTCCGGCCCTGACCGTCTGGATGCCGATTTCCGGATCGGTGCGCGGCCCGATTATGCCGTGGCGGGCATAGACCCCTACTTTGTTTAAATCCCGCCCCAGGGCCTGGGCGATGACCTGGGCGAGCTTCAGGGCCGTGCCGCTGGGTGCGTCCTTTTTCAGGCGGTGGTGAGCCTCCACGATCTCCACGTCATAGCCCTCGGTAAGGACCCCGGCGATCATCTCCACCACTTTGAACATCAGGTTGACGCCGACGCTCATGTTGGGGGCGAATACCACCCGACAGCGCTCGGCCAGCCACCTGAGGTCTTTCACCTGCTCGGCGCTTAGTCCCGTGGTGCCGATGACCATGGCCTTGCCCGCTTCCGCCACCAGTTTTAAGTGCTCCAGGGTGGGCTCCGGATGGGTGAACTCGATAAGCACGTCGCCCTGAGGCAGGACTTCCGCCAGAGACCTGCTCACCGCCACCTCTTTTTTGGGCAGCCCCACCACTTCGCCCACGTCTTTCCCCACGGCCGGGTGGTCCGGCTGCTCCAGGGCGCCGGCCAGGGTGATGCCGGAAACCCCCTCCATCATATGGATAATCCGGCCCCCCATGCGCCCCGCGGCGCCGGATACGATGGCTTTAATCATGACAACCTCCGGAAAGAAAAGTAGCCAGTTGTCAGCAACCAGAATTCAACTGACCACTGACCACTGGCTACTGACCACTTCCCTAAATCAACCCATATTTAACCATAACCTGGCGCAGTTTGTCTTCATTGGCGGTTGACATGGGGCAGAGCGGCTGCCGGACTTCCCCGGTGATTTTGCCCAACAGTTTGAGCGCGGTCTTGGCCGGCGCGGGATTGGTTTCATAAAACATGGCCTCCATCAAGGGCCACATCTTGTAATGCAGCTTTCTGGCTTCCTCCAGCTTGCCGGCGAAGAAGGCGTTGCACATGGCCGCCATGTCGCCCGGAACGACGTTGGAGACCACAGAGATAACCCCCTGGCCGCCGATGGCCAGAAGGGGCAGCACGGTGAAGTCGTCGCCGGAGATCAGGGCGATGCGGTCGCCGCACAGTTGCACCACCTTGGAGCATTGCTTCAGGTCCCCGGTGGCCTCCTTGATGCCCACGATATTGGGAAAGTCCATGAGCCGGGCCACGGTCTCCGGCAGGAGGTTGACGCTGGTGCGGCTGGGAACGTTATAGACCACAATGGGAATTTTGGTCTGCGAGCATATGGTTTTATAATGTTGATACAGCCCTTCCTGGGTCGGTTTGTTGTAGTAAGGAGTGATCATCAGGGCATAATCCGCCCCGGCCGCCTCGGCATGCTTGGTCAGTTCCAGAGCTTCGGCGGTATTGTTGGAGCCTGTGCCGGCGATGACCGGCACCCGTTTTTTCACCTGATCGATGCAGGCTTCCACCACGCGTTTATGCTCGGCGTGGCTCAAGGTGGCGGACTCGCCGGTGGTGCCGCACGGCACGATGCCATGGATGCCTCCCTGAATCTGGAACTCGATGAGCTGGCGGTAGGCGTCCTCATCAAGAGCTCCGTTCTTGAAGGGAGTGACAATGGCCGTAATCGCTCCTTTCAACATGAATCTCCCTCCTTACTTGATTTCCTCCATCCATAATTCACCCTGGTAAACCACCAGGGCTTCGCCCTCCAGGAAAACCTCTGAGATGGCCTCGCCCTGTGCCTGAAAAGAAACCGTCAGGACTTCACCGCCTCGGGTATGAACCAGAACCGGCGAGGTCACTTTCCCGAGACGGGCTGAAATCAAGGCCGCAGCCACCGCGCCGGTGCCGCAGGCCAGAGTCTCGTCCTCCACCCCGCGCTCATAGGTTCTCAGCGCCAAGGCGTGGGGGCCGGTGACCGCGGCGAAATTGCAATTTGTCCCGGCCGGCTGGAACATGGGGTGAAAGCGCACCGCCCGGCCCCATTCGACAACCGGCACCTCCTCCAGATTTTTCACCGGCACCACGGTGTGGGGCACCCCCACTTTCATGAAATGGCCGTGCAGGGTCAGGTCTTTTACCGGGATATCCAGGTGCAGGCGGAATTCACCCACCCCGGTCATGAGCACTCGGGCCACCCGGTCCTGGACTTCGGCATGGATGACGCCTGCCAGGGTCTCCAGGCTCAGGCGCGGCTGGGCCAGGCCGTTCAACACGGCAAACCGGGCCGCGCAGCGGGCCCCGTTGCCGCACATTTCCGCCTGCGAGCCGTCGGCGTTGTAAAAGCGCCAACCCAGGTCGGCTTTGTCAGAATGCTCTATAAGAATGAGGCCGTCCGCGCCGACGCCGGTTTTGCAGGCGCACAGCCGCTGAGCCAGCCGCGGCTGATCCGGAACCGGAATGAACCGCTCCCGGTGGTCGATGAGCACAAAATCATTGCCGCCGCCGTGCATTTTGAAGAAGGGGATGCGGTCCCGGTCAGCCATCACGTCTTACCTTTCCAGGAAATCGGGGATGCTTTCACCCCGAATTAGCTGGCGGTAGGTCTCCCGCTTTCTGATAACATAAAATGCCCTATCTTTCACCAAGATTTCTGGCACTCTCGGCCGGGAGTTGTAATTGGAACTCATGGAAAAGCCGTAGGCCCCGGCGCTCATCACAGCCACCAGCTCCCCGGGCGCAAAGGCCGGCATGGGGCGGTCCTTGGCCAGGAAATCGCCGGATTCGCAGATGGGGCCCACCAAAGACGCGGTCACTTCGGGCCGGTCCTTTTCCACCACAGGCCAGACCGCGTGATAGGAGCCGTAGAGGCTGGGGCGGGCCAGGTCGTTCATGCCCGCATCCACAATGATAAAGTGCTTGGCTTCGGTGTCCTTGGTATAGTTCACCCGCGTGACCAGGATGCCGGCATTGCCCACCAGCACCCGCCCGGGCTCCAGGATCAGGGTGCAGTCCAGCCCTTGCAGCTCCTTAACCAGCGCGGCGCCGTAATCCCTCGGGTGCGGCGGGGTTTCCTGGTCATAAGTGATGCCCAGGCCGCCGCCCAAATCCAGGTATCGGATGCGGATACCTTCCAGTTCCAGTTTTCGGATGAGCTCCTTCAGGCGCTGCACGGCTTCCAGAAAAGGCCCCAATTCGGTGATCTGGGAGCCGATGTGGCAGGCCACGCCCACCACTTCAATATGGGGCAGTTCCCGGGCCCGGCGGTAATCCTTGAGGGCCTGCTCGATGTCGATGCCGAACTTGTTCTTCTTCAGCCCCGTTGAGATATAAGGATGGGTCTGGGGGTCGATGTCCGGGTTGATGCGCAGAGCGATCCTCGCCTTGGTCCGCAACCGTCCGGCCAGCCGGGAGATTTCCCCCAACTCCTGGGAGGATTCTATATTGAACATGAGAATGCCGGCTTTTATAGCCCGGCGGATTTCGTCTTTGCTTTTCCCAACCCCCGAGTAAACCACTTTCATGGGGTCCACCCCGGCTTGGAGGGAGCGGAACAGCTCGCCGCCGCTGACGATGTCCACGCCCGCGCCCAGACTGATCATCAGCCGCAGGATGGCCAGGTTGGAGTTGGACTTGACCGCGAAGCAGATCAGGTGCGGGTAGCCGGCGAACGCGGCGTCAAAGGTGCGGAAGTGATGGGCCAGGGTAGCGTGGCTGTACAGGTAAAAGGGCGTGCCCACTGCCCCGGCGATGCGCCTGACCGGCACCTGCTCGCAGTGAAGTTCGCCGTTGATGTAGTGGAAATGGTGCATGGTTGTCAGCTTTCAGATTGGCTTTAGGCTCTGAACTTTCAGCTATAGGCTTTAAGCTTTAAGCTTAGGTTTTTATAATTCTTTCCTCTGGATGGCAAGATTAACTCTGAGATATTTATTGGGACAAGCAAACTATTGCATGGTGTCGCAGATACGGCCGTGGATTTATGGCGCTTAAAAAGCTTACAGCCCAAGGCTTAAAGCTTACAGCTAAAAGCTCACCGCCGCCTCCTCCGAGGGCAGGCTTTCATTGGCCCGTTCGGAGTCGTCCACCGCGGTGACGTAGTAATAATAGGTTTGCTCCCGGCTGACCCGGTCGTCCACAAAGTAGGGCCTGGTCACCAACGAGGGCGTCAGCAGGGTGAACTGCGGCTCGCCCGCGGCGCGACGGTAGACCCGGTAGCCGGCCAAATCCGCGGCCGGGTTGGGCTCCCAGCGCAATTCCGCGCCCTTGGTCGTGGGCGCGGCCACCAGGTTGAGCACCGGCGGCGGCGCGGTCAGGTCCTGGGGCTTCACCGTCCTGGTTGCGGAATTTTCGCTCTCCAGGAAGTCCGGCCCGATTTTCCTAACCGCCCGGACGGTGTAAGTATATTCCACGTCGTTTTTTACCGCCACATCCTGAAAGACCGTGCCATCCACCGGGTCGGGCGTGATTTTGCCGAATTCGGCTGCGCCGCTGCGCCGATAAATATTATAGCCGGCCAGGTCGCGCACCGGGCTGCCGTCTTTCAGGTATCTGACCGGGTCCCAGGCCAGGGCCGCCACCCGGTCCCCGGCTTCAGCCTTGAAGTTGTCCGGGGCCCGGGGGAGCACTCCCCAGGCACGGCTCAGGACCCTGGACCATTCGCCGGGGTAGCGGCTGGGATCATAGGCGGCCGCCCGGTAATAATAGCGCCGCCCGGGGGCCAGGTTCCTGTCATGATAATACACCGCGCCGTCCTTGACCACTCCCGCCCTGGGATAATCCAGTTCGATATCCGCGATCCGGACAAAATCCACCAGACAGCCCTGGACCGGCGCGGCACCCGTGCTTTCGCAGCGCTCCAGGATAAAGCCGCTGAGCTGGGCCAGGGGCTGGCCCAACTGATTCTCGGTGGGGAACTTCCACGAAAGCAGCAGACCCTCCCCTTCCTGGACAAGCCGGAATTCCTTTACCGACGCCGGCAACACCGCCTCGGGAGGCAAAGGGTCCAATTTCTTGCCGCACGCGGCGGCGAGGAGGAGGAGAGAAAGGAATAAGACGATGTGGGGGAGGACCGGGGGAACAATGGTCCTCCGCCCTCCCCCACACCCACTTCCAACCCCCTTTACAGGGTTGGGGGTGGGGGTTTGAGGGAGGGGGCAGGGGTCTGCGATCCCTGGCCCCCTCCCCCAAATTTTTAAAACCATCAATTTACCTCTCACAGGCCCAATTCTTTCTCCACCTTTTTTAAAGCCTCCTCCACCCGCGCCGGCGCGGTGCCGCCGGGCGAGGTGCGCCGGGCCACCACGTTGTCGATTTTCAGCCAGTCGAAGATATCAGGCCCCGCCTGAGAAGCGAACCGCTGAATCTCCTCCAGTGACAGCTCCCAGAGTTCCTTGCCCTGGAATTCGGCATAGCCCACCAGCCTTCCCACCTGTTCGTGGGCCGTGCGGAAGGGCAGGCCCTGATTCACCAGGTAGTCCGCCATATCAGTGGCGGAAAGATAGCCGCCGTGCAGGGCGGCATTCAGGCGCTCCGGCTTGAGCTTGAGCCCCTCCAGCATGCCCGCCATGAGCTGCACCGAGGACCTGACCGTATCTACCGCATCGAAGAGAGGCTCCTTGTCTTCCTGCAAGTCCCGGTTGTAAGTCAGGGGAAGACCCTTCAAGGTCATCAGGAGGCCCATGAGATGCCCCGCCACCCGCCCGGTTTTGCCCCGGATGAGTTCGGCCACATCCGGATTTTTCTTCTGGGGCATAATGGAGGAGCCGGTGGCGTAGGCGTCAGCAATCTCCACGAAGCCGAACTCCGAGGAGGACCAGAGGATAAGCTCCTCGGCCAGGCGGCTCAGGTGCACCATGATGAGGGCGGCGTGGGCCAGAAACTCCAGGATGAAGTCCCGGTCACTCACCGCGTCCAGGCTGTTCCGGAAAACGTCCGCAAAGCCCAGCTCCGCCGCAGTGACGTGAGGATCGATGGGGAAGGTGGTCCCGGCCAGGGCCGCAGCTCCCAGAGGAGACACCTTGATGCGGGGCAAGGACTCCTGCAGGCGGCTCATGTCCCGGCGCCACATCTCGTCATACGCCAGCATATGATGGGTGAAGAGCACGGGCTGGGCCCGCTGCAGATGGGTGTAGCCCGGCATGATGAGGCCGAAGTAGCGGCGGGCCAGCCGGGCGGCGGACCGGCGCAGTTCGATCAAATCCTCCAGCAGCCCCTCCACCTCTTCGGCCAGGTAGAGGCGCACGTCCAGGGCCACCTGGTCGTTCCGGCTGCGCGCGGTGTGGAGCTTGCCTCCCAGGTCGCCGATTTTGGCGCTGAGCCGGGCCTCGATGGCCATATGGATATCTTCCATGGCCGGGTCGAAGACGAACTCGCCGGATTCGATCTCCTGGCGGATTTCCGCCAGCCCCTGGATGATGGCCGCGGCTTCCGATTGGCTCAGGATGCCCTGCTTCGCCAGCATCCGGGCATGGGCCATGGACCCGGCGATATCCTGGCGGTACAGCCGCCGGTCAAAATGAAGGGAACAGGTAAAATCCTCCACTTCACCGGCGGTCTTTTCCCGGAAGCGCCCGCCCCAGGGCTTGTCAGACATATAACCTGCCCATCCTTAGTTCCTGTCTTTGGGAAAATATTTAATCAGAATATTTTCGAACTGGGCCCTGGTGATCTTGCCATGCTTGTACTGTCGTTCAAATTCCTGCAGTATGGCTTCTGCTCTTGCTTTATTCCCGAGTTTCCAGGTCCGCCCATGATTCGGTTTGGCCATGAAATAATACACGAGAGAAAACCCGCCCAACAGGGCTATGGGAACAAGTAAGAAAACCAGATCAACCATCCCCCCCAAATAATGCTCGAAATCGATCTTGGCACCCCCCTCGGCTTCGATCACTTTTTAATAGGCCGGCAGCTTCTCCCTTTACACAAACTATGCCAAAAATTGCTCAATTCAAATAGAGGCACACAATCAAAACCGCAATGAAGATAAAAGGCATAATCATGGGCATGACCCACATGGGCCCCCACCAATAATAATCATGGGGCATACGTTCCTCTCTTTATGCGCCGTCTGCTAATTTAGCTGCACCGGCGCCAGCGGGGTCCGGCCGGAGTGTCGATAATCTCCACGCCTTGGGCCGCCAGTTCCTCCCGGATGCGGTCCGCTGCGGCCCAATCCCGTCGTTTGCGGGCGGCCTCCCGCTCCTTCAGGCGGGCTTCGATGTCGGCGTCCTGGGCCGGGTGCGGCAGGTTCATTACCCCGAATATATCGTCCAATTCTTCGAAACGGCTCAGAATCGCCGCGGCGGCCTGCTCCCCCACCCGCCCCCGGTCAATTTCCTGGTTCAACTCAGCCAGGCAGGCATACACCGCAGAGAACGCCTTGGAGATGCTCAGGTCGTCGTCCAGCGCGGCGATTACTTCTTTTTTCAACAGGAATAAACGCTCCTCCATCTGTGCCAGGCGGTTGTCCGGCCCGGTCACCAGGCTCAAGCGCTGCAGAAAATGATCCAGCCGGGCCCGGGCCTTAATACCGGCGGCCAGGCTGTCTTTGGAGAAGGTCAGGGGCTTGCGGTAGTGAGTGGCCATTAAAAAGTATCGGATATCCTCGCCCTTCACTCCTTGATTGAGCAGGTCCCGCACCGAGATTCCGCCCTCTTCCCGCAAGGGGCGGCCGTCTTTCAACACCAGATCGCTGTGCAGCCAGAACCGGGACATGGGCCGGCCGGTGGCCGCGGTAAACAGGGCGTTCTCGTTTTCCTCGTGGGGGAAAAGGGACTCGATGCCGCCGATGTGGAAATCAACCGTCTGCCCTAAGTGTTTCAGGGCCATGGCGGTGCACTCCAGGTGCCAGCTGGGGCGCACTTTTCCCCAGGGGGTGGTAAAAAAGAGGCCTTTCTTCAATTCCGCCAGTTTGGCCCGCTTGAGCAGCGTGAAGTCCCGGGGATTTTCCTTGGCGTACTCATCCAGGTCAACCGTCTTGCCGACCTTGATCTTGCTCAAATCCAGGCGGGAAAGCCGCCCGTATTCCTTGAAACGGGAGATATCAAAGTACACCGAACGCAGCTTCTCGTAAGCGAAGCCCCGCTCCAGCAGGCGCCGGGTGAGGTTCACCATGTCGTCCACATGCTCGGAAGCCAACGGATAGAGGCTGCCTTCGGCGATGCGCAAGGCTTTCAGGTCCCGGTGGAACTCTTCCCGGAAGCGGGCGGTGAAGGACGCCAGGTCCTGGCCCGCAGCCGCGGCCCCGGCGATAGCCCGGTCGTCCAAGTCAATCAGGCTCACCACCTGCCGGACCTTGAAAGCCCGGTAGCTTAGGTAGCGCCGCAGCAGATCCGCCGTCACCAAACGCCGGGCCATGTTCAGGGAGAGGTGGGTGTGGAGAGCCGGCCCGTCCACATATACCATGGCTTCGCCTTCCCGCCGCGGTTCAAAGGGCTCCTTGGCCCGGGTAAGGGTGTTGTAAAACTGCAGCGTGGGGGCTTCTTTTTCGGTAAACAGAGGCGTGGATAGATAGCGCTCGCCGCTATCCGGGGCGATGGCCACGATCAATCCCTGGTCCAGTTCCCTGGCCAGACGCTGGGCTGCGGCTACCGCGGCGCCGGAGCTCATGCCGAGGAAGAGGCCCTCTTCCCGGGCCAGACGCCGGGCGGTTTCGAAGGCTTCCTCGTCCTCGACATGGACCATTTCATCGGCCCGGCCTTTGACAAAAATTCCTGGGACGTAGGATTCCTTCAGGTTTTTCAGGCCCTGGATGGCATGGCCCAGATAGGGCTCCACTCCTATCAGTCGAATATCCGGGCTGAACTCTTTTAGATAACGGGACAGCCCCATGAGGGTGCCGGTGGTTCCTATGGTGGCCACCACATGGGTGACCTTCCCTTCGGTCTGCTCCCAGATTTCCCGCGCCGTCCCCTTATGGGAGGCGGGGTTGGCGGGATTGTTGAACTGGTCTGCCAGGTAGTATTTTTCCGGGTGCTCCCGCGCCAGCTTGTAGACTTCTTCGATGGCCCCGTCAGTGCCCAGGTGCGCCGGGGTGAGAAGCAGCTCCGCGCCCAGGGCCTTGAGAATGCGTTTGCGTTCCAGGGACGCGGACTCCGGCATGGCCAGGAGCAGGCGATAGCCCTTGACCGCGCAGACTATGGCCAGGCCGATGCCGGTGTTGCCGCTGGTGGCTTCGATGACGCTCTTGTCCGGGGTCAATTCGCCGCTGGCCTCCGCCGCCTCGATCATGGCCAGGGCCGGCCGGTCCTTAACCGAGCCGCCGGGGTTGAAGTACTCCAACTTGACGTAAATCTCCACCCTGGGGTTGGGATTCAAGCGGTTCAGGCGCACAATGGGGGTTTCCCCCATCAATTCCAAAAGTGTATCAGCACGCCGTTTCATATAGGCAATTCCCGCTCTTTAAGAAATCGATTAAAGGCAAACCAGGTGATGTGGCAGGCTTGCGCCGGTCAGGCTCATTCTTCCTGCAAATTCCCAGCCAGGTAGTTGTTCACCAAATTAACCATGTGCAGGATGAAGATCCGTTGTTCATCGGGATTGCCGGAGAGCACCGACATGAGGCGATGCGTCAAGGCCAGGATTATCATGCCCGCCTCCTGGGGAGTCACCCCTTTTGTATTGAAATCCGCCAGAATTTCATTTACCAGGGGCCGCACGCGTTCCGCCAGTTTTGCCGCGTCTTTTTCTTCCATAACTTTTATCCCCAGCCGCCGGTGGCGGCAGGCTAAGCTTGGCTGACGGTAACATATTCTTTTATTTATTGCAATTACTTACCCATGCCAAGGTCATGGGCCAAGGGCGGAATTATTTGGAAAATTTAAGATAAATGGAAAATCTTTTGAATTGTTCCGAAATAAACCGATAATATTAAAAATCGGCAAGTCGGAGAGGCGCATGAAGGGCTTGATCTTGAGCGGCGGCAAAGGCACCCGCCTCAGGCCGCTTACCCATACGGCCGCCAAGCAGCTGGTGCCGGTGGCTAATAAACCGATCCTGTTTTATGTGATCGAAAATCTGGCCCGGGCCGGGGTGACGGATTTGGGGATCATTATCAGCCCCGAAACCGGGGAATCGGTTCAGGAGGCGGTGGGGGACGGCTCCCGCTGGCAGGTGGCCATCACCTATATCTGGCAGAAAGAGCCGGGCGGTCTGGCCCACGCCGTTAAAACCGCCAGGCCTTTCCTTCAGGACTCACCCTTTGTCATGTATCTGGGCGACAATCTCATCAGCAGCAATATCTCCGCGTTTCTGCAATCCTTTACTCAGGACGACCTGGATGCCCTGATTCTTCTCAAAGAGGTGGAAAATCCCCGCCAGTTCGGGATCGCCGAGCTCAACGAGCAGGGGCGTCTGATCAGGCTGGTGGAAAAGCCCCAGGACCCGCCCAGCAACCTGGCCCTGGTGGGGGTGTATTTCTTTACGCCGGCCATTCATCCTGCCATCGACAACCTGTCGCCCTCCTGGCGGGGCGAACTGGAAATTACCGATGCCATCCAGTGGCTCCTGGATAGCGGCAAGCGGGTGGACTGGCGCCGGCTGGAAGGCTGGTGGCTGGACACCGGCAAAAAGGACGACTTGCTTACCGCCAACACCCAGGTGCTGGACGAATGGAGCCGCCGGGATATTCAAGGGGAGATAGATGCGGGCTCTCAGGTAACCGGCCGGGTGGCCGTCGGCCCCCGCACCCGGGTGATCAACTCCACCATCCGGGGCCCTGTGACTATCGGGGCCGACTGCGTCATCAAAGACAGCTTTATCGGCCCCTTTACCAGCATCGGGGACCATTCCCAAGTGGAAGCCTCCGTGCTGGAGCATTCGGTGCTGCTCTCCCATGTCACCTTGTTCCAGGTGGACCGCCTGGAGGACAGCCTTATCGGCAAAAACGCCCGGGTGGCCCGCCACAACCGCCACCGCTCCCTCCAGCTTCTCCTGGGCGATGACACCGTGGTGGAATTTTAACTGCGGCGTCGCCTTTTTTAACGAATGCCTTCTGAAGCAGCTTTTGGTTCAGCCCGCTGGACATTTTCGTTCAATCTTCTTGACGCCTCGGCATCCGGTTATCCCTATCAAAGCTCGTTTCCTTTCCTTCACTGCCGGCATTTCCTGGATAACCTTTTCAATCCCGCCTTCTGGTACGGCCTTTGCTTTTTAATGCCGGGCAATTTTATCCAGGAGGTCCGGCTGTGCAGAAATCCATGTCCCGGCAGGAATTGGAACTCGAACTCGCCAAGGCCCGGAAGCTCGCGGCTGCAGGCAAAAGCCAGGAGGCGTTGATGGCGGCCCTCAATCTGCTGCAGCATTCCTTGGGACAGCTCCGCCAGGGACTTTTGGCGCTGCACGGCAACCTGGCCCGGCTCAAAACCGATCTTGCCGAGGCAAGCAATCTGCAGAACGAGACTTCGGGCAATTCCGGCCTTTCTCCCACCGGCCGAAGGATTTATCATTAAGAGTCCTTGATTTCTTGGATTGAGCCCCGCCTTGTCCAGGAAAACCGCTCTTCCTGGAGGGCTCTTCATTCCGGGTAGTAGACCGAGGCAGAACCGCCGCCCCCGGCGGTTCAGGCGCCGCCAAGGGCGGCGCGCTGCCCAGGTCCCTGATTTGCCGCCCCGCCCTTGACCGCAGCCCTCGGGATGCTTACACACATTAGTTAAAATAGGCGCTATTAGGCCAAAAAGGAGGGCACATGGGACAATTGATTGCCTGCGCCACTGCCGGCGGAATCGTAATAGGGACTGACAGCAGAGCGGAGTTTTTCTCACCTACCGGAGAACAAAAGTTCATCTCGGTGGACCGCCTCATTCCTCTGGCCTCCCATGCGGTGATCGCCTCAGCCGGGGCCCTGGAAGCCCAGGATCTGGCCAAAGATTTCGCAGATTTTGTCAAGGGAGAGAACATAACCGATATCGACGGCCTGATCGAGGCCGCGCCGCCTTTTTTCACCGGCAAGGTGGATGAATTTTTCCGCAAGGCCTGCGAAAAGCTGCCCCTGGACCCGGTTATCAACATGTATCTGCTGTTGGCCGGATTTTCCCGGAAATCGCCGGACCGTCCCTACCGGATGTTCATCATTTGGGACCGGGTCAAGCCACCGAAAATCGAGTCCAACGAAGTCACTCACATCTTCACCCTGCCCCGCCGCATGGGCCTGGAATTCAAATTGAACCAATTGGTGGCCGCTTTGGCGCCCTTGTCCGAAGTCGTGGCTTTGGCCAAAACCTCCATGGAAAAACTGGCTTCCCAGGATGAGTACATCGGACCGCCTTTTAAGTTCCTGACTATCACCGATCAAGGGGTAAACGAAGTCTAGCCGAAGGGCGGTCTTTCCAGGGAATCGGTTCAGGGAATCTTAACGGACAGGCCGCCTATTTTATCTAACTATTTGAAGTCTCTGAACAACTATAGTATCTTAATGACAACCTGAAACCCCCGCCTGCCAACTTTAGAGCCCAAAAACCGGTAAGTATCTGAGCATGCCAGCCGAGGGCTTGGGGCCCGGCGTCACAGGAAGGTTTGTGTTGATCCTCTCAAATGGTGACTTGACTTGATTCCAGACCTGGACCGACTCCGCATCGAGCGCGCCGAAGGAGGGTTAGGCCCTTCCCCTGCCAAGAAGAGGTGGCGCCTCTTGTTGCTCATCGGCGGCGGCCTCATTCTGCTGTTGGCTGTCCTTTATTTATGGGGGCCTTTGAAGCCGTCTCAGGAAGTGACCGCGGCGGTGGTCTCCCGCATCTACCCTTCCCAGGCCTACACGCTCCTGAACGCCAGCGGCTACGTGGTGCCTCAGCGGCAGGCCGCGGTGTCTTCCAAGAGCACCGGCCGCCTGGCCTATCTGGGGGTGGAAGAAGGCAGCAGGGTCAAAAAAGGCCAGATAATGGCCGCGCTGGAAAACGAAGATCTGGTGGCCCAGCGGAATCAGGCCGCGGCGCAGGTCAAAGACGCCCAGGCCGCGCTGGACACGGCCCAGGCCGAACTCGTGGACGCCAGGCTGCAATATGAACGTTACAAAACGCTGGTGCAACAGGACCTGGTGGCCCGGCAGGACTTTGATTCGGCTCAGGCCCGCTTTCACAAGGCGCAAGCCCAGGTGGCCGCAGCCCGAGCCCAAATAAATGCCAGCCAGGCCAACTTGGCCAATGCCCAGGCAGCCCTGGAATATTCCTATATCCGCAGCCCCTTTGACGGGGTGGTGCTCACCAAAAACGCCGACGTGGGGGAAGTGGTGGCTCCCTTCGGGGCCGCGGCTACGGCCAAAGCCAGCGTGGTCACCATGGCGGATTTCGCTTCCCTCATGGTGGAAGCCGACGTGGCGGAGGCCAACCTGGACAAGGTGCATCGGGGCCAGCCCTGCGAAATCGCGCTGGACGCCATTCCTGACCAGCGCTTCCGGGGTGAGGTCCACATGATCGTCCCCACCGCGGACCGGGCCAAAGCCACGGTCATGACCAAGGTGAAGTTTCTGGAGCTGGACGACCGCATCCTGCCGGAAATGAGCGCCAAAGTGGCCTTCCTGTCCCAACCTCTGGAAACGGGCGAAACAAAACCCTTGCTGGCAGTCAACCAGAGCGCACTCATCACTAGGAACGGCAAACGCATGGCCTTCCTGGTCCGGGAAAATCACGTGAGATTGACGGAGGTTGCCGTCGGGGAAGAAATGGGGGAGCTGGTGGAAATCACCGGCGGCCTTAAAGAGGGGGACCGGGTGGTGCTCAACCCCCCGGCTTCCTTGAAAGACGGCGACCGGGTGAGATTAAAAGAGGGATGAGAAGCTATAAGCTATAAGCTTTAAGCTTTAAGCACTAGAACAATCAAGGCTGACGATGTTCGCAAAAATGTAGGGACAGCCGCCCCCGGCTGTCCATTAACGGGGATAAAACTTAAGGCATAAATATGAATGAAGTAAAACCGCCCCTGGTGGTAATTGAACACCTTTATAAATCATATCGCCGGGGGGGCCAGGACCTGCCGGTGTTGGAGGACATCTCCCTGACAATCGGCGACGGGGAGTTCCTGGCCCTGATGGGGCCCTCGGGCTCGGGCAAGACCACTTTGTTGAATCTCATTGCCGGCCTGGACCGCCCCAATGCCGGCCGCCTGACAGTAGGCGGCACCGATTTGACCCAGTTGAGCGAGGCCCAACTGGCCGCCTGGCGGGCCCGGCACGTGGGGTTTATCTTCCAATTCTACCAGCTTATTCCGGTGCTTACCGCGTTTGAAAATGTGGAGCTGCCGCTTCTTCTCACACCGTTGAGCCGGCGTGAACGCCGGGAACATGTGGAACTGGCCCTGGAGCTGGTGGGCTTAAGCGACCGCAAAGCCCACTACCCGGGGCAGCTTTCCGGGGGTCAGCAGCAGCGGGTGGCCATCGCCCGAGCCCTGGTAACCGATCCCACGCTGATTTCCGCGGATGAGCCGACCGGCGACCTGGACCGGGACTCGGCCAACGAGATTCTGGACCTCATGTGCCGCCTGAATACCGATTTCGGCAAGACCATCATCCTGGTCACCCACGACCCTGAGGCCGCGTCGCGGGCTCCCCGGCTCATCCGCCTCATCAAAGGGCAGCTCATCAGGGATGAACGCAACGATGCCAGGAGCTGTCATCTGGCGGCGCCGGAGCCGGGCGCCCCGGAGAACCCGCCCCCGGCGGGGCCCGGCCCCTGAGCCTGTGCCGCCGGGCTCAGCGCCTCCACCGTCGGTTCGGCATTGACAAGGAGTCCAGGGCATGCCTGTGATATCCGCCGTGCCTGTAAACGAGCAAGGCCGCTTTTATCATCTGGACTGCGGTCCGGGTGATATCGCCCCCTACATTCTGACCTGCGGCGACCCGGCCCGGGCCCGGCGCCTGGCGCGGCACTTCGAGACGGTGGAAATACGCCGCCGGAACCGGGAATTCGTCACTATCACCGGCCGCTACCGGGGCATCCCGATTACCGCGTTGGCCACCGGCATCGGTCCCGACAATACGGCCATCGCAGTCATCGAAGCCAGCCAGGCCGTCTCTGCGGCCACTTTCATCCGCCTGGGCACCACCGGCGCGCTTCAGGAGCACATCGCCTTGGGAGACCTGATTATTACCGAGCAAGCCGTGCGGGACGAGAACACCACGCATTATTATGCCCCGCCGGATTTTCAAGCCCTGGCCCATCCGGCGGTACTGGATGCCTTAAAGAAGGCGGCCAAGGAACTTGGGGTGCCTTATCATCTGGGCGTCACGTGCACTACCTCGGATTTTTACGCCGGCCAGGGGCGCACGGCTCCGGGCTTCACCTGCCGCGACCCCGGCAAGGTGGAGCGCCTTCGAGCCGCCGGAGTCCTCAATTTTGAAATGGAGATGTCGGCCTATCTAACCCTGGCCCGCATCTCCAGCCTCCCCCTGAGGGCCGGCGGGGCCTGCGTGGTGTTGGACAACCTGGTCACCCGCAGCGAAACCTTTTCTTCCCGGAGGGAAAAAAGTAAAGCAATTACACGGCTTCTCCGGGTGGGCCTGCGGGCAGTGGAAATCCTCTATGCCTCGGATCAAAAAATATAGGGCCGCGCCAGATCAATTTTCTATTCTGCCCCGGTGCCCGACACCTGACACCCGGCACCTGACGCCTGACACCTGATGTTTAAACTCTCCTGGCGCAACTCCCTCCGGCACCCCCTGCGCTCCGGTCTCACCATCTCCGGCATGGCCGTGGCGGTGTTGGCCTTTTGCCTGCTGCGCACCGTGGTGGCGGCCTGGTACGCCGGAGTGACCACGGCTTCGCCCGTGCGCTTGGTGGTGAGGAACGCGGTTTCCCTGACTTTCCGCCTGCCCATGTCCTATTACGCCCGGATTCAAGCTCTTCCCGGCATCAAACGAGTGACTTACGGCAGTTGGGTGGGAGGCACCTACATAGATGAGAAGAACTTTTTCCCTCAGATTGCCGGTCACCTGCCCACCTATTTGGCTATCTACCCGGAGTTTGTGATAGCGTCGGATGAAATGTCAGCCCTCCTTCAGGACCGCCGGGGCTGCGTTGCGGGCCGAAAATTGGCCGAGCGTTACGGCTGGCGTTTGGGCGATCTCATTACCATCACCGGGACAGCCTACCCCGGCCGATACGAACTGGTGCTGCGCGCCATATACCGAGGGGACGCTCCAACGGTGGACGAAGGCCGGATGTATTTTCATTATGATTTTCTTAACGAGACCATCAAGAAGAGAATGCCGGATATGGCTGATATGGTGGGGTGGTTCATGGTCCAGGTGGACTCCCCGGAACTGGTGGGGCCGGTTTCCGAACAGATCGACGCCATGTTCGCCAACTCCCTGGCCGAAACCAAAACCGAAAGCGAAGCGGCCTTCGTGCTGGGCATGATTTCCATGACCGAAGCGATCATCCTGGCCATCCGGGTGGTTTCCTGGCTGGTTATAGGGGTCATCCTGATGGTTCTCAGCAACACCATGGCCATGAGCGCCCGGGAGCGCCTGGGGGAGTATGCGGTGCTGAAAACCTTGGGCTTCCGCCCCCGGCACCTGGCCGGGGTTATCCTGGGCGAATCCCTGCTCCTGGCCCTCATGGGGGGCATCCTCGGCCTGGTGCTGACGTTTCCCGCAGTTTACCTCTTTAAAACTTCCCTGAGCCAATATTTTCGCGTCTTTCCTCTCACCAACCTCACCTTGGCGTTGGGTATGGCCACTTCTCTGGCGGTGGGAGTGCTGGCCGCCCTGTTCCCGGCTTGGCAGGCATCCCGCGTGGGCATTGCCGAAGCCCTGAGGAAGGTGGGATAAGAGAGTGGTCAGTGGCCGGTGGTCAGTGAGCAGTATAGGGGTGAGCAGTGAATAGTGAGCAGACTGCGCGGCTCTATTTTTTATTCTTGGTTTATGTTGATTAGCAAATGAAGCACTTAGGAGGAAAGTGGTGACCACTGGCACCTGATACCTGGCACCTGGCACCTGACACCTGATGTTCAAGCTTACCTGGCGCAACGCCGTCCGACATCCTTTGCGCTCCAGCCTCACCGTGCTCGGCATGGCGGTGGCGGTTTTGGCCTTTTGCATTCTGCGCACCGTGGTGGCCGCCTGGTACGCCGGCGTTGATGCCGCCTCGCCGGTGCGTCTGGTGACCCGGAACGCCGTCTCCCTGTTCGCCACCCTGCCCTTGTCTTATCTCCCCAAAATCGAGGCGGTTCCGGGCGTGACCCGCGTGGGCTACGCCTACTGGTTTGAAGGCATATATATTGACAGGAAAAACTTCTTTCCGCAATTCGCCGCGTCCCTGCCCCACTACCTGGACCTGGCCCCGGAACTGCTCATCCCGCCCGACCAGCGGGTGGCCCTGAGCCGCGACCGGCAGGGCGCCTTGGCCGGCCGCAAGCTCATCAAACGCTTCGGCTGGAAGGTCGGGGACGTCATCGTGCTTACGGGCACCTACTTTCAGGGGCAATATCGCTTTACCCTGCGGGCCGCGTACCAAGGCCGGGACCCCAGCACCGATGAAACCATGTTTTTCTTCCACTGGGACTACCTGAACGAATACCTCAAGAAAACCGCGCCGGAGCGGGCCGACCAGGTGGGCTGGTTTCTGGTGGAGATCGAGCGCCCCGAACTGGCCGCGACCGTTTCCCGGCGCATCGACAGCCTGTTTCAGAACAGCCTGGCCGAAACCCTCACGGAAACCGAAAAGGCCTTCAACCTAAGCTTCGTGGAGATGACCAAGGCCATCCTCATGGCCATCCAGGTGGTTTCCTGGGCGGTCATCGGGGTGATCCTGATAGTCCTGGCCAACACCATGGCCATGAGCGCCCGGGAGCGGCTGGGGGAATACGCGGTGCTCAAGACCATGGGCTTCCGGCCCCGGCACCTGGCCGCGGTCATAGTGGGCGAATCCCTCCTCCTGGCCTTGACAGGCGGCCTTGTGGGATTATCCCTGAGCGTGCCGGCGCTCCGGCTCTTCCCCTCCGACGTAAGCCAATACTTTCCGGGCCTGGAAATCAGCGACATGACCGCGGCCTTGGGGCTGGCCGTGGCCCTGATAGTAGGAGTGCTGGCGGCAGTCATCCCGGCCTGGCGGGCCACGCGGGTAAGCATCGCGGAGGCACTGAGGAAGGTGGGGTGAGCCTGCCACCGCATGCTTGTGTTATAACTCGAAGGGAGGGCCGGGGGACCGCAGGCCCCCCGCCCTCCCCTCGAG